>NZ_JAGGQW010000046.1 GCF_018613065.1 Bacillus sp. ISL-7 | reverse complement strand
GCAGGAGTCTGCGTGCCTTCCGCGCAAATCAACAGGCCCATTAGCAGGTACAATGAATAATTAAATGCTGAGAATAAAAAATTGCCGAGAAAAATACCCTTTCTCGACAATCTGAGGATGGGGCAACCCCATCCTTTTTTTTACCTATTTTTTCTCTTTTTCCTCGCGGGCCACCCGGTGTGCGAGTCTGCTCGATGCGGCCGCTGCAATCGCACCAACAATATCATCTAAAAAGGTATGGCACTCTCCCGTTGATTTATCATTTAAATGGGCTAAAATCCCTGGCTTTAACTTATCGATGTAACCGTAATTTGTAAAACCAATCGAACCGTATACATTTACAATGGAAAAGGCTAGAATTTCATCCACACCATAGAGGCTTTCATCTGTTCCAATGATGGATTGAAGAGGCTCTTCAAGCATTCCTTTTTCAGCAAGTATATCCAGCTGTATTCCTGTTAAAATTGCGTTCTGTACCTCACGTTTTGAAAGAACGCGTTCCACGTTCGCTAAGCAATCTTCCATTTTTAAATTTTCGTGATACTTTTCCTGTAAAAAGAAAACTAAATCAGCGATGTCCTGTACTTCAACGCCTCTTTCTTTCAGCCATCTGCGTGCAGTTACTTCGGTTAGATTTACGTTTTTGTCGTCTGCCATTCCTCTGATCACCTTTTCTATGGATTTTCACTAAATATATACTTTATTATTCTAACTTATGCAAATTCACCTTAAAAAAGAGCATGGATAAAACCTTATATTCTCCATCATTTTTCTTCGTTATTCAGAAACAAGTTTTTTAAGCTAAATACATATACATGAGGTAAGAAAAGAGAAAGAAATGAGGTGGGACCTTAATGCTTCAGAAAATGCTGGAAAATCAATATGGCATTACGGTGGATGAATATGTAAAATTAGATACTTACGATGCGTTAAGAGGAAATGGCTGGCTCTACTTAATCTCCAAACCAACTGGTAAGGAAGAAGAGGATCTTGCCGAGCTTGAAAAAATATCGCAGCATTTAAGAAATTATGGCGATCAAAATGTCCCGGTCTTTTTGCAATCGAAAGAAGGTCATCTAATTACGACATGGGAAGAAAATAAATATTGTGTCTTGGCCAATCGACAAACGGAAGCACAGCGAAAAATAAAATTGGGGAGGAAATTGGCTAGATTTCATGAACGTGGGAGAAGGGTTCCCTTTCAAATAGAGAGGTCCAGCAGGATTGGCCAATGGAAGTCATTATGGGAAAAGCGGCTTGAGCAAATGGAAAAGGTTTGGAATGGATTGCTTTTTCAAACACCTGAAGATGAGTTTCAACGAATGTTTATTGATTCTTTCCCCTATTATTTAGGGTTAACGGAGAATGCTATTCAATATTTAGTGGATACCGAAATCGATGATGAACCATTGGAAACAGATAGCGGCACTGTTTGTCATGAACGTTTTACCCAAAAAACATGGGGGCCACTCAATAATTATATGATTAAAAACCCATTTGATTGGGTTTTTGACCATCGCAGTCGTGACCTAGCTGAATGGACAAGAGAAAGATACCTTCACAATTTTCAAACCTATGATGTGGAATTAAAACGATTTTTTGAAGAGTACCAAAGTATTTCACCATTGTCGCCTTTTACATGGAGATTACTATATTCGCGCTTAATTTTCCCGCTTCATTACTTTGAATGCATCGAGAGTTATTATATAACGACATCGGAACAGGATAAAAAGGTATTGGAGGAGAAGTTAACTAGAATTTTACGGCAGTCTGGCGAATATGAACGGTTTTTGGCTGGTTTTTATCAACTAACGGATGCCCCCATTAAGACTTTAAAACTCCCGCTATTGGAATGGCTTTATTAATAATTAATTACAGGTATCACGAAAAAAGCGATTGCCTCGGTAGGCAATCGCTTTTTTTGAGTATTATTTAAAATACTTGCTCTACTTCAACAATACCAGGAACTTCTTCTAAAAGAGCTCTTTCAATACCAGCCTTAAGTGTGATTGTTGAACTTGGGCAGCTTCCACATGCACCTAACAGGCGAAGTTTTACAATGCCTTCTTCCACATCTACTAATTCACAATCTCCGCCATCGCGAAGAAGAAATGGACGTAATTTATCTAATACTTCTTGAACTTGCTCAAAAATTTCTTGTTCTGCCAAATGAATCGACTCCCTTCCTATAGTTTATATTATAATGTCATCGGCGCTAAAAATCCATTATCAGAAATTAGGAAAACACACATTTAAAGACATTTTCTTTGTTTGTATAGTATAAATAAGATAGTCAATCTTAAAGGAAAAGGCAGGAATCATATGATGAATAGTCAAGAAGTAGAAATTGTTGTTTATGGAGCGGAACAATTATGCCCAAGTTGTGTAAATTTACCTTCTTCAAAAGAAACGTTTGGATGGCTGGAGGCAGCTATAGCTAGGAAATTTCCGGATCAACCTTTTAAAATGACGTATGTTGATATTTACCAGCCCACAGGGGAGAATGAACAACTCGATTTTGCCAAAAAGGTGGTCGAAGAGGATATGTTTTACCCGGTAGTTGTCATTAAAGAAAAAGTCGTTGGCGAAGGGAACCCTCGCCTAAAAACTATTTTTTCAGAACTAGAAAAATATGGGTATAAAGCAATTTAATGAGAAGAAGCATTCCATAACATCGGAATGCTTCTTATTTATTCAGCCATTATGATATTTGTACATCCAGAGTATACCGGTTTTAAGCATACGGGCGACGCGTCCTGTAATGGCGCGGTCTGCCATCATCCCAAAACCATGCTTTTTCCCCAGGGAACCAAGGATCCCCTTTAATTTAATTTGTGGGAAGGAAGCAGGAGGTTCTTCACCTTTCCAACGTCTCTTTAAGACTTCAACAATTTGTTCAGCCTGTCCCTCTGCTAATTGAGCACTTGGTGCATGGGGGAGACTTGCACAATCACCGAGTATAAAAACATGTTCATCATTTGGTAAATGATGAATTGGGGTAAGGACTAGTCTGCCCATTCCGTCTTTTTCCCCGTCCATATCGCGGACAATTTTATTGGCTTGAATCCCTGCCGTCCAGACAATCACATCGCAATGAATAGGCTGATCGTGATTGTATAATACATTTTCTTCCACCTTGGTAATATTGGAACCGTTGATAATTTCAACATTGTTTTTCACAAACCAATTTTCAACATATTTGCTTAAACGTTCTGGGAAAGAGGAAAGAATATGTTTTCCTCGATCAAATAATTTAATGTTTAGATCTTCACGGCTTTCACTTAATTCACTTGCTAACTCTACACCGCTAAGACCGGCTCCCACAATACCGACAACTGAGCCAGGTCCCAAATTGTTTAAGACGGAGTAAGTAAGGCGGGACTTTTCGATACTCTGTATACTGTAAGTGAACTGATCTGCGCCGGGAACATCATGGTACTTGTCCTCACAGCCAAGGCCGATAATTAAATCATCGTAGGCGATGGGTTCTGCATCTTTCATTACGACTCTTTTCCCCGCGGAATCAACGGCGATTACTTCACCATATTTTACAACTAATTGAGGGTGTTCCGGAAAAGCAACACGGACTTCTTTGTCTGAAATGGTTCCTGCGGCTAAAGCGTAGTATTCCGTTTTTAAGCAGTGGTAGGGTACACGGTCCACAAGAGTAATCGTTACGTCCTCTGGTAAATGGTTGGGGAAAAGTTCGTTTAAAACTTTCATCCCACCATATCCTCCACCTAAAATTACAAGGTTTTTCATTATTATTTCCCCTTTGAATATCCGGTTTTCATATTAAAAAAATTGGCTGAGTGCAATAAAAAAAGTAGTATAATTCTTTCGTTTCTTTACCAAATACGAGTATATCTAAAATGTGTAGAAATAACAACATTATTCATGATTTTCTTGACATCAGCAGGGTAAACATGGTAATTGACTAAGCAAATTAAATAGAGTAGGATAAGTAGTTGTGGAGAGGTGAAGGCAATGATTCAACCCATCATTGAATTTTGTATTAGCAATCTTGCTAATGGTGCACAAAAAGCACTTGAAAAATTAGAAAAAGATCCTAACTTGGATATTATTGAATATGGATGTCTTGGATATTGCGGGAAATGTGCAACTACCCTATATGCTCTTGTAAATGGCGAAGTGGTAACGGGAAAAACAGCCGATGAGTTGGTAGATAACATTTATCAATATCTAGAAGAAAATCCAATGTTTTAAGAAAAGCGGAAGCGCTAAGTTCATCAGTATGAATAAAATAAGGGAGCAACGCCGCTCCCTTATTTTTTATTATTCCATATATTAGTTAAAAGGATTCAATTAGTTGAGTAGTTAACAATCTGTGTATATAATTTAATAAAAGCCTCATTTAAGGAGGGGAATACAATGAGTAATGAAGTGGTTATTTTAACAGAAGCAGCTTCGCTCCATATTAAAGAAATGATGAAGCATAACGAAGAAGAAGGTGCACTGTTACGAGTCAGTGTAAAAGGCGGTGGCTGCAGCGGTTTATCTTATGGTATGGGCTTTGAGCATACGGTAAACGAAGATGATCTCACGTTTGAACAATTCGGGATAAAAGTGCTGGTCGATAAAGAGAGTGCTGCTATTTTACAAGGGACGAAGATTGATTTTAAAGAATCAATGATGGGCGGCGGCTTTACGATTGAAAATCCGAATGCCATTGCATCATGCGGCTGTGGCTCTTCGTTTAGAACGGCTACAACAACAGGTACACCAGAAGAATGCTAAAATATTGAACATGAAAAAGCGTCCGCTGAGGGACGCTTTTTTCCCTTATTTATTAAACATTGATGAACTGTGTAAAGGCTGGATTTTTGCTTTAGGATCAATGAAGGCTTTTGCATTATTAACGGCGGTTGGTGCTTCACCAAAGCCACAAGCAATTAATTTCACTTTTCCGTCATAGGTGCAAATATCGCCCGCAGCATAAATGCCAGGTATATTGGTTTCCATTTTCGAATTTACAACAATGGAATTCTTTTCGATGTCTAGACCCCATTCCTTAATGGGTCCAAGGGATGAGACAAAACCATAGTTACAAATAACAGCATCCACATCGAGTGTAACTTTCTCTTCACCATTAACCGTTTCAAGAACTACCTGCTTAATTCCACTTTCATCGCCAATAAGTTCGGCAGGAACATAAGGTGTCTTCACATCTACTTTTGAGTTATACAAGTTTTCGACACTATGTTCGTGAGCACGGAATTTATCTCTGCGGTGAACAATAGATACTTTCTCAGCAATTGGCTCAAGCATTAGTGCCCAGTCAACGGCAGAATCTCCGCCACCAAAAACAACAACTTTTTGGCCTGCAAACTGATTTAGATCCTCAATAAAGTAGTAGAGATTTTTTCGTTCATATTGAGCAGCGCTTTCTAGCTCTAAACGACGCGGTTGGAAAGCACCATTTCCGGCGGTAATAATAATCGTTTTTGAATAATGAACTTCTTTATTTGTTGTTAATTTGAACGTGCCATCTTCTTGTTTTTCTAACTTTTCAACAGATTGCTCAAGAGCAACTGTAGGTTCGAATTTGCGCATCTGTTCTTTTAAGTTATTTATTAATTCTTGTGCACGGATTTTTGGAAAACCTGCCACATCATAAATATATTTTTCTGGATAAAGCGCTGATAATTGACCGCCTAGCTGTGGCAAGCTCTCGATGATCTTCACAGATGCTTGTCTCATTCCTCCGTAAAAGGCGGTAAATAAACCGGTAGGGCCTCCACCGATGATTGTAATGTCATAAACTTTTTGATTCTCTTGCACTCCGTATCCCCCCCAACTTGTAGTTAGAAACTCTACACACTATAATATCATAAAACAGAAAATTCTCACATTATTATATAAGGTAATATTCGCAACAGAAACAATATTTTAAACTAGAACTATAAGATAACAGGCGATGCAATTCCTTATCTTTTAAAGTTAATTAATTTATAAAAATTGCTTGATAATCCTGTGAAAGTAGCATAAGATGTATTGAGGATAGATTGTTAAATTTTTGTGTCACAAAAAGCACATTTTTATGACAATCAGGAAAAAATATTTACTTTCTTAGCGTAATAAATCTCTGCGAAAATCGATATCCTGACCAAGCAGTTCGTTTTTTTTAGACTCATACGTGAATTATATCACATACATTTTTCTATTATTCAAAATAAAAATGGATAAAGCAGTGGAAGCTAAGAAAAAGAGATTTTATTCAAAAAAAATAAAAGGTGGAAGTGATCACTTTGAGAAAGCCTAAAATTGTTATTCTCGGTGCAGGTTATGGTGGACTAATGACAACAGTTCGCTTACAAAAATTAATCGGCGTTAATGAAGCGGATATTGTATTAGTGAATAAAAATGACTATCATTATGAAACCACATGGCTCCATGAAGCTTCTGCAGGAACGTTACATCATGATCGTGTCCGTTATGATATACGTGATGTGATTGATCGCAGTAAAGTGGATTTTGTTCAAGATACAGTAGTAGAAATAAACAAAGAAGAAAAAAAGGTTATTTTAGAAAAAGGTGAAGTCAACTATGACTACCTTGTTATTGCTCTTGGCGGTGAGCCAGAAACGTTTGGTATTAAAGGATTAAAAGAATTTGCATTTGGAATCTCTAATGTAAATTCTTCACGTCAATTGCGCGAACATATTGAATACCAATTTGCCACCTACAATATGGAAGAAGAGAAGAACGACAATCGCTTGTCTATTGTTGTTGGTGGTGCTGGATTTACAGGTATTGAGTTCTTAGGTGAATTAACAAACAGAATACCGGAATTGTGCCATGAGTATGATGTGGATTCCCATAAAGTAAAAATTATTTGTGTTGAAGCTGCACCAACCGTACTCCCTGGTTTTGACCCAGAATTAGTGAATTACGCCGTTTCACAATTGGAACGAAAAGGTGTCGAATTCTTAATTGGAACAGCGATTAAGGAATGCACGGAAGAAGGAATTTTTGTAGCAAAAGGTGATGAGGAACCACGTGAGATTAAGGCTGGTACCGTCGTTTGGGCCGCTGGCATTCGCGGGAACTCGATTGTTGAAAAATCAGGTTTCGAAGCCATGCGAGGCAGGGTAAAGGTTCAGCCGGACCTTCGTGTTCCTGGCTTTGAGGATGTCTTCATGATTGGTGACAGCTCCCTTATGATTAATGAGGAGATTAATCGTCCTTATCCTCCGACCGCTCAAATTGCTATGCAGCAAGGCGAAGTTTGTGCCCGTAATATAGCGGCCCTAGTTCGCAATAAAGCTGAGTTAGAAACTTTTACGTTTGACAATAAAGGGACTGTTTGCTCCCTTGGTGAAGATGATGCAATCGGTGTTGTTTTTGGTAAAAAAATAACTGGTGCCAAGGCATCCTTCATGAAAAAAGTAGTCGATAATCGCTCTTTATACATGATTGGCGGCGCAGGCCTAGTATTGAAAAAAGGTAAATTTAACGTATTTTAAAATATTTTAATGTGAAAGGGACAGAGAAATCTGTCCCTTTTTGATATGATTGAACAAATGAATTCTTTGTTAGGGGGAGTTTGGGTGAGCAATCGTGAAAAACGCGGGAAGGTTTGGTTGGCTGTTGCTGGGGTGGTAAAGTCTAAAGATGGACAATGGCTTGTCGTGAAGAAAAGATATGGCGGTTTAAAAGGACAATGGTCATTGCCAGCAGGCTTTGTTGAGATGGGGGAAACTGCGGATGAAGCAGTCATTCGGGAAGTCAAGGAAGAAACCGGTATTCAATGTCAGGTCAAGGGGTTCATGGGATTGAGAACCGGTGTTATTAAAGACGAAATTAGTGATAATTTACTTCATTTCCTGCTTGAACCGATAGAAGAGGGTGAGGTTATCCACCAGGAAAACGAACTCTTTGAAGCGAGATTTATGTCTCCAGAAGAACTTCTGCTCGAGAAAGACGCATCGATTATTCTCCACTACCTGATAAAAAATGATGTTTCCTTTTCGAAGCCAGGTATTAGTGACCTGAACCCTGGCGATCAATTCGGGTATACAGCCTATAAATTATTTTTATAATTTTTAGAAAATTTAAGGAACACTTAGTAAATGAAAGAATACTTAATGTGTATCCGTTTTCTTGGGGTAATTCGCTCGAATTCTGACCTTTCCATTTTAGCTAATCCTTGATATATTATCAGAAAATTAAGTTAATTTTTAAGGAGATGATGGACAATGACAGTTAAGAGTTTGGATTCAACAACCTGTGATTATTGCTCTGGAAAAGGATATTTTCAACTAGTACTAGGCGGATCAGAAACCTGTACGTGCTGTAATGGAACAGGCAAGAAAAAAGAATAAGGCTTTTTACCTTTTCTGTACCGGTTGGATAACGAGCCATAACTGCTTCTTCGAGACTTTCGAGGGGCTTTTTTTTTTCGTAAGGAAAGTATTGCCTTGCAAAAATAATTCGTTTATATTGACTCCCTTTTCGACATTAAGTACACTAAATGTTGATGTATAAGGGGGAATCTCGGATGCAAATGAGCATTGTGGTCTTAATCATTTCGATTTTATTATTCTTTGTTTTATTTTTTGGAATTGGATTTATCTTAAATATGCTTCTAAGAATGTCATGGGTTATGGCAGTAGTTTATCCAATTGTGGCAATTTTTATTGTAGATAAAGTAAGGTTTAGTGAATATTTTACAAATAGTAAAATGGCCTTCAACGAGTTGGGCCACAGGTTTACTTCGCTAGCAACTGCAGATATTCTTATCTTAATAAGTGGGCTTGCTGGTGCAGTCGCAGCTGGTTTTACAATCAAGCTTTTACGAAAAAATGGATACCAAATGTTTTAAGACTTTTAATAAATGAATACCAGATGATTTTAGACTTTTACCTCTAGGTAAGGGTCTTTTTTGGGGAACAAGGATTTATGGAATTGAAAAATCAGTTCTAAAAATTTTCCTCCTCCTTTTTTGAATAATTTCCTCTAGCTTGGGAATGAATATTTTGGGAGGAGTGAAAATTTTTATGAATAAAATGAAAAATTGGACTAGGCGTTTTGCGATGGTGTGTCTTTTCTTGATGGCAATATTAGCGACCTTCCAATCTATTTCCGGAGTAAATGCCGAGTTGCTAATTAAGCAATTTGCAACGGTTATCTCAACCACTGAAACCGTTGCTGGAACCTCACGTTCCTTAGAAGACGAAATTGATTGGTCAAAATATCCTAAGCTAACTGTTACAGCCACTGGTTATACTGCGGGAGTAGAATCAACAGGAAAGAGTAAAGGTCATCCTGAATACGGGATTACCTACTCAGGAGTAAAAGTTAAACGTGATTTATTTTCAACGATCGCAGCAGATTTATCTGTTTTTCCGATTGGAACGATTCTCTTTATCCCTGGATACGGGTATGGAGTTGTAGCTGATAAAGGCGGGGCTATTAAAGGGAATGAACTAGACCTTTATTATGAAACGGTAGATGATGTTTATAATAAATGGGGGAAAAAGAAGTTAGATATTTATGTCGTCGAAAAAGGTAATGGGAAACTGACAGAGCAAACACTCAAATCATTAAATGAAGATAAATCAATGCAAGTTTTTCGCGGGCAATACATTAGCTCGGAGAAACGATAGAAGCAGGCTGCTGGCCTGTTTTTTCTTTTAATAAATTTCAAGATAATTAGTTAGTCGAAATAAACGTTTATTCGTTATAATAAAAATACAATATTATGGAGGTGAAGTAGTTTGTTTGATGTTAAAAAGGAAATAGACCTATCTACTGAGCATGAGGGTTTAATCATTGGTCTTTTTGATAAACCAGAAAAATTTTCAGGATTATTGACAAGTCTTGATTATCGGTTCGAAGGCCAGCTTACAAACCTAGTAAAATCGGGTGATTTATCGGCCAAGTTAAAAAGTATCAGTAAAGTACATAGTTTTGGTAAAATCGGTGCAAAACGAATTTGGTTTGTTGGTCTAGGGAAAGAAAAGGATTTAACCTTCGATAAACTAAAAGAAGCGTTTGGCAGGCTTTTTAAGGAAATACAAAAGAGTAAAATTGAGGAAACCGCTGTTTATTTAGATTCCTTTACAGCAGTGGAAGTAAATGGTTTAGATGCCTCACATGCGTTGAGTGAAGCACTTTCTCTTTCCACTTACCAATTTGAAGGCTACAAACAAAAATCGAACGAGCCTGAGAAAAAACTCGAGCATGTGACGATTTATTGTGATACATATGAGGAAGATGAAGTCGAAGCATCACTAACTGTAGGGTTTGCGTTTGGAAAAGCAACGAATTCGGCGAGAACACTTGTTAACCTCCCAGGCAATATGTTGAAAGCAACAGATATGGCTAATTATGCCAAAGACCTTGCTGTAAGGTATGATTTCGAAGTGGAAATCTTAGATAAAGCAGAGATCGAAAAGCTCGGTATGGGAGCCTTCCTTGCAGTTAACCAAGGGTCCACAGAGCCGCCAAAAATGATTGTCCTGAAATATCAAGGAAAAGACCAATGGAAAGATGTCATCGGCCTCGTCGGAAAAGGGATTACCTTTGATACAGGCGGTTACTCTATTAAAACAAAAGCTGGAATTGTTGGGATGAAAACGGACATGGGCGGAGCAGCAGCAGTGCTAGGGGCAATGGAAATCATCGGCGAGACCCAGCCAGAGCAAAACGTGGTCGCGGTCATTCCATCCACAGATAATATGATTAACGGTCATGCCTTTAAACCTGATGACGTCATTACCTCGATGAGCGGTAAAACCATTGAGGTTTTAAATACCGATGCAGAAGGGCGCCTTGTGTTAGCTGATGCAGTTACCTATGCCAAGCATCATGGCACAGATTACCTGGTAGATGTGGCAACTTTAACCGGTGGAGTGATAACAGCTCTTGGCCTCCATACTACTGGAGCAATGACTAATCATGAACAATTATATCAACAGGTGTTAGAAGCTTCGGTGGAAGCTGGTGAGCAGATGTGGCAGCTGCCATTATTTGAAACGGAGATCGAGCGGGTAAGAAACAGTAAAGTCGCCGATTTAAATAATTCCCCAGGCAGTGAAGGCCATGCGCTTGTTGCTGGGGCGTTTATCGGTGAATTTGCCGAAGGAACACCGTGGGTACACTTAGATATCGCAGGGACGGCAACCTCTTCCAAGGCATATGATTTAGGTCCAGCTGGGGCAACAGGAGTCATGACCCGTACACTTGCCTTATTTGTAGAACGTTTTGAACCAATCGAGAAATAACCACTTGAACTGTCCTCATGACCGCCTCATGAGGACAGTTTTTACTTTACGTTGCTGATTTCCATGACATCTATCTATATTGCTATTGATTGCGTTTCTCCTCGCCGTAGAAAACCAATATGTCGTTTTGGTGATCTTTTTCGCCCACTCCAAACCCCTTTATTTCGCATATGAAATAGTGTAGGCAAGTATAGAGCAAAAGGAGGTATGGTTATATGTACCCTTATCGAAGTCACTACCCAGTACAAGATCAAAGGTTTATAGGTTTTGGATTGCCTTTGGCAATAGGTGGGCTAAGCTTTTTAGGAGGTTTAATAGGAGGCGGACTAGGTGCTTCATTTGCGGCACGTCCATTTTACGGAGGATTCGGTTACCCTGGATATGGGTATCCTGGTTTTGGAGCTCCCGGTTTTGGAGCCCCTGGTTTTGGAGTTCCTGGTTTTGGAGCCCCTGGTTTTGGAGCCCCGTATTACTATTAATGAAAGAGAAACAGCTCTAGTGGGGGCTGTTTTTTTCTATAAAAGAATTAATTGCAAAAAAGGAAAATTAATAAATAAAGCGAATAGATTAATATAGACAACATTTTACATATTGGAGGAATAAATATGATTGAAAACACATTACTGAAAGCTCTTGGAATTGAAATTACCCATTTAGAAGAAGGTAAGGTCATTGCAACAATGCCCGTTGATGAACGAACCCGACAGCCATTCGGATTACTCCATGGGGGTGCATCTGTTGCATTAGCCGAAACGGTTGCAAGTGTTGGTGCTTATGAATTGGTAAATAAAGAGACCGAAGCCGTAGCTGGTTTAGAAATTAACGCTAATCATGTTCGTCCCAAAACGGAAGGGGTTGTTACAGCGGTAGGAACTGTCCTTCATCAAGGGAAATCGACTCAGGTATGGGACATTAAAATTACCGACGAGCAAGATCGCCTTATTTGCGTGTCTAGATGTACGATGGCGGTCATTAAGTTAAAAAGATAAAAACGTACATACCAAGATTGTATATAAGGATGGAGTCATTCCCATTCTTTTTTATATTGATGAAAAATTTAAAAAATTAACTTTAATTTCATGTTATAATGTAAGAAATAAAAAAATAGAAAAAAAGCACAATTCTTTGTACAGGTTTCTTTATATAATGTATTAAGAAGAAACGTAAAGGTGGTGAAATTGATGAGAGCAAGGCGGCAATATTTGTTTATCGATTTTGAGTTTACAATGCCTGAACGAAATGTACGAATGAAGGACTTTTATGCAGAAATTATCGAGGTTGGAATAGTTGCAGTCGTTGATGACCAAGTGACGGAACAGTTTTCTTCCTTTGTGACTCCACTTAAATTCCCAAAACTTACGGAACGCTGTAAATCCTTTTTACATATTTCCCAGCAGCAAGTAGACAAGGGTTTATCTATTTTTGAACTTGTAAAAAAATTGGAGGAGTTCAATAAGCATAATTATGAAACAACCATTGTTACGTGGGGAAATATGGATATGAAGGTCCTTCGGCATAATTGCTTAAAGGCAGGGGTTGCTTTTCCGCTCAAGGCAGCTGAATTAGATCTTTCCATGGAATATAAACGCTTTTTTGGTGACCAAAATCAAACTGGCCTCTGGAAAGCTGTACAGGAATATGGGAAAGAAGGGACAGGCAGGCATCACCGAGCACTTGATGATGCGTTGACTACCTTTAATATATTCAAGCTCGTTGAAAAGGATAAACGTTATTTAGAAAAACCAGAACCAACGACAATTGGTGATCGGATTGATTTCTCAAAGTTATTAAGCGAATTCGCATAAAAGGCCAAATCATTCAAACTGATTTGGCCTTTAGCATTTTTATAATTTATAATCTTTTTCTAGCGATTCTAATGCCTTTAAGCTCATCTCAGCCCAATCTGAAGATGTCTCTGCCAGTTCCTTTTTCATAATGGCTACGGCCTCTTTTAAGGACTCCATATAGTCTGGAACTTCATTTTCGAAGGCCTTAACCATTTTGTATGGAATATTCGCTTGCTCACGATAGCTGAGCGCTTTTCTCTCATGAAAAATAAGTACATCAGCATCTTTCGGATTATGTAAATCTCCTTGCATCGGATGTTTAAGTACTGCGAGGATTCTTACTAAATAATGCTGTGGGCGTACTTCTGTTATTTCTCCGATATATTTTCCTGTTTTATAAATGGCTGTTACGATTTCACCGATTTGTAATTCTGACACAACAAACACCCCTTTCGCTTTTCCTCTTTCATTTTAATATGAAACATAGTAAATTTAAAACATTGTGAGGAAATTATTTCGGTTAAAGTGAAAAAAATGGAGGAATGATATATGAGAAAGAATTTGCAAATCTTGTTTACATTATGGGCGATTGTTTTAGTATTGGCCGCATGTGGGACAAGCACAAAGAAAGAAGAATCCACACCGAAAACGACGACACCAAAAACGGAACAGAAGGAAGGGGACCAACAAGTGACAAATGAAGGCTTTCCTCAACTTTCAACCGAGGTTTCCGATGATGAAAAGCTTGTTGAAATGGAAACATCAATGGGAACCATTAAAATCAAATTATTCCCTGAGCATGCACCAAAAGCGGTTGAAAACTTTGTAAAACATAGTGAAGAAGGTTATTATGATGGACTAATTTTTCACAGGGTCATAAAGGATTTTATGATTCAGGGCGGGGATCCGAACGGGAACGGAACAGGCGGAGAGAGCATCTATGGGAAGCCTTTTGAAGATGAGTTTTCAAAGAATCTTTATAATCTCCGCGGTGCCTTATCCATGGCAAATTCGGGTATCAACACTAATGGGAGTCAGTTTTTTATTGTGCAAAGCTCTTCACTTGATCCAGCAATGAAAGAACAAATGGAAAAGGCTGGGTATCCAAAAGAAATTATTGAAGCTTATACTAAAAACGGCGGTACACCGTGGCTGGATCATCGTCATACGGTTTTTGGCCAGGTGATTGATGGCATGGATATCGTTGATAATATTGCCAACACTCCAGTTGGTGCCCAAGATAAACCAAAAAAAGACGTTATCATTGAAAAGATTAAGGTTTTAAAATAAAGAAATGATTATCGAATTGATAAAGTGGTAGGAAACATTTTTTGTTGCTATAATTAATTTTTAGAGCAGTTCCTTGATAGAAAGGGAGAAGGAAAATGTTTCAACCATTGGTACTTTCTTTATTTTTATACTTTCCAGAAGATAAATCAGAATATATTCCTGCTGCAATTACGTTTACAATTTTTTTAATTGGAGCCTTTCTTACGATGCGATTAATAATTGTGGTTTCCAAACGGGAGGCCCAAAAAGCAAAAGAATTAGAAGAACAATTAAAAAATCAGCAGCCACCACAAAGGAACAGTTAACAAATAACTGTTCCTTTTCATTTATCCTTCCATTGGATAAAGGAGGGGGTGATTGACCATACTAAGGGCAAATTGGCTAGTGTGGGGGTATACATATGAAGAAAAGCTGGTTGATCATTCCACTGCTCATTCTTACAGGTTGTACTGAAAAGGAAATTAGAAAGATTGATGTGGAAATGTATAATGCAGTGGGAGATTCGCTTGGTAAAGTTAAGTTAGCTGAGCAAGCTAGTGGTGTGAAATTATCAGTGGATTTAAAGGGCCTTCCAGCTGGGGAACATGCCATTCATATTCATGACAGCGGGAAATGTGAGGCTCCAGATTTTAAATCTGCAGGGGACCATTTTAATCCTGAGAATAAGGAACATGGGCTTCTCCATCCTAAAGGTGCCCACGCAGGGGATCTTCCTAATTTAATCGTCGAGGATGATGGGTCAGTTAAGGCAGACTTAATGGCACCCAATGTTACCTTAAAAGATGGAAAAACTTCATTGTTTACAAAAGAAGGAACCACGATTGTGGTTGATGAAGGAAAAGATGATGGCATGACACCACCTGCAGGAGATTCAGGTAAACGGATTGCTTGCGGTGAAATTACTAAAAATAAAAAAGAAGGTCAAAAGAATGCTCAGGATGAGAAATAATAAAATTTTAATGGCTATCACCGAAATGTGATAGTCTATTTTTCATCATGAAGGTTTTTATTTTGAGAAATTTTCTTCTAAATAGGTAGTAATCTAAGCTTATCCTAAAAGTGGACATACACTAGCATGGAGACAGTTTAGGAGGCGAAAATAATGGAAAAAAGGCAATTCTTTGGAGGATTTCCGGGACAACCTGGTTACCAACAAATGGGAGGATACCAACAACCTGGTTATCCACAAATGGGAGGATACCAACAAATGGGCTATCCACAAATGGGAGGATACCAACAACCTGGCTATCCACAAATGGGAGGATACCAACAACCTGGCTATCCACAAATGGGGGGATACCAACATCCTGGCTACCCGCAAATGGGGGGATACCAACAACCGGGCTATCCACATATGATGGGTGGATATCATCACGGATCCCCTCAAGGCATGGGAGGGTTCCCGCAAATGATGGGAGGACAACAAACAGGATCCCCTCAAGGCATGGGAGGGTTTCCGCAAATGATGGGAGGACAACAAACAGGATCCCCTCAAGGCATGGGCGGATTACCGCAACTGATGGGCGGACAACAGCATACTGGGTTCTCTCAAGGCATGGGCGGCTCTCAGCAGAGTGGACAAAAACCACCAACTAAACCCACGCAGCGTAAAGAAAAGAAATAACAAATAAGAAATAATATGGTGAGAGAAAACTGTTCCTTCATAACCGAGGGAACAGTTTTCTTATACCTTGATTTATTTCCCTTTTTTCACGACAATGAGTTTATAAATAAATGTTAAATACATAGGAGTGCACAACAAAAATGGAGAATAAATTGTATTATCAGGACGCATATATAAAAGCCTTTACAGCGTTGGTGTTAAAACAAGAGCAAGACTCTACTGGAAATTGGTACGTGGTTTTGAATCAGACCGCCTTTTATCCAACTGGTGGCGGACAGCCACACGACTTAGGAACCCTTGCTGATCAGAACGTAATAAATGTTGAAGAAATCGACGGGGAAATTCGGCATTATCTTGTGGGGCCATTACCAGGGATAGGGAAGGAAGTATCTGGTATCATTGCTTGGGAACGACGCTATGATCATATGCAGCAGCACGCTGGACAGCATATTTTATCTGCGGCCTTTGACCAGTTATTCGAGTTCAAGACCGTCGGCTTCCATTTGGGTGCGGAATTGCTCACGATTGATTTAGAGACAGAAAATCTAACCCAGCACCAAGTTCAAAAAGCAGAAGAACTTGCGAATCAGATCATCCTGGAAAACAGGCCGATCGAGATTAAATGGGTGTCTGAAGAAGAGTTGACTCAATTTACACTACGAAAAGAAACCAAGGTCAAAGAGGATATTCGCCTTGTTAATATTCCAGACTTTGATTATAACGGCTGCGGTGGCACGCATCCAAAGGCAACTGGTGAGGTTAGCGCAATAAAAGTATTGGATTGGGAAAGGCAAAAGAAAAAAGTTCGAGTCCAATTTGTTTGTGGAAACCGAGTGCTTAAGCAACTTGGTCAAAAACAAAAGGTGCTGCTAGAATTAACAAAGATTCTTAATGCACCAGAAAAAGAAATGGAACAAGCTGCCCTTCGTCTCCTTGAAAATAATAAAACCTTAGAAAAAGCCCTGGAACAAACTCAGGAAAACCTTCTCCATTATGAGGCGCAAGACTTACTTGGAAATAGTAATCCGAATGAGCAGAAACTCGTCAGTGAAGTATTTCAAAACAGATCGCTTAAAGATCTGCAAAAGCTTGCCCGAATCATCACTGCGGAAGATGAAACAGCAATCGTTTACTTTGTTTCACAAACTGAAAATCGGCTCCAGCTAGTTTGTGCGAGGGGGGCATCTGGAACGGAAAGTATGAAGAAAGTAATCGCCAAGGCGCTTTCCCTTATAAACGGAAAGGGCGGTGGAAATGATTCCTTTGCCCAGGGTGGCGGTGAAGCCCTGATGTCAGGGGAGCAAATGCTGCAGCATATATTGGAAACAGCACAATAGTCACGCAACGCAAAATAGGCCTCCATTCCAAGGAGGCCCAATGCAATCAAAGCTATTACACCTCCCTATTTAAAAAGTATACAGGGTTGATCCCAGGGCAATATAAAAGTGCTCATTTAATCAAAGGTAAGGATGGACTTGAAGTAAATTATTAGTTTGAAAGGGTGAAGTTAGTGGGGTTTTTAGATGGATTGATGGGTAACGCATCAGAGGTAAATGCCGCCGATGTACAGCGGGAATTTGGAAAAGTGCTTTCACCGAATGAGCGTATTGATAAAGCGTACAAGTTAATTCGTGACATGTTTATTTTTACCAATAAACGTTTGATTTTAGTAGATAAACAGGGGCTAACGGGTAAAAAGGTTGAATACCATTCCATTCCCTATAAAAGCATTACACATTTCAGCATTGAAACTGCGGGAAACTTTGATTTAGATGCGGAACTGAAAATATGGATTTCTGGAAATGCCCTGCCATTACAAAAACAATTTAACAAGAACTTAAACATCTACGAGCTTCAAAGTGTTCTAGCTGAGTATGTTCTTAAGTAAGTGAAACAGTGTATTATGGTATACTATTTAAAAGCAAAAATTAGGAGTAAAGCATATGAGAAAAGAGCTTCAAATAAATTTGCAATATGTTGACCTATTAAATGAGTGGGACCCATTCCAATTGACCAATGGAGGATATGAAACAGAAATCGCTGATACGATCCAAGCGATTCATGAACTTGATGCCTCGGATGAGTTGGCCAAAAAAATACAAAGCATTTATGAATTTTCATTTGAAAAGGTAATACCAATGGAAAAATG
The DNA here is from genome assembly GCF_018613065.1 of Bacillus sp. ISL-7. The sequence continues at coordinate 188,825 of NZ_JAGGQW010000046.1, read as the reverse complement.
TCTGAAAGTAGCAAAAGAATTACTAGCTATTAAAGCAAATGATTCTTGTTCCATTTAGCAATTTAGGAAAAAAAAAGGGACATACCATTATTGGATGTCCACTTCAAAAAAGGGGGGAATACTAGAAAGCCTTATGATATAAAGGTTTTCCAATATTCCCTTTTTTTATACCGTCGTGGAAAGAAAAAACGGATTATTTTACCATAAGGATCATTGCATCAAAAAAATGGTTGAATATGTTATTGTTTTAATAACTCTGTAGCTGGGAGATCTAAAACAGTAGATAACTTTAACAGTGTCTGCGTACTTGGAATTTGTTCGCCAGATTCGTATTTCTCAATTGTGTGTGATCCAACTCTGATTTTTTGTGCCAGCTCCTCTTGAGACATGTTGAGCATTTCGCGGGCATTTTTAATGGTTTGGCCGATTGTATTCATTTGGTTCACCTCTCCTTTAAAAATAGATTTCCTCATTATTAGTGTATCACGTTTGGTATATCTTTCTCCTGCACAACTTGAACATTATGTTAAAATTTTTGAATGAGCCCTTTTATATTTAATATTTTTTGATTAAAGGCATTCTTTGTGATATAATATTATAATGCATATATAATGGATAAAATAATTAATCACTTAGGAGTGTTTTCATGTCAGAAAAGATCGAAACTGGAAGTATATTAGCAGGTAAAGTTACAGGAATTCAACCATATGGAGCGTTTGTTGCGCTTGACGATAATACCCAAGGCCTTGTGCATATTTCTGAAATTACACATGGTTACGTGAAAGATATTAATGAACACCTTAAAGTAGGCGATGAAATTAAGGTTAAAGTATTATCAGTAGATGAAGGTGCAGGCAAGATTGGTCTTTCCATCCGTGCTACTGAAGAGGCACCTGTTCAACAGCAGGCTGCTCCAAAAGCAAAGAAGCCTCGTAAACGCCAAGCAGCTGCGATTATTCCAGAAGTGGAAGGTCAACAAGGCTTTAACACATTAAAAGATAAGCTTCAAGAATGGATTGACCAGTCTCAACGTGAAGATTTAATTAAAAAATAAATTTTAAAAAAAGCCTAGTCCAAATGCTATGATTTTAGCAGTGGACTAGGCCTTTTTTTTATGCACAAAAATTATGCAAAAATATAGCCTTTTTCATAAATAAAAGTTTGGATGAAGTGTTCATTCTTTTTTCAAGCTCGGCTACAATAGAACTATATATACATATCCCAGCTTTGAAATGGAGGAAATTCATTATGACAACAAACGTTAATTCGAATGAATTAATCGCAAAAACAGAGAAATACGGTGCGAATAACTATCATCCATTGCCAATTGTCATCACTCGTGCAGAGGGTGTTTGGGTAGAAGATCCTGAAGGGAATAAATATATGGACATGCTTAGTGCTTATTCTGCGGTAAACCAAGGGCATCGTCACCCACGAATTATTCAAGCGTTAAAGGATCAAGCAGATAAGGTTACATTAACTTCTCGTGCTTTTCATAATGACCAGCTGGGCCCATGGTATGAAAAAGTTTGTCAATTAACGAATAAAGAAATGGTGCTGCCAATGAACACAGGGGCGGAAGCAGTGGAAACGGCTGTGAAAACGGCGCGACGTTGGAGCTATGATGTTAAAGGTGTGGCAGAGAACCAAGCAGAAATTATTGCATGTATTGGAAACTTTCATGGCAGGACCATGACGGCAGTCTCCTTATCATCTGATGATGAATATAAACGCGGATTTGGACCAATGCTGCCAGGAATCAAACTTATTCCTTATGGTGATTTGGAGGCATTAAAAGCTGCGATTACGCCTAATACTGCAGCGTTTTTAATTGAACCCATTCAAGGTGAAGCTGGGATTGTCATTCCGCCTGAAGGCTTTATGAAGGCGGCCTTTGATTTATGTAAGGAAAATAATATTCTGTTTATTGCTGACGAAATTCAAGCTGGTTTGGCCCGAACAGGTAAAATGTTCGCCTGCGAGTGGGAAGGGATCGAACCTGACATGTATATCCTCGGTAAAGCACTTGGCGGCGGCGTGTTCCCTATTTCGTGTGTAGTTGCTAATAAAGATATTTTGGGTGTTTTTAATCCAGGATCGCACGGTTCTACCTTTGGTGGAAATCCGATGGCATGTGCGGTTTCAATTGCTGCACTTGATGTGCTAACGGATGAAAAACTTGCTGAAAAATCCCTTGAACTTGGTGATTATTTTCTCAGTAAATTAAAAGAAATTAAAAATCCGTTAATCAAAGATGTTCGTGGCCGCGGCTTATTTATTGGTGTTGAACTAACGGCACCTGCCCGCAAATATTGTGAACAATTAAAGGACCAAGGTCTACTCTGTAAGGAGACACATGATACGGTGATTCGTTTTGCGCCGCCGCTGGTTATCAGTAAAGAGGAATTGGATTGGGCGATAGAAAGGATAAACAACGTTCTAGGATAATGGACTACTAATTAGGGGTGCCAAAATGGGGATTTATGATGTAACGAGTAGTGGAGATGAAAAGGATATAGAGAAATTGAACCTACTCACATCAACACAGATTGTTATTCATGATGCATTAAAAAAAATAGGCTATAACGAAGAAATGTACGAATTATTAAAAGAACCGTTAAGAATGTCGGATGTCAGAATTCCTGTTCGGATGGATGATGGTTCTACAAAAATTTTTAGCGGGTTTAGGGCACAGCATAATGATGCGGTTGGACCGACCATGGGTGGTGTCCGCTTTCATCCTCAAGTGACTGCTAATGAGGTAAAAGCATTATCGATGTGGATGAGTTTAAAATGCGGAATTGCTGACTTGCCTTTTGGAGGGGGAAAAGGAGCCATTCTTTGTAACCCCCGAACGATGTCATTCGGTGAGCTTGAGCGATTAAGCAGAGGTTATGTGCGTGCAATCAGTCAAATTGTCGGACCTACAAAGGATATTCCGGCACCCGATATGTATACAAATTCTCAGATTATGGCCTGGATGATGGATGAATACAGCCGTCTTCGCCAATTTGGCTCTTCCGGTTTTATTACAGGCAAGCCACTTGTACTTGGAGGTTCTGAAGGGCGGGAGAAGGCTGGGGCAAAGGGAGTAACCATTTGTATTGAAGAAGCGGCCAAAAAACGCGGAATGAAGGTAAAAGGAGCCCGTGTGATTGTCCAAGGATTTGGGAATGCTGGCAGCTATATCGCTAAATTTATGCATGATGCGGGAGCAATCGTGGTGGGTATATCCGATGTTTATGGTGCCCTCTATAACCCGGATGGTCTAAATATTAATTATCTCTTGGACCGCCGGGACAGCTTTGGTACGGTGACTTCGCTTTTTGAGGGGACAATTACCAACAAAGAATTACTAGAGCAGGAATGTGATGTGTTGGTCCCTGCAGCGATTTCAAATCAGATTACAGCTGAAAATGCCTCTAACATCAAAGCAGGAATTGTCGTAGAAGCGGCAAATGGACCGACGACGCTGGAGGCAACGAATATTCTTACAGAACGAGGGATTCTGCTCGTTCCAGATGTTTTGGCAGGTGCTGGAGGAGTTACAGTCTCCTATTTTGAATGGGTTCAAAATAAGCAGGGGTTATATTGGAATGAAGATGAGGTGGAGGTTAAATTACGTACCAAGCTTATTAAATCGTTTCATGATATTTATCATCTTTCGCAAACTAGCAACGTCAATATGCGATTAGCCGCATATATGGTTGGTGTAAGAAAAATGGCGGAGGCCTCCCTGTTTAGAGGATGGGTATAAAAAAAATCCTTGCATTATTCAATATGCAAGGATTTTTTTGTCTAGATCTTAGCTAGTTTTTTTTGCAAATTGAACCATAATAACTAATAATGGAAAAGGTAAAGGATGGTGTTTTATTTTGGAAAATTTTACATTTTTGAATCCAACCAAATTAATTTTTGGAAAAGGTGAGTTGGAACAATTAAAAACAGAAGTACCTCGTTATGGTAAAAAAGTTTTACTCGTCTATGGCGGCGGCAGTATCAAACGAAGTGGCTTGTATGAAAATGTTATTAGCCTATTAGCTGAAATCGGTGCTGAGGTTTTTGAACTCCCGGGAGTGGAACCGAATCCACGGATAACTACCGCACGAAAAGGGGTAGAAATTTGTAAACAAGAGGGGATTGAATTCTTGCTGGCTGTTGGCGGAGGCAGTGTCATTGATTGTACAAAACTAATTGCAGCGGGAGCGAAGCATGATGGAGATGCCTGGGATTTAGTCGTTAAAAAGGCGCTTGCAGAAGATGCACTCCCTTTTGGAACCGTCTTAACACTTGCGGCAACAGGCTCAGAAATGAATCCAGGTTCCGTCATTACTAATTGGGAAACAAATGAAAAATATGGCTGGGGAAGTCCAGTAACTTACCCTAAATTCTCGATATTAGACCCAGTTAATACATTTACGGTTCCTAGGAATCAAACGATATATGGAATGGTCGATATGATGTCACATGTCCTTGAACACTATTTTCACTTAGAAGAAAATACAGACTTTCAAGATCGCATGTGTGAATCACTGCTTATTACTGTTATGGAAACCGCGCCAAAATTGCTCTCAGACCTAGAAAATTATCAACACCGGGCAACAATCCTTTATTGCGGTACAATGGCTCTCAATGGCATCTTGAATATGGGATATCGCGGCGATTGGGCTACTCACAATCTTGAACACGCTGTATCAGCAGTCTATGATATCCCACATGGTGGGGGTCTTGCCATCCTATTCCCGCACTGGATGCGCCATAATTTAGCGGTGAAGCCGGAACGTTTTAAGCAGCTTGCTGTTCGGGTATTTGGGATTAATCCTGAAGGCAGGAGTGCCGAAGAGGCAGGGCTTGAAGGCATTCAAAAGTTACGTGAATTCTGGAATAGCATCGAAGCACCTTCACGGTTAGCCGATTATGACATTGACGATTCGAAGCTTGAGTTAATGGCGGACAGAGCGATGGAAAACGGAGAATTTGGAAACTTTACTAAGTTAAACCGTGAGGATGTATTGGCTATTTATCGTGCATCACTATAATATATCGATTGTGAAGAAATTTGTCGAAATTGGGTGCGCTTACATGGAGTGACCTTCCTTGATAATCATCTCATCATTCGATAAAGTGGTTAGTGAAAAATAAATTTTTGGAGGATCATGCATGACACACGTTCGTTTTGATTACTCAAAAGCATTAAGCTTTTTCGGAGAACATGAACTTACATATTTACGAGATGCTGTAAAAGTTGCTCATCATTCTCTACATGAGCAAACAGGTGCAGGCAGTGACTTTTTAGGGTGGATTGAACTTCCAACCAACTATGACAAGGAAGAGTTTTCACGCATACAAAAATCAGCTGAAAAAATCAAAGCTGATTCTGATGTACTTCTTGTCATTGGAATCGGTGGTTCATACCTTGGAGCAAGAGCTGCGATCGAAATGCTCCAGCATAGTTTTTACAATGCGTTGTCAAAAGAAAAACGAAAGACACCTCAAGTAATATTTGTTGGTAATAATATCAGTTCTACTTACATGAGAGATCTTATCGATGTCCTCGACGGAAAGGACTTCTCTATTAATGTTATTTCCAAATCGGGAACGACAACCGAACCAGCAATTGCTTTCCGCATTTTCCGTAAGCTTCTTGAAGAAAAATATGGTCAAGATGAGGCGCGCAAACGAATCTATGCAACAACGGACAAAGCAAGAGGTGCTCTTAAAACTTTAGCAACAGAAGAGGGCTACGAGACATTTGTGATCGCCGATGATATTGGCGGCCGTTATTCTGTCCTAACAGCAGTAGGGCTGCTTCCGATAGCAGTAAGCGGAGCAAACATTGAAAAAATAATGGAGGGCGCCGCACAAGCACAAACCGACTTTGGTCATTCTGAACTCGAAGATAATGCCGCCTACCAATACGCTGTCGTTAGAAATGTGCTTTATAATAAAGGCAAGACGATTGAAATGCTGATTAATTATGAGCCAGGACTACAGTATTTTTCAGAGTGGTGGAAGCAGTTATTTGGAGAAAGTGAAGGGAAAGACCAAAAAGGTATTTATCCATCTTCAGCAAATTTTTCAACGGATCTTCACTCGCTTGGACAATATGTTCAAGAAGGTCGTCGTGATTTATTTGAAACCATTATTAAGGTAGACAAGCCGCGCCACGAGTTGAAAATTGAAGCTGTCGAGAATGACTTAGATGGGCTGAATTACCTCGCTGGTCAAACGGTTGACTTTGTTAATAATAAGGCATTTCAAGGGACAATGCTTGCCCACACAGATGGCGGCGTGCCGAACTTAATTGTTAATATTCCAGCAATGGATGAATATACATTAGGCTATCTTGTTTATTTCTTTGAAAAGGCCTGCGCGATGAGCGGCTACTTACTGGGTGTAAATCCTTTTGATCAGCCAGGGGTAGAAGCCTATAAAGTCAATATGTTTGCTCTCTTAGGAAAACCGGGATATGAAGAGAAAAAGGCAGAATTAGAAAAACGATTATAATAAACAGAAAGAGAACTGATAGTGAATAAATCAGTTCTCTTTTTTTTATTGAAATTTACCTGATTTGGAGAAACTAATTGTATCGATAATTAGGGGGTAAATTTTTATGATTGACGTACCATCAAAGGTGGAAGGTAAGCAGTTTGATTTGTATAAGCTTGAAAAAAAACTAAAACCAATCGGCTATACGATTGGCGGGAACTGGGATTATGATCATGGTGCATTTGATTATAAAATTAATGGTGGTGAAGAAGAAGGCTATCAGTTCTTGCGCTTGCCCTTTCAAGCAGTCGACGGTCAGCTTGATGCTAATAATTGTACCGTTAAGCTAGGACGACCGTTTCTATTGTCGCACCTATTTGAGGCAGAACTAGATGACGAAGCAGGAACAGGCACCTTTTCAGGAACCATCAATCAGTTTCAAGAGCCTGTCGATAAGGATGCTAGCTTTCCACAAGCATATATCGATGACGGGAAAGCATTGGTACAGGAATTGGAAATGCTGCTCCTAGCTGATTAGGTTATTTAAAAATTAACAGTTGATCATTTTCTTCGATTGGCAAGGAGTGGGATGGATTCAGCAAGGTTTCATCCCCTCTTTGAATCCCAATCAGAAGGAAGCCCTTTTTTAAAAGGATATGGCAAACATCGCTGAAGGGCTTTCCAATCTCCTGTTCCTCGGCTCGATAGGAGGACAATCGACTTTCCTGTAACTCATGAACAATGTTTGATAAGAGTCCATTCCCATTCGAGTGCAGGCTGTTAACCATAAAAACACATGTCAGTTTATTGGATTGTATTACTTCGTCGGCACCAGCTCTAAAGGCGTTGACCACTTGCTCAGCCGTTAATATTTCAACGATACATTTTACTTGAGCACATATCCCTTTTATCGTTAATAAGGTAAGAATACTGTTCATATCTGCTTGGAGTTCATCGTTTCCTCTGTCAGCAGTAATCAGCACCTTCTCCGCTCGATTGATATCACTTTTGATGATCGTTTCATCGACATGGCCTTTCCCTTGGATAAAGTGGACAAACCGTGAATTCACTGGGTTTGCTTCAAGTGTTTCATCTATTAAAACAATCATTTGTGCGAATTTCGTGTGGGTAAGCTTACTTATTAACTCTTTTGACCGTTCATTCCAACCGATAATGATGATATGGCCCTCGCCTTTAAAAGGAATTCTTCCTTCGGAAAAGGCATCTTGCTTCGTAACGGCAGCGGCTGCCAATGTTCCAAAATAGGAAGAAACAAATCCAACACCTAACAGTATTAAAATTAACGCTGTTAGTCTGCCTAAGAAGGAATGTGGTACATAATCGCCATATCCGACTGTTGATGCAGTAATAATGGCCCACCAAATGCCATCGAAAATGGTTGGAAACGTATCAGGTTCTAATAAATGAATGGATATTCCAAATGAGAGAAACACTAGCAACGCAATTAATAGAATTCGAACGAGGAGCGGTAAACGCAAGAAACTGATATATACTCTGTTCGGCACGAATGTCACCTCTTTTCTCGTGATCTAGCTCCATCACTTAGATTTGTTGCTGAAACAGTTATTCCTATTATTGACGAAAAAGAATCGATCTAATAGGACTACTTGATAATTTTAAAAATAGGTCAATGTTCACAAAAGATACGAATATTTTTCTCTAATCTACTTGTATTTAATGCTTAAAACTTATAAATTATGGTTATTAACATTAATATATTTACAACATCGAAAGAGGGTTGGTTTCATGGGGATTGGTTTGAATACGCTACTATCAAAAATTGAAAAAACAAGGTCAGAAATGGTTGAATTAGCGCATCTTTACGGTTATTCTAATCCAAATGTAGTACAATGCAGCCAGAAACTCGATTCTCTATTAAATGTCTTTTATAATTCTGGAAAAAAATAATTCATGTCCACAACATAAAACCTTCCGGCAAACCCGGAAGGTTTATTTTTGTCAAATCGGAATAATATTTTCCAAATGGCAAACGTTAAAACGGAATTGTCCTTTTTAAGTTTTGACCTATGAGGTGAAGAAGAGTGCTTATTGAAACCAAAAAAGAGCAAAGATTCATCATCATTGCTCTCCTTGTTATAGCAGCCTATCTTTCTCCACTTTTTATTCTCCAAGAAAATGCACATATACGTGTTCATGATAACCTTGATTCGAACCTGGCATGGTATAAGGTTTTAGCGAGAAGTGGAGAAATGTTCGGCCCTGTTGATGCGAAGATTCCCCAAATCATCAATGGACAATTATCGAGAAATGCCTTTGGGACTGAATATAGTATCATTGTCTGGCTTTACGCCCTTTTTCCAACAATGATTGCCTATGGTTTAAGCCAAGCCCTGACAAGAATCGTAGCTTTTTTTGGAATGTATTGGCTCTTAAAAAAACACTTTTTACCTGGGGAGAAATGGCTGTTTTTACAAATTGGAACCGCTCTTGCCTTTGCCTTGACGCCTTTTTGGCCGTCTGGGATGTTGAGTACGTTGGGGATGCCGCTTGCACTTTGGGCACTTCTTAACATTCGCAAAGGTGAGGGAGCTTGGTCGGATTTATTGGTGCTAACCCTCATACCTTTTTATGCAAGCATTGTTTTAGGATTTTTCTTTTTTTTAACTGCGATCGGGTTCTTATGGATAACTGATGGTGTAAGAGGGAAGGGATGGAACCTTCGTTTTTTTGCAGCGATTATTTATATGACCGTCATTTTTATGTTCGTTGAATATAGGCTCATTTTTTCATTTCTATTAATCGATGAACCGAATAGTCGGGATGAATATTTTAATCCAACCTTGCCTTTTTGGAGATCGGTTAGGCTTACCGCAAAAAATTATCTGCTCGGACACACCCATGTGATGACGGTTCATACGCTATTTATTTTACCTGCAACCATTACCGCCATATGGTTTGTTTTTAGAAAAAAGCTTTGGAGGCAGGAAAGCCTATTTGTCTTTTTATTCTCACTAAATATTGTGCTATCGATCTGGTATGCTTTTTGGTTTTATGAGGGATGGGCACCAATAATCAAGCGGTTCCATTTTTTGGCTACCTTTAATTTCGCCCGTTATCATTTTTTACGGCCAATGGTTATTTATGCAGGCTTTGCCCTAGCATTAAAAGTCCTTTCGCTTCAAGGAGAGAGCTGGGTTAGAACAGCTAAGTGGTATGCCGTCTTGCAACTTCTCTTTTTGGGACTTTTTAATGATGAAATCATTTATCGGGAAAAGCCTACTGTCAAAGCATTTTTTGCTGAGGAAATGTTCCATGAAATAGAGGAATATATCGCACTTCCAAAGGAAGAATATCGTGTTGCCAGTATAGGAATACACCCAGCCATCTCTCAATATAACGGGTTTTACACACTGGATACCTATAATAATTTTTATCCATTAACCTATAAACATCAGTTTAGGAAAATAATTGAAAGGGAATTGGCTAAAAATAAAAAGGTTCGCACCTATTTTGATAAATGGGGAGGCCGTTGTTACATTTTTACCGCACAGCTTGGAAAACATTATATGATCAAAAAAGATTCTAAACGTCATTTGAAACATTTAGAACTGAATACGGGTGTCTTTAAAAAAATGGGAGGCCGCTTTATTTTTTCGGCGCTGCCTATCGATAACGCAAAGGAAAATCAATTATTGCTAATGAAAGTATTCGAATCGAAAACATCAGCATGGAAAATATATTTATACAAGACTTTGTAGACAGCGGGGGTTTTAAACAGATGATGGAACCAATTCTTACAATTGTTGTGCCTTGCTATAACGAGGAGGAGGTTTTACCTTTGACCATTGCTGAGCTCCAGCAATTGGTGAAAGAGCTGATTAACGATAGGCTTGTTTCTAAACAAAGCAAGATCTTGTTTGTTGATGATGGAAGTCAGGATCGAACATGGGAATTGATTTATAAAGAGGGATTAAGAAATGAATTTGTTCGGGGCTTAAAATTATCCAGAAATGTAGGTCACCAAAATGCATTACTTGCTGGTTTATTTACAGCAAAGGATCTTTCTGATTGCGTTGTATCTATTGATGCGGATTTACAGGATGATATCAATGTAATCCGTGAGTTTGTCCTGAAGTTTCATGAAGGGTGTGAAATTGTTTACGGTGTAAGGAAGGGGCGTGACACGGATACTCTCTTCAAACGAGGTACTGCCCAAGGATTTTATAAGATCATGGAAAAGATGGGAGTTGACCTCGTTTATAATCATGCCGATTTCCGATTAATGAGTAAAAGAGCAGTGCAAGAATTAGAACGATTTAGCGAAGTCAATTTATTTTTACGGGGGATTGTCCCTCTCCTCGGCTTTCGCTCAGATATAGTTTATTATGACAGGCTAGAGAGACAAGCGGGTGAAACGAAGTATCCTTTAAAAAAGATGCTCGCCTTTGCTTTTGACGGAATTACCTCCTTTTCTGTTTCGCCGATTCGCTTTGTGTTAATCATCGGTTTGGTTTCTTTTTTCTTTAGTCTATTCTTTGGAGTTTATTTTTTAACGCTAAAGTTTTTTGGGAATACCGAGACGGGCTGGACGTCACTGATTACTTCGATTTGGCTTATTGGCGGCTTGCAGTTAATTGCAATCGGATTGATTGGCGAGTATGTTGGGAAAATTTATAAAGAATCAAAACAGCGTCCAAAGTATATTGTTGATATCGATTCCTTTAATCTGGCAAAACCAAGGCACCATTTGCTTAATCCAACAGTAGAGGATGAGTTTTATAATCTTGACCTTAGACAAATATCTGAAACCAACAACTAACTCACTTGTTCGATTTCTCCTTGTAGGCATTGTAAATACAATTATTGGTTTGACTTTTATGTTCTTTCTTCTTAACGTTGTGGGCTTATCCTACTGGACATCCACATTTGCAGGAAATGCGATCGGGGCATGTGTAAGCTTTTTATTAAATCGGTCGTTTACGTTTAAAAGTAATGTTTCCTTCCATAGAGGTCTGCCAAGGTTTTTCGCGCTTCTTTTTATTTGTTATTTTTCCGCCTATTTCTGTAGTGAGAAATTGGTCGAGCTGGCAAGTCAATTTGTTCTTCTTAGCACGTCTATTAAGGAAAGTGCTTCCGTTCTATTAGGCAGTATTTTGTATACAATTGCCAATTATCTTGGACAAAAGTATTTTGTCTTCAAAAATCTAAAAACTGCGTGATAGTTTTCCTGAATTATTAGTAAGCTCATTTTATTTTTTTGTCGTACAAACCTATTTCTCTGAATAAAAATGGATAGACAAGCTTCTACTCATTTATTAGGGGAGAGATATGGATGAATGTATTCTTGAGCTACATACTTTTAGGATTGTCACTAGCGGCTCCTATTGGACCGATTAATGCCGCGCAAATAGACAGAGGCATAAGAAACGGTTTTATTAACTCGTGGCTTATTGGAGTAGGGGCAGTTGTCGCAGATGGCATATATATGTTTGTTGTTTACATAGGAGTTGTCCAATTTCTTGAGACTGCATTTATGCAAACCTTTCTCTGGTTTTTTGGTTGTTTTGTACTGATGTATACAGGCATAGAAACCTTTATGAATGCAGGCAAGATTAATTTAGAGCATTCCAGAGGGAAGGAACCGCTGATCAAATCTTTTTTTTCTGGGTTCCTAATGTCGATATCCAATCCGTTAACCATTCTTTTTTGGTTAGGTATTTATGGGTCTGTACTTGCCAAAACTGCTGCAACCTATAATACTGGTCAATTAGTGATTTATAGTAGTGCAATTTTTATCGGACTCTTAATCTGGGATATTGCGATGGCAAGTGTCGCTAGCAGCTTCAGACAATTTTTAACAGCCCATTTACTTGTAGTCATCTCCTGCCTATCTGGTCTTTCATTGATTGGCTTTGGGCTTTATTTTGGCATGCAAGCTTTTAATATTTTACTTGGATAACAAAATAAATCCAGCGAAAAAACTCGCTGGATTTTTTATGCTGTTGGCCAAGGGTTCAGTACTTTTTTCTTAGACTTTTTCCATTTGAACGACATGATTAATGTAATTGCTCCAATAATCACAAGAAACGCTACGCTTATAAAAAAGCCGGGTCTGCTTGTTTTGTGAAAAAGTGTTCCACTGACAGCAATTAAAATAAATAATGCACCAATTGAATACATTATTTTTTCTTTCAGCTTTAACTCTAAGATTTTTCTTGAGGATGCAAGGATAAAGAGCCAATTATAAAGTAGCATTAATGCTGCTCCTGTTGTCACCCACTCATAAATTTGATCTGGCAGTACCAGTGCGGATACAATCGACGCAGTAATTCCTAGCATTGTAACTAGAAGTGCAGGGAGGGGAACCTTTAATTTTCCCTGTTTTGAAAAACTTTCGGGTGCATCGCCTTCTTCTCCAAGGGTAACAAGAACGCTTGTAACGCCATAAAGAGATGCTGTCATTGTCGAAAACCCTGCTATAATTAACGCTGCATTAAATAAATGCGGAACAAAAGTTAGATGGTAAGCATCTAAGGCAACCACAAATGTACTTTCCTTTGTATTAAATTGATTCCATGAAACGATGATGACCGCTAGGCCGATCGAAATAACATAAATAACCATCAGCGTAAACAACATCACTTTTCCTGCTTTTGGAGCCTCCTTTGGATCTTTTAAATTTGTTGCCATTAAACCTAAGATTTCTATTCCCCCAAAGGCATAGAAAGCAAATATTACAGCCGACCACAAACCTTTAAAGCCATGTGGAAGGATTTCGCTTTTACTATTCGGGTACTGAATCGGGCGATCCCCATTAATGACCCCAAAAAGGGCTAGCAAAGCGATAACGATAAACATTAGTATTGCTGAGATTTTTAAGATGGCAAGAATATTTTCGAGCTTGTTTAAAACTTTTACCCCGATTAATATAACGACTAATCCTAGAACAGCATAGATTGCGGCGAAAATCCACAATGGTATTTTTGGAAGCCAAAAACGAGAAAAAATGGAGAGGGCCGTCATTTGGCTTCCCATGATTAGCACCTCTGAGGACCAGTAAACCCAGCCGCTGCTAAATCCTGCCCATCTTCCATAGGCTTTCTTGGCATACGACCTAAAACCGCCCTTAAGAGGCTCTTGGGAAGTCATCTTTGACAGAGCATCATAGACAAAATAGGTACCAAGGGCAGCGATCATAAACGCAACTAAAATAGAGGGGCCCGTCATCTTAATTGCTAAACCAGAGCCAAGGAAAAAACCTGTCCCAATTGTGCAACCCACTCCAAATAAGGAAAGCTGCCACCATTTCATGTCGTTTTTTTCGCCCGCACCGGCTTTAGATTTACTCATTGAAATTCTCCTTTAACTAAATATCCCGTCCGGTTGCTCCTGGTGATTTGTCGGTATTATCTTGATTATTATATTCTGGATCATTAAGGCCTGGCTTTTGCGTTTTGTTACCGCCTAAATATACTGCTTGATGTTCCTTTTGTTCTTGTCTGAATTTATCAAAGTTTTCATTAACCACATAATCTCCTCATTTCTCTAATTGATATTTCTTAAGATACTCGCCTGGTCAATTCTTATTCAGTTAATAATCGATGCATTAGTTAGGTTTTTGATGGAATTAAATTTTCATTACATAATCAACCGCGAAAAAAATGAAAATATAGGAGAACGAAAAAAATAAAAACAATAAATGCTGAAATAGATCGAGTAATAAATAATTGCGCTTTTCATTGAAAGGGGTTTATCACATGTTATCGACACAGCAGCTAGCTGAGTTACGGTTACAGTTGTTACAGGAGAAGAGTGAAGTGGAAGGGCATTTAGAACAAAATGATCATTTTGGTTTAGAAAGAGGTCATTTTCATGAGTCAATGGGGGAGTTATCCAGTATTGATAACCATCCAGCTGATGAAGGAACCGAATTATATGAACGGGAGAAAGATATTGCTTTAAATGAACATTATCAATTTGAACTAAGAAATATAAATCATGCTTTAGATGCGATGGAAAATGGAACCTATGGAAACTGTGAGGTATGCGGAAAGGAAATACCGTTAGAACGTTTAGAGGCCTTGCCAAATACAACCTATTGTATCGAGCACAGCCCCGATCAGGTTACCTCACGTAAACGACCAGTTGAAGAAGGCGTTTGGATGCCGCCATTTGGTAAGTTTGATATGGATGAAAAAGACGAAAATGTTGCATATGATGCCGAAGATTCTTGGCAGACGGTTGCAGCATGGGGAACATCCGAAACTCCATCTGATTTAGCCTTCCCACAGGATAGTTATAGTGATATCTATTCTGAAGCAGACGAAAACATTGGCTATGTCGAGGACTATGAAAATTTCGTTGGAAATGACATGTATGGTAATGAAATCAAGGTTTATCCAAACCCTCAGCATGAAAAATATGAAGATGCCCTGGATGAGGAAGGAATCATGACAAGCTTTGGGGATTTACCTGCATTTGAACACGACCCTTACGTTGATCATGATGATAAATGATGGGTTAAAAAAAGAAAACAGCTTTCAAGTGAGAGCTGTTTTCTCTAATTTTATTGTTTATCATAGCCTTTTTGTGGAATGGGGATATCCTTACCGTTTACATCATCAATCACTGCGCCAATTTCACCTTCTGTATACGTGTCACTAGCTTGCTCATGTGTAGTGGCAAGCCCGGCAGAAAGGTCATCTGATTCTTGATAATAACTTGGATGATAGAAACTACCTGCCAATTCTTTCTTTGGATTAGCTTTCTGATTCTTATTGTCCATCTTAATTCCTCCCTTTTCGTGTTTGATACAAGGGTATTTTTTTCTTTTTTTGACAGGATTACTCCCAATAAAAAATAAATCTCAAATGGAGGTTACATTATGAACGAAAAAAATGAATTCCCATCTCGGGAAAAGTTAGACGAAGCTTTTCATTTTCTGCATGACCAAATCAATAAAATTTCTGTTGTTGAAGAGATCGAAATGGTAAAAGAGGATAGTCAAGGTGAAGAAGGATTATGATTTTGCGTATGCCCAACATAGCTTGAAGCAGGCAAGACTTTTTCTCTAGACCCATCTAGGTTAGGTTTGCTATGATTTCTAGAGGTAATTTTAAAGGTGGTTTACTTATGGAGATGAGAGAAACTCTGGCTAAAAAAGTAGCCTGGATCAGTGTAATCAGTAACATTATTCTTACATTAGGCAAAATAGTCATTGGTTGTTATGGACATAGTGACGCGGTCTTTGCAGATGGAATCCACTCAGCCGCAGATGTTTTTGCATCTGTCATTGTGCTGTTAGTGATTAAAATTGCTAATAAGCCTGCCGATAATGAACATCCTTATGGACATGGGAAGGCCGAAGTCATTGTTTCAGGCATTATTGGTATATTGCTTTTTCTCGTCGCCATTTATGTGGTTTACGAAGGCATTAGCGGTTTCTTTCATAAAGTGGAATCACCCAGTTTTCTAGCGATGTGGGTTGCCCTATTTTCATATGTAACCAAGGTTATTTTATACCGCAGTTCATTAAAGGTTGCGAAACAGAATAAGAGTAAAGCCATTGAGGCAATTGCCTTTGACCATAAAGCAGATATTGTCGCATCAATTGCTGCTGCAATAGGGGTTCTCCTTTCAATAGCGGGGAATCGGTTCGATATCCATTTTTTACTTTACGGAGATAAGGCAGCCAGTATTTTTGTCGCCTACTTAATTTTTAAAATAGCGAAGGAAATGTTAACAGAGGCATTTGACATCTTACTCGAACGTAATATTAATACAGAGACACTTCAGGAATACATCGCGGTTGTTAATGAGTTCCAAGAGGTAAAACGAATTGACCGGATTAGAGCAAGAGAACTTGGTCATTATGTATTGGTTGATTTACGTATAGCGATTGATCACTATAAAACGATCAAGGAGGGGCATGACCTCGCAAAAACCATCAAACAAAAATTGATGGATAAATTTGATAACATTCAGGAAGTTTTAATTCATTTAAATCCCTATTTTGAGGAAGATGAATAATTCCAAAAAAACTCCTTTGTACTTTCGATGATTTGGGTTTATGATAGGAAAGGATATATATAAGGTGAGAGGGAGTTGATATTTTTGAGTTATTCCGTAGACCCGGACCCAAGTAGGCGAGGGGAAG
The DNA here is from genome assembly GCF_018613065.1 of Bacillus sp. ISL-7. The sequence goes on along the minus strand of NZ_JAGGQW010000046.1, from coordinate 172,198 downwards.
TCAATGTTATCTTTGAATGGATTGAATTGAATATCAAGAATATCAACTCTAGAAAAGGTTATTGGCTTCCTCAAACAAAATGAGTGAGGAGGTTAAGTCATGCTGGAAATATTTAAAAGCACGGAGACAAAAGTTTTAGAACAAGTAGATGTAATCTCAAAAGGCTGCTGGGTTAATATGTACGCCCCAACACAAGAAGAAATTAACAAGGTATCAATGGATGCTCAAGTGGATGTGGATATCATCAAAGATGCCCTGGATGATGAAGAACGCCCGAGGATTGAACGTGATGATGGCCGAGTCTATATTATTGTTGACTTTCCCTACATTGTTCATGATGAAGATGGTTTTGCTGGTTATGAAACCATTCCAATCGGCATTATTCTTACGGACGAATGTATCATTACCGTTTCCTTAAAAGATACACCGATTTTAGAAGAATTTCGGAAAAACAGAGTGAAAGAGTTTTTTACGTTTAAAAAGACACGCTTTGCGTTGCAAATTCTGTTTGTCATCTCTTCTTATTATCTTCGGTACTTAAAGCAAATTAACAAGAAAACAAATGAAATTGAACGTGTCGTTCATCAATCGTTGAAAAATAAAGAGCTATTCGCCTTCCTGGCTTTAGAGAAAAGTTTGGTTTATTTTACGACTTCGTTAAAGTCAAATAAGGTTGTCCTCGATAAAATTTTACGCTTTAACTATTTAAAAATGTATGAAGAAGACAAGGACTTATTAGAAGATGTTATTATTGAAAAAACACAGGCGATTGAAATGGCTGAAACCTATCGTTCGATCTTAACAGGTATGATGAATGCCTTTGCATCGATTATCTCGAATAACTTAAACATTGTAATGAAATTCTTAACTTCCATTACAATTATTTTATCCTTCCCAACGATGGTAGCGAGCTTTTATGGGATGAACGTTGATATCCCTTTCCAGCATGCTACTCATTCCTATGCAATACCACTAGTAATCTCTGCTTTTTTAACAAGTTTAACAGCCTTCGTTTTTTGGAAAAAGAAATATTTTTAGATTTACCAGTCCTTCGGAGGGCTGGTTTTTTTGTATATTATAAAAATTTTCCCAAGTTTTAAGTGGTACTAAAATTCTTATTTTTTTAATAATCAGAAAAGTATCTGTATGAAATACATAAATTGTTGTAAAATAGTGTAAAAAGGAAAGGCACGCTGGGTGGTATTATGGAATTTGGAGCTCTGATTAAATTCTATCGAACTCAAAGAGGAATGACACAAGCTGAGCTTTCCAAAGGGATTTGCTCTGTCCCGCATTTAAGTAAAATTGAGAACAATTCAAAAGAAGCAAACGAAGAAACAATTTCCCTGTTACTCAAGCGGCTAAACATAAGCCTTGAAGAGATGGAGGAAAAAGAAGAAGAAATAAAGATCTTACTAAGAAGGCTAGACGATAAGATTAATTTTTATCTAAGGGATGAAATAGAAGAAAATTATCAGAAACTAGTGAAAATAGAACACCTCATCCCATTCTCCAAATATATGTATATCTACGAGCTATATAAATTTAGATATCTTATATTTAAGGGACTTGTTGAAGATGCAGAGCATCAAAGAGCTCTTTTATATAAGCAAAAGAAAAATTTTTCCCAACATGAAGATTATTTATTTCGATACTATCATGCGATATTCTTAATGTGGAAGGGTCAATATCAAAATGCGGATGAAATTCTCGATGTTTTACATACAGAAAATAATAAGGAAGCATCAAGTGGGGAATTTCTCTATCATCGATCACTTGTAAAAAGCTCACTTGAGCAATCAGGACATGCTATCCATTTTGGTAAGATGGCCCTGCAAATATTCATGAATCAGCATAACTTCATCCGAATTCTCCACACACTTATGCTGCTCGGGATTAATTATACCCACTCCAATATATATGAGGAAGCACAGGAGTGTTTTCAGCACATAATCCGTAACGCAGAATTATTAAAGAAAGTTAAATTACTTCCCGAGATCTATCATAATATGGGCCATTTGCAATTTAAAATGAAGAATGCAAAGGAAGCTCTTTACTATTATCAAAAAAGTTTGGCCATGCAGCCAAACAAAAATCAGCACTATCTGGTCACATTACATGCGATTGGGGAGCTATACCATTCACTTAACTCCATCGAAAAAGCAAAAGACTGCTTCCAAGAAGTTAACTTACTGTCAAAAGAGCTGGGGGTTAAAAAATATAGACTCTTGGCGGACTTTTATCTCCTCCATATGGCCTCTCCTGCAAAAGCGTTTAAATATTTGGAATCTAAGGTAATTCCCTATTTTGAAGAGGAAAATGAACATAGTGATGACCTAACCTGTTTTTATAAAATGCTTGCAGATTATTACAATCAAAAGGGTATGGTTGTTGATGCAGTTACTTATTTAAATAAAATAACTTAAAGCCAAGGAGGCAATTTATATGAAAAAGTTTGTTGTCATAATGTTTTCAATCTCACTGATTGCTCTTTTTACTTCAACTAAGGATGTGAATGTGTCAACATCAAGCAGTGACGTGGCCTATTCAACTGGTGGCCCTGCATATCATCCCATTCAACCGCCAATTGGCTGATCGTTATCAAAAATCCCTGAACTGATCAGGGTTTTTTTTTTTGAGGATTGGAATGGTAATTAAAATTAAGGCAGACAATACTAGGAAAATATTATTATGAAAGAGGTGATAAAAATGAAAAAAGAAAAATCTCCAAGTGAGAAAAATGAGGGGAAATCAGTCGACGAACTTTACGGACTGGAACCGAAAATGAGTTTACAGTCAGTTAATTTCGCTCCAAGTGAAAATACACTCTTAAATGAACATTTTGAAGGGGAAGAGAAACAGTGTGATTAATGATGTCACCTTTTTACCTATTTTTAACTGATTAGGAATGAAACGTGCTTGAATTAGGGCATGCTATTGACATGTGTTTTTTATTACGGAAAAGAATGAAGGAGGAAAACATGAAATCATTTGTTGTCGGATTCCATCAAGAAGATAATGTAGATAGCATGCAGATTCAAAAACTTAGTCAAGAAGATTTTACGAAAGCCACGGAAGGTGGAACAAGGCATTTATTTGAGCTCGACACAAATATTGGTCTATTTGTGTTTTTTGATGCAGAAGATGAGGACGGGGACCTCTCTTATATGGTATTGCATTATGAGGAAGACAATGAAGACCCAGTTGGCTGCTATTCCTTCCAATTGAAGGACTTTTACGAATTTATGGCGCTATTCTTAAATGACATGGAGTTTAATGAGGAACCAGACGATGAGGACGAGGAAGAATATGGCCCGATTCATCATCTAGCCCATCTTCTGTTCCATGTAGTCGAAGAAGGAAAGGATCTCGAGGTATAACGAGGGGGCATTTTTTGAAAAAGATACTCGCTTTCCTCAATATTATGGTAGAGGACACCTAATTTAGGTGTCCTCTATTGGTTTTGATCGATATTTTTCTTTAATGGGGTAATGCAAGTGGTACATTTTTGATTTATGGGCGAATTTCTGCGTTCAATGGGCGAATCTACAGATTTAATGAGCGAATTTCGGCGTTTAATGGGCGAATTCCGGCGTTCAATGGGCGAATTTCGCAACTTTATGAGCGAATCATTTTTACCCTGTTAATAAATTTGAAATTAAAACTCACCATGGGAAACTCTTTGGAGCATAGGACCAGGATCTGTACTTTCCAAGGCATTGCAGATTACAAGATAGCAGTATTCTTTTTGCTACATCCCGTGATTTTAAGTGAGCAAATTCCCGAAACTGCTTATTTGTTATCGTCGGACCAAAAAGCAGAAAATAATCGTACAGTGCGTTAATATGTGCATCCTTTGAAAAAGTATCGCAGGCAGCACAGTACCATTTGTGGTTCTTACGGACAAGGGAATGATTAGAGTGGGTAGGACAGTGGACACCCGTTAACAGGTCACATTTCTGAATACCATATTTATTCAATACATAGCTTGTTGGAATGGTATTCTTTTTCACGAGGAGGCGGCAAAGCTTACGGAGGTCTTTAGCGGTCAGTAGCGGTTTCGGATATTGTTTTTCTAATAGGGTAATTTTGTTTAAGAAGACGTCGGCCTTACATACTCGAGGTTTAACTTTGTGAGTGTTTTTTCCTGTAACAGCATATGTTGTATAGCTATTACTAATCACCACTAAATATTCAACTGGAACTTGAGGGAAATGATGTTCAGCAAGAAGTTTCTGTAAGTATTTTTGATGTCTTTCTCCCTGAGCAATCGGATAGGGGTAACCTTTTTCATTTCCATTGTTGATTTGAATAAACTGTTCATTTTCAGTATCAAATATTAACTTTCCGGCCATGTTTTTTACATCGATTGCTATTGCAAATTCAGGTGTTAGAAGAAGGGTATCGATTTGGCAGTTGTAGTCACCATCAGGTAGGTTTAAATCGTGGAGGATCATATATTTCTGCTGTGGAAGGTCACGATAATAGTAATCGAGCGATTTCTCACCAAGGTAGCCGGCCTGCCTCCTTCCTAGCTCTTCTAAAATTTTTTGGTACTTTTGGTGACTGTAGGGGAGTCGCCGCAGTAAAGCTTCTAATATAAGCATAATTAATGGTTTTGTCCGTTCTTTTATTAGCAAAATTAACACCCCTCTCAGTTTATGAATGAATTCTAGTAGAAGTATAGAAATTCCTGCCGAATTTTATCGATTTTTGTAAAATATTTATCCGAATATATTTCAATGAGCGATTTTCGGAGTTCAATGAGCGAATCCCCGTATTTAATGGGCGAATCTACAGATTTAATGAGCGAATTTCAATGTTTAATGGGCGAATCCTGGTATTCAATCAGCGCATCCCATTTTTGCACATATCAATCCTTAAATTTGATTAAACAACTCTATAACGATACCATTATCATAATTTACAAAGGGAGGATACAAAGGATGAGCGAAATTTTTCAAAGGGGTATTGACCGTGTTTGGACGGTACAGCTCCACCAGAATAGTCCGATACATATAGCGGGAATGGTTTTGGATCCAAATCAAATGAAAGAGTCAGATCCATTTCTATTTCTAGCAGAAGATTTTTTTAAAAAAGGTACCTTTGATTTCCACCCGCATCGTGGGATTGAAACAGTGACTTATGTGATTGAGGGTAAACTTGAGCATCAGGATAATAAAGCGGGACGGGGGGAGCTTGAGCCTGGTGATGTCCAGTGGATGACAGCCGGAAAAGGCGTGATCCATATCGAAGACCCGGCTGAAGGAGAGACCGTTCATTCCTTGCAGCTATGGGTGAACCTGCCGCGTGAGCATAAAATGGCTGAACCGCGTTATCAAAATCTCCGTGCCAAAGACATGCCAGTGCGCGAAGAGGATGGGGTATTAATCAGAATCTTTTCCGGTTCATCAGGCGGCATTCAATCGACAACGAAAAATTATGTTCCGGTGACAATGGTTGAAATCAACTTACAACCAGGAGCAACCGTTACCCAGGATCTTCGGGGAGACTACAATGGCTTCATGTATGTTTTAGAAGGAAAAGGTCAGTTTGGAAAAAGTAAGACAGAGGCCGAAAAAGGCCATGTGCTTCTGCTAGGAAAAGGCGAGGAGGGACAAGACAGTGAAGTTACTATTACCGCCAGGGAATCTCTTCGCTTGTTGTTATATGCAGGAAAACCACTGAATGAGCCAATCGTTGCGAGGGGACCTTTTGTCATGAACACCGAAGAAGAAATCCGCCAGGCCTATCGCGATTATATGGACGGGAAGTTTGCAGAATAAGATTACAAAAATAAGCACTTGGGATAAAAACGCCCAAGTGCTTAACTATTATCCTTTTACCTGTTTCTTACTGACTTCTACCCGGGCATTGCCCATGAATAAGATTGTAATCGCCGCAATCGCAATGGGAATCAATGTTAGTAAAAAGGTATGTGTGATTGAATCCGACATCGCATGAACAATTTTATCTAAAATAAAATCTGGAATTTTTGAGCGTTCACTCGCTTGGAAAATTTGGCGGGGATCGCCCATTTTAAAATCTCCTGCACCCTGCATGCCTTTAAACGCATCTTTCAATTTATCCGTAAACAAATTGTTTTGCAGGCTTCCAAAGATTGTTACCCCAAGTGTCATTCCAAATGACCGTAAAAATGAGTTTGTTGAGTTGGCTGTCCCGCGGTATTGCGGCTCCAAATTGTGCATAGAAGCAGTTGGTAATAAAGAAAAGGAAAAACCAACCCCGAAGCCAACCAAAATCATATAAATCGTCAGCAAGGAACGTGCTGTATCGACAGTCAAGGTACCAAGGAAATACATGCCAAGAACGTATGAAATAATCGAAACAATCATCAAATTGCGGTAGGAGGTTTTCGTCAAGAAAATACCGCCCACCGAACTCCCTGCAACAGACCCGAGCATCATTGGTGTTAAAATCAATCCAGCATTCTTAGCCGACCCACCATAAACCGCTTGAACGAAGATCGGGATAAACACGGTTAAAATAATAAACGTACCGCCGTATAAAAAGGACAAGATTTGCGAGGTGGCAAATAAGCGCCTTTTGAAGAGCCAAAGCGGTAAAATCGGTTCAGCAGCCTTTATTTCAGCAATGAAAAAGGCCACAAAAAAGACGAAGAAGCTTGCAAACAAAGCGATGATTGGAGTAGAATCCCAAGCATATTCTTTCCCGCCTAGCTCAAGGGCAAACATTAAGCTCACCACCGAAATGACCAGTGTTATCGCCCCAAGCCAATCAACCTTTTGCTTGGAATGCTGTAATGATTCATGATAAAAACGAACAATTAAGTAAATCGATACAATACCAATTGGCACATTCACATAGAAAACCCAGTGCCAACTAATATAATCAGTTATGTAGGCCCCAAGTAATGGCCCTAAGACGCTGGATGCTCCGAAAACTGCCCCCAACAAACCGGTCATTTTCCCGCGGTTTTCAGGGGGGAAAATATCAAAAACAATCGTAAAAGCAATCGGCATCAGGGCTCCGCCGCCGATCCCCTGAATGGCACGGAAAATACTTAATTGAACGATGCTCTGGGCAATACCGCATAATGCCGAGCCAATCAGAAAGACGATGAGTCCAAAAATAAAAAAGCGTTTCCGTCCGTACATATCGGAAAGCTTACCGAAAATAGGCATTCCTGCCATTACCGCTACCATATAGGCAGAGGTGACCCATATAAATTTATCAAAGCCGCCGAGGTCTGCTACAATCGTAGCCATCGCCGTAGCTACAATGGTATTGTCCATAGCTGCCATTAAAATCGCTAACAGTAAACCAGCGACAACTGGTTTAAGATTCGTATCTTTTTTAATCATAAAATTTCCCCTTACTCTAGAAAATGATAAGTAATGAAACCGCTCCTTGTATGTTTTTAAAATATTTAGGAAGATTACCAAAGCTAATGATAATCAAGTTAAACCAATTTTAAAAGGAAGGTTTTAGACTGTCAATTTTTATGTAAAAAGCATCTTGTACTCACAATGAAGAAAAGGGACTCAACTGCTGAGTCCCTTTTCTTAAATTTAACTTACCTTTGGAAAAACTCGACTTTTTCACCATCGGGTCCTTGCACAAAGAAATTACGATATCCGTTCGGAAGTGACACGATCTCATCACTAATGAAAACTACGTTGACACCTTTTAAACGCGTGAATTCATCTTCTATATCGTCCACCAAAAAGGCAACGTGATTAACTTTCCCTTCAGTTGGAAGGTCGGGATTTCCACCATACACTAATTCTAATTCTGTTTCGTCTGACCCATTGAACCCAAGGAAGGCTAAATTTATCGTACCGTTGGCAATCGTAAATTGGTCTTTTAACTCCATCCCAACCACTTTTTGATAAAAAAGAAGTGAGGCATTAAGGTCATTTACCATTACGCCGACATGGTCCATTTTCTTTACTGCCATCTGGCTTCCCCCTTTATGTATCCTTTTTTAAGCTTTTAAAACATCATGGTCAACATAACGTACACCGTTTATTTCACTAATAACATTAATCGCCACCTTGGCACCGTCACCAGCAGTAATAATGGTATGCATACTCACACCGGCAACTGTTCCTGCTGCCCAAATGCCGTCAATATTTGTTTTTCCAGCAGCATCTACGTCAAAAATAGTCTTGATTCTTGGCTCTGTACCTGGCTTTGTTTGTAAACCCGCTGTTTCAGCTAGATCAACAGACATGCCAGTGGCAAGGATAACATGTTTAGCCTCATATTCCCCTTGATCGGTTTCAACTTTAAAACCGCTTTCAGTTTTACTGATATTTGAAACTGTAGCGTGGACAATTTCTGCACCGAATTTGCTGGCTTGTTTCTTACCAGTTTCAACTAGGTCAGGTCCAGTAATTTCTGCAACACCATAATGGTTCTCAATCCAAGCACGCTTGGTCACACTTTTATCATTATCAATAACCAATGTTTTCTTACCAGCTTTAGCTGTAAATAGGGCTGCACTTGCCCCTGTAGGCCCAGCACCAACAATTAATACGTCAAACATATCAATAACCTCCATTTTTTAAAAAATTAAAGCTAGATTAAGCTTAGCGTAAATAGAAACTTATGTAAAATCAACTGCCCATACTAGAAAATATTTCTTAATGGGCAGACCGTCAAACAACGATTAGTGCTAGCAGCAAAATAAAAAGAACCATCATTTCCTGCTTAGGATTGATGGTTCCTTTAGTTAAATTATTCATTTTTAAAAGGGTATAGCAAGTATTAAGAGTTAACGTTATTTAACTCTGTTTTATGTTCCTTAAGCGATGCTTGTTTTCGCGTATGAAGAAAGTAATAAAGAACAATACCGAAAAGAATATAGAATGAACATAAGAAGTATAGCGAGCTATAATCTATTTTTGCGGCCGCTAAGCCTAAAAGAAACGAGCCCAATGCAATCCCAATATCATAGATTGATAGGAAAGTAGCTGTAGCTAACCCTCGTTTTCTAGGCGCAGCATCTTGAATGGCGATGGTTTGAAAGGTTGGAAAAAGTGTTCCCCAGCCTAAACCAATCATTCCTGCTGAAAGGAGAAAGCTGAGTGCGCTGCCGCTTTGACTTAAAATAAACATCCCAATGGCAAACAATGCGATGGATGGATAGACAATCACATTGGGACCATGCTGGTCTAACCATTTTCCAGTAAAAGGTCTTGAAATCAATAAAACAATCGCATAGACGACAAAGAATAGACTAGAAATCTCAGTAAGGTGTATTTCAGTGGCAAATACAGATACGAAAGAAAGAAGCGCTGAATAAACGATGGCAAGAAAGCAGCCGACAATTGCGATAGGAATGGCGGAAACTTCGAAAAAATTTCGAAATGAAAACGCAGAATGGACGACCATGTGGTCTGCTTGCCCCATTTCTTTAACCTTTACGCTTAAACCTGTAATCAGGGCCCCAATCGCGACAATGACACTGACGATAAACAGGGTTTTTGCACCCCATTGCTGAATGGCCGTTAAGCCGATAAATGGCCCTAGCACCATAGCCATATTCGTCGACATAATGAAATAGCCCATGCCTTCACCACGGCGTGAAGTCGGAATGAGATCCGCCACGATTGCCCCTGCAGCGGTTGTTGCCATGCCAAAACCAATTCCATGTAATAACCGAATGAAAAGAAAACCAATGATTGTTTTTGGAAAAAAGTATAACAGGGAGGCGCCTGAGAAAATTATCAGTGCGGTAAGCAGCACCTTTTGGTGACCAGCTTTTTCAAGACATTGACCAGCCAGAGGACGGGAGATAATCGCTGAAAATAAAAAGACCGTTGTCATCAATCCCGCTTTTGATGCATTGCTATGGAACTCCTGTATCGCATAAATAGGAAGTGTGACGAGTAAAACATAAAAGGTTAAAAATAGAAAGAAGTTACTTAAAGAAATACTTATAAAACTTTTCGTCCATAATTTAGGTTTATTCATATGATCCGCTCCTTTTATAAAAGCTTTTGCAACCAGCTTTTTTGCAAATTTAAAAGCTCTTCCTGTGATGTTTCTGGAAAATGCTTCAGTATTAACTGATTCGTTTCAAAGACTCTTCTTTCCCATTCGGGGAACATCTTTAACGCCACATCTGTTAATTGAATCAGTTTCTCACGTTTGTCTTTACCGGGGGCCTGAATTACGTATCCTTGCTTAACAAGCCGTTGAATGGTACGGGTCATTGGAGGTGCCTCAACAAATAAGTAATCACAAAGTTCTTTTTGGCTTAAAGAGCCTTTGGTTTTTAAAACAAAAATAACAGACCATTGTGACCCGTATAACCCTAATGGTTTTAATGCTTCATTGAGTGTATTGGTAAGATGGCGTGATAACTGATGCAGCGTATGGAATAATTCATGGCTATTCATTTATGTAGGTCACCTCAAAAATCACTAATTAGTTACCTAGGTAACTATAGTGGATTTGTTGGAATATGTCAAGAAAGGTCCACAGATTTAAGGCTGTAAATCCGGTTCGCGGAATTAAATACCAAGTTCGCGGAATTATGTTGGTTTGGCGGAATTCCACACAACATTGGCGGAATTCAATCCGTTTTTCGCGGAATAACGACAAGAGGTGCTCACGGAAAAAGAAAAATTCCGCGGAATGACGAACTTCCGCGGAATCTCATATAAAAACCTTATCTTAACACATTAAAATATCTAGCTTCCGGATGGGCAAATACGATGGCAGAAACAGATGCTTCTGGCTCCATCATACAGCCCTCTGTTAATTGGATGCCGATCTCCTCCGGTTGAATCAACTTAAACAGCTTCTTTTGATCTTCTAGTTCTGGACACGCTGGGTAGCCAAACGAGAAACGCTGTCCTTGATATTTAGCGGAAAACCTGTCTTGCATTGTAAAATCCAGTGGATCTGGGAAGCCCCAACGGTCACGCATTTGGCGGTGAATTAATTCAGCGAAGCCTTCCGCCGTTTCAAGTGCCAATGATTGAAGTGCATGGCACTCCAAAAAGCGTCCTTCCGCTTTAAATTGTTCTGCCTTTTCACGAATTCCTCTACCAGCCGTGACGGTGAAGAAGCCGACATAGTCCTTTTCTCCGCTATCAACTGACTTTAGAAAATCAGCTAAGCAAAGACCTGGTGCTGATTCCTGACGTGGGAAGTCGAAGGTTTCCAAAATTTGATCAGGATTTTCCGGATGATAAATAATGACCTTATTCCCATCGGATTGTGCTGGGAAAAATTGATAAACAGCGGCAGGCGTAATCCAATTGTTTGCACTAGCATTTGCTAGTAATTGATCCACCACTTCTTTTACCTTAACAGCCTTTTCATCCTTTTCAGCTAGCAACTTCGCGATTTTCCCTTTTACACCGAGATGGTGGCCAATCAACATTTGCATATTGATATAGGGCTCGATATGAGAAAGTGAATACGATTTAAGGATATGTCGCTTTGTATCCATTGGCGTAAATACAGGAGCCTTTGTCGATACCGCTGGCTTCGGTTTTACGGCAACGGAAACAGTGGATGGACGTTCATACTCCCTCGGCACATTTAAAGAGGCTAGCTTTTCATTTTTCTCAAGCATTAATTTCTGAACTTCCTCTTCCGAATTCAATTGATTCGCAAGGGCTAAACCATTCATTGCATCCTTTGCATAAAGGACAAGGCCGTCATATTCTTTGGAAATCTTCGTATCTGTGAATTTCCGTGAAAGCGCCGCACCGCCAACAAGGATAGGTACTGCAATACCAGATTCTTTCATATCCTGTGCTGTTAACACCATTTGCTGCGCAGATTTCACCAGCAAACCCGATAAACCAACCATGTCTGGTTTTTCTCTAAGAATGGCTTGAACCAAGTCAGTTGGATTCACCTTAATCCCAAGGTCGATTACTTCATAGCCATTATTGCTGAGAATAATATCGACGAGGTTTTTACCGATATCATGCACATCGCCTTTTACGGTAGCTAAAATGATTTTCCCTTTTGTAGCAGAAACATCGCCTTTTTCCATATGAGGTTCTAAATGCGAAACGGCTGCTTTCATTACTTCAGCACTCTGGAGAACCTCAGCAACGATGAGCTGGTTATCGTTAAAGAGTCGGCCAACCTCTTTCATCCCGTCCATTAATGGTCCATTAATAATATCAAGCGGAGCTGGATAAGTTTCAAGGGCTAGGTCTAAATCTGGAAGCAAGCCTTCTTTTGTACCTTCAACCACATAATAGGCGAGTCTCTCTTCTAAGGTCATATTTGGAACAGTTGTTTTCGGTTCTTTCTTTTTGCCGCGGTAAAATTCAGTGAATGTAGCGAGAGACTCATCTGTTGTATCAAACAAGAGGTCCTCCGCTAATTGAACTTCTTCTTTTGAAATAGATGCAAACCGTTCTAGTTTTTCTGTATTAACAATAGCATAATCAAGTCCAGCCTGGGTGCAATGGTAAAGGAAGACAGAGTTTAGAACTTCTCTACCGACTGGAGGCAATCCGAAAGATACATTACTAATTCCAAGAATTGTTTGTACTTCCGGGAGTTGCTCCTTGATTAACCGGATGCCTTCTACTGTAGCCTTGGCGGAACCAATATATTGTTCATCACCTGTACCTACTGGAAAAACGAGCGGATCAAAAATGAGATCCTGCGGCTTCAGATGATATTTGTTCACTAATAAATCATGTGACCTTTTGGCAATTTTTAGCTTTTGCTGCGCAGTTACTCCCATGCCTTCCTCATCAATGGTGCCTACAACGACAGCAGCACCATAGCGATGGATTAATGGGACAACTGCTTCAAATCGTTCTTCACCATCTTCAAGGTTAATCGAATTGATAATTGCTTTTCCTTGTGAATATTTAAGTGCTCTCTCGATGACCTTTTCGTCGGTTGAATCGATCACAAGGGGAGCCTTTACTTTCTTGACGACTTCTTTAATGAAGTTTTCCATATCAACCATTTCTTCACGGTCAGGGTCGGCGAGGCAAAGATCAATTACATGCGCGCCGCCTTTGACTTGGGCTCGTGCAATCTCTGACGCTTCCTCAAATTTCCCTTCGGTGATTAACCGTTTGAATTTGCGAGAGCCAATGACATTGGTCCGTTCGCCGACCATAATCGGTCTTAACGTCGGATCGTCATAGATGAATGGCTCGATACCCGAAACCATATGAACAGTAGATGTTTTGACTTCCCTTGGTTGATATTGTTTCATTGCCTCGGCAATAGCCTTAATGTGGTCTGGCGTGGTACCACAGCAGCCGCCAACAATATTAAGCCAGCCATGGGCGGCAAAATCAGACAGCTTTTTGGCTAAAGTCTCTGGTGTTTCATGATAATGACCTTCTTCATCAGGCAAACCTGCATTTGGATAACAGCTGACTGCCGTCGACGCCAGATTTGCTAATGAGCGGACATGGTCCTGCATGAATTCTGGCCCTGTTGCACAGTTAAGTCCCACAGCAACGGGATTCATATGTTCAACGGAAATAAAAAACGATTCAATTGACTGCCCTGCGAGCGTTGTACCCATTGGCTCGATCGTCCCTGAAATAAAAAGCGGCAGAGTTTTACCGGTTTTTTCAAACGCCCTTTCAATCCCAACAAATCCTGCTTTTACATTCAGCATATCTTGACTTGTTTCTAGGAGGAGTAAATCCACACCGCCATCAATTAAGCCGATTGCTTGTTCTTCATAGGATGCTGCAAGTTCATCGAAGGTCGTGCCGCCTGTTACACTTAATGTTTTTGTGGTCGGGCCCATCGAGCCTGCCACATAGCGCGGCCATTCATCGGTTGTAAGTTTGTAGGCTTCTTTAACGGCAAGAAAGGCAGCGATTTTATTAATCTCATAGGCTTTAAACCCTAAATCATATTCATCCAGAACAAGGCTGGTCGCCCCAAATGTATTGGTTTCAATAATATCTGCCCCAGCCTCTAGGTATTCACGATGAATATTGGCAATGACAGAGGGGGCGGTTAACACTAGGTTTTCGTTACAGCCTTCATACTGCTCGCCGCCAAAATCTTCCGCTGTAAGATTTGCTTCCTGGATCATTGTACCCATTGCCCCGTCCATCACGAGGATTCGTTTTTTGAGTTGTTCAGTAAATGGTGTTTTCGGCATAGGTGCTCCTCCTCAATTCACTAGCACGCTGACGGGTATATAACGCCAATTCAGCAGTTAATTCATAGCGTAAAAATGGTGTAATTAAATAAATACCGTTAAATAAATCTAAAGCTGTATCAATTAGTGACTTGGTAATGGCAATTCCTTCACTAGCTGCCTGAATCGGATCATCACCCAACTGGGCCATCCGGGTGCGAATAGAATCCGCAATTTTGATTCCAGGTACCTCATTATGGAGGAACTCAGCGTTCTTGCTGCTAATTAGTGGCATTAAGCCAATATAGATTGGTGCATCAAGATGCTTTGTATGTTCATAAACTTCGAGTAATTTTTCCTCTGAAAAAACCGGTTGGGAGATAAAGTAATCTGCCCCATAATGAACTTTTTTTTCAAGTCTCTTCACGGCTTTCTCCAGTGAGCGGACATTGGGATTAAAGGCTGCCGCAATGCTAAAGTCTGTCTTTTGCCCCAGATCTTTCCCTGAAAAAGACAACCCTTCATTCAACTGCTTAATCATTTGAATAAGTTCAAAGGAGGAGACATCGTAAACAGATGATGCACCTGGAAAATCGCCTACTCTTGCAGGATCACCGGTAATAGCAAGAACATCATTCATCCCAAGCGTATGCAGACCCATTAAATGCGATTGCAAGCCGATAATATTGCGGTCACGGCACGCAATATGAATGAGCGGACGCATTCCTAATTCCTGTTTCACTAAATAGCCCAGCGATTCGTTGGAAATTCGGACCGTTGCTAGTGAATTATCAGCTAAGGTAATCGAATCGATTCCCGCTTCTTTTAAGGCTTTAGCTCCTTGGAAAAACTTTGTTGTATCTAGTTTTCTAGGTGGATCTAATTCAACGATTACCGATGGTCTCTCTTTCACGAGTTCCTGCAGGGGAGTAAACTCCCTTTTTGGCGCAAGAGATTCAACGATTATCTTCTTTGGCTCTAATTTTACTACTTTTTCAGTAATTGGAACACTATTCTTTAGTTCAGAAGCATAGGCTTTGATATGTTCAGGTGTGGTACCACAGCAGCCCCCAAGCAACCGAATCCCTTGATTTCGGAACGCTTTAGCTGAGTTCCGAAAATAATCTGGATCCCCTTCATAATGAAACTTTCCGTCTGTATAAGTTGGAAGGCTGGCATTTGGATAGGCAGAAAGATAGGCATGCTTCGGAATTTCAATCTGTTCAAGTGCTAGCAGCATATGATGGGGGCCTAGTCGGCAATTAAGACCAACGACATCCGCCCCAAGTCCTTCAAGTCTTTTTAAGGCGTCATTTACTGGCGTCCGATCCTGTAAAAATCCAGGCTCTTGAAGGGAAACTTGTGCAATAATCGGAATCTTCGTTTCCTTCCTAGCAATGGTTAGAATGGTTTCAAGTTCTTCTAGGTCGTAAAAGGTTTCAAGTAATATTCCATCCACCCCTTCGAGAAGGAGGCAATAAAGCTGTTCACGAAAGCTTCGTTTTATTTCTTCTATTGTAATAGAGTTCGTTTTAATCCCGCGGTTTCCACCCATTGTTCCAAGCACATAAGCGTTATTTTGAGCTGCCTGTTTGGCGTGACGGACTGCGGCACTATTAATCTCTTTAACTGAATCTTCTAATCCATAGCGCTGCAATTTTAAATAGTTAGCAGCATAGGAATTGGTTTGGATGACATCCGCTCCGGCGTCAATGTATGCATGATGGATATTTTGGATTTGTTCCGGCTGGGATAAATTCAACTCCTCAGAGCATGAATCGACTCCGTAGGAATAAAGCAGTGTACCCATCGCTCCATCAGCTATTAAAATTTGATTTTTTAATTTTTCTAAAAGGCTCATGATGTTTCTCCTCGTTGAAAGACCAACTGACTTTGTTCAACCTGCTTAAATGCCTGTGAAAAATCCTTCATTAAATCATCAGGATTTTCAAGTCCGACCGATAATCGAACAAGACTATTTGTAATCCCGCGCTTCTCTCGCTCTTCTTGAGGCATGGCTGCATGGGACATTTTTGCTGGATAGGATAGAATCGATTCTACCGCTCCGAGACTGACAGCAAATACAGGAATTTTTACATTGGCAAGAAAGGTGCGAAGTGCATCTTCATTAGCCAATTCAAACGATAAGACCGCTCCTGGACCAGCTGCTTGCGCTTTTTGAATTTGATATTGTGGGTGACTTTCCAACCCTGGGTAATGAACCTTTTCAACAAGCGGATGAGCATCTAAAAATTCCGCTAGTTTAATAGCCGATTTTTGTGATTGTTCTAGTCGGACGTGCAGCGTTTTGATCCCTCTTAAAACGAGCCATGCATCTTGAACACCTAAGATCGCCCCAAACCCATTTTGCAAAAAGCCTAATCTTTTCGCCAAGTCTTCGTCTTTGACGACAGCAAGTCCGGCAACGACATCACTATGGCCCGATAAAAATTTCGTCGCACTATGGAGCACGACATCGGCTCCTAACTCCAATGGCCGTTGGTGGGAAGGGGTAAGGAAGGTGTTATCGACAAATGTTAACGCGCCCGTTTCCTTAGCTAAATTGCTAATTGCCTTAATGTCAGTCACTTTCATTAATGGATTCGATGGTGTTTCGACATAAAATGCTTTTGTATTTGCCTGAATGGCTTGTTTTACTTCATTTAAATTCGTCATATCGACGAAGGTATGTTCAATTCCGAGCCGCGTGAGGACCTCTGTGACCATCCGAAATGTACCGCCGTAGACATCTTCCGTAATGACAATATGATCACCTGCAGATAGCAGGAGAAATGCCGTCGATATGGCGGCCATACCGGATGCAAAGGCAAAGCCTTTTAACCCGCCTTCAAGTTCAGCAATGACATTTTCAAGTGCTTCCCTTGTCGGATTTAAACTGCGGCCATAATCGTACTTGCCAAACTGATCGAAATCAGATTGGTGAAAAGTGGATGCATGCTGTATGGGTACACTAACCGCTCCTGTTGTAGGATCAATTTTGTGCTTATTATGAAGGAGCCTGGTTTCAAATGTGTATTCTTCGTGTGCCATTATGCAATCACTCCTTCTTGAACATGGGCAAAAGCTTTTTCCAAATCTTGAATTATATCTTGTGAATCCTCAAGTCCAACGGAGAAACGCAATAAACGATTGCAGACGCCGGATTGAATTCGGATTTCTTCAGGAATATCGGCATGAGTTTGTGTTGCCGGATAGGTAATAAAACTTTCTGTACCACCTAAACTTTCCGCAAAACTGATTAGCCCTAACCCTTGTAAAAATGGATTAACCCATGTTTCGTCTTTTATCCTAAAGGAAACCATTCCGCCTCGACCCGGATAGAGGACATCTGTGACAGCATCATGCTGGGAAAGAAATTCGACGATATTCTTTGCATTTTTTTCATGTCTCTCCATTCGAAGGGATAATGTTTTCATACCGCGCATTAATAGCCAAGAATCGAATGGACTTAAAACCGCACCGGCACCGTTATGATGAAAGGCTAATGCTTCACAAAGCTCTTTCCCCTTTGCGACTACAAGACCGGCAAGGACATCATTATGTCCTCCTAGGTATTTCGTTGCACTGTGGATGACAATGTCCGCGCCAAGGGTAATCGGCTGTTGTAATAATGGAGTATAGAAAGTGTTGTCCACTATTAATAATAATCCGTGCTGTTTTGCAATTTTTGAAACAGCGGCAATATCGGATTCCTGCATAAGTGGATTGGTTGGTGTCTCAAGGAAGATGGCCTTTGTTTGAGGCGTAATTTTCTTTTCAATCTCTTCCGGACAACAGGTATTCACATATTGAGTAGTTAAGCCCCATTTTTTATAGCCCTTTTCTAATAGGCGGTAGGTACCTCCATATAAATCTTCACTAACGATCCATTCGTCTCCAGATTCAAATAGAGCAAGGATAAGTTGAATAGCAGCCATACCTGAACTGCATGCAAATCCCTGATCAGCACTCTCTAAATCAGCGATTGTTTTCTCAAGGAGCTGACGCGTTGGGTTTCCTGTTCTCGTATAGTCAAATCCAGTTGATTGGCCAATTCCCTCATGGCGGAAAGCTGTTGAAAAGTATACAGGCGGATTAACCGTTCCTGTAGTTGTTTCACTTCGGTTGCCTATTTGTGCAAGTTTCGTATCAATTTTGTACATGAATACCACTCCTCTTTTTTAACAAAATATTAATCTATATTAGCTGAACGTATAAATACAACTTAGCTCTGTCTTATTACAACAGCTCACTAGTCAGCTGATTTCCCCTTTATAAAAACAAAAAAGTCTTCTATAAGAAGAAGACTTTTGTCGGCACGACCACAATGTCATTCTTCTTATCTTGCAAATTAGCAACTAATTTGCAGGACTTAGCACCTTTTCAATGAATGAAGCCATTGATGGTTGCTGAGGCGTCGCAGGGCCATTCCCTCAACCTCTCTTGATAAGAAAATCAATATTTAGATTATTTATAAAATTTACTACATATTAGTGATGATGTCAATTCGTTTTTAAATTTAGCCATGTTTAAAAGGATCCAGGAGTTAAATTCCAGAAAAAACAAAAAATATAATTTGTTAACTGAAAGTTGTTGACAGTGATAGGTTTAGAAGATATTATTAATTCATTGAACGTTCTCGATAGAGAACCACGATGGAATAATACATAGGTAATAAGTTTTATAAATCATTAGATTTTGTACTTAATATTAATAAAATGAAATATTTACAAGGGACTTTTGATTCGGATAAGATTCCTATAATTAAGCATGATCAAAATGTTCTTTTTAGTGAACTACGAAAAGAATCTGAAATAATAGAATAGGTACTAAGTAGATTTCAAGCCTGGCAGGGGGAAAAGATGAGCGCGATAGCCGGAATTTATCATTTAAACGATGAACCAATCAATTTTGAGCACGGAAATCGAATAATGAAAGAACTAGAAAAATATCCGGCTGATGATATTCAAACTTGGCATAGTAACAAAGTCTTCCTTGGCTGCCATGCACAATGGATTACACCGGAGTCTGTAGGCGAAAAACTTCCTTATTATGATCATGAAAGGAAGTTAGCCATTACAGCTGATGCGATTATTGATAATCGGGATGAATTATTTGAAAGATTACAAGTTGATAAAAGAAAAAGAAAAGAAATAACTGATAGTGAACTAATCTTGCTTTCTTATCATAAATGGGGAGAGGACTCTCCGAAGTATCTAGTTGGTGATTTTGCCTTTATGATTTGGGATGAAAACAAACAACAACTCTTTGGTGCAAGAGATCCATCTGGTTATAGGACACTTTACTATTTCAAGAATAATTCAAAGCTTACTTTCTGTACAACTATAGAACCCTTATTGTCCGTGCCTTATATTGAGAAGCAATTAAACGAAAATTATATTGCTGAATTTCTTGCAATCACTGGAATGATTGACACAGTAGATGCACGTATGACTCCTTTTAAAAATATAGATCAAGTGCCTCCATTTCATTCCATTTCTATTGTAGGGGGAAGAATTAACTTAAAAAGGTACGGTACCTTTACCCCAAAAGAGAAATTGAAATTAAAGTCAAACGAAGAATATGTAGAGGCATTTCAAGAGGTTTTTCAAAAAGCAGTAAACTGTAGGTTACGAACGTACCGTGAAGTAGGTTCTCAATTAAGTGGGGGATTGGATTCAGGTGCAATTGTAGGGTTTGCTGCAAAAGAGCTGCAAAAAAAAAATAAGACTCTACATACCTTCAGTTATATTCCACCAAAAGATTTCGTAGATTTCACACATAAACGATTAATGCCGGACGAGCGGCCGTTTATTAAGAAAACTGTTGAATATGTAGGAGGTATCTCTGACCATTATTATGATTTTGATGGGAGAAGTTCCTATACTGAAATCGATGAGTATCTTGATGTGATGGAAATGCCGTATAAATTTGCAGAAAACTCTTTCTGGTTAAGGGGCATATTTGAGAAAGCGCATGAAAAAGGCGTTGGAGTGCTTTTAAATGGTGATAAAGGTAATTCGACAATATCATGGGGTTCTGCACTTGATTATTATGCGATTCTATTAAAAAAGTTTAAGTGGCTGCGTCTTATTCAAGAATTACATTTTTATAGTTTGAAAACTGGTGGAGCCAGATTTCGATTACTCCCGGATATTGTTAAAATAGGCTTTCCCTTAATAAATCAAATGGCAGCAAGAAACGTGGAGGATCTTCCGGTTTTAATTAATTCCCGGTTCTCAGAGAGAACCGGCGTATTTTCAAAGTTAAATGAGTATGGAATTGATAGTTCCGGATGGTTAGTATCTAAAAATCTTTATGAACAAAGAAGAATCATATTTGATAATATATCCACTTGGAATTCTGGGAGTACTTTTAATGCCAAACTCTCATTACGATATAAACTCTGGAAACGCGATCCTACAAATGATCTTCGGGTGGTCCGCTATTGTTTTTCAGTACCTGAAGATCAATTTGTTCAAAATGGATTAGATCGGGCACTCATTCGAAGAGCAACAGAAAATATACTACCGGACCAAATCAGGTTAAACCAACGTGTCTGGGGTATCCAGGGTGCAGATTGGCTCCATCGAATGGTTCCATATTGGACTATGCTCATTGAAGAGGTTAAGGATCTACTCAAAAATTCAAGCGTGATGGAATTTTTTGATGAAGAGGTAATAAGGTTAGCATTGGCCAATAGTGAAAAGGGACTAAGACTGGAGAGTATGTCTAACCCCGACTATAGGATATTAATGAGAACAGTAATAGTGTATCGCTTAATAAAAAAATACTTTGAAAGGGGGTGATTAGATGAAAAGAGAATGGCAAAAACCGGTATTAGAAATGTTAGATGTGAAGATGACAATGCACAATGTTACTGGAAGCAAATATGATGCAGATTGGTCCAATGGACAGCCAATACCTACAGACTCAAATGGTCACCATTTAGATTCTAAGAGCTAATTGAGAAGAAATATTAAAATAATATTTTAAGAGACTGTTATTTATTCTGATCTATTTGAACCTCGTTTTTAGGAATTCATCTAGACAGTATTGGTTTGACTTACATAAAAGGCCCTTATATAGAGAAAATGATATAAGGGCTTTTTATATAATCAGGGATTCATTGGAGTGAATGTGATGGAGAAAGTTGCAAATGAAGTAATTTATAAGGCCTTTGGATTTTCGGTGAGAAGTAAAATCTCTCTCCCTGAGTTATTAATTGAAGATTTTTGTGGGGATTCTGTTGATATTGAAATAGGATTTAAGGATTTATCAGATTTATGGTTAGAATTATCCAATTCGCAAGGTAGATTTGTAATGAATGAAGCTTTAGTTATGTTTAAGGTTCTTAATACTGCTATTTTTCTTATCGAAGAAGGTAGACGAATTACTATTTCACCTCTGAATGAATATAAAGAAGATGAGATACGACTCTATGTATTGGGAAGTTGCATGGGGGCTATTTTGATGCAAAGAGGAATTCTCCCTTTACATGGGAGTGCTATCGCAATCAACGGAAAAGCTTACGCTATTATTGGTGATTCTGGGGCCGGAAAGTCTACACTGGCATCCGCATTTCTACATAAAGGATATCAATTGCTAACAGATGATGTGATTGGTGTTACTTTTACAAAGGAAAATGAACCAATGGTAATTCCATCTTATCCCCAACAAAAACTCTGGCAGAAAAGTTTAGATGAGTTTGGAATTGATAATAGGGATTTCAGACCTATTTATCAAAGAGAAACCAAGTTTGCCATTCCAATTAGAAACAAATTCTCCCCAACGCCACTACCACTAGCTGGTATATTCGAACTAGTATTAACTGAGAAAGAAGAAATAGAACTTAAACAAATTGACGGTCTTGCTCGATTACAAACACTTTTAATTCATACTTACAGGAATTCACTTATCCAAAACCTTGGCCTTTCTAATTGGCATTTTACTAATTCAACGAAGATTATTAATCAGATAAAAATGTACCAGTTACGGAGACCTCTAAATACATTTACGGCAAATGAGTTGGCTTCACTAATACTAAACTGTGTAAACAAGGAGAATGAAAAATGAAAATGTTAAGTGCAGATATACTCTCTATGGAAACAACAATTGTTCAAAGTCCAGGAAATATCATAAGTGATATGGATGGAGAGACAGTGATGATGAATATTGATAACGGAAAATACTACAATTTAGGTACAATTGGTGGATCTATTTGGGAAATATTAAAGACGCCTAGTTCTATCGCTAAATTAATTTCGAAATTAACTAACGAGTTTGATGTCGAAAATAGTGAATGCCAGAAAGAAGTCATCCCCTTTCTAGAACAATTATTAAATGAAAAGTTAATTATGATTGAAAAAGGTTTATAGAATTATCAGTGTTTAAATAGTAAGGAAGGGTTCGTGAAATGTGAGAAGGATATGGTTATTCTTAACTTCAGATGTTCAGATGAAAAATTTACTAATTGAAGCTTACATTCTATTGGCATGGGCACGTGTGTTAAAAGCCATCCCTTTCAGAAGGGTTTCCCCTTTTCTTGGATCTAAAATGAGTGAAACATCTTTTGAGATGGATGCAGCAAATATAAAATTAGTAAAACAAATATCACATGCAATCCATATTATGAGTAAATATACTTTTTGGGAAAGCAAATGTTTGGTAAAGGCAATTGCTTCTATGAAAATGCTGGAACGGCGCCAAATAGACTGTACACTCTATTTAGGGACTGGCAAAGATGAGAATGGAGAAATGATTGCTCATGCATGGTTAAGGAGTGGTCCGCTTTATTTGACAGGTGCAGAAGAAATGAAGAAATTCGTGATTGTTTATACATTTGCAAAAAAGTCGAGGTATTTATTAAATAAGGAGTAATTTACAGTGAAAAAATTCATTCTCGACGTGCGAGATGTTCCTAACGAATTATTACTTATACTTGAAATGTTAAAGAATGATAATGGTTGTATTCAAAAATATTTAATGGAAGAATACAATAATATAGATTGGAAAATGTTTTTGGATTTAACAATACATCATCGAGTTTTTCCATTACTAGCTTCTAAACTTCAAAGCTTTGATGATAGATTGATTCCCCAATTTGTGGTCCAAACAGTTAGTGATTTCTATAAGAAAAATATTTTCAAGATGCTCCAACTGAGTGGTGAAATGGATCAATTAGCAAAAGTATTTAATACTAATGATATAAAAGCTATCTTTTTAAAAGGTCCTATGCTTGGTTATGAAATCTATGGTGATATTTCGCATAGAACATGTGGAGATTTAGATTTACTAATTCCAATTGAAGATTTAGATACCATTCATAAGCTTATGGGGATTATAGGATATGAAAAAGATGATTATATACAAAGCGTTTTAGAAGATTGGAAATGGAGACATCACCATGTTACATATCACCATCCAACAAAAAATATTAAGGTAGAAATTCATTGGAGATTGAATCCGGGACCCGGAAAGGAACCAAGCTTCAACGAATTATGGGAACGAAAAAGAAAAAGCCTGTTTTCAAACAGTCCAATCTATTTCCTAGGTAGGGAGGATTTATTTTTATTTCTTGTTTCTCATGGTGCAAGACACGGCTGGTCACGTCTTCGTTGGTTAATAGATATTAACCGAATGATTGGACAGGGAATTGACTGGCAAGAAATTAATCTACTGGTGAAAAGATACAACAATTTCTATGTTGTTGGGCAAAGCATTATCTTATCATCACAACTGTTAAATGGCAAAGTAACTAAAGAAATGCGCATGTTTATAACCAATAATCAATCAAAATTATTGGCTCAGGAAGCAATATTTTATATTAGAAAAATGGTTAATTTACATAATGACCCTTTACCAAAAGATGTTTCTTCCTATCATGGGCGCCATTTATTTTCATTAATGTCACGGCAGCATAAGGTTTTATTTATTTTGAGTTATTTATATCCCTATCATATTGATACAGTTACATTACCACTACCCAAAAAACTTCATTTTTTATATTTTATATTAAGACCTTTTTTATGCTTATGGAGAAAAGTTAAGAAGCAAGAACTATCCTTGGAGGAACCAAAATGAAAGAAGCGATGCATTTTGTAAAACAGATTCATTCCTTTTCAGGGAAAATCCTATATTTTAACCTTGTGGCAATGATATTGATTAGCCTATTTGAAGGTGTAGGCATTTTTTTGCTACTACCCTTAATTAGTCTAACAAAAATTGTAGACCTAAATATACCTGATAGTTATTTAAACACTAAATTCTTTTCCATCTTTCAAGGTATTCCACAAAGTATGGGTTTATCAATAATCTTAGGTATATTCGTTGTAGTAATGATAGGACAAAGCTTTTTTCAAAGGAATCAAACAATATTAAATACAAAAATCCAACAGGGCTTTGCTCGTTATTTAAGAGAAGAAACCTATAAATTAATTTTATTAGCTAAATGGGGGTTTTTTCTGAAAAATAGGAAATCTGATCTCGTTAACTCAATGATTACGGAAACGGCTCGCGTTAGTGGAGGTGTTAATCTTTTTTTAAATTTTATCTCTGCCATCGTATTTACACTAATTCAAATTGGGATTGCTTGTTTATTATCGATAAAGATGACCATTTTTGTTACTACTTTTGGATTTTTATTGGTCCTTTTCTCACGTAAGTTTATTAAACAAACCAGTAAATTAGGACAAGATAATATTGAATTAGCACAAACATATATGGCGGGAATAACCGATCATTTCAACGGTATAAAAGATATAAAAAGTAACAACATAGAGGAGCATCACATTTCGTGGTTCAATAAACTAAACGAAAAAGTGGAAAAAAACGTAATTAGTACTGTGGATTTAAAAACAAAATCTAACTTTATCTATAAAGTAGTATCCGCATTTTTAATTGGTATTTTTATATTTATTTCTATAAAAATGTTCCAAGGACAGTCGGCTTCTTTGTTTCTAATTCTTATCATATTTTCTAGAATATGGCCCCGAATTACTGGGATACAGTCAAGTTTGGAACAGTTAGGTTCAGTATTGCCTTCATTTAAAAAACTCCTCGCTCTGCAAAAGCAATGTTTTGAGGACCAGGAGCTAAATGAAAGAATGATGCATAATATTAAGCCAATCCTAATCAAAAAAGGTTTAGAGTGTAATAATGTATATTTTAAATATAATAGAGAAGTGGAAACCTATGCATTAAAGAATGTAAACTTAAAATTTCCCACCAATCAAATGACAGCTATAGTGGGACCATCCGGTGCTGGTAAAAGCACATTAATTGATTTATTAATGGGGCTTAATCAGCCAGAAACGGGGGAGGTTTTAATTGATGGAAATAAATTATTAAGTGAAAATTTACTTTCATTGAGACGTTCAATCAGTTATGTACCGCAAGATCCATTTCTGTTTAATGCTTCTTTACGAGAAAATTTATTAATTATTAATAAAAATGCTAATGAGGAACAAATTTGGGGTGCACTAGAATTCGCGGCAGCTGCTTGTTTCGTTAGAAAGTTACCTAATGGACTAGATACTATCATCGGCGATAGAGGGATAAAGCTATCTGGAGGAGAAAGGCAGAGGCTTGTTCTAGCACGAGCAATTTTACGCAAACCCTCGATACTGATTTTAGATGAAGCAACAAGCGCATTGGACACCGAAAATGAATCCAAAATCCAGGAAGCTATTGAGCAACTTAAGGGAAAAATGACAATAATAGTTATAGCACATCGCCTGTCCACTATTCGAAATGCAGATCAAGTGGTAGTACTTGATCAAGGAGAGATTATCCAGCAAGGACAATTTAATCAGCTCGCTAGTGAAAACAAAGGAATGTTCAGTCGGTTGCTTAAAAAGCAATTAGAGGTGAGTGTTTAATAATTTTAATTTTTTGTAAATGAGACATTTTCCGGAAAATTTGATTTGACACGTTCTTTATAATGAACTAGTATAAAGAATAGAAAATACAATTTAATGCTTTTACAAGGTTTTAATAGAGTTTTATCAAACTTGTATTTTTTTTGTTTTACTTGTTCTCTATTCAGAACTAAATGTTCTTGAAAAAAGTCTCACATAAAAGGTGGTTTTATGGATAGTTTTCAAAAAATGAGCCAAGGAAATCAAAAACGGCCAAAGGAAATTAATCTGAAAGAATTGTTCCTTGTGATAAAAAGGCGTTTCATGGTCATTTCATTGGTGACCCTTATAGCTGGAATAGCGGGGTATATCTTAAATCAAGCCACAGTGGTCCCGTTATATCAGTCTTCATCTAGAATCATTATTGGTGCAGATGAAGAATCTAGAAAAACTCTACAAGTCATTGTAAGAGATTCTTCTATCCTAGACATCGTTCTTAAGAAATTAGACTTAAAAGAAACATCGGAACAATTGGCAAATCAAATTTCAGTAGCCAGTGTAGAGAGCTCTCAGGTAGTCAGCATAAGTGTATTGGATACTGACCCAGTTAGGGCAGCAAAAATTGCCGATACAACAGCTGAGGTTTTTAAAGTAGAAGTTCCCAAAATCGTGGAGCAAGACTATATTCGGATCCTATCCAAGGCAAAGGTAAATCCAGTTCCTATTAATCCAAAGACAAATAATAAGATGTTTTATGGAATAATTGGCGGTATTGTAGCTGGGATTGGATTAGCCTTCTTTTTAGAAACATTGGATGATAGAATCCGCTCCAAAAAAGAAATTGAAGAATTATTAGATGTCCCCGTATTAGGGAGAATACCAAAAATTAATAAAAGGAATATGAAAAAAGCAGCAAATAAAAGTAAATTTGAAGTAGAAATGAGGGGGGAGACCATTGATTATAAATAAAAGGACAACAAAGCAAACAAAAAAAAGGAGCCCCTTTGTTACCTACTATTATCCCGAATCTAAATTAGCAGATCAATTTCAAATGATTCAAACAAATATTAATTTTCTTATGTCTGAAAAAACGACTCAAACCTTCTTAGTGACCTCCCCTGAAGAGGGAGATGGAAAGTCGACAATCTTAGCCAACCTAGCTGTATCAATGGCACAACAGAAAAAGAAGGTTCTCTTAATTGATACAAATTTAAGAACCCCTGCATTACATGAATTCTTTCATACGGTTAATTCAACTGGATTGTCAGATTTATTGACAGGAAGGATGACCTTTAGTGAGGTTGTTTATCATACCGAGATATGGAGACTAGACTTACTGGCGTGTGGTTCAATTCCCAAAAATCCGGTTGAATTATTAGGCTCAAAAATGATGAAGGATCTGCTAGTAAAACTAAAAGAATCCTATGATGTTATTATACTTGATTCTTCAGCTCTTCTTAAACTACCGGATACAAAGCTGTTGGCAAATCTATGTGATGGTGTACTTTTGGTAGTTAAAAACGGCAAAACAAAACTCCAGAGTGCAACTGAAGCTAAAAAAGTGATAGAATTCGCAAAAGCAAGACTTATAGGTGTTATTTTAAATCAGTAGCTAACGAAAGCTTATTTTTTTTAATCTGGATGTTCTTAATTCAGAACGATAAGTGTATCTTATAAAAGATTTATCGTAGTGGAAATGTCTCCTGTCCATTATCAATGGAGGCACTCGGTCATGCTGTGGGTAAAGAGCCTTAGACGCTTGTCGTCGAAAGTGTGATGTGAGGACGGGTTAGATGCCCATAATAAAAATTTTTATTTATGTGCTCTTTTCGAAGAACCTATAATTAAAAATTTTTAAGGAAGTGTTGTTTTGAAGAATGATCATCATTATCCAAAATGTATCAAAAAGGCAGTTAGGTATATTAAACAGGATGCACCAAGAGCTCAACTGGATGAAATTAAGAAAGTAATAGACAATGCAATCCGAATTAGAACGAAAACAGCGACTTAAATTGTATTCGAGTAAACAATTTCTATTATTTTAACAGGGGGGGGTTATATGTCATATCGGCAACGATTATCCTTATTTATTTTTATAGATTCATGCATTGTATTAACAGCTATATTTATTAGCTGTTTTTTAGTGAATGGAACCATTCAGGTTATTACCTTTCCAATTGTATTAAGCTGTATTGTCATTTTATTAAGTCATTATTCTCTGTCATTTAAATTTCATTTGTACAAAAAAGCCTGGGAATATGCGAGTGTTGGAGAATTATTAAGTATATTAAAGATCGTGACAATTTCAGTCTTTCTTGCAGCAGTTGTCCAACAGGTGATTGTTCAGGAAATTTTTGTAAGACTATTGGCAGTAACGTGGTTACTTAATATGTCTATCATTGGAGGATCGCGTTTTTGCTGGCGAATGCTTCGGGATTCACATCTTAATAAAATCGATAATAAAATAAGAACGTTAATTGTCGGGGCAGGATCCGCTGGAACCATGGTCGCAAGACAATTATTACAAAATAATGAAGCAGACTTAATGCCAGTGGCATTTATCGATGATGATGCTAAAAAGCATAGACTTGATATTTTAGGGATACCCGTTGTTGGTAGCATTGACAAAATCGAGACTGCAGTTACGGACAATGATATTGAAAATATTGTAATTGCCATTCCTTCACTAAGCAAGAAGGAATTGAATACTATTTTTCTTGAATGTGCAAAAACAAACACTAAAACACAAATTTTGCCATTGCTAGAAGACTTAATGACAGGGAAAGTATCTGTTAGTCAATTTCGTGATGTACAGGTGGAAGATTTACTTGGAAGAGAGCCAGTTGAACTAGATGTGAATAGTATTTCAGATAATATCACGAATAAGGTGGTTTTAGTTACTGGTGCAGGAGGGTCTATTGGTTCAGAAATCTGTAGACAAATATCCATCTTTAATCCAAAGACACTTATTTTATTAGGGCATGGTGAAAATAGCATTTATTCCATTGAAATGGAATTAAATGAAGTGAATAAACATACTGAAATTGAATTTATTCCAGTGATTGCGGATATACAAGATGAAAAGAAATTGATGTCGGTAATGAGCGCATACCAACCTGATATAGTCTATCATGCGGCTGCACATAAACATGTACCTTTAATGGAAGCTAATCCAGAAGAGGCAGTCAAAAATAACATCATTGGAACAATGAATGTAGCAAAAGCTGCTAGCTGGAACGAAGTAAAGACCTTTGTTATGATCTCAACCGATAAAGCAGTGAACCCAACAAGTGTGATGGGTGCAGCAAAAAAACTTGCCGAAATGATTATCCAATATATGGACAAACATAGTGATACTAAATTTGTAGCCGTTCGTTTTGGAAATGTATTAGGTAGCAGAGGCAGTGTGATTCCCCTATTTAAGAAGCAAATTGAAAAGGGGGGACCAGTTACAGTTACCCACCCTGAAATGGTTCGTTACTTTATGACGATTCCAGAAGCATCACGGTTAGTGCTTCAAGCAGGTGCCCTTGCAAGTGGGGGAGAAATTTTTGTATTAGACATGGGCGAACCTGTTAAAATTGTAGATTTAGCTAAAAACCTCATCAAACTCTCTGGCAATTCTATTGAGGAAATAGGAATTGAATTTTCGGGTATAAGACCAGGGGAAAAGCTTTTTGAAGAATTATTAAAGGAGGATGAGGTTAACGAGCAGCAAATTTATCCAAAGATTTATATTGGAAAAACTTCTGAACTATTAATAAAAGAAATAGAGGAAATTATACAAACCTACCCTAGCCTTGGTAAGGACGAAATTAGGGAAAGACTAATCGATCTTGCTAACTATAAAGTAACGCCAAAATCTAAGATATCAGTGCCAGTTTAAAGGAGTGGGATTTATTCAAACAACAATTGAATTCGCCTGAAGCGTAAGGATCTAAGAAGTTAATTATTGAATATCTATCTGCTACTCTAGACAAGGAACTGATTAAATAAACCCTGTGAAGGATCGGGTGTAATACTCTGAAAGGACCTTTTGTATGACTGTCCTCTGGATCAATCTTGCTATCGTATTTTTATGTTCATTACTTTCGCGTTATTTTTCAAGAACTCTAGTATTACATGGTTCATTAGTGTCATTAAAACCAAATAAATTATTTGCTTTGGTTACTATAATATCTTTTATTTTAGTTTCTGGACTACGTAATAATATAGGAGATACCCCCTTCTATATACATACCTACAATATTACTGATTTTACTTGGGAGTTAGTTAAATCTCAAGATGATATTGGATTTGCAGTTCTTCAAATGATTTTAAAAAGATATTCGAACGATCCACAAATTCTAATATTAACTACTGCTTTAATAACGAATGTTCTTATCATTATTGGTTTATATAAATATTCTAGATTATTTGAATTAAGTATCTATGTTTATATAACAGGCGGCTTGTTTTTAGTCACAATGAA
This sequence comes from Bacillus sp. ISL-7, assembly GCF_018613065.1. The sequence continues at coordinate 141,777 of NZ_JAGGQW010000046.1, read as the reverse complement.
TGGGATTAGACAATGTCTCGCAACAGCAATTATTTTTACTGGTACTAAATATTTAATTGAGGGTAATTGGTTTAAATATATAGTAATAGTAATTTTTGCATCGCTTTTCCACCAAAGTGCACTTATCTTAATTCCTATTTATTTTTTAGTAAGGTATAAAGCTTGGTCAAAGGCAACTTTAATCCTATTACTCTTTTCGGTACTAATTGTTTTAGGTTTTAATCAGTTTTCAAGTGTTCTATTTTCTGCCATCAAGGATAGTCAATACGGTGTATATAGCAGCTTTAATGAAGGCGGAGCAAATATTTTAAGGGTAATAATTTTTGCAATTCCACTCGTAATTGCTTTCTTTGGTAGAGAAAAGCTGAGAGAAATATATCCAGAAAGTGACATTATTGTAAATATGGCAATAATCGGTCTGTCATTTATGATTATTTCAATGGGAAACTGGATTTTTGCCAGGTTTAATATTTATTTTGAACTTTACCAAATAATCATACTCTCATGGATCGTAAAGGTTTTTAGAAAAAAAGACCAAAAGCTTGTATATTATGCAATAATAATATGCTATTTAGCATATTTTTTCTATGAAAGTGTAATTAATTTAAATATAGTATATAGAAGTAATTACTTAGGATAATGAAAGTTCACATCAATGAATCATATTATTATAAATTATAGGAGGGAATAAATGGCGATATTAATTACTGGAGGAGCCGGGTATATTGGTAGTCACACATGCGTTGAATTACTAAATGCAGGCTATGAAATTGTGGTCTTGGATAATTTTATTAATAGCAAGCCTGAAGTAATTAAAAGAATAACAGAAATAACAGGTCGTTCTTTTAAATTTTATGTTAATGATTTGTTGGATGAAAACAGTTTGGATGAGGTTTTTTTAGAAAATAATATTGAGGCAGTTATTCATTTCGCAGGCTTGAAAGCAGTTGGAGAATCGGTATATCTTCCACTTCAATATTATCATAACAATATTACTAGTACCCTAGTCTTATGCGAGACGATGAAAAAATATAATGTGAAAAAATTAGTATTCAGTTCATCTGCAACGGTTTATGGAGTACCGGAACGATTCCCCATTTCTGAGGATAGCCCATTAGCAGCGCTAAATCCTTATGGGCGTACAAAGCTTATAATTGAGGGGATTTTACAAGATCTTTATGTATCAGATAATAACTGGAGTATTTCTATATTGAGATATTTTAACCCAATTGGTGCTCATGAGAGTGGACAAATTGGTGAAGATCCAAATGGCGTTCCCAATAATCTTATGCCTTATATCGCACAAGTGGCTATTGGAAAACTAGAGGAACTCAATGTTTTTGGTAATCAATACCCGACAAAGGATGGAACGGGTGTAAGAGACTATATTCATGTTGTTGATTTAGCCTTAGGACATTTGAGAGCTTTAGAAAAGATTACATATTCAACAGGTGTTGAAGTATACAATCTAGGTACTGGAAAAGGATATAGTGTCTTAGAAATGATTGCTGCATTTGAAAAAGCTTCAAGTAAAAATATTCCCTATAAAATAACTGATGCAAGACATGGTGATGTAGCTGTTTGCTACGCAGATCCAGTAAAAGCGGAGAAGAATCTGGGCTGGGTTGCTAAAAAAGGAATAGACGAGATGTGTGAAGATGCTTGGCACTGGCAGACTAAAAATCCAAACGGATACGAAAAAAATCAAGATTTAGAAAGTCCTCACTTCATTCTAAGTGAGGACTTTTTAATTAGAAATGAATAATGATTCTAAAGAGAGGTTAATAAAATGTCTTTATCTGAACATTTAACCCAACAGAAACTTCAAGCAATCTTGAGCAATATTTGTGTTATGGGAAAAGAGACAGAAAACATCCAGGTCAAAGATTTTATTGAAGAAATAAAAAAACAATTATTAGCTGATTCCAAATAGCTCGGGAGGTAATAACATGAAAAGGCTATTTGACTTTACGGTTTCTTTAATCCTATTTGTTGGTCTTTCTCCCATTTTTATCGTAATTGCATGGTTAGTAAAAATGAAGCTCGGTGCTCCAATTATCTTTAAACAAGAACGACCTGGTTTATATGGGAATACTTTTTATTTATATAAGTTCAGAACCATGACAGACGAAAAAGATGATCAAGGTCAATTGATGCCAGACTATATCAGGTTAACATCTTTTGGAAGATTCCTTCGTAAATATAGCTTAGATGAATATCCACAATTATGGAATGTAATAAAAGGGGATTTAAGCTTAGTCGGACCAAGACCATTACTCGTTAATTACCTGCCGCTCTATACAAAAGAGCAATCTTTAAGGCACAACGTAAGACCTGGGATAACGGGGTGGGCACAAGTGAATGGGAGAAATGCTTTATCTTGGGAAGAAAAATTTAGATTGGATGTTTGGTATGTAAAGAACCGAACTTTCATCCTTGATTTGAAAATATTAATTCTTACAGTATATAAAGTTCTTGTATCGGATGGGATCAATCAACCAGGGAGTGCGACGGTGGAGAGTTTTAAGGGATCAAATTCATCAATTGGCGGGGGGAGTTCATGAATATTTTCGTGATAGGACACGGAGGCCACAGTAAGGTTGTTTCAGATATAATTCGGACCAATAACAATTATCAAATTATTGGTTATTTGGATAATAAGTATGAAGGAGTTCAAATGATCAATAACGAATTTTGTGGACCTATTAGAGCAGCGAGGCAACTTATTGAAGACTTTACAGATGTAAAATTTGTAATAGCCATTGGGGATAACAAGGTAAGAAAAGCAATCGTTGAGGAGCTTGCCTTTACCTTAGAACACTTTGTAACACTGATTCACCCTTTGGCCAGTATTAGCCCAACTGCAAAAATCGGCCCTGGTACAGTTGTTATGCCGTATGCAGTCATTAATGCAGATGCTGTTATTGGGAATCATTGCGTCATCAATTCATGCTCAGTTGTTGAGCACGATAGTAGACTAGAAGATTTTGTTCACCTCTGTCCAAATAGCACAATTGCTGGTACCGTGGAAATACGTGAGGGTTCAAGTGTGGGAAGTGGAGCAACGATTATTCCAAACAAAAAAATAGGTAAATGGACAATGATTGGTGCAGGAGCAACTGTAATCGATCATCTTCCAGATAGTTGTCTAGCTGTGGGTACACCTGCCAAGGTGAAAATGAATAATAAAGTGAATGCGGGGTGAAGGTCATTGGGTCAAACAACCTATAAAAAAAGGATCTTTCTGTCCTCTCCACATATGAGTGGGAAGGAGCATAAATATATAAATGAAGCATTTGAAACCAATTGGATTGCTCCTCTTGGACCAAATGTGGATGCTTTTGAAGAGGAAATAGCTCAATACGTGGGAGCCAGTGAAGCGGTCGCCGTTAGTTCAGGAACGGCAGCCATTCATCTGGCTCTTTCTTTATTAGAGGTGGGAAACGGTGATAAGGTATTTTGTTCGAGTCTTACCTTTATAGCTAGTGCCAATCCAATTATTTATCAGGGGGCCGAACCGATTTTTATTGATTCAGAACCTGAAACCTGGAATATGTCCCCACAGGCTTTAGAAAGAGCTTTTTATGATGCAATACAAGATGGGAATCTTCCGAAGGCAGTAATTGTTGTAAATTTGTATGGTCAAAGTGCCAAAATGGAAGAAATTTCAGCCATCTGTGATCAATATGGAGTTCCCATCATTGAAGATGCAGCAGAATCAATTGGTGCTTTGTACAAAGGAAAAGCAAGTGGAACGTTTGGTAAGTTTGGTGTCTTTTCCTTTAATGGGAACAAGATTATTACAACTTCAGGAGGCGGAATGCTTGTTTCGGATGATCGAGAGGCGTTACAAAGGGCAAGATTCTTAGCTACACAAGCAAGGGATGCGGCGCCTCACTACCAACACAGTCAAATTGGATTCAACTATAGATTGAGTAACATTTTAGCTGGGATCGGTAGGGCGCAATTAGAAGTACTGGATGAAAGAATTGCTGCAAGAAGAACGATTTTTCAACGATACTATGATGAACTTTCCAGCTTAGCTGGTATTACGTTTATGCCTGAGTTAAAAGATACTTTTTCTAATCGATGGCTAACAGCATTAACAATTAATGAGAAAGAGGCTGGAATTTCTGTATCAGAGATACTGAGTTCATTAAGTGCGGAAAACATTGAAGCACGACCGGTTTGGAAGCCACTTCACCTTCAGCCTGTATTCAAAGAAAGGAATTATTATCCTCATAATGAACAAGAAAGTGTTTCAGAAGACCTCTTTAAAAACGGGTTGTGCTTGCCATCAGGGTCGAATATGACTATGGAGGATATAGAAACTGTCATTCACCATATTAAACAAACAGTTATTGTAAGGAAGGAAAGAGCGGATATGTTTAATATTTAGTATTTATTTTATGAAAAACGGGGTATGAGTCGTGATCGGAAAAACGATGTATGAATTTCGGAAGCAAAAGGGGCTAACTTTGTCCGAATTAGCCAAACGCACTAAAATATCTAAGTCGTACTTAAGTAATATTGAACGTGATCTAAATCGGAATCCTTCTATTGATGTAGTAAAAAGAATTGCTACAGTGTTAGATGTGGAATTAGACATATTTTTAAGTATAGAAAAAACGAATGACGTTCCGCAAGTAGTAGATCAAGATTTAATTGATTTTGCAGCACAATTAAAGGAAACAGGAATTGAAATAGAACAAATTAAAGATTATAAAACTTTGTTTGAATTTATTAAATGGAAAAATCAAAACTCAAGAATAGAAAAAAACTGAGGTAAGCGACATGGAGTATATTAATAAGATTCCTAAGACAATCCATTACTGCTGGTTTGGTAGAAAAGAAAAACCTGTAATTGTAAAAAAATGTATAGAGAGCTGGAAAAAGTATCTACCACAATATGAAATTTTAGAATGGAATGAAAGTAATTTTAATATCGATTTAAATTCATATGTGAAAGAAGCCTACAACGCAGGGAAATATGCTTTTGTCAGTGATTACGTTCGAGTGTTCGCTCTCTATTATTATGGTGGGATTTATCTAGATACAGATGTTGAGGTGTATAAACCCTTTGATGATCTTTTGCATCTTCCTTCTTTTTGGGGATTTGAACAAGAGAACTTTATCGCAACAAGCACGATCGGAGCGGAAAAGGGAAATGCCTTAATAAAGGAATTTTTAGATTCATATAATGAGAAAAATTTCATTAGAAATGATGGTACGTTTAATCAATTAACCAATGTAGCTATTATTACTAAGTTACTTGAGGATAAAGGATTAAAATCAAATGGCCAATACCAGGAAATTAATGATATGGGAGTTTTTTACCCTCAGACTTACTTTTCTCCTTATGATTATATAAATTGCCAAACATTCATTACTGAAAAAACATATACCATCCATCATTTTTATAAAAGTTGGCTGCCACCAGGGAAAAGAATAAAAGGAAAAATAAAATTTATCCTGTCAAAACTAATAGGTGGTCACAATATTGCTAGATTAAGAAAAATATATCGGTAAGTCAGTTTTTTAAGGAGAATAATCATGGTCAATATTGGCAAAAAAATAATTCTGACACTTATATCCGAAAGTAAAAAACGTGGTTTTTTTATTATGATTCTCATGAATTTATCCCACTTGGTGGGGATTATAAGGGGTTTTTTTTATAAAATCATTTATTTTAAAAATATTAGGTCATCTATCTTTTCTCTTCAAGCCAATAGTAAGATAGAGGTTTTTAATATACAGGCAAAAATTTATATTGGAAAGTTTGTTTTTATAAGGAAGAATGCCAGCATTCGGATCGATTTTGATGGTGTACTAAACATAGGGAATAATGTTTTTATAAATGACAATTGTAATATTAATTGTGTGAACCGAATCACGATTGGAAAAAACACCAAAATAGCTCCTAACGTTTGTATTAACGACCATGATCATAATTATAAAAAAAATTCCTCTGACCATTTAGTGAGGGGAGAAGTAACAATTGGTGATAACGTCTGGATAGGTGCGAATGTCGTCATATTAAGGAATACCCATATTGGTGATAATGTGGTTGTTGCTGCTGGAAGTGTTGTTAAAGGAATCGTACCACCTAATACAATATTCTTAAATAAAAGAGAGACGGAATTTAAACAATATAAAAGTAAAGACAAGGTAGTGCAGTTTAGCGTTTAAAGGTGAGGATAGAGATGAAAAAGAATATTTTAATTTCTGTTTATAATATGGAAATTGGCGGAATTGAAAGAAGTTTAATTAATATGTTGGAAAGCTTTGACTATCAAAAGTTCAATGTTGATCTTTTAATCTTTCATCATGTTGGCGAGTTTATGAGTTTGATCCCTAAGTCAGTAAATATTTTACCTCAGGTAGGAAGTTACTCTGTTTTTCGTAAATCAGTTACTCTTTGCATTAAAGAAAGACAGTATTCATTAGCTTTTATTAGGGTTCTATCCAAGTATTTAGCAAAAATAAAATCCAAAGCTAGAGACCTGGAAGAGGGAGCCGGATATATACAAATGCAGCTAACTCAAAAATACTCCTCCTTCTTATTACCAAAGCTTGATAAAGAATACGATGTAGCAATCAGCTATGCGTGGCCACATGATATCATTGCAGATAAGGTAAAAGCTAAGAAAAGAATTGCTTGGGTTCATACTGATTATAGCAAGTTGGAAATTGATAATGAGTTGGACCTTAAAGTTTGGAATGAATTTGATTATATTGCTTCAGTATCGGATGCATGCAGGGAGGCATTTTTATCTACCTATCCAACCTTGATAGATAAAATGATGGTTGTAGAAAATATAACTTCACCTAATTTCATAAAGAAAATGGCGGAGGAAGAGCTGCCACTTAATCAAGAAAAATCTAAAACCTTTAATCTTGTCTCTGTAGGTAGGTTATCGTATGTCAAAGGGTTTGATTTGGCAATACAAGCTCTTAAACTGCTGCATGACAAAGGGTTAACCAATATTAAGTGGTACATTATCGGTTATGGCGGATACGAGAAGGAATTGACAGATTTAATTTCCAAACATGATTTAAAAGATAGTTTTATCCTTTTAGGTAAAAAAACAAATCCTTATCCTTATATAAAAAATTGTGATTTATATGTTCAACCGTCTAGATATGAAGGAAAAGCAGTAACGGTTTCTGAAGCTAAAATTCTAGGAAAACCAATTCTAATTACAAATTATCCAACAGCATCTAGCCAAATTGAAAATGGGATTGAAGGAATCATCTGTGATTTAAGTGTTCCAGGTTTAGCGAAAGGGATAGAGGAGTTTTATCGTAATCAAGAATTGAAGAATACTTTAGTTAACAATATAAGAAATAAAGACTACAGCAATAGTTATGAACTAGATAAGCTCTATAAAATCATTAGTTAGTAAAAATAAGATTAATAGAACAAACAAAATAGGCAGTTCCAGAATTAAATACTGTAGGTTTATGTCGAAGGGTTGTGCTTTAATAAGAACGATTTGTGAGTTATAATTTAAAAAAGAGAAATACCGATAACCATAAAAATAATGTATATATTTTTTTTGTAATTACGTTCATTATAATGAACAGTTTCTGATGATTAAGTTAAAACTCATTTTTTACTTTAAACCTGATAATATTGAATACTGGGGTTAAAGATTATTAATTTTAAGGTGTGACTAAATTGAAGGATACAATAAAAAAGCTTCGGGTTCTTTTTAATAAAAGAGATAAGAAAAAGTTTTTATTACTTTTTTTTATGATGATCGTTGCGGCTGTATTTGAAACAGTGGGGATTGGTTTAATTGTTCCTTTTGTTGGAATTGTTACAAATCCTACTATGATACATGAACAATCCATCCTATCATATGTATACGAAATGTTAAACTTCAAATCAACGAATGCTTTTATTTTATTTGGTGTTGTCTTTCTATTAACAGTTTTTATGATTAAAAATGCCTACCTATTGTTATTTTACTATGTACAATATAGAGTTATTTTTAATCAAAAAGTAAAACTATCGAGTGCATTGTTTAAGGCGTATTTAACAAAACCATATACATTTCACTTGCTGCGAAATTCCTCAGAATTATTAAGAAATGTAAATGGAGAAGTAACGAAAGTTTTCGATGGTATTATATTATCGAGTTTTCAGTTGCTAACGGAAATACTAGTCATCATTTCTATACTTACGTTACTAATAGTTACAGCACCGGTAGCTACATTTACGTCCGGTATTTTGTTGGGTGGAAGTGTTCTGGTTTTCTTTAAGATTTTCCGCAATAAGATAACTCATTTAGGAAAAGAAGAACAAAGAGTAAGTCGTGAGCTGATTAAATCGATAAATCAAGGATTAGGGGCAAGTAAAGAAGTTAAGGTTTCTGGAAAAGAAAGTTACTTTGTGAATTCGTATGCTAAACAAAGTCAAATCATGGCAAACAATAATATTTATAAAAGAATGTTAGATCAAATACCAAGGCTTTTTATCGAGACAATATTAGTAGCAGTTGTCCTTATTACGATGATTATAATTGTATTTCAAGGGACAGATACGAATACATTAGTGGCCACTATGTCATTATTTGCAATGGCTGCTTTTCGTCTTATGCCTTCTATAACTAGAATCGTTGCAATGCTAACAACCATTCGTTTTAGTCAACCAGCTTTGACGGTAATTTATAATGATTTGATTAAAGATAATAGATGCAAATACCCAATATATGAAGATGCGACCATTGATTTAAAACCAGTAAAGGTGAATAGTGGTGAAAAAACATTCCTTAATTCGATTAAATTAGAAAACGTACATTTTCGTTATCCAAATCAAGAGGAATATTCCATTAAAAGTCTATCATTAACAATTCCAATTGGGAATTCAGTTGCCTTTGTTGGAACTTCTGGTGCTGGTAAAACCACTATTGTTGATATAATACTAGGACTATTTGAACCTGAGAAAGGTCGAGTATCAGTTGATGGGAAAAATCTAAATGAACTCATGTCAATATGGCAAAATAAGATTGGCTATATCCCACAATCCATTTATTTATCCGATGATACAATCCGAAAAAATGTAGCATTTGGAATCACGGATAAACTGATTGACGAAGCTGCTGTTCATAGGGCAATTGAAGATGCACAGTTAAAGGATTTTATTAATACTCTCCCAGAAGGATTAGATACTGTTGTTGGAGAGAGAGGGGTTAGGCTCTCTGGAGGACAACGTCAACGAATCGGGATTGCTAGAGCATTGTATCATAATCCGGAAATTATCTTTTTAGATGAAGCAACATCTGCTTTAGATAACGATACAGAAAAAGAGATTATGAAATCAATAGATGGTCTGAAAGGCGACAAAACATTAATTATTATTGCTCATAGACTAAGTACAATTGAAAACTGTGACATGGTTTTTAAAGTGGATAAAGGTAAGTTAATATCAGTAGATAACAAACTTAAACAGTCAATTTAAAAGTATTACAAATACATTGAAGGGAGGAAAAAGATGCTTCCGAAAATCAGCGTGGTTATCCCAGTATATAATGTTGAAAATTATTTACACCGTTGTGTTGATAGTGTACTAAATCAAACCTTTCAAGATTTTGAAATTATCCTAATTGACGACGGTTCTAAGGATCATTCGGGCAAAATTTGTGATGAGTACGCGCAAAAAGATAAACGGATAAAGGTTTTTCACAAAAAAAATGCCAGAGTTTCAGCAGCTAGAAATGACGGGATTAAAATGGCAAAAGGTAAATTTATAAGTTTTATTGATTCAGATGATTGGATAGAACCTGAAATGTATCAGGAGATGATTAATCGAGCTGAAAAATTAAATTTAGATTTTATTATGTGTGACTACAAAAAAAGATCAAACGATTATGAAGATATACGAACACAACCCATTCGGGGAGGGTATTATTCAAAACATGACATAAAAAATGAACTGTTCCAATGTTTAATCATGTTTGAAAGCATTGAATATCCACCTACCATATCAAACTGGGTTTGTTTATTTAATTTGGAATTTCTAAAAAAAAACACTTTATACTATGATGAAGATATACATTACGATGAAGATTCTATATTTGGCTCAAAGATTATGTATCATGCAACTAATTTCTACTATTTGAAAGATCATCATTTTTATAACTACTTTTATAATCCAAATTCTACTACCAATACGTATAATGAAAAAAAGTGGAATTCCTTCCTTAAAATTAATGAAAGGTTAGTAAAGTATTTTGGAAATACTATTGAATATGACTTTTCAAGACAAATAAAAATTAATATGTTGTATTTTGCGTTAAGTGCATTAGGACAAATAAAATACTCCGAGAACGACCGGCAAGAAAGAATAAATATGATTAAAAGAATTATGTATTACCCTAAAGTTACGGAAATATTTAAGGACTTTAAATTACCAAACGTTTCTTGGAAGACGAAAGTTATTATACTTTTAATAAAATTTAAAATGGTTAGACTGTATAGTTTATTGGTACTGAATAGTCAAAGGCCTGGCACATTACACTTTACTGATGAGTTACTGGATAAATAAATAACAATAGAAGAGAAAAATCATTAGTACATTGTGAGGTAATAATTTGAAAAAGAATGTTTTATTTGTAAATGGTCATTTAAATGTTGGTGGGATTGAGAACTCGCTTATAAATGTGCTAAAAAGTATAGATTATAATTATTATGAAATTGATCTTATATTATTTGAAGAGCTCGGTGATTATGCTAATGAAGTTCCAAAAGAAGTAAATATTATCTACTACGATATGTCAAATGTGTATGGGCCTATTACGCAGTGTATTATTGAGAACATAAAAAAATGGAATTGGTTCGCGTTAGGACTTAGATTAATATTTTTGCTTGAGAAAATAATGGGAGTAAAGGCATTATATCTTGCTAAGCCACTTTTTAATTTGAATAAAGAATATGACTGCGCCATTGCATATCGAGTTGGCATCTGCACTGATTTTGTTGGATATATTATTAACAGTAAAAAGAAGGTAACTTGGTGGCATCACGGAACATATGAATATCCCGAAAATCAAACAAAACGATTGATCGAAGTATTCAAAAATTTTAACAAGATAATAGCTGTATCGGATTGCAGCAAAGAAATGTTAATAGATAATATTAATGAAATAAATAATAAAATGATTACTATCCCCAATATAATTAACGTTGATGAAATTCGACACAAAGCAAATGAAAGAACTAGATATGACATTAATATTAATTTTAATGGTATAACGCTATTGAGTGTAGGGAGATTATCACCTGAAAAAGGTATGATTAATTGTGTTCATACCTGTAAAAATTTAGTTGATAATGGGTATAACGTAAAATGGTATCTCATAGGTGAAGGTTCGCAACGCGGTGAGATTGAAAGATGTATTAAAGATTATAAATTAGAAAATAGTATATATCTTTTAGGTGCTATCTCCAATCCTTACCCATATATCAAAAATGCATATATATACGTTCATCCATCTCTTGTTGAGTCATTGTCAATTTCGGTATTGGAAGCTCTGGCTATAAATACACCTGTTACTGTTGCAAAGTCTATGGGACCTTTGGAGTTTATCCGACATAAAGAAAATGGATTACTAGTAGATCCAACCCCAGATGCTTTATTTAACGGAATTGTTTCTTTGATTAAGGATAATGAACTATATACCCAATTGAAAAAAGATAAAAGTGATGTATTAAAGAATTACAGTCCGGAAGTGATTATGAAAAAAATATATGATTTAATCGAGGCTAGCTAGCATGATGAAAAATGTTAAAAGATCGATAGTTGAATTAAATTATAGAACTAAAAAATATTTAAAGGAATCCTTATTTCCCTTTTCTAGAAACGGAAAAAACATAAAAACTCTAAAAAACCTTCATTTAAATAAACGCTGCTTTATACTTGGAAATGGTCCAAGTTTAATAGGTGAGGACCTTGATAAATTAAAAAATGAGATTACGTTTGCTTTTAATCGAATTTACTATATATTCGATCAAACCGATTGGCGACCTACATATTACTGTTCTGAAGATGATAAGACCATTTTTAAAAGTAAAGAAGAGATCAATAATTTAAAGATAGAAAGCAAGTTTTTCCCTGTTAACTTTCCATGGGATTATAAGATTCATTTTAAAAATGCAAAGTATTTTATATTTAAATTCGGTGATAGGAATGTTGAACCCAAGTTTTCTGAAGACATTGTTAAGGGAATATACTGGGGAAATACCGTAGCCTATACCGCAATACAGTTAGCCGTTTACATGGGAATCAAAGAGATTTATTTATTAGGTGTTGACCATAATTTCAGTAGAATGGTAAACGATAAAGGTGAACTTGTAATTGATGAGACAGCAAAAGACTATTTTACTGAAAATTATAATACTGATAAAGAGGATTTATATATTCCTAATATTGAAGTTTCCACTAAAGCATTTAGAGCTGCAAAAAAATATGCAGATAACCACAATATAAAAATATTTAACGCAACTCGCGGTGGAAAATTAGAAGTATTTGAGAGAGTAGAATTTGATAAAATAATTATTTAGAAAGAGTGGTATCAAGTATGAAAATAGTTGGAGTAATACCTGCAAGAGGCGGGTCAGCAAGATTTTATAATAAACCTTTAGCAAATATTTTTGGAAAACCTATGGTTTGGTGGGTTTACACACATTCAAAAGAAGTTGAATGCTTTGAAGAGGTATATATTGCCACAGATAGCGAAGAAATTAAAACTGTATGCGAAGGCTTTGGTGCAAAAGTGATCATGACTTCAAAGGAGCATGATACTGCAACGGAAAGACTTTATGAAGTATCTCAGAAAATAGTTGCTGACCTTTATGTAATGGTAAATGGTGACGAGCCTGTCATAGAAGCGAAAGATATTGTAAAATGCATTCCAGCTGATTTAAAGAAAGAAGATTTTTATGTATCAAATCTTATGACAGATTTTACTGATCCAGTTGAAGTTGTTGATACAACTAATTTAAAAATAGTTACGAATAAAGATGGGATTTGTTTGTTCATTTCCCGTAGTCCAATTCCATTCCCTAAAGGTGGTATGAATTACACCTACCAGAAATTTGTTGGGGTAGGGGCATTTACGAAAACGGCTCTTCAATACTACCATGAAACACCACGAGGGCCTATTGAAAAAATTGAAGAAAATGATTCTTTTCGATTTATAGAAAACAGGAAGGACATTAATTATATAAACGCACATTGTAAAACAATTTCAGTTGATACTCCTAAAGATATTGAAAAGGTTGAAGAGTATTTGTTAGGTAATGAAAAAAAACCAGTTTATTCACTTTAATAATGAAACAGTTGAAGATTATATATTAGGAAGGAAGAATTAATAATGAAAAAAATGAAGGTTGGTAATCTTACAGTTGATAATACTATTTTTACGTTAATTGCAGGACCTTGTGTGATAGAATCTGAAGCACAAGTGATAGAAGTGGCATCAAGAATGAAGGAAATTACCGATCGACTTGGTATTCCTTTTATTTTTAAATCATCATTCGATAAAGCGAACAGAACGTCCATTTCAGCGTACAGAGGTCCTGGAATAAATGAGGGTCTACGTATACTTAAGAGAGTGAAAGATGAATTAGGTTTACCTGTCGTAACAGATATTCATGAACCTTATCAAGCAAGGGTTGCTGCTGAAGTTGTGGATATGCTTCAAATACCAGCTTTTCTATGCAGACAAACAGATTTATTGGTCGCATCAGCTGAAACCGGGTTGCCAGTAAACATTAAAAAAGCACAGTTTTTATCTGCAAAAGATATGAAAAATGTAATTACAAAGGTTGAAGAATCTGGTAATGAAAATATTCTATTATGCGAAAGAGGTAACACATTTGGTTATAACAATTTAGTTGTGGATATGACTAACATAATTGAAATGAAAAAGTTCGGCTATCCAGTTGTTTTTGATGCAACACACAGCGTTCAAAAACCAGGGGGCAACCTAACGTCTACCGGTGGTAATCGAGAGTATGTAGAACATTTAGCTAAAGCAGCTTTAGCTGTCGGTGCAGATCTATTATTTATGGAAGTACATGAGGATCCTGATAATGCGAAGTCCGATGGACCTAATATGGTTAAACTTGATGAAATCGAGGTTATGCTTAAAAAACTAATTAAAATCTATAAGGCGGTGCACGAAGTTGAATCAAATCAATATTCTCACTGAACCGAAATATGTACATCAAATCGATATTCTATCTGAATCAAAATATGTCTTTGAAACTGAACTAAATGCAATAAACCTAGTAAAAGATTCTCTAGATGAAAGGTTTGTAAGAATAGTAGAATTAATTTCCGATTGTACCGGTAAAGTTATTGTTACAGGGATGGGTAAACCTGGGCATGTTTCGAGGAAAATTGCCGCAACAATGTCCAGTCTTGGGACACCCTCGTTTTTTCTTCATCCTGCAGAAGCTCTACATGGAGACTTAGGGATGATTTCGGCAAATGATATTGTAATAGCTATTAGTTATAGTGGAGAAAGTGAAGAGATTACTAGAATTCTGCCTAATATAAAAATAATAGGTGCAACATTAATTGGTATCTCTGGTAATCCAAATTCATCACTTGTCCAATACAGTGATTATTCTTTTGTATTTCCTAAATTTAAGGAAGCGTGTTCGATGAATTTAGCACCTACCTCAAGTACAACGGTTGAATTAGTTTTGGGAGATGCATTAGCAGTTTGTTTATCAAAAATCTATGGTTTCCATGAAAGTAATTACGCATTGTATCACCCAGCTGGTTCCCTTGGTAAAAAACTGCTAGTAAAAGTGAATGATATTATGCATACAGGAGATAACAATGCCGTTGTAAAGGCTGGGACCAAGTTAAAAGACGCTATTATTGAGATGAGCATGAAAGCGATCGGGATTATTAATATTGTAAATAAAAATCATGAATTAATTGGAGTCTTTACGGATGGTGATTTAAGAAGGACATTTACAAGAGAAGTAAATGTTTATGATTTGTCAATTGATGATGTAATGGCAAAAACACCTCTATCTATAGATTCTCACATGCTCGCTGTAGATGCGCTAAAAATGATGAAAAATAATAATATCTCTGCTTTACCAATTGTTAAGGGTAAGAAACTGGTCGGAACAGTAAGAGTTAACGATATTCTTGGAGTGGGTATATTCGTATGATTAAAAATAAAGACTTATCAAAAATAAAAATGCTAGTTATGGATGTAGACGGTACCCTAACCGATGGGAAAATTTATGTCGGTGCAAATGGTGAGGTTTTTAAAGCGTTTAATGTAAGAGATGGGTACCGATTAATTAATATTGAAAAGTATAATATAATCCCAGTTATCATTACTGGTAAGAAGTCAGAGATTCTAGCTAATCGTGCTGCTGAACTAAAAATTGAAGAAGTTCATCAAGGAGTTGATGATAAGCTAAAGGTTTTGGATGAGGTTATTCATCGATACCAGTTAAAATACGAAAATGTTGCTTATATCGGTGACGATGTAAACGATATTGATTGTATGAAAGTATGCTATCTTAAAGCTTGCCCAGCAGATGCAATGGTTGAAGTAATAGATGTTGTAGATTATGTTTGCAAATCTAATGGTGGAAATGGAGCTGTTAGGGAATTTATTGATTTAATTGTAATGTGAGGGATATATAAATTAAAACAATACAAATAACATATGGATTTTATGATAAAGAAATTTATTGATTTAATTGTTTTACATACTAAAATTGGGTCAATAAATTTCGTGCTGAAAATATTTAATTTCATCAAATTGAAAATTGGGAAATATTTACTCAAAGAGATTTGGCTTGAAGATTATAAAAAATCAGGCATGAAAATTGGGGAAAATTGTACAATTCAAGCAGGTGTAACTTTTGATTATTCCTTTTGTTGGTTAACAAAAATTGGAAACAATGTAACAATTGCTCCAGAAGCTTTTTTTCTGGCACATGATGCAAGTACAATGAAGGAACTTCACTATACAAAGGTTGGATCTATTACCATTGAGGATAATGTTTATATAGGGGCAAGATCCCTAATTATGCCTGGGGTAACTATCGGAAAAAATTCAATAGTAGCTGCAGGGAGTATTGTTAAAAAACAGTTCCAGAAAACTCTATAGTTGCAGGTAATCCTGTAAAAGTGATATCAACCACAAATGAGTACATAGATAAGAGTAAAAAGTTATTCAAACAATCTAGTGTTTATGACTATTCATACAAAGGTAATGCCACGAATTTTAAAAAAGAAAAGATGTTTGGTGAATTAAAGAATAAAGTAGGGTACTTATTAGCACGAAAGTAACTTTAAATAGTATTATTAAAATTTTATTTAGTTCTAAATGAAAAGAGGCAGACATAATTAATTTTAAAGAATTATAAAGTGGATTATATGAAGGGGTAAAAAGTAGCTGTTCTATATGCAAATTCAGCTAGTGGAATCGGAAACGTTATAGAGTTTGTTGAATTGATTGTGAAAAAAATGATGACTAAATAATACTGTAGAAGAATTAGTAATAGGAGATTTAAGATGTTAAAAATAAAAAGAAGTATAATTAAAGTTTACAACGCTCTATATTTAATAATCTTTTATATTGTTGATTCTTTCTCGAAAATCAATATCCCTTTAACAAAAAATAACTATAAAATACTAAGGTTAAAAAACAAATATAAAGGTGAGCGTTGTTTCATTATAGGTAATGGGCCAAGTTTAAAACCCGAGGATCTAGAAAAATTGAAAGGTGAATTTACATTTGCTTCTAATAAAGTATACAAAATTTTTAATAAAACTACTTGGAGACCATCATTTTATATGGTTGTTGATCCAATAGTACTGGAGGAAAATGTAGAAGACATAAATTTAGTTGAAGCAAAAACAAAATTCTCTTTAAGAGTTTATAAAGGTCTATTTAATGCAGATATATACTTTAATAATAATGTTAATAAGAACAAACGAAATTCTTTTTCAACTAATATTATGGAGTCTTTATACTCGTCTGGAACTGTTTCATACCATCTACTTCAAATAGCTCATTATATGGGGTTTTCTAAAGTGTATTTGGTTGGGCATGATTACAATTTTAAAGGGGCAGTTTCGAAAACCAAAGATTTATCCTTCCTTAAAAAAGAAGAAAATTCACAAATTTATTTTAGTGAAGACTACATAAAAGCAGATGAAAAGAAACCAGGTCAGGCTCCGGAAGAAATGTATATTGGAATGGAAAAAGCGAAATTGATATTTGAAAGTTCTGGCAGAAAAATATATAACGCGACACGGGTTTCTTACTTGGATGTATTTGAACTTAAGAATTTTGATGAATTGTGTGGAGATTAAAATGGTAATTTTAATAAAAAAGTCAACAAATAAATTATTGTCATTCTTTATATGGACGTATAGAAAAAATATTAAACCATCTTATATAAATATGAGAATAAGAATTCTGTCTAGAAAAGTAAAAAAACTTAAAGATAGTCATATAGGTGAAAGTTGCTTTATAATCGGAAACGGTCCTAGCTTGACAGTTGAAGATTTAAATATGATAAAAAACCAAGTATCTTTCTCAAGTAATAGGATTAATTTATTAATAGAGAAAACTGATTGGAAACCTTACTATTATACCTTTACTGATTCCTTAATGGCCAGTAAATTTTTTGATGAAGTATATAACATGCAAAAGAAGGAGATGTTTGTAGTTGTTTCAAATACAAGTTATAAATCATTAAGAAAGAAATTAGGGAAGAATTGTCATTTTTTAAGATCTTATTATGAACTGGAAAATAGTGGTTTACCAAAATTTAGTTACGATATTTCGAAAAAATTAATCCAACATGGTACTGTAACGTATGCAAATATTCAGCTTGCAACGTATATGGGATTTAAAAATATATATCTGATTGGTGTCGATCATAATTTTGGAATTAGTAAGCAAAAAGATGGGAGTATTAATTTTAATAAAGACTTGATAGGTAAGGATCACTTTGATGAAAATTACTACAATTCTGTCGAACATAAAAAAGAGGTACCAGTAAATGTATATGAAATGACAGAAGCATATTTGTCTGCAAATAGAAATTGCGTAGAAAGAGGAGTAAATATTATTAATGCTACCAGAGGTGGCAAACTCGAAGTTTTTCCACGGGTAAACTTTGATGATTTATTTGATAACAATGGTGAATTTATTGGTACAGCAGTAGAGGTAGAGAAAAAAAATTTATTATACCAATAACTTTCGTTTTAGTATTCAGAATATTCAATGAATAGTAAGTTGATATAGGAGATTATATTTTTAATAGATGAAGTATCCTAATTTTTCCAAAAATGAATGATGTTCGAATAAAATTGTTTCCTACTCTTTAGGAATAAATACTTTTAAGGCTAGTTTTTTATTGGGAGGTAATAAAATGAGTAAACCATATATTCAAATTGGAGATAGAAAGATTGGAGAGAATTACAAACCATTTGTAATTGCTGAAATTGGAATTAATCATGAAGGTAGTCTAGAAGTTGCTAAACAAATGGTTGATGCGGCATATAAAGCTGGAGCTGAGGTTGTAAAACATCAGACTCACATTGTAGAAGATGAAATGAGTAAAGAAGCTAAAAAAGTTATACCAGGAAATACAGATGTATCAATTTATGAGGTAATGGAAAGATGTGCGCTTAACGAAAAGGATGAGATAGAATTAAAAGAATATGTTGAGTCATTAGGAATGCTTTTTATTAGCACCCCATTTTCACGAGCTGCAGCAGACAGGCTTGAGAGAATGGGAGTATTAGCTTATAAAATTGGATCTGGTGAGTGTAATAATTATCCCTTAATTGAACATATTGCTTCATTTGGCAAACCCATGATCGTTTCTACTGGTATGAATGATATTGAGAGCATAAAGAAAACAGTTGAGATTTTAGAGGAAAAAGGTGTGGAATATGCCCTTTTACACTGTACTAATTTATATCCAACACCACCACATCTAGTAAGACTAGGTGGTATGCAAGAATTACAACAATATTTTCCACGATCTGTAATTGGACTTTCTGATCATACTGCTAACAATAATGCAGCATATGCAGCAACTGCTTTAGGGGCATCTATACTAGAAAGACATTTTACAGATTCAAAAGATAGACCAGGGCCTGATATTTTGTGTTCCATGGATGCAAAGGATTTGAATGACTTAATTGTTACTAGTTCAGAGATTGCTGAGATGAGAGGTGGGAAAAAAGAAGCAGCCTTAGAGGAGCAAGTAACAATTGATTTTGCTTTTGCAACTGTAGTAACAACTAATCAGCTTAATCATGGTGAAGTTTTAACCAAAGAAAACATCTGGGTCAAAAGGCCAGGCATAGGTGAAATTAAAGCAGAACAGTTTTATTCGATTTTAGGTAAAAAGGTAAATAGAGATATTGAAATAGATGAACATCTTTCATGGGATGATATTAAATAAAATTATTTTAAATTTTTATTATAATAAACGAAAACTTATTACAGAAAGGGAAGAAAAAAGTAGATTGGGGGTTTATCAAATGAAAAAAATACTATTTTTAACTGGTACTAGGGCTGATTATGGAAAAATAAAGACTTTAATGAAAAAAGTAGATTCAAGTCCAAATCTTGAACTATATGTATTTATTACTGGAATGCACATGTTATCTAAATATGGGTCAACATGGAAAGAAATAGATAAAGATGGTTTCCAAAACGTATATCACTTTGTAAATCAACAAACAAATTACAAAATGGATATGGCCCTTAGTAATACGATAATGGGATTAAGTAATTATGTTCACGAATTAAAACCAGACCTAATTGTAGTCCACGGTGATCGACTTGAGGCATTGGCTGGTGCAATTGTAGGTGCTTTCAATAATATAAAAGTAGCACATATTGAAGGGGGAGAGGTGTCTGGTACTATAGATGAATCTATCAGACATGCTATAACAAAATTTTCTCATCTTCACTTTGTTAGTAAAAATGAAGCTAAAAAAAGAATAATTCAATTAGGGGAGCATGAAGAAAATATTTTTGTAATAGGTTCACCAGATATTGATGTTATGATGTCAATTGATTTACCAACAATATCAGTAGTAAAAAAACATTATGGTATTAATTTTGAGAATTATTCAATTTTGATATATCACCCTGTTACTACACAGGTTGATAAATTAAGTAATAATATAAAAAATGTAGTAGATGCATTGATAGAAAGTAATAGGAACTATGTAGTTATTTTTCCAAATAATGATGAAGGCAGCGATATAATATTAAATGAATATAAAAGATTAAAAGATAATGCTAATTTTAAGATTTTTCCATCTATGAGGTTTGAGTATTTTTTAACCTTATTAAAACATTGTGAGTTTATGATTGGTAATTCAAGCGCTGGTATTAGAGAAGCGGGAGTATATGGAGTTCCTTCAATTGATATTGGTAACAGGCAGACCGGTAGATATGAGCCTAGTTTTTCTAAAAATATTACTCATGTTAGAGAGAATAGCATCTTAATTATGAAAGCAATAGATGAACAAGATGGGATTAGAATATTTAGTCATGAATATGGTGATGGTGAGAGTGCAGATAAATTTATTCGAATAATGGAGAATACTCTTATTTGGGATATAGATATTCAGAAGCAATTCATAGATATTAATCATATAGGTGAAAACGCTTATGTATAATAAAAAGTCCTTTTTAGCTATTATTCCTGCTAGAGGTGGGAGTAAAGGTATTCCAGGTAAAAACATTATTGAAGTATACAATAAACCATTAATCCAATATACAATTGATGCAGCTCTTGATTCGAAATACTTAGATAGAATCATTGTCTCAACGGATAGTAAATCAATTGCTCAAGTTTCATTAAAATGTGGAGCAGAAATACCATTTATGAGACCCAAATTCTTATCTACAGATACTTCAAAGACTATTGATGTTTTAATACATGCATTAGAAGAGTTGAAGAAAGAAGGGAATAAATACAACTATCTTGTACTCCTACAACCAACGCAACCCCTAAGAACAGGTCAAAATATAGATGAAGCTATTGAAATGATTGTTAATAATAATGAAGAAAGTTTAGTAAGTATTTCAGAAGTATCAGAACATCCATTTTTAATGAGGGAACTTGATGGAAATGGTAAACTTCAGAATTTATTAAATATGGAAAGTACGGTGAGAAGACAGGATTTTCCAAAATACTATAAAGTAAACGGTTCAATTTATATTAATGAAATTAATACCAATCTTAATTTAAATACAAGCTTAAACGATAACAAATTAGGTTATGTTATGAATGAAGAAAACGATATTGATATAGATGATCCTTTTGATCTAGAAATATTAAAGTTAAAGATAGATAAAATAAAAGTCAATAGATAAATTATGTCTGTTTATTATATTGAGTTTTATGTACCTTTAAGATGTAGTGATCATAACAAATGTAGGGTTGTTACTTTTTTTGTTTAGAAAGTTATAATAGTGATACTAATTATATAATTTAAATGAGGTTTTAAAATTAATTTGATTGTAGTATTTATAATAGGAGCGGAATAATTGAATAACAGAGTTGTATCTTTAGATTACTTAAGAGGTTTAATGGCTTTATCTGTAATGATTTATCATTATACGGTGTGGCAAGATATTAATTTGGTTTACCCGATTGGAGATTTATTTTTTAAATTAGGGATTTATGCTGTGTCCTGCTTTTATGTTTTAAGTGGAATTAGTTTAGCTCTTGTATACTCAAACAAAGATGTGAATATGAGTTTTATTCAAGATTTCATTAAAAAAAGGTTTTATAGAATTGCTCCACTGTTTTATATGGCAACTACATTAACAATCACATTAAAACTTTTAGTAATCTATTGTTTTGGGCAATGGGTAGAATTTCCAACAGCAAAAGAGATACTTTTAAATTATACATTCTTATTTTCGTGGTTT
This sequence comes from Bacillus sp. ISL-7, assembly GCF_018613065.1. The sequence goes on along the minus strand of NZ_JAGGQW010000046.1, from coordinate 119,806 downwards.
TCTCCAGGTGGTTATATCGCTGCAGGCACATGGTCTATTGGAAATGAGCTTGTTTTTTACTCATTGTTTCCTATTATGATTTTTCTTTTTCATAAAGGAAAGAATTATTTAAATGCTTTTTTCGGTATAACTATAGTTCTAACTTTAATATTTTCTTTTATTATACTTGATAGAAGTGTTAACCTCGAAAACCAATGGAATTTTTACATTAATCCACTTAATCAACTTTATTTTTTTGTAGGTGGAGTAGTTATTGGTGCGTATACAAAGTTTCACAATGGGATTAATAAGAAATATCTAACCTCTTATATTATTTCTCTTTCCCTTATCTTTATTTTTTTACCAATTGGCGGTTCCGATCAAATCTTCGTGGCTACAGGATTTGAAAAGTTTGTTTTATCATTATGTATTTTGGGATTATGTTCAGCTATAGCTTATTGGAGAAATACAAAAGAAAGTAAAGTGAATAAGGTCTTAAAATACTTTGGGGATATTTCATATTCATTGTATCTTTTACACCCAATTGTAAATACCATACTTAAAGCTGTTTTTAATCAAATACAACTAAATGATACTACAGTTATTTTGGTGACTTGGGTATTTTTTACTTTAATCTCATCAAGCATTTCATACTATTTAATTGAGAAACCATTTACTAATATGGCTAGAAAAAAAATAGTTACGAAAGAACAACCTATATCAAAAGTAAACTGAGCACTTATTGTTTTAAGAAAGAAGGATACCCCTTAGAAAATTTATTAATAGGCGGCGTAGGATAGTTAATTCTCTAACCATTATCTAATAAATTGCAAAATTAAACGAGAGTTCCAATATGAACTTATTAATAATAAGTAGTTAAAGGGAAAATTTAAATTTCTTAAGAAAAAAAGAAGATGGAAATTAGCTAATCTAAAAAAATAAACTAGATTAAAGAAGGGCAGGAGTTATGGAATTAATACCGAATAAGGAATTAATGAAAGTAGGAATTATCTTAAATTCATTCGATGTACCAAAATGGATAGAAAAAATAATTTCTGATATAATACAAGTTGATTTTTTAGAATTAAAAGTAGTTATAGTCAATAACCACAATTATCCAAATAAAATACATAAAAATAATTATAGACATTTTCTTTATAAGCAATATTGTAAATTAGACTATAAATATTATAGTACAAAAGTTAAAGAAAATGCGTTTGAAAAAATAAATATAGAATCAACTTTTACTCAATCAAATAACAAAGTAGATATAATTATGTTACATACTATCGGATTCTCTCAAGTGGAGATTGAAACTTTAAGGAAGGAAAAACTGGATGTAATTATACAATTTGGTTTTAGTGAAATTAGACCACATCTGATTGGTTTATCCCAAAATGGTATATGGTTCTATCCTCACGATAATTTTGGTGAAGGATATATTACGGAACCCAAGTTTTTTAGATCGATGTTTAACAAAAATGATCCTTTAGAAATTTCTTTAAATTGCTTTTTGGAAAGTCCAGAAAAAAGTAATTTTATCTATAAGTCGCAATCATCAGTAATAAGAGATTCCTTATTCTTTAACAGTAACGCAGTATATTGGAAGTCCTCGGAATTTATTTTAAAAAAACTTCGTGATTTAAACGAAGGAAAAATGAAGTGCTTTAATATTAATTCAGAGGAAAGATTAATGATGCTAAAAGACAGCAACATCCCAAAAAACTTAGAGATTCTTAACAAATTGCTAAGTTTGTCATTTGAAAAAGTTAAATCAAGGGTATTTTCCGAACAATGGTTTCTAGCATTTAAAAAATTAAATGGTAAGAAGGAAAATTACACTATAATTAAGCCCCCTCTTGATAGGTTTTATGCAGACCCATTTATTATTAAAAAGGATAACAGAACTTTCATCTTCTTTGAGGAATTTATATATAAAAAGGGAAAAGGTGATATTTCTGTCCTGGAAATAGATTCTGAAACCAATATATGCTCTGAACCCATTACTGTATTAGACAAATCATATCATTTGTCATATCCTTTTCTTTATGAGTGGGAAGATGATATTTATATGATACCTGAGACTTCTGGAAATAGAACAATTGAATTATATAAGGCGAAGAAATTTCCATATGAGTGGGAATTAGTTAAAGTTTTAATTGATGATATAAATGCTGTGGATGCAACCATTATACATTATAATAATAAGTTTTGGATGTTTACTAATGTGTTTATTGATGGATCATCTTCATTAGATGAGTTGCATATTTTTTATTCTGATAATCTGCTTGGTGAATGGAAGCCACATCAGATGAATCCTGTAGTTTCTAACGCATCTTCTGCTCGTCCAGCAGGAAATATATTTTTAAAAGAAGGGAAGTTAATGAGACCTTCGCAAGACTGTTCATTCAGTTATGGTTATTCTGTTAAATTTAATGAGATAGTGGAATTGACAGAAGAAGCCTATAGTGAAAACCTTCTATCTGAATTGAAACCTAACTGGTTAAAAAAAAATAAAGGAACACATACTTATAATTTTAATGAGGATTATGAGATAATTGATGGAAGGATTATTGGGCGGAGAAGGTTTAGAGGGTAATGTATCAGCACTTTAAATATACTTTGGGTAAAAAAGCTAATAAATTTTTTAGAATCCTCTGTGCTGTAAACGTCAAGTACTTTAGAACACTTTTTATTAGAGATTATCCCCGCCTTTCCTATTAAAAAGGTGGGGATAATCTCTAATTATTGATAAAAACAGCATAATTCCTAACAAATTCTTTTATGCTTACTCGCGTTTGTAAGCTAAAAACTTCATAATCCCCGCCTACTTTAATTCCGTTGAGTTTTCCCTTACTTATCCATTTCTTATTAGTTTCCATATCGCATTTCACCCCAGATGTGAATGCATAAGGAGGTAGCCTCTGTTATTGTTTATGTGGTAGTAGTCATTTCCTTTCAACCCCCCGTATGATTTTGACTAAAAAATAGTAGATTGATGTTTTAGTCTATAGCATTCATCTTCATTTAACTGAATAACTTGTACTTGATGAAGTAATCAATACAGAATTGCAGTTGTTATTTTTTGATCAATCAGTAGTTCACCCCAATTCTTCTGGACCTTTATAGAAGGTTAAATATAATGCAACTACTTTCATAATTGATAATCTTACACAAGAAAGAATATTCAATTTATCTCTGAACAAGAATCACAGGACAACCAACTTCATATTAAATCATTAAATGCAGTGTTCAATGTGTGGAAGTTGCATTTAATCAATCACACTATATCAATTGCCTACATATATATGGAATAACAAAAGGTTTAAGGAAACAGCTACCTTAAAGGCTATTACTAAGGTTTTAATTCTTCAAATGAAAAAAACAAAAGTAATATATCCAGCGATGCTTTTATATATCATTTATCACCAAATTGCGTTTTCTAACCAGAGACTAGCTACAGTAACAAGGACAAGCGTTGGTGGGACAAGCAAACTTTTCCCAATTATATAGAGGATAAATCAGTACAGTAAAAATTGATGGAGATGAATAGTATTGGATGGTGGTTTATTTACAGTAACCCCGGACTCAATAGTGGATGGAGGAACATTTATTGAACAACCTAGCGGGGAAATTATAAACGGCGGGTTATTTTCATTAAGAAATATTTTTTTTGTGGATGGTGGATTATTTACAGCAATCCCGGATTCGATGGTGGATGGAGGAACATTTATTAAACAACCTAGTGGGCAAATAATAAGCGGCGGGTTATTTTCATTAAGGGGTATTTCTATAAATAAAAGCATTGATACTCTTGAAGTAGGAGAAAACTTCACCGCTATGGCAACAATATATCCTTATGATGTGATGGATAGCAATATAGTTGAATGGGAAACATCGAACCCAGAAATATGCACGATAAAGTATGGGGTTCTGGAGGGTGTCTCCGTGGGAGCTTCAACAATTACGGCTTTTGATAGTACAAGAACATATTCTAAGAGTTTTACAATCGAGGTAAAAGAGCCAATAATACAAACCTTAACACCAACGGATATATACATCGTAACAGCTTCAAGTTATGGTATTTATTTAGATAATACCCATTCTACTGAAACCACATATGGGATTATCAAAGCTTTAAACTATGCTAAGTCAATAGGGTATAAAAAGATTGTTTTCCCATATGGAACATATCTTGTTACGCCTATGGCGGGAACAGTTAATTTTCCTAGCAATATGTTAATTGACTTTAACAATTCCGATATAAATATCGAAATTAGTGCTAAAACATCGACTGGATACGTCATGTTTAAAATGGATAACGTCCAATATACAAAGCTAGTTAACACAAATGTTTTTGGGGAAAAGGACTTTACAACTATTGCAGAGTCGCATGAAGATTGTGTTTCTTTACTCATTGGTGATGCCTTTAAGTCCGGGATTGAATTATGTACCTTTAGTAAATCACCTGGTTTTAATGTCAAAACATCAACTAAACTTAGGAAAGATGGTACAGGTGATGCTTGGTTTACCTATTCCAATTTTGAACCAGGTAATATTGATAATTCAGGTGTCAATGATGATAATACCGTTACTTATCATTACCGCACACCTAATTTTATTGACATATCACGTTTAGGAAATCATTATATGGTGGGCTATAATCAAGGCTATTGGGATTATCGTTTCTTACGGTCACGATTATATAGCATTTATTTTTATGATGTTAATCATCATTTCATCGAAGTTCAACATTACAACTTGCAATATTACTGTTACGATAAACCTCAAAATGCATATTACACAAAGATTGTTGTTTATCAAGATGAACCCCCGACGACGGGTGATACAGATTATAAAGGTGCAGTTGCTTTCATACGAACATTAGGAATCCCGCGAAAATGTTTTATTAAAAACTCTATCCTTTCAGATAGTTGTTCTACAGGATTAGCAATGACAGGTGGACAAGATTGGACTTTATCAGGAAATACATTTTCAGGTAATGGAGGAAGATCACCGGGGTGTGATATTGACTGGGAAGATGGCTGGGATGCAATGGTGGGCGATATTGTTAAAAACAATACATTTAACTCCACACTAGGTATTGTTACGGCAGCAGGAGCAAACCATTCTATATTCGATAACACTTTTAATAATTCATATATTTATATATGGGCAAGAACGCAAAATTGGCGAATATTTAGGAATAACTTTAATGGCAGGGGTGGTCCATTGGAACAATTTAATATACGCCTCGAAACTCAAGGAGATTCATACTTTGCGAAAAATACATTAAAAGAAATCCGATATACTACAGCTAAGAATCATCCAGACGCAGATTATGATATTCATTTTATAGAAAATAATTTAATATAAATGATAAGAGGGTTGAGAAAATGACTCAAATTCAAATCCGCAGAGGATTGAAAGCAGATTTACCTGTTCTTAGTGAGGGTGAGTTTGGTTTTTGTTTAGACACAAAAGAACTATATATTGGTACAAGCGGAGGTAATGTTTTAGTAAACAACTTTTCCTGGTCGAGTATTCTAGGTAAGCCTAGTTTTTCAACGGTAGCAACAACTGGAAGTTATACGGATTTATTAAATAAACCCTTTATTCCTTCCGTCTACACGTTGCCTATAGCTAGTAAAATTACATTGGGTGGGGTAAAGGTCGGTAATGGTATTACTCTAGGTAATGATGGTACTATTTCCGTTTCAGGTAGTACAGGCGGAACTGCATTAGAGCTTTATAAAACTGAGCCAATAGGTGAAATATTTACCCCACCAGCAAACTATAATGCTTGGTGTCCTAGCAATCTACAATTTGATAAAACAAGAGGGGTTTACGCTATTCTAATTAACGGGGCAAATGATCATGTATTTACTGCCTTAAACCAATATTTTTGTACAATTAACCCTGATACACTTGTTTCAACAACGCCAAAGCTTATTTCAGTGGTGGATACGAACGGGAATCGAGTTTCGTTTGATATTTCTTCCTCAAATAACTTTATGGTATTTGAAGATGGAACTTATATGTACCTACTACGAAAAAATGGTATTTATCACAGAATTACCTCGATTGATGGTGGGGTGACTTGGGTAGACCGGGGGCAAATAGTGGTAAGTCCCAGCAACAGTTTAACAACCTCTAGCAATATATGGGGCATTACGAAATTATCTAATGGTAGATTAATATGCGGGTTCGGAGCACAAGCTGAAGTTCGTGGAAAAGTAATCTATTCAGATGACAAAGGGATAAATTGGACAGTTGTATCTGTTGGTACAAGTTATCCTAGCGGTACGACTAGCGCTGAGCCTTGTATTATTGAAGTATCTCCTAACAAACTAATTAGTCTTGCAAGGAAAACAACAGCTGGGGCACCCGCAGGTAGTCCGCCTGAACCTGCTCTAATTTCGTTTTCTACCGATAACGGGGCAACATGGACAAATTATAAAGATTCTACTTCCATTCTTAATATGAATGCGTCAGGAGCAACTGCATACGTTCATGCTGGCATTGTTGAAGTATTCGTTGCTTCAAGATTTTACTCAACGACTGCTAATTCGAACACAGGAGAAACAGGTAGTATAACTCACTATATTGCAACATTAGAGAATGCACTTAATGATAACTTTACGTTGAAAGAGACGACTGTTTATGCAAATGCTGCAAATAGTGTAGACTTCCATTCCCCATGTGTTTCGATTGATGATAAAAAGAGATTATTGTTGATGTATATGGACGAATCCGAATATCTAAATGCTGACGTTAATTATTGGTTTGTAAGAGGTGGGCTAGGGTATGTTCCTTACAATAACCGTGATGGTGCAAAATCCCCTTTCTTTAGTTATAGTGGAAAATATATTGATTATTTAATCTCTAATTTAAGGACAGATTTAGCTAGCCTCCAATATGCAGTGTCGCAAATAAGCACAGGTGGGTCTGGCGGTGGTGGTGTAGTTAATCCACCAACAGGAACACTTATTTGGACAAAACAATATAGTGCCCAAAATGAACAAATACTATTAATTAATGACCCAGCTTTTATTGGTAAAATAAGGTGGGGTAATTCAACCCCTGATTATAACCAATTAAGAACTGATGCAAATGGAATTACTTATAACTGGAACGGTAATGATTGGGGATTGGCTATTACAACAGCAAAACCTAATTTTTCAATTGCTTATAAAGGAACGGTTGGTAATAATTCTATTGGGTTACCTGTTGTTGGTGCTGTTATCAATGGAGTTGGTTATGGTATTTACAAAATAGGTCCGTCATATGGATTATCTCGTGCTACACTTTATGATTTTAGATTTGAATATTGGGAAGGAACAATGAAAGCATTTGTTAATGATAACGAAGTAGCAGTTAAAACCTTCTCATTTGATTCAACAAACGTAATTAACTACACATACCTAACCAATGTTATCGGTCCAGTGGATACCACAAAAATTTATGCCATCCATGGAGGTATAAGCGGCGGTAATATCTACGAAGTAAAGTTCGGTGAGTGGAATAGCTAAAGAATATTGAACAAAATAGCGACATTCATAGAGGCTGAATTCAGGCCTCTTTTTATTTTAGGAGGAATCGGGATAATACACTTTATTCGTGGTCTGCTAAATCAATCTACGTTAAGGAACTTCAACATGCCAAGAGAAGAAAGATTAAATTCCCTTTATGAATGAAGCATGTGGATGTAACGGTCTCTATGCTGGTCTGTTTGTAGCAAGAAATGAGTTAGGTTAGCCTACTAAAATAGGATTAGAAGAAATCTACCGGGACTCTTGGAGGTGACAGGAAAAGAATCTGCATGGATATGGAGTAACAAAATTGTTTAGTGGATGAATATATATAACTTTTTGAAAATTTTATCAAATCTTTTTAAAAAAATAATATTGACTTCATTTCCTTAAGATAATATGATATTCATATCAAAATGTTCGTAATAGAGAACCTAAAAATTATTTATAAAAATAAAAATTCATTTGATTAATAAAATATGGAGAGGAATATGCATCTAAATATAAAAACTCTCGATTTTTTTGTATTTATCGTTCTATTTAATGAACGATAAATGCTGGGATTATGCTAATTGTTGAAAACATTCACACACTCCGCTCTTGCAGCGCCGGTTTATCTTGGCGCGGATATTGTCATTCATAGTTCAACGAAGTACTTGGGATGTCACACTGATGTTTTTGTCGTTTTAAATTTTTGCTAAGGGAAAGAATTGTGTAATACTTTAGCGTTTTTATATGCAGACGTGGATAGGGATATAACTGAAACTGGAGCTTATGTTGGTTCCGGTTAGGGAGAGTTTAGAAGATGAAAATTCTTGTGTTAGCTAATTTCGGTATGGGGTTGTATAACTTTAGAAAAGAATTATTAGAAGAACTGATCAATCAAAATAACGAAGTCTATATTTCCTTGCCAAATGATGAATATGTACCAAAGCTAAAAAGTTTAGGGTGTAAATTCGTAGAGACACTTCTGGAAAGACGTGGTACCAATCCAGTTAAAGATTTTAAGCTTTTGCTTAAATACATAGAAATAATTAAACAAATTAAACCAGATGTTGTGTTGACTTACACGATTAAACCGAATGTCTATGGCGGCCTGGCATGTCAATTTACAAAAACACCTTATATTACAAACATAACCGGACTGGGTACCTCAGTTGAAAATGAGGGTGTCATTCAGAAAATCACGTTGATGCTTTACAAAGTAGGATTAAAAAAGGCATCATGCTTATTTTTTCAAAATGAAACAAATCTAAAGTTCTTTTTTGATCAGAAAATTGTAACGGGCAAGACCAAACTAGTTCCCGGTTCCGGCGTAAATTTAGAACAACATAGTTTTGAAGAATATCCCGAAGATCAGGAAAAGAACAGATTCCTCTTTATTGGACGAATCATGAAATCAAAGGGGATAGAAGAACTGCTGCAAGCGGTTAAAATTGTCAAAGAAAAATATCCAAATACACAATTTGATTTAATTGGTAATTGTGAAGAAGATTACAATCAAAAATTAGTTGAATTAAATAAATTAGGAATTATTAATTATCATAGCCAACAGGATGATGTACATTCGTTTATTAAGAAATCTCACGCTACAATTCTTCCTTCTTATCATGAAGGAACAGCTAATGTACTGCTTGAATCTGCTTCTTCTGGGCGTGCTGTTCTAGCGTCAAGAGTACCTGGTTGTAAAGAAACTTTTGAAGAAGATGTAAGTGGTTTTGGATATGAGGTTAGGAGTGTGGAGAGTTTAGTTGAAGCAATTATTAAATTTATTAACCTCCCCTATGAGCAAAAAAAAGCAATGGGGATGGCTGGACGCAAAAAGATGGAAAACGAATATGATCGTAAAATTGTGATTAAGGCATATATCGATGAAATTAACAATTTATAAGGAGAAATGAAATGAACTTATATGAAAAGATTCTTAACAGAGAAGAAATAGTATCTTTAATCGGACTTGGATATGTTGGTATGCCAATTGCTGTTTCCTTTGCTAAGAAAGCTAATGTCATTGGATTTGATGTTAATAAAGAAAAAATTGAACTTTATAAAAATGGTATAGACCCTACAAAAGAAGTGGGTAATGAAGTGATTAAGAATACAACTGTCGACTTCACTTCAGATGAAAAAAGACTGAGAGATGCTAAATTTCATATTGTCGCAGTACCTACACCTGTCAAAGAAGACCGGACTCCAGATTTAACACCGATAGAATCTGCAAGCAGAACGCTTGGTAGAAACTTAACCAAAGGTTCAATTGTTGTCTTTGAATCTACTGTTTATCCAGGTGTAACAGAGGATATCTGTGTTCCCATTTTGGAAAAAGAGTCTGGTTTAAAGTGTGGGTTAGATTTTAAAGTTGGATATTCTCCTGAAAGAATTAATCCTGGGGATCAAGAGCATAGATTAGAAACGATCATTAAGGTAGTTTCTGGTATGGATAAAGAGACACTGGATATCGTGGCAAAAGTGTACGAATTAGTTGTAGATGTTGGGGTTTATAAAGCAGAAAGCATTAAAGTGGCTGAGGCTGCAAAGGTTATTGAAAATTCTCAACGAGATATTAATATCGCTTTTATGAATGAACTTTCTATTATCTTTAATAAGATGGGCATTGATACAAAAGCTGTATTGGAGACGGCAGGAACGAAATGGAACTTTCTTAACTTCTCTCCTGGACTCGTAGGTGGCCACTGTATCGGTGTTGATCCATACTATCTTACATACAAAGCGGAACAAATGGGCTACTATTCTCAGATTATCCTCTCGGGTAGAAAAATAAATGATGATATGGGTAAGTATGTAGCGGAAAGCACTGTAAAAAGCATGATAAAAGCCAATAAACAAATAAATGGCTCAAAAGTAGCTATCTTTGGTGTTACCTTCAAGGAGAACTGTCCTGATGTTCGTAATACAAAGGTAGTAGATGTAATTAAGGAATTAGAAGAGTTTGGAGTAGAAGTAAAAGTTGTTGACCCTCTAGCCGATAGAGACGACCTATGGCATGAATATAGAATTAATCCATGTGAAATTCATGAAATAAAAGAGATGGACGCAGTTATCTTTGCCGTTCCACATGATGAGTTTAAATCTATTCGATTAGAAGATGTAAAGAAAATGTTTCGATCATCAGGGCATATGTATATCCACTCTGAAGCTATGAATGAAGTGGCTGTAACTTCTGAGTTTAATACAGTAGTTGACAGTAACGTAATAATGGACATCAAGGGAGTATTTAATCGAACAGAAGCAGAGAATGCAGGCTTTTTATATTGGAGGTTATAAAGTGGGATATAAAAATATGAGTTTTCCAGAGGGGTCTAAGTTCTTAGTAACTGGATCAGCGGGATTTATTGGATCCAATTTAGTGGAAGTAATATTGAATTTAGGTTATCAAGTTAGAGGACTTGATAACTTTTCTACTGGAAAAAAAGAAAATGTAGAAGAGTTTATTAATAATCCTAACTATGAATTCATTGAAGGAGATATTCGTGAACATGAAACATGCATGAAAGCTTGTGAAGGGGTGGATTATGTTCTTCATCAAGCAGCATGGGGGAGCGTCCCCAGAAGTATAGAGATGCCTTTACTTTATGAAGAGATTAATATTAAAGGTACTTTGAATATGATGGAAGCAGCTCGGAAAAATGGAGTGAAAAAGTTTGTTTATGCCTCAAGTTCATCAGTTTACGGAGATGAGCCAAATCTTCCGAAGAAAGAGGGAAAGGAGGGTAATTTGTTATCACCATACGCTCTTACAAAAAAAGTAGATGAGGAATATGGGAAACTCTATACAAAGTTATATGGACTTGATACCTATGGTTTACGATATTTCAATGTATTTGGTCGAAGACAAGACCCAAATGGAGCCTATGCTGCAGTCATTCCAAAATTTATTAAACAATTACTAGATGATGAAAGTCCAACTATTAATGGTGATGGGAAGCAGAGTAGAGACTTTACTTATATAGAAAATGTAATTGAAGCGAATTTGAAGGCTTGTAATGCAGATAGTGAAGCTGCAGGAGAGGCCTATAATATAGCCTACGGTGGTAGAGAGTTTTTGATTGATATCTATACTCACTTGTTGAATGCTTTAGGAAAAGATCTTCAACCAGTATTTGGACCTGAACGAAAAGGAGATATTAAGCATAGTAATGCAGATATATCTAAAGCAAAAGAGATGCTGGGGTATGATCCGGAATGGAGTTTTGAGCAAGGGATTGAAGCAGCGATAGAATGGTATAAGGAAAACTTGGGTGTTAAAGTTGGAATTAGTGTTAAGTAGGAGTGGAGTGAATGGGTAAGCCTATTAGAGTTTTACACGTCGTAGTGAACATGAACAGAGGCGGTGCAGAAACGCTGATTATGAATTTATATCGGAATATCGACCGATCCAAAGTTCAATTCGATTTTCTAACGTGTAAAGAAGGGGTTTTTGATACTGAAATCAAAGAACTTGGTGGGACCATACATCGGATTCCATATATTAATGAAGTGGGTCACTTTAGTTATATAAAATCCCTTAATAATTTTTTCACTAAGCATCATGACTATACAATCGTACATTCTCATTTAAATAGGATGAGTGGATTTGTAGTTAGAGCAGCAAAGAAAGTTGGAATTCAGTATTGTATTTCTCACAGTCATAATACTGGTGGAGAAGGTGGGATTTTGGCTAAAGGATATAAATGGTATTCAGGATTATATATTCCCTCCAATTCTGATTATACCTTTGCCTGTTCCGAAGCGGCTGCCAAGTGGTTATTTGGCAGTAAATCAAATCAATCAAAATTACTTAATAATGGAATAGAACCAGAAATTTTTTCTTTCTCTCCTGAAGTTAGAACGTTGAAAAGGAAGGAATTAGGGATTAGTGACCAATTAGTTTTTGGACATGTCGGTAGATTTACAAAACAAAAAAATCACAAATTCTTAATTGAAGTATTTGCTGAATTTGTTAAAAGAAGACCTGATTCTATTTTATTGCTATGTGGTGACGGCGTATTACGGAAAGATATTGAAAAAAGGGTAAATGAATTAAATTTACAAGAAAAAGTAAAGTTCCTAGGTGTTAGAAGTGATATTAATCAATTACTTCAAGCTTTTGACCTATTTTTATTTCCTTCGCTACATGAAGGTTTACCAGTAACTCTAATAGAGGCACAAGCAGCAGGATTACCGTGCTTAATATCGGATGAGATCACTAATGAGGTTGACTTGGGTTTAGATTTAATGGAATTTTTGAAACTAACAAGTAAAGATTTATGGGTTGCTGAACTAGAAAAATTTAAGATGGATAAAATAGACCGTCATACCTCAAAACTCAAGATGCTAAGAGATAGAGGATATGATATAAAAAATACAGCTGAATGGCTTCAAGATTTTTATATATTGAATTCGAGGTGAAAGTTCTTGCCGATATTAACGATATTTACCCCGACATATAATAGGGCCTATACACTTCACAAATGTTATGAAAGCCTTAAAAGACAATCAAATAAGGATTTTATTTGGTTAATTATTGACGACGGTTCTTCTGATAATACGGAAGAATTAATTAGAAGTTGGATAGGTGAAAATGTTATTACGATTCGATATTATCGACAGGATAACCAAGGGATGCATGGGGCTCATAATACTGCGTATAACCTGATCGATACAGAATTAAATGTTTGTATAGACAGTGATGATTATATGCCGTACGATGCTGTTGAAAAAATAGTTGCTTTTTGGAAAGAAAATGGTAGTGAAGATATTGGTGGTATAGTTGGTCTTGATTGCAATAATAGAGGAGAAATAATAGGGACAGAGCTGCCAAAGGATATTAAAACATCGACACTATTTAACCTATATAATAGATACGGAGTAAAAGGAGATAAAAAGCTAGTCTATCGGACGAAACTAACAAAGAAATATCCTTACCCAGTTTATCAAAATGAAAAATTAGTACCTCTATCGTATAAATATTTCATGTTAGACCAGGAATATGAAATGATGATAATGAATGAAGCGCTTTGTTGTGTGGAGTATCTGCCAGATGGATCATCAATGAATATACTAAAACAATATAAAGTTAGTCCAAAGGGTTTTCGATTTTATCGAATGGAAATGATGAAATTACCAAACACTCCGATTCTATTTAAATTTAAGCAGGCAATCCATTATGTATCCTGTAGCATTTTTGCCGAAAGTAAAGTCGTTTTAAGACATTCACCTCAAAAGCTACTGACACTTATTGCACTACCATTTGGTTTCGTACTAAATAAATATATTATTGCTAAGGTGGCAGAAAAGTAGATTTAAAAGTTTTGATTTAAAGGGATTTTGTCCTTTTTAATGTTGTATGGCTATAGTAACTTTTTAGCTATTTCATAATAGAAAATTGCAGGTATTTGTCGAATGGTTGTTCTTTAAAGAGAATACCCTTTGAGCTATAATTTAAGATAGTGTTAACATTAGAATTTATTATTTGTGTATATGATTTAATAGCTCTTTTTTTAATTTTTGTGTTCTTTATATTGAACGTTTATATCAAGTAAGGAGGTGAAATAATGATTATAGAAAAGGTTTATTCTAGACCAATCGTCTTAAGCCATCAACCAATCCAGTTTGAAACTAGGCATAGTTGGAATCCAGGGAAAGGTAATTCACCTGAATCAAATGGGAATGGAGGAATAAATTTCCCGGTTGAAACAAATCCAAATCCACAACCTTGTGGAGCAGGAACCCCTGGAAATGGAAACGGTAATGGAAATGGAAATGGAAACGGAAATGGTAATATCGGAGTAGGTCAGTGTAATCCAAATGTTAACCCTTAATTTCACAGAGGCGGAAGACCAAAGGGAATATCTCCATTGGCTTCCCTTCCTAATCAATATCGACTTATCCTATAGGAGGCCAATATGAACGAAATAAAAACAAAAATTGGCGACCATTTCATACATATAATCTGTGAATCTGTAAATCTAAAGAAAATGTTTGAAAAAAATTATCAATCCCATATATGTGCTGATAATCAGAAGCAAGATCTAGTCATCAAAATTGAAGAGGGGTACGGTGTCTCATTTCAAGATTATGACGTAGAAATCACAAAAAAACACAACCAAATCCTTTACCGCCGAGCTGATTACTTAATAAAGGTAGATACTGACTTTAGGACTGCGACTATATCAGTTTATAATGATTTCGCCTTAAAACACGCCTTAACGAATTTATACAGTTCCTTCATCGTTTATCATAATTGGGGTCTGTTAATTCACTCTTCCTGCGCAATAGAAAATGGTAAAGCCCATATTTTTGCAGGTCAATCGGGGGCAGGTAAATCAACAGCAGCCAAACTGTCGTATCCAAGACCTCTTCTTTCGGATGAGGCTACCCTTGTCAAAATTACCTCAAATAAAGTTACTGTGTATAATTCACCATTTCGTAGTGAACTCCAAGCAGACTCTTTTGAGGGAAATGTAGAATTAGCTAGTGTTCAAATACTCTACCAAGCCCTTCAAAATAAAAGAAACAGGTCTACTAAGTCGGATGCTTTCCTTCATTTAATGGATAAAGTCTTCTTTTGGCCCCATAGTGGTGAAGAGACGAAAACCATAATGAGGCTAATGACAAAACTGGTGAAGAACGTGCCTGTTTATGAACTTCATTTTCAAAAAAATAATACATTTTGGGAGTTAATATCATGATGACTCAATATATTCAAAAAGGAAATTATGAAGCTACCGAGCTTGATGGTGAATGGATTATTTTGAATACAGATCAATTTACCATCACGAAATTAAATGATGAGGGTGGACATTGCTGGTCAATGCTAAACGAGGTTCAAACAACGGATTCTCTAACACATTCCTTATTAGAGAAATTTTCAATAACTGAAAATGAACAGCAAGTAAAAAAGGACATGGAAGAATTTCTAGCCAATCTTGTTCAGTGCGGGCTGATTGAACATGTTGATTGACAATCATACCTTTGCACTTCTTAAACGTACGATCCAAAAGGACGGCTGGTTGGAGCTGCCTGCACATGGAAATAGTATGTTTCCTTTTATTCAACAAGGTAATCTTTGTAGGTTTATCCCATGTCAATCTTCACAAATAAAGAAGGGCGATGTGATTCTTTTCTATTCGCAAACTGGTCAATTAATTGCCCATCGATTTGTGAGCGTAAAAAAAATAGATAACCAACTGTTTTTCTTATTTAAAGGTGATACAAACCTTGGGTACGATCAACTTATAAGAGAAGAGTATATCCTTGGTAAACTAGCAAGTGTGCAAAAAAAACAACTGACTATAAACCCGCAACATTTACTTGCTCGCTGTTGGGGAAAAATGATTCTTACCTTTCCTTTACTATCAGGCATGCTTAGAAAACATTTAAATAGGAAGTTCAAATTACAATTCTAATAAATTTTGGAGTGTCCATATGATGAAGGAACGGATTGATTCTTTAATTAAACAATATTTTACCATGAAAGATATTCGCAGGACCTTTTCCTTTGTTTTACCTTTTATCATGAGACGCTGGAAGGCCTATATTGTCATTCTTCTATTATTAGGTTTGGACATTTACTTAACGATCGCTTTCGCAAAGTACTATGGTCAGATTACTGATGCAGCTATTCATGGTGGCTATCAACAGATTTTAACATTCATTCCATATGGTGCATTGCTTATTTTATTGAGTATCGTCTCAAGTGTTTCGTATACATATTTTAATATGATTGCGACGAATGGGGTGAAAATGGATATTAAAAACCATTTTTTTCACCATGTATTAAGACTGCCAGCAGCAAATACATCAAATATTCGCTCCGGTGAATTAATGTCCCATTTTTCTAATGATATTCATGGTGTTGATGGGGTGATTGGCAGTAATCTTATCAGTCTAGTCAGACTGCCCATTATCTATGTTGTCGTATTTTTTTATTTGGTAAATATTAATCTGACACTATGCTTGGTAAGCCTTATCATAGCGCCAATCGCGGCATTATCTGGTGTCGCATTTGGCTTGTTACTTCGGAAAAATGGTAGATTAATACACCGATTAGTAGGAAATATTAATAGCCTCCTAAATGAGACGTTTCACGGCTTCACGGTTATTCGATCGTTTACACTTGAGAAACTTCAATATAATAAGTACGCCAAACAAAATAAGGAATTATTCCAATTGGAGCTAGAAAATGCAAAGCTTCAAAGTTGGTATAATACGGGTGGTCAAATATTAGGTTCTATCACATTTATGATTAACCTGTCTGTTGGAGCCCTTTTCGTATCTAAAGGGGTACTAACTGTGGGAGCTTTGCTAACGTTTCTTAACTTGGTTGGTCACTTATTTTATCCAATCACGGGAATGGCCAGTCTGTGGGCTGGCTTTCAAAGATCTGTAGCTGCACTTGAGAGAGTGCTAGCGGTTCTCGAAACACCAGCTGATTTAAAAGAATTACCTTCTTTTGAACCACCCATGAAACGGGTTGACTCCATTCAGTTTCAAAACGTTACCTTTAGTTATATGGAAAATAAAAATGTGTTGGAACATTTTCATTTAGAGATTCCTGCTGGAAAAGTGGTGGCGTTAGTTGGCCCTAGTGGAGCTGGTAAGAGTACACTTTTTAATCTTTTACAAGGATTTTATAGGCCGCAATCAGGCGAAATAAAGATTGCTGGTAAGCCTATCACAGAGATTTCCGCTTCAGCATTAAGGAGTTCGATTGCCCATGTCCCTCAAGAAACCTTCTTATTTGCTGGAACCGTTCGAGATAACCTTTTGATTGCCCGTCCAAATGTGACTGAGAAAGAAATGGTGGAAGCGGCAATCAATGCTGAGATTCATGACTTTATTCTCTCACTTCCTAACGGATATGGAACTCAAATTGGCGAAAATGGGGTTAAGTTATCTGGCGGCCAAAAGCAAAGAGTCGCAATTGCCCGTGCGATATTAAAAGATTCGCCCATTTTATTATTAGACGAAGCTACTTCCGCTTTGGATGGTGAAACCGAATATTACGTCAAAGAAGCACTGGATGAATTGATGAAAGGTCGAACGACGATTGTTATTGCCCACCGCTTGTCGACAATCCAAAATGCTGATGAAATCATGGTGATGAATGATGGGAAAATTGTTCAACAGGGAACACATGAGGAGTTAATCGAACAAAAAGGTTTATATCGAAAACTCAACGAAACATCTTATAGTTCAAATAAAGATACACCTTTGTCTTTAGTTTCAAACTAATATAATGGGAGATGAGGCTAGTGAGTTTAGAGTTCGTGAGATTTTTATATGATAATCAGAAATCACTGCCTCAGGATGAAGTGTTTTATCATCAAGCTCTTCACGATATTGAAAATGACGGTATTGCATCACAGGTTTATTTTTTATTAAAGCAGCAGGGGAGGCTAGAGCAAACGCCTGCATTTTTTCAATTTAGTCTCAAGGAAGAGTATGAAAAAAGTTTTTATCAAAACCTGTTTATTAAAAATCAAACGGATCAATTATTGCGAGCATTTGAGGAGAAAAAGATAGATGTTATTGCTCTAAAAGGGGTTTATTTTGCTGAGAAATATTTTGGTCATATGGGGGCAAGGGCTACATCTGATATTGATTTGTTAGTTAGAATACAAGACCTAAATATCGCCATTGAATCCGTAAAATCATTAGGTTTTACTTTTGAAGAGGAGCAAATACCTGGTCATTTCCATTGCAGTTTTAGCAAGAGATTACCTACCTCGCCCACTCCGTTAGTGGTGGAATTACATTGGGATTTGGTGAAGAGAAGTACCTCGAGGTTTAATATTAATGACCTTTGGAAACAGTCGATACCCGTGAGCAAATCCGGGTATATTAAAGACCTATCCCAACTTCATACCTTTTATATGATATGCCTTCATGGCTGGCGGCATAATTTAGACTCGATGAAATATTTTATGGATATTATTCAAGTCATTTACAAGGACAGTAATGAGATTGATTTTGACCAATTCATAAAGCTTGCGGAATCTCACCAAACATTAAAACGAATGATCAGGACCTTATCCATCGTTTATCAGCAATTTCCACACTTAGACGATGTCAAGATGTATCCATTTAAAGCGAATAATACTCTTTGGGAGTACCAATCTGTAAAGGGGTTTAGGCAGTACTGGGATTTCCTCGATTATCAGTTTTTAAGCTATGATACAGTCAAACATACGTTGATTGAAATCGGAAACTGGATATGGCCTTCAAAATATGAAGTATCTTCACAAATAGGTGAGCAGTCACAAGGAAAGAAGATGTACTTATTGTTGTATAAGAAGAGACTTACCAGTATATTAAAAGCGGTATTGCCACATTAATAGGCCATCCGGAGCAACCAGATGGCTTATGTTCCTTTTAATGTTTCGGGTATTACCTTAAAAATTCAACATTCCTTTAAAGAAGATTAGGACTTTGGATTAATCCCCAATAACCCTCTGAATATTGAAGATAAACTCCTGTTATTTATAATAGAATACCTTCAAATTGTTTTTTCCGTCAATTGTGGCTAGTAAGACGTTCTGTATCTCTGTTTGATGCGTTTGATTAAGAGTGTGAACAAGCCACCCTTCATCCTTGTTTTTTTCCTTTAGTGTATGATGAACAATCTTTCCTTCTTTTATTACGGTCTGTGGGAGATCAAAAGGCTCAGTTTTCATCTGATAGGTTGATGGCGTAATCGCCGCATATTGCGGATCTAAGAAGATTGAAAGTTTCCCATCAGATTCCCATAATGCTAACGCAACCTTTTTAATATCTTCTACCTTTTCTTTCCTTAATTCAGCTAATAAATGATTAACGGATATTCTAGCTTTCTTTAAGGCCTTATAAATGATTTCTCCTTCTTTAATAAGGGGAAATGGCGCGGGGTCTAGGAACTTATCGATGAGTGCCGATTTTAAGCTGACCAATATACCCCCTGTATACAAAGCAACCAATACAACGGTAGTAATCATCGATCCTTTCATCCCAAGATGTTCATCTGATAATGGATGAGCAATAATATTTCCTATGACCAAGGCGATAACGAAATCCAGTAATCTTAATTGGGAGATAGCGCGTTGACCCATGATTTTTGCAACAATGAGTAAAAAGAAAAATCCAATGATGGCTCTTAGAATCCACTCAATTATACTAAGTGTTTCTTGGCTATGAAAAAAATTCAAGAAAGTCACATCCTTTATCTCTGATAAGCATCTCATTTAGTATTGTCTTGAATTCCTTTTTGTTTGCACAGACTTATCAAAAACACTAAAACAGGATGAGCAAAGTGGCCCATCCTGTTTCATCTAATATTAAACCTTTTTAAACTAAAAAATACTGATAAAATACCGAATGAATCAATAACTAAGTCATAAAAACGTCCATCTCTCCCGAAAAATAACTGCAGGAATTCTGTTAGAAACGCAAAAGTAATGGATATACCGATAGAATATTTGTGGCTTCTTAATAGATTGAAGAGAAGAAAATCCATTATCCCAAAACCGATAAAATGGCCTAACTTAATTTTTATAAATTCAGAATGAATCAAAGTTAAATCAGTAAAATAAAAGAAAGACAAAAAGTCCGGATTTGATACCCACTTTAATCCGAATGAATGTAAATATATTAGACGCTCTATACTTTCTGTCCAGGTATTTACCAACAAAAATAGCCCCCATAAAATAATCATTAGGACTTTTATAAAAAGAAATCGTTTCTTTGTTTTTCGCTTACGTATTCTACTACCTTGTATTGGTTGATAATCCAAAATCCTTGCTCCTCACTAACTAGTATTTCTTAATTGAATTATATTATTAATTTTATCATTGTTCCCTTTAAAGAACAAATAGGAGATATTTACACTAAAATAATCCAATTATGCACAACTTTCGTATTATAAGTTAATGATATTTATATAGGTAAAATTAACTTGTTTCCATTTACAAAATTCTGCATTTTCTTTATAATGAGCATAAGTTGTTCTTATTTAGGAACCGATAATTAGAAAAGAAAGGAAATCATGATATATCCACTAATAAAAGAAAGAAACCAAATTCACATTGTGAAAGATTCCTATCATTGTGCATGCGGTCTAGAATTTAATAAGGATCGAATTATTAAAAGGAGGACCCTTAGAAAAATTAAATTTATTGAATTAGGTCAGGTAACATGTGAGAACTGTTGTTTAAAACTTCTAAATTATGACTAATGGGTTTAAATATTTTTTGTCGAAATTGTGTCGAAATTTTTGGAAATATTTACATTTAGTTTCCCGTAAGACTATAGTACTATTAGTTTATACTTTAATACTTTAATACTTTAATACTATGAACGACAAAGGCAAACCTTTCGAAAGATTGGGACGCAAAGCTACAGGTCTAAGGTTTTTAACTAGGATGGCTGAGTTACCTAAAATAGTAATCATTTTAGGAGGGTGAATTTTGTCTGCATTAACCAATGAAAAAGATTTTGATACAGAATGGTTAGAACTTATTAATGAAGCTAAAAAGATAGGACTTTCCATTGATGAAATTAGGGATTTCCTAAAACGTACCTATTAGAGCCAATTTAATTTATCCCTTTGAGCCGGAGTATATAATTAATACGAGGGTTATTGATTATATAATTTTCAGAATATTCAATTTTGTGGACGGCAGCGGGCGCAAAGTATAAGACCTCAGGTGATTATAGCAGATTATTATTTTTCGTCTGTACATTATGGAAAAGCAATATAATAAAATACCCTTTTACAGAGAACGTATTTTTATTAAGTAAAATTTTAAAGAGAATAAAATGTTCTATAAATTTGAAACAGCTTAACAAATTAATGAGCAATTTGTTAAGCTGTTTTAGGTATGGGTTAATAATTTAAAAACTTTACACAAACCGCATAAGGCACAGTAATATCAGACTCAATCAACGTCAATTTCCCCGAAAACTCATCCCTTGAGAACAATACTAAATTGCCTGACTCCTGATTCGAAGCAACCACAAACTTCCCGCTAGGATCAATTTCAAAATCCCTTGGCCAATCACCTTCAGTCGATGTATGTTCAACAAAGGTAAGCTCGCCTGTTTCGATATCCACACGGAAAACGGCTATACTGTTATGTCCGCGATTACCGGCATAGACAAAGAGTCCATCAGCTGAAATATGAATCGCACTGCCTTGATTATTTTCAGAAAAATCAGCGGGAAGTGTGGAAATATATTGTCTTTCTGTGAAATGTCCATTTTCCGGGTGGTAGGTTAACACAATGACCTCCGAACTAAATTCAGTCATGATGTAAGCAAATTTTCCATTCGGATGAAAAACCAAATGCCTTGGGCCGCTTCCAGCTTTTAAAGGAAGCAGATTCGCTTTGGAAAGTGTGCCGTCACTGTGGACCGCATAGGTGATAAGTGCATCAATTCCCAATTCAACAACGGCCAGATAATTCTCATCAGGGGTGACTCCGGCATAATGGGTATGCGGTTTTTCCTGTCTTGGATCTGGCCCAGAGCCTTCATGCTTAATAATCGAGGCTGCGGGATTTACGGAACCGTCTTCCTGATTAATTAAATGGGATTCTACTAATCCTTGATGATAATTTGCACTGAAAACATATTGATTTTTACTGTCGACACTTACATGACATGGCGACGAACCTGGAAGCAATTGTTTATTAATTTCTGCAAGTTCGCCGTTGTCACCAATAGAAAAAGCAGCGATTCCTCCAGTTTCACCTTCTTTTACAACGGAATAAAGGTATCGGTTGTCATTACTGATTGTTAAATATGTAGGGTTTTCAAGTTGTGCGACAACCTTAATATCCTTTATTCTTTCCTCCTTCGTATCTAATGTAAAGGAATAAATTCCTTTGCTATCTCCCTTCGTATACGTTCCAATATAACCCATGAACTCATTGTTACCTGTCATCATCTTCGCTCCTTTAGATATTCATTTCGTTTTATTGTATCAAACTATGCAATAATTACTCCAATTTCTTACCTATAAGTTGTTGGTGTTATTTTAAAAGGTAATTTAACCTAATGAGTTTTTTACCGGAATTTCCCGATGAATAAAGAAATATAAGGAAATAGTAGTGCAAGTACATCTTTCCATTTATAAAAGAAGCGTTGAAACGTAATCCTAACATGAAATTGTTCGCATCCCCATGGAGCCCTCCAACATGGATGAAGTTCCCTAAAGCATACAACTATGGAAAACTGCGTTGGGAAAAGGAAGTTTTGGAGGCGTATGCTTTATACTTTGTAAAGTTTGTAGAGGCTTACAAACAAGAGGGTATTAAGATTGACCAAATCCATGTCCAAAACGAAGTGGTTGCTGATCAGAAATTTCCTTCATGTGTTTGGACCGGCGAGCAGCTTCGTGAATTCATTTCTGATTATTTAGGTCCAGCTTTTGAACGACATGGACTAGACACGGAAATATGGCTAGGAACCATTAATGGAATTGTCAATGAATTATTTCAAAAATCAGCATCTGATTATGATCAACTGGCAAATTCGGTCCTAAGTGACCCTGAGGCTTATAAATACATTAAAGGTGTCGGCTATCAATGGGCAGGAAAGTATGCCATACAACAAACGGTACAAAGCTATCCAGAACTGCGTTACATGCAGACAGAAAATGAATGTGGAGATGGAAAAAATACGTGGGAATATGCTCAATACGTCTATAATTTGTTTCGACATTACTTCGTGAATGGTGCAAACTCTTATGTTTATTGGAACATGGTCTTGGAACCGTTTGGCCGAAGCACTTGGGGATGGGAACAAAATTCTATGATTACCGTAGATCCTGAAACAAAGGATGTCATTTGTAATCCAGAGTTTTATGTGATGAAGCATTTCTCTCATTTTATTAAACCTGGTGCGGTTAGGATTGAAACAAATGGTCCATGGACTGGAAATGCAGTTGCATTTAGAAATCCGGATGACTCAAGAATAGTTGTTATTTCAAATCCGTTTGAAAATCAACGTGAACTTTGTATCGGAGAAGGAATTGAAAGATATAAAGTTACATTAGAACCCTCTTCATTTAATACATTCGTATTGTAATTAATGGCGAGAACCTCGGCATGATTTATTATTAAAATGATTAAAAATAATCAAAGAAAATTCAGTAGGGTTCCTATTAAAAGGAATATCATTTATCTTTATTAAGGGACTTCAAAATATTTGCACATTATTCTAATTTATAAGATATGCTTAGTTTGTGTGGTATTTGCTGCTCATCAAAAATATAGAAAAGAGGAAAAAAATATGGTTTACCAAGCAGCAGAAAATCGTTATGAACCAATGAAATATAATCGCAGTGGCCGTTCAGGATTAATGCTTCCTGCGGTCTCGCTTGGACTATGGCACAATTTTGGTGGTGTTGATACATATGAAAATGGACGGGCAATGCTGAGAAGAGCGTTTGATTTAGGGATTACCCATTTTGATTTGGCCAACAATTATGGCCCGCCGCCGGGGTCTGCTGAAGAAATGTTCGGTAGAATATTAAAGACTGATTTTGCTCCTTACCGTGAAGAAATGATCATTTCTTCAAAAGCAGGCTACACGATGTGGCCAGGACCATATGGGGATTGGGGCTCAAGGAAATATTTAGTATCAAGTCTGGACCAGAGTCTAAAACGAATGGGACTTGATTATGTTGATATTTTCTATTCGCACCGTCCAGACCCAAACACACCGATTGAGGAAACCATGGGAGCATTAGATTCTATTGTTCGTCAGGGTAAAGCGTTATATGTTGGAATTTCTAACTACAGTGCAGAACAAACAGCTGAAGCGATTAAAATCTTGAATCAGTTAGGAACACCTTTGTTAATCCATCAACCAAAGTATTCCATGTTTAACCGCTGGATAGAGGACGGCTTACAGGATGTGCTTCAGGAAAGTGGAGTCGGTTCGATTGCGTTTAGTCCGTTAGCACAAGGCTTGTTAACCAATAAGTATTTAACTGGGATTCCAGCCGATTCTCGTGCAGCAAAATCAACAGGGTTTCTAAGTGAAGATCAAGTTAAAGCAGAAGTTATTGAGCGTGTTCAAAAATTAAATGAAATTGCAATAGAGCGTGGTCAAAGTCTATCACAAATGGCGCTGGCCTGGGTTTTGCGTGGAGGAAAGGTTACTTCAGTCCTGATTGGTGCTAGCAGAGTGAGCCAAATTGAGGAAAATGTTGCAGTATTGAATAACCTTGAGTTTTCTGATCAAGAATTAGCAAGGATTGAGGATATTCTTAAAAGCTAGAGTTCTAACATTAAAAAAGAAAGGGTCCCAAAGGTTGTAATAAACAACTTTTTGAGACCCTCTTGTTATTTTGGGGGAATGCAATTAATCCATTAAAAAATATAAACCAGTATTTTGATGTTAAGAAGCATTAACTTGTTGAATTTTAGAAAACACTCTGTTACATAAAAAGTATATACTATACGCACCTAAACTGAAAATAAATAATGAAGTTACTGGCCAAGTATAGAGAATAAAAGACATTAAAGCGATATAGATAACCGCGACAAGAGTAGTCGGAAGATATCTAATGGAAAAGAACACCGAATTTTTTATTGCGTCCCACCAATTCATATCAAAGTTAGCGATGGTTGGAAAAATAAAGACCGAAGTAGTAAGAACTATGATTCCTAATAAAGACAGTATCGGTAATAGAATATATTGAAAATCACCAAGATTATCCATTAAGGTAAAATCAATATAAAACAAACTACCAAAAAAAGTCCATAAAATGCCTAACAATAAACTCTTTTTAAAATTTTCTTTGAAATATTTAAAGAAAGGACGAAAAACACTATAGTCCTTATGTAAAATCCATTGTCGTGTGACGCAATACATGGCAACAGTTGCAGGGAAAATGGTTATAACTGGTAAACATAATAACAGCCATAGGATATTTAACTGAAAAAAGGCTGTAACAAATTCAAGTAATCTATAGAATTTACTATTAAATTTCATCCATATCACCAAGATTTCATAATTTTTTTCTGTACAATAAAAATAGCATAGATTCCGCTAAAAAAGAAGGAATATTAAAGATGAAGTGGAATTAGCAAAGCCCAATCCACAAGTATTCAGTCACGTAGCACAGGAAGTGAAAATATTACCAAGCGAACTTCTTTATATTGGTGATTCTTGGACCAATGAGTCTTCAATACATTAAACAATCTAAAATAATAATAATTCCAGAGTAATGCATTTTCACAATACCTCATTAAAATCAATCATTTAAGGGGAAATCTCATGTCTAGTAAATTTGGAGTTTATGGATTCCGCTTTTTAGATACCTTAAATAGTTCCTTCTACCAGCTTTTTGCCGTAGGGCACCAGCATATAGAAGATACTTCATATGAATGGGATGGATTAAAACGTAAAGATGGTCCATTATTATTGTTTCAATATACCATTTCAGGCAGTGGAAATATTGAGCTAGATGGTGTAGTTCACAAGCTAACTGCAGGCAGTGCATTTATGGTAGAAATTCCAAGTGATCATCGCTATTATTTGCCTCAAGACAGTGAGAACTGGGAATTTTATTTTATCTTATTTAGACCAACAAATCTTCAAAAAGAATGGACAGAACTAATTAAATTAATGGGGAATGTTCCTCAAATTTCAGAGTTAAGCTCCCCCATTACCTTCTTGAAAAATGCCTATTATGCTGCAAGCAAACAGCAGATTACTGATGGATTTCGTGCTTCAACGATTGTTTATCAATTTGTAATGGAGCTGTACCGATATACTGCGGCTTATAAAAAGGAAAAAGAAATCTGGCCTGAAAAAGTGATTCAAGCTGTCCATTTTTTAGAGGAAGATTACTGTACTATTCAAAGTCTTGATGTGCTTGCACTAAGAGTAGGCTTATCAAAATTTCATTTTACCCGTCTTTTCAAACGAACAACTGGACTTTCACCAATGGAATACTTAACAAAGGTCCGAATGGAAAAAGCGGTCCAGCTCCTAAGGAACACAGATATGACCATTGAAGAGACTTCAAAACAAATTGGTTATTCCAATAGCAGTTACTTTATAAAGGTCTTTCGTGAATGGATAGGTTTTTCTCCAGGTGAGTTTCGGTTAGGAAAAGATCTAGCCTTTTTAAATGAGTTTAGATTCGATTAAGTATTATCAAAAGAGCAATATTTTACAATATAGAGCAAAAATTTATTATAGATGTAGATGTCTCAATTCCTTATTATTAGTTTAAAGAGCAATAATTTAATAGAAAGGAATGGACGAAATGAGGCATCATACTTTTGTCAAAACACCACCTTTAGGCTGGAATAGCTGGGATTGTTATGGAGCGGCAGTAAGGGAAGAGGAAATTGTAGGGAACGCTGAATATATGGCAGAACATCTAAAACCATATGGCTGGGAGTATGTTGTGGTTGATATTCAATGGTCTGAACCCGGGGCAACATCATCAGTGTATCGTCCATTTGTTCCGCTTGAAATGGATGAATACTCAAGGTTGGTACCTGCAGTTAATCGTTTTCCTTCTTCAGAAGGGGGCAAGGGTTTTAAACCGTTAGCGGATTATGTACATAACCTTGGATTAAAGTTTGGCATACATATCATGCGGGGGATCGCACGCCAAGCCGTTCATGCCAATACACCCATTTTGGGCACTAATATGAGAGCAAGAGATATTGCACATCCAAATTCCATTTGTCCTTGGAATACGGATATGTATGGGGTGGATGCTTCTAAAGAAGGTGCACAGGAATATTATAATTCTTTATTTCAATTGTATGCCGAGTGGGGAGTGGATTTTGTCAAGGTGGACGATATTGCAGCTTCCCGGCTTTATCATATCCATGAAGATGAAATAAAGTTAATTCACAAGGCAATCGATAACAGTGGAAGAGAGATGGTCCTCAGTCTATCACCTGGTCCGGCACCGTTGGAATCTGCTGTAACCTTAATTGACAATGCTAACATGTGGAGAATGACCGATGATTTTTGGGATCATTGGAGCCTTTTATATGGCATGTTTGAAAGGTGTGAAAAGTGGAGTCGGCATGTGGGACCAGGGCACTGGCCAGACTGTGATATGCTGCCTCTTGGCCATATTGGAATTCGTTCAGTTGACGGAGGAGGGGCGGACCGCTGGACTCGATTTACAAAAGATGAACAAATAACAATGATGACATTATGGTCGATCTTCCGCTCCCCGCTTATGTTTGGGGGAGAACTTCGGGATAACGATGACTGGACGCTTTCCTTGCTTACAAATAAAGAGGTTTTGGAACTAAACCAATACAGCCACAGTAATCGCTTGGTCTATCGGGAGGATGACAAAATTGTCTGGACCGCAAAAGGTGACGATGGTCATACTTACGTAGCCTTGTTTAATGCCGCTGAAGAAACAGCCGTTGTCGATGTTTCATTGGAACAGCTTGGTCTAACTTCGAAAAAAACGGCAAGAGATCTTTGGAAACAAGCGGAACTTGGAGTCGTTGCCGAAAGTATTAAACAAACTCTTCCGGCACACGGCTCCATTTTGATTAAATTGTATTAAATGAGGAAGTTACTGGAGATTGTATTTAGAAACTCACATAGTGTAAAAAAGGTGTCCCAAGTTTATTTGGGACACCTTTTTAGCAAGAAAAAGTAAGCGCAAACATTTTTGGCGTAGGCTTGGCTAGCCTAGCCTAGTTATTTGTGCACTGCTGCAGTTGAGTTTCGTATCACTAACTCTGGTTCATAAACAGTAGAAGGTTGATTAGTTCCTCGTCTTTCAACTGCTGAGACAATCCATTTGGCCGCTTCAATCCCCATTTCCATTTTAGGGTGTGTAACAGATGTTAGTTTCACATCGGTTGCCTCTGCTAAGAAAGAATCATCATAGCCGACAATGGAAACGTCGTCTGGAACACTTAAGCCAAGTCTTTTTAACATATTTAGAACTTGTAAGGCTAGTTGATCATTATAACAGACAATTGCAGTTGGTTTTTTTTCTGTCATGAAAAATTGCTTTAACCGTTCAAGTAGTTGAGATTCCGGGTCATCGGTTGTATAAGTAATAACCATTTCCGGGAAAAAGGTGAGATTGTATTCCCTAAAAGCTCGGATAAAACCTTGCATCCGATTTACTCCTTGGAGGTCATCGGTTTTAAAAAGACCGATTATTTTTTCATGGCCAAGATTAATTAAATGTTCCATAGCAATATAACCACCATGTTCATCATCCATAATGATGTGCGGCGGCATTAGTTGGGAGTAAAATTGGTTAATCATTAAGTAAGGGATATTGTTTTGTTCTAACTCTAAATAGTAATTAATGTTAGGATTGTAATTGCTACTTCTTGTAGGCTCGACAATCAACCCATTAATATTCCGGCTTAACATGGTTTGTAAACATTGTTTCTCTTTATCCACATCATTATCTGTACAAGCAAACGTTAAGGAATACCCCTGAGCTGTTAAATAGGATTCCATACCTTTAATAATAGAAGGAAAAATATAATCTGAAATATAGGTTGTTATTACCCCAATGTTTTTCCCAGTGGTTTTCAAAGGTTGTACGTGGGTGTTAGATTCGGCCAACGGTTCTAACATTTTATTGGAACAGAAAGTTCCTGCCCCCTGTTCTCTATAAAGCCAGCCTTCGTGTACTAAATCCCCCACCGCTAGACGCACAGTATGTCTGCTGACCGCAAACATTTTAACTAGTTCATTTTCAGAATAGATCTTTTCACCTGGTTTTACCTTACCATTTGTGATCCATTCTGTAATTTTTTCCTTGACCATTGTATATTTGGTCTTTTGGGCCATTGGTATCACCACTTTCGACTTGTATGCATCTTTAACTACTTATACGTACAACAACTAATAATATGAATATCGTAACAAAAAAAATTAAAAAAGACTATAATATCTTTATAATATTTTTCATTTTAGTAGGACATAAAGAGATCATATCAAAACCATTTACTTCAAATCGATTTATTTCCAAAAAACAGTAATATGGTCTACAATTGGGTATTTTATTAGCCTCTCTAAATATTTTAACTGATCAACATGAAAGACAGAATGCGAAATTTAATTGTACCCTTTCAATAAATAGGGGATTTCAACACGTCCGTACATAATTTTTTTTAACAGAAAAATGATTGACATGTACGAACAGGTATATTACTATTTGAACTATAGAGAATACGCTTTCAAAGTTTCGTTGAAAATGGGAAAAAGGCCTAAAGATTTAAGATTAGACTTAGTGAATTGATATAATGGAGTCTTTTTAGGAGGGATTTTTATGTAACAGCATGACATGTCCGTACATCTAATTTAACTAGCTTAATAGAAATTCCTAACACTCTCTGTAATTAGTCTTATTTTTTCGTAAAGTGATTATGCTTTCAACTTTTGGATTTTTTGGTCTTTTAAGTTTATTTTATCAAATTCATTGGAGGGATTTACTTGTTTAAAGCATCTAAAAAGTTAGGTACAATGCTGTTGCTTGCGATTATGGTAATCAGTTCAATTCTCGCAGGATGTTCAAACGAAAGCTCAACTGGAAAGAGCGGCGGTAAAACTGAACTTACCTTTATGTTCCGTGGCCAGCCTAAAGAGCTAGAAGCTTATAAAGCTACAGTTAAGAAATACGAAGAGTCTCATCCAAATGTAAAAGTTACTGTTGTCTCTGTTGCTCCTGACCAATATGACACAAAATTAAAAGCTGCGATTGCAGGACACAAAATTCCGGATGTTTTCTTCTATAATCCAGCTCAAGTAAAAGCATATGTAAACTCTGGAATCTTACTAGATATTACGAAATATGTTGAAGGTTCAAAAGATGTTAAATTAAGTGATATGTGGGAAAAAGGTGTAAACAAATACCGTTATGATGGTAAAAATCTTGGTGATGGCGCCATCTACGGATTACCAAAGGATATCAGTGGATTTGCACTAGGATACAATAAAACAATGTTTGAAAAAGCAGGGATTCCACTTCCAGATAAAGATAAGCCATATACTATGCAAGAATTTATTGATGTAGCGAAAAAATTAACAAAAGATACTAACAATGATGGTAAAGTTGATCAATACGGTACTGGATTTAACGTTCAATGGTCATTACAGCCAATTGTTTGGAGCAATGGCGCAGACTTTATTGACGGAACACATACAAAAGTAACTATAGATGATCCTAAATTTGTTGAAGCATTACAATGGTTTGCAGATCAGCAAACTAAATACAAAGTTACCCCATCTATCTCTGAAGCACAATCACTTGACACATACCAAAGATGGATGAAAGGCCAATTAGCATTCTTCCCTGTAGGTCCTTGGGATATGGCAACATATGCTTCATTAGACTTTGATTATGATTTAATTCCATGGCCTGTTGGTTCAACTGGTGAAACAGCTGCATGGATTGGTTCACTTGGAATTGGTGTAGCTAAAACTACTAAGAACCAAAAAGCAGCTGCTGAATTAGCAACCTATCTATCTGCTGACCAAGAAGGACAACAAGCATTAGTTGATGCACAAATTCAACTTCCAAACAGCGTGAAAGTTGCTGAAAAGTGGGCAGCTAATACTTCCACAAAACCAGCAAACAAGCAAGAATTCTTAGATATAATCAATGAGTACGGCCGCAGCTTCCCAGGTGAGTACACTTATACTAGTGAATGGTATGATGAATTCTTCAAAAACATTCAGCCTGTACTTGATGGAAAGAAAACCGCTGCCCAATATGTAAAAGAAGAACAGCCAAAAATGCAGAAACTATTAGATGCAGCAATTCAACAAGAAAAACAATCTGCAAAGAAATAATGAACACAAACTGACATAGTGTAAATGGTGCTAGTTGAAAGAAGTTTTATATTAGCGCCATTTATTCCTTTTATCTAACTTTTTTAGTCATAAGAAATTTAGAGAAAGGGAAATGTACTTGACAATGCATTGAAAGGGTGGGGAAAGGTGAAAACAATATCCAAGCTGTATAGTACGGAACAAAGATACGCCTATTTATTTATAGCAGCACCAGTTTTAGGGTTTCTCATATTTGCAATGGGTCCTTTATTGTATTCGATCTACGGAGCATTTACGGATTGGAACGGTTTAGGACAAATGAACTTTATTGGCTTGGAAAACTTTAAGAATGTATTCCAAGATGAATACTTCTATAAGTCTATGTATAACACCATCTTTATGATGCTGGGGATTCCTATTGGTATTGTATTAGCATTATTACTTGCCTTAGCATTAAATAGAGGAATTCCTGGAACTAATACTTTCCGAGTTCTATATTATATCCCGGTTATTTCTTCACTCGCTGCTATTTCGATTTTATGGCAATGGGCATACAATGGCGATTATGGTTTAGTAAACCAGTTTCTAGATTTATTTGGCATTAAAGGTCCAAACTGGCTGCAAAATACATCCACAGTAAAACCAGCCTTAATAATTATGGCAGTATGGAAGGGCTTAGGCTATACGATGTTATTGTATTTAGCAGCACTTCAAAGTGTGCCGAAATCCTTTTATGAAGCGGCTAAATTAGATGGCGCGAACTCATTCCAAGCATTTTGGCATATTACCTTACCAATGGTGAAACCTGTAACCTTCTTTATTATTGTAACCAATATTATTGGCGGTGCCCAAATTTTTACTGAAATTAACGTTATGACACCAACTGGCGGTCCTGAATTTGGTTCCGCATCCGTTGTATTCTATATATGGCAGAAAGCATTTGGTAACTTCCAATTAGGTTATGCATCGGCCATGGCCTTGGTACTGGGACTTTTCATCTTTATTATTACCTTGATCCAATTTAAGATAAACGAGAAAAATTCTTTTGAGTTGGATTAAAAAATAGGTGAATAAAAGAGTAATAGAAAGGGGCTTGAAAAAATGGAAGTTGCAATTGCAAAAAAGACAGTTAAAGCAGAACCAATGTCTGAAAAAAAGAAAAATAGAATTACGAATATATTTGTTTTTGCCTTACTTAGTGTTGGAGCAATCTTCATGGTAGCTCCGTTATTGTGGATGTTTTCCACTTCCCTTAAATCGAAGGAAGATGTATTTGCTTTACCACCAGTGTGGATTCCTCATACCATTTCATTTAGTAAATATCTTGAAATCTGGGATATGGGGCCGCTATTATCTGGTATCGGTAATAGTTTAATTGTAGCTGTTACAGTTACTGTAATCGGAACATTCACTTCCAGTTTAGCTGCGTTTGCATTTTCGAAACTACACTTTGCTGGAAAGAATAAAATTTTCATCATGCTCTTTGCATCCGTAATGATTCCGTATCCTGTTGTTATGATTCCTCAATTCATTATGTTTTCGAAAATTGGCTGGATCGATAGTTTATTACCATTAATTATTCCTGGATTGTTTGGTAATATATTTATGATTTTCTTTTTACGACAATTCTTAACCAGCATTCCAAACTCAATCATTGAAGCGGCGAAAATTGATGGATGCTCTTATTTCCAAATCTTTTATAAGATTATTTTTCCATTAATTAAACCAGCGGTAGCTGCACAATTAATTCTATGGTTCATGGGAATCTGGAATGATTATTTAGGTCCGATTCTTTATTTGAACTCACCAGAAAAACAAACATTGCAATTAGTAATTGCAAACTTTAACGCATCATACGCGATTCAAAGTGACTATCCGCTGATTATGGCGGCTTCCATGGTGGCGTTATTGCCGATGTTAATCGTATTTATTATCTTCCAAAAACAAATCATTGAATCAATTGCGATTTCTGGTGTGAAAGGTTAATTCCATTAAATTAATGCTAGTGCATTTATAATTGTTATTTACAGTTTAATAGTAGGTAAACTGAAAGGCACTTATTATCATTAATTTTTGATAAGTGCCTTTTCTTATATCGTACCAATACTGGGAGAATATAAAAATGAAAACTAAAACAAAAGTAATCCTGTTTGGCTTGTTGATAGCGATATTCATCGTTCCAGCTTCCATATTAGCTTATCAACACTATCAACCAAAGGAAGATGATTTTACCGGAATAAAACTGCCTTCAGCACCTGCAAAATCTCCAGTTAAAAATGTTAATACGGATGTTCTTTACGATGAAAAGAAATGGACGACAAATTTCACCCATGATGGGGCAATAATTAAAGCGGATGGCTGGTATTATGTGTTCTCTACAGATTATATGGTGGGGGCACCGCCAACTCCGGGGGTCCAAATAAGAAAATCCAAAGATCTGATTCATTGGCAATTTGTTGGCCGTGTTTTTGAACAAGTTTCTCAAGAGGCGTGGACCTGGACACATGGAACGACATTTTGGGCACCGAACGTCATTCAAATGAATGGGAAGTACTATTTATATTATTCTGTTTCTGAAGTAGGGAAAAGGAACTCTTATATTGGTCTAGCGACAAGTGACAAGATCGAGGGGCCCTGGAAAGATGAAGGGGCTGTCTTTAAATCGCAAGAAGGCGACGGAAATACGGTTAATGCGATTGACCCAGACATAATATTTGATAAAAGTGGTCAGCCGTGGATGGTATATGGATCTTATTTCGGAGGGATCTTTGTTACAAAGGTAGATAAAACTACAGGGAAACCAGGAAATCCTAGTGATCAAGGAACGTTGCTTGCCCAAAGGAAAGACATGAACTCTGGAATTGAAGGTCCAGAAATCATCTATAACAAAAAAACGGGTTATTATTATTTAACTGTCTCTTATGACTGGCTGGAAGATACGTACAACGTGAGAGTCGCCCGGTCTAAAAACATAACAGGACCATTTTTAGACTATAACAATGAGGGTATGATTGACCTTAGCGACGACTCTTTTAATACTGGAAATAAAATTGTGGGTCCTTATTCCTTTGGAGACGATCCGGGATGGCTGGGAACAGGACATAATGGATTACTTCAAGATGGAGACAATTACTATCTGATTCACAATGCCAGAGCCGGAGAGGATAAGTATTGGTCCCATTTGCATGTAAGAAAAATTGTCTGGACCGATGATGACTGGCCGGTAGTTTCCCCTGAACGATTTGCTGGCGAAACAGAGCAAATAGTAAAGGAGTCCAATCTCGTTGGAAATTGGCAACAGATTATCCTCAACCGATTCGATGATGGAATCCAAAATTCCACCAAATTTCAATTACTACCTAATGGGGAGATTAAGGATGGTAGTGGAAAAAGTCAATGGAAGTTAACAGCGAAGAACACTTTGAAGTTATCTATCTATAATCCCGAGGAAGCTCCTAATGGCTATTGGAAGTTTACTGTAAAAGTCATTCCCGGATGGGATTGGGAGAACTGGAACGGTACTTTGGTCTTCACTGGAATGAATCAAGAAGGTACCGTTATCTGGGGAAAGAAAATCATAAACAAATAATCAAAAAACTAATTAAAGTTTTAAAAGTAATGATGGGGAGAGGAAATATGAAGGTAAAAGGATTTGAACTAAACCAAGCCTGTATCACTGGCGGACCACTTAAACATGCAATGGAATTAAATAAAGAATATTCGAGGGAGAACACGTGGGATTAGGAGTGTATGAAACAATTAAAGAAAACTTGAATTAATTTTAAAAATACCATTGAAAAAAAACTGATAGATGGTAAAATTTAATCAATGTTATACGTACAAGTTGAAGTTGTTTAGGTGACTTGTAAGGATTAATGATAAGGTTTTCAACTTTATTAAACTATCTTGTACGTATAATAAAACTATTATTATAGAATTAGTGAACAAGCTATTAATCTTGCTTAGATTAAATAAAATTTTTTATCAGTTTTGTAAACGTATTCTTATTAAGGACAGGTGATTTTCATGGCGAAGTATACGATCGGTGTAGATTATGGCACACAATCAGGAAGAGCTGTACTTGTTGAAGTAGAAACCGGCAGAGAAGTGGCCTCAGCTGTAAAACCATACACACATGGGGTTATGGATGAATTTTTACCTAATGGAACTACGAAATTAGAGCATGATTGGGCCCTGCAGCATCCAGCAGATTATCTTGAAGTATTACAGATTACCGTACCAGAAGTATTAAAAAACGCACAAGTTTCAGCTGACGATGTTATCGGCTTAGGGATTGACTTTACTGCTTGTACGGTCCTTCCAATTGACGCAAATGGAACTCCATTATGCTTTAAAGATGAATTTATTAACCACCCACATAGCTATGTGAAACTTTGGAAGCATCATGCGGCACAAGATGAGGCGAATCGCTTCAACGAAATTGCCGAAGCACGTGGAGAAAAGTTCTTACAGCGTTACGGCGGGAAAATCTCTTCTGAGTGGCTATTTCCAAAAGTATGGCAGATTCTAAATGAGGCGCCTGAAATTTATGATGCGGCAGATCAAATATTAGAAGCAACTGACTGGGTGATATCAGAGTTAACAGGTCAAATCAATCGGAATAGTTGTACAGCTGGATACAAAGCAATCTGGCATAAGCAAGATGGATATCCATCCAATGAATTTTTCAAGGCACTTGACCCACGCTTAGAAACTGTTATAGAAGATAAACTTTCTACAAAGATTGTTCCGATTGGTTCTAAAGCCGGGGAAATTACTGAAAAGGCTGCTAAGCTTACTGGTTTAAATCCTGGTACAGCAGTCGCAGTTGCTAACGTAGATGCACACGTTGCTGTACCTGCAGTAGGGATTACTGAACCAGGTAAATTGTTGATGATCATGGGAACTTCTACTTGTCACATCCTTTTAGGGGAAGAAGAAAAAATTGTTCCAGGTATGTGCGGCGTTGTTGAAGATGGCGTTATCCCTGGATATATGGGTTATGAAGCAGGTCAATCCTGTGTAGGAGACCATTTTGAATGGTTTACAGAAAACTGTGTTCCTGTAAGCTACCACGAAGAAGCAAAAGAAAAAGGAATCAATATCCATCAATTATTAACAGAAAAAGCAAGCCAGTTACAAGTTGGTGAAAGCGGTCTCCTTGCGTTAGATTGGTGGAACGGTAATCGTTCAACCCTTGTAGATGCTGATCTAACTGGTGTTCTTCTTGGTGCTACTCTTTTAACTAAGCCAGAAGAAATCTACCGTGCATTAATTGAAGCAACTGCTTATGGTACACGAATGATTGTAGAGACCTTCCGTCAAAATGGCGTACCGGTAAATGAAGTATATGCAGCAGGCGGTATTGCTGAGAAAAATGCGATGATGATGCAAATTTATGCGGATGTATTAAATATGGATATTAAAATCTCAGCTTCTTCACAGACTCCAGCCCTTGGTTCTGCGATGTTCGGAGCAGTTGCAGCTGGAAAAGAGCGCGGCGGTTACGATCATATTACAGATGCAGCCAAAGATATGGGAAGAGTAAAAGATTATATCTATCAGCCAATTAAAGATAATGCAGGGGGTTACGATCAACTTTTCAATGAATATGCACGCCTTTACGACTACTTTGGCCGTGGCGAAAACAATGTCATGAAAACGTTGAAAAAGATTAAAAAGGAAAGCTCTTTTGAGAAGAAGGAGGAAGAAACAGTATGTTAGAAAGATTGAAAAGAGAAGTATTGGAAGCTAATTTACAACTCCCAGAACATGGTTTGGTTACTTTTACTTGGGGAAATGTGAGCGGGATTGACCGTGAAACAGGTCTTGTGGTTATCAAACCAAGTGGTGTTCCGTATGATGAGTTACAAATTGATGATCTTGTTGTCTTAAATTTAGATGGAAATATTGTTGAAGGGTCATTAAGACCTTCTTCAGATACACCCACACATCTTGCTTTATATCAGGCACTCCCGCTAATCGGCGGAATTGTTCATACACATTCTCCAGGGGCTACAAGCTGGGCTCAAGCAGGACGTCCAATTCCAGCACTTGGAACAACTCATGCGGATTATTTTTACGGAGAAATTCCATGTACACGCACCCTGACTAAAGAGGAAATTGACCGGGGATACGAGCTTGAAACAGGAAATGTCATTATAGAAACATTTGAAAAAGAAGGACTTGACCCTGTTGCAATGCCTGGAATTTTATTATCAGGTCATGCTCCATTTAGCTGGGGGAAAAATGCAAACCAAGCCGTTCACAATGCTGTGGTTTTAGAAGAAGTGGCCAAAATGGCATTAAACACTTTTATCCTAAACCCGCAAATTAAACCTATTGACCAATTCTTGCTTGATAAACATTATCTTCGTAAGCATGGTGCAAATGCCTATTACGGACAAAAGTAGACTTAGAGGAAAGCAACCGCTTTAATCAGGGATAACTTGTACGGATAACTGGTTATAGATTACTAATTAATTATTACCATAAAAATATCTTGCATTTACTTAGGAGGAATTATCTTGTTAACAACAAAAGCTTATGAATTCTGGTTTGTAACAGGAAGTCAATTATTATACGGAGAAGATGTACTACGTCAAGTTGAGGAAAACTCAAAAACCATCGTAAACGGGTTGGCTGGTGATTCTGCAGTAACTTATAAGTTGATTTTTAAATCAGTAGTAAAAGATTCTGATTCAATTCGCAAATTGATTCTAGAAGCAAATGCTGATGAAAATTGTGCGGGTATCATTACTTGGATGCACACATTCTCACCATCAAAAATGTGGATTGCAGGTCTTTCTGCACTACAAAAGCCTTATCTGCATTTAGCTACACAATTTAACCGTGATATTCCTTGGGATTCAATCGATATGGATTTCATGAACTTGAATCAGGCTGCACATGGTGACCGTGAACATGGATTCATCGCAGCAAGAATGAATGTAAAACGTAAGGTTGTAGTTGGTCATTGGGAAAATCCAGAAGTAAGAGAACGTGTTGGAAGCTGGATGAGAACAGCAGTAGCATTTGAGGAAAGCAAAAACCTTAAGGTTGCAAGATTTGGTGATAATATGCGCCAAGTAGCGGTAACAGATGGTGATAAGGTAGAAGCGCAAATCAAGTTTGGCTGGACAGTAAACGGTTACGGAGTAGGTGACCTCGTGCAACGCATGAACGATGTAACTGAACAAGAAATTGACCAGTTAATGGCTGAATACGAAGAGCAATACGATATTACTCAAGAAGGACTTACTGATGGTCCAGTTCGGGATTCCATCCGTTATCAAGCTAGAGTTGAACTTGGTATGAAAGCATTCTTAACTGAAGGAGGTTATACTGCATTCACAACTACTTTTGAAGATTTACATGGTATGCGTCAGCTACCTGGTTTAGCTGTACAGCGTTTAATGGAACAGGGCTATGGTTTTGCTGGTGAAGGTGACTGGAAAACCGCTGCTCTTGTTAGATTGATGAAAATTATTGCGGGTAATGAAGGAACTTCCTTCATGGAAGATTACACGTATCATTTCGAGCCAGGTAAAGAAATGGTCCTTGGTGCCCATATGCTGGAGGTTTGCCCAACCATTTCAGCAACACGTCCAAAAATCGAGGTTCATCCACTTGGAATTGGTGGTAAGGAAGATCCTGCTAGAATCGTGTTTGATGGAAGAGGCGGCTCTGCACTAAATGCAACCATTGTTGACCTTGGACACCGTTTCCGTCTGCTTGTAAATGAAGTGGATGCTGTACAGCCGGAAAAAGATATGCCAAAACTTCCTGTTGCACGGGTATTATGGGAGACTCAGCCATCATTAAGCCAAGCGGTTGAAAACTGGATCCAAGCGGGCGGAGCACACCATACAGGCTTTTCTTATAAGGTAACAGTAGAACAGCTTAGAGATTTTGCTGAACTAACTGGAATTGAGTTCCTCCTTATTAATAACGACACAAACACTCATACTTTCAATAACGAAATCCGCTGGAATGATGTTATTTTTCGGTAATAAGTGGCACTAATTAAGTAATCTTTTTAACTATAATAAGCAGGGCTATTAGAAAAATAATAGCCCTGCTATTAAGTTGACACATACATTTCTAGGATTGCTAAAGAATATGGATTTACCCCTGATAGCATCATAAACAAAATCAAAGACCGTCTATAAATTTCTTTTAATAAACCAATAATACAAGAGTTGTGGACTCCTTTTAAATTCTATCAATCTAAAAAATGGAGGCGTTAATGTTGGCGAATAATGTAATTATCAACACGGATATTCAAAAAGGAAAAATCAATAAAAATATCTATGGCCATTTTGCAGAACACCTTGGAAGATGCATTTATGAAGGCATTTGGGTTGGTGAAGATTCTTCCATCCCAAATACAAAGGGTATTCGTAATGATGTGTTAGCAGCATTAAAGAACATTATGGTTCCAGTACTCCGCTGGCCGGGCGGATGTTTCGCCGATGAATACCACTGGAAGGATGGCATTGGTCCTAAGGAAAACCGCAAGCGCATGGTTAATACCCATTGGGGCGGTGTCGTAGAAAACAACCATTTTGGTACACACGAATTTATGCTTCTCTGTGAATTATTAGAGTGTGAGCCATATATTTGCGGTAACGTGGGAAGCGGAACAGTTCAAGAAATGTCTGAGTGGGTTGAATATATGACATTTGAAGGCGAATCACCAATGGCTAACTGGCGCCGTGAAAATGGCCGCGATGAGCCATGGACACTAAAGTATTTCGGCGTGGGTAACGAAAACTGGGGTTGCGGTGGAAACATGCGTCCTGAATATTATGCTGACCTTTATCGTCGTTATCAAACCTATGTAAGAAATTATGGAAATAACAAAATCTACAAGATTGCCGGCGGTGCCAATGTAGATGACTATAACTGGACAGAAGTGTTAATGAAAAATGCCCACTGGTTAATGGATGGGCTAAGCCTTCACTATTACACCATTCCAGGAGATTTCTGGCTGGGTAAAGGATCTGCTATTGATTTTCCGGAAGATGAATGGTTTATTACCATGAAAAAAGCACTTTATATGGATGAGTTAATCACAAAACACAGCACCATCATGGATAAATATGATCCACAAAAACGCATTGGCATGATCATTGACGAGTGGGGCACATGGTTTGACGTAGAACCAGGTACAAATCCAGGATTCTTATATCAGCAAAATACAATCCGTGATGCGCTAGTAGCCGGATTACATTTTAACATTTTCCATAACCATGCGGATCGTGTTCAAATGACAAACATTGCTCAAACAGTAAACGTGCTTCAAGCGATGATTCTAACAGAAGGCGAGCAAATGATCCTTACTCCAACCTATCACGTGTTTGATATGTACAAGGTTCACCAGAATGCCGAGCTTTTAGCAGTTGATTCATCATTTGGCACTTATGAGTACAATGGTGAAACATTGCCGCAGGTAACTGTATCCGCATCTAAAAACGCTGAAGGTAAGATCCATGTAAGCTTATGTAATATCGATCACCAAAATGGGGCTGAATTGGATTTAGATCTACGCGGCGTTAATGCAGCAAATACAAAGGTGTCAGGCACCATTATCACTGCCGACACGATGAATGCTCATAACACATTTGAACAGCCGGATGTTGTTAAGCCAGTTGAATTCACTAGTGTAACAGTGGAAAACAATAAATTGGCAATCAAGCTTCCACCTATGTCTGTTGTGACCTTAT
The DNA here is from genome assembly GCF_018613065.1 of Bacillus sp. ISL-7. The sequence goes on along the minus strand of NZ_JAGGQW010000046.1, from coordinate 78,786 downwards.
TAATTGAGTAAAAGGAAGAGGGGGGATTACAGTGAAGGAAAAAAGTCTGTGCAAAGGCTGCGTGGAAAGTGTCATGGTAACAGAAGAGGTCATTCAAGAATTAGTAAAAGAAGCCGAAGAGGATTCATCTGTTATTGTTTCTGACGAGGTCTACCAAGCAAGATTAAAGAATTGTGAAAGCTGTCCTTCCCTTCAATATGGTACCACTTGTGCTCATAGCGGATGTATTGTCCGCTATCGGGCCAAGTTTAAAAACAAAAGCTGTCCATTTGCAGGAAAACCAAAATGGGAAAAAGTTGGTTAACCGTTAAATAGAAACGATTTGGCAGTATTTTTATTATAGTAGTTTTTCCGTTTACTAGACTATTAATGAAGCATGGGAGGAAAACTGAACATGACCACTAATAAGGCAAAAATGATCTTAGAAAAGGATTTTAAGATCTCTGAAATTGATAATCGTATTTATGGGTCTTTTGTTGAACATTTAGGACGTGCCGTATATGGCGGTATTTATGAACCAGGTCATCCTCAAGCAGATGAAAATGGCTTCCGTCAAGATGTAATTGAAATGGTAAAAGAACTTCAGGTTCCCCTTGTTCGCTACCCAGGCGGAAATTTTGTTTCAGGCTATAACTGGGAAGATGGAGTAGGTCCTCTTGAAAATCGCCCACGTCGATTAGAATTGGCTTGGCGTACAACCGAAACTAACGAAATGGGAACAAATGAGTTCATGAAATGGGCCCAGCTGGTAAACGCGGATGTAAACATGGCCGTTAACCTCGGAACACGCGGGATTGATGCTGCTCGAAATTTAGTCGAGTATTGTAACCATCCCGGCGGCTCTTACTATAGCGATCTACGAAAATCCCATGGAGTAAACGATCCTTATAACATTAAGACTTGGTGTTTAGGTAACGAAATGGATGGTCCATGGCAAATCGGTCACAAGACGGCTGCTGAATATGGCCGCCTTGCCCAAGAAGCGGCAAAAGTAATGAAGTGGGTTGATCCTACAATCGAGCTTGTTGCATGTGGAAGTTCACACCGAAATATGCCGACTTTTGCAGATTGGGAAGCAACTGTCCTTGACCATACCTATGATCATGTCGAATTTATTTCGCTTCACCAATATTACGGCAACCATGATAATGAAATTTCTAACTATTTAGCCCTCTCTTTAGAAATGGATGACTTTATTAAATCTGTCATTTCCATTGCCGACTATATTAAAGCAAAAAAACGCGGCAAAAAGAATATTAATCTATCATTTGACGAATGGAATGTTTGGTACCACAGCAGAGAGCAGGACAAACTGATTGAACCGTGGAGTATTGCACCGCCACAGTTAGAAGATATCTATAACTTTGAAGATGCTTTATTAGTAGGCTGTATGCTGATTACTTTATTAAAGCATGCCGATCGTGTGAAAATTGCCTGCCTTGCTCAATTGGTAAACGTAATTGCGCCCATTATGACAGAAGATAACGGACCTGCTTGGAAGCAAACTATTTTCTATCCATATATGCATACCTCAGTATTCGGCCGTGGCGTATCATTAAATCCAATCATCTCAAGTCCTAAGTATGATAGTAAGGATTTCACTGATGTTCCATATTTAGAGTCAACGGCTGTTTACAATGAAGAGCAAGAAGTATTAACAATCTTTGCGGTAAACCGTCACCTTCAAGAGGGCTTAGATCTAGAGGTCGATATCCGTAACTTCGAAGGCTACGAAGTAGTTGAGCATATTGTTCTAGAAAATGATGATATCAAGCAAACCAATTCAGCTAAAGGAACACCTGTTGCACCTCATTCTAACGGAAATGCAAAGACCGAGAATGGCGGAGTGACAGCGGTACTTCCGAAATTATCTTGGAATGTAATCCGTTTAGCTAAACGCAAGTAATCCATGTATTCCATCTCCTTTTTAATCCCCCTGATTGAAAGGAGATGGAACTATTTTTGTATATGGATGTTATCGATACGAGCGAAAATAGAGGAAAGAAAGGCAGGATCAATATGAAAGTTATCCAAGAAAAGTTTGGTCAAATAAACAATCAAACTTTCAATTCATATACACTTGTCAACGACCATGGTTTTGAGCTGACATGCATTAATTATGGTTGTATTATTACTAAAATCATCACTCCTGATAAAGAAGAAAACTATGAAAATATTGTTTTAGGCTATGACACGTTAGAAGAATATCAAAATGGCAGTTATTTTTTTGGAACGGTCGTGGGACGTGTAGCGGGCCGGATAAAGGGTGGATCGTTCGAGCTTGACGGAAAAACATATACCTTGGCAAAAAACGAAAACAACAACCATCTCCATGGGGGTAATAAAGGGTTTGATAAAGTCATTTGGGATGCCTCCGTTACAGAGAACGACGAAGAAGTAAGTGTTCAATTTTCATACCTAAGCCCTGATGGGGAGGAAGGTTACCCTGGAAATGTAAATGTAAAGGTAACCTATACAGTCAATAATCATAATGAACTGACCATCCAATATTCTGGATTATCGGATGAAAGTACACTATTAAATATGACCAATCATTCCTATTTTAACCTAAGTGGAAATATTAAACGGGATATTCTCAACCATTCTCTATCTATTAAGAGTGATAAGTTCCTAGAATTAAATGATGAATTACTTCCAACCGGAAAACTGCTGGACGTTGAAGGCACACCATTTAATTTTACTAGTAATAGATTCATTCAATCCGGGGTTGACTCCAATTATCCTCAAAATCAATTAGCCGGTAATGGGTACGATCATCCCTTTTTACTAACATCAAACCATGACCAGGAAATTATTCTTAAAGATTCCGAGAGTGGCCGTACATTGACAATTGAAACAGATGAGCCTGGAGTAGTCGTTTACTCTGGAAACCAAATAAAGTCAGAAGGTGAGATTTATGGTGTTCCTTCCCGTAAATACCTTGGCATTTGTTTAGAAACCCAGGGGCTGCCAGATGCCATCCACCATCCTAATTTTCCTTCTTGGGTCCTTAAAAAAGACCAAGTGTACACATCTGTAACAAAATATAAGTTCGGGCTAACAGCAAATTAAGTAAAGCAAGAATTAGGGTAAAGTTTTGAAGGAGCAGGAGGAACAATAATGGAAAGAGTAATAACAGAAATTATCAGTCTAGCAAACAGTTGTGACTGCGGCAATCATCATAATGGGATACCGATTGAGACAATTTTAGTTGGCAACAATGTATTAAGGGAAGCAGCAGTCTACTTAGAAAGAAAAGCTTTTAAAAAGGCAGTCATCATTGCAGACGAACATACTTTTCGTGTTGCTGGAGCAGACCTAACCAAATATTTATCAGCAACTAAGGTTGGTTATTCTACCTGTTTATTAAAGCCTGACGAGAATAATGATGTAGTGGCAGACGAAAAGTCTTTAGTGCAAGCATTGTTAGATACTTCTCAAGATACTGATGTCATTATAGCTGTAGGTTCTGGTACCATCCATGATATCGCTCGCTTTACAAGTACTAAGATAAAAATTCCGTTCATTTCTGTCCCTACTGCTCCTTCTGTCGATGGCTTTACATCAATGGGAGCACCATTAATTGTTAGAGGAATAAAGCAAACTTTTCAAATGATGGCGCCAATTGCGGTATTTGCTGATTTACACGTATTTCGAAATGCACCAAAGAAAATGATTGCAGCAGGATTTGGGGATATGTTAGCCAAATATACATCCCTGGCAGATTGGAAGTTTGGAAATCTGACTGTCGGTGAGCCATATTGCCCGCAAGTTGCAAAAATTACAAGAGAAGCACTTGATATATGCGTTGAAAAAGCAGATAAAATTGCCGCTGCAGACGAAGAAGGCATTCGTATCCTAATTGAGGCCCTCATTAAATCCGGTTTAGCCATGTTATTATTTGGCCAATCCCATCCTGCTTCTGGAGGGGAACATCACCTTTCACACTATTGGGAGATGGAATTTATACGACAAAACCGCCCGCAAGTCCTTCATGGGGCAAAGGTAGGGGTGGCGGTTTCTCTCCTAGCGGATGTATATGAAAGGGACTTTATCCAACTAATTTCGGAATTTACAAAATTAGAGGATAGTATTAAAACAACTGAAGATGATAGTCTCGTGAAAAATATTAAAGAAAACATTCAAGATATTAGAGCTTTATACGGGGCTATTCCAAAAGCTTCTCAACTACGTGAGCTTATAGAACAAGTTGGAGGCGAAACAATGCCGGGACAATTGGGAATTGACGACGATCTTCTGGTGCGAAGTTTATCCGAAGCTCATCAGCTAAGAGACCGTTTCACAGCTCTAAAGTTTCTAAATGAAGTAGTCAAAGTTAATCATCAAGTAAAAGTTAGAAATTAACCGGAAAAGGTGATCAATTATGCCAAAGGCTGAAACATTAAATAATCCCATTGTCGAGCAGCGTGCCGATCCATGGGTATATAAACATACAGATGGTTACTACTATTTCACAGCATCGGTTCCAGAATATGACCGGCTTGAAGTCAGAAGGGCGGCAACAATTCAGGGATTAGGTGAAGCCGAGCCTGTAGTTGCTTGGAGAAAACATGAAAAAGGCCCGATGAGTGCGAATATTTGGGCACCTGAGATTCATTTCATCGACGGAAAGTGGTATATCTATTTTGCGGCTGCTAGAGCAGACGAGATTTTTGACCATCGTATGTATGTGATTGAAAATGATTCCGAGAACCCGCTTGAAGGAACTTGGGTAGAAAAGGGGCAAGTGAAAACAGATTGGGAGTCCTTTTCACTTGATGCCACTACCTTTGAGCATATGGGGCAAAGATATTATGTTTGGGCACAAAGAGACCCTGGAATTGTTGGAAACTCTAATCTTTACATCGCTAAAATGGTGACTCCGTGGAAGATTGAAGGTCCTCAAGTAATGATTACAAAACCTGAGTATGATTGGGAGACCATCGGCTTTTTAGTGAACGAAGGTGCAGCAGTCTTAAAGAGAAACGGAAAAATATTCATCTCCTATTCTGCGAGTGCCACAGATTACAATTATTGCATGGGTCTCCTGTCTGCAGATGAAAATAATAATTTATTAGACCCAACATCTTGGAAAAAATCAGAAACACCTGTGTTTCAAACAAATGAAGAAACAAGCCAATATGGACCAGGACATAACAGCTTCACGGTCTCTGAAGATGGAAGCCAAGATATTCTTATCTATCATACGCGTAACTATAAGAATATTGAGGGTGACCCGTTATGGGATCCAAACCGCCATACTCGGGCTCAGATTTTTACTTGGAACGAAGATGGTACACCGAATTTTGGCGTTCCGGTAGCAGATGCAAAATAATTTAGAATAGCTGACATCTTTTTATAGGGGAGATATCATGGTAAAAGTAACAATCGAAGAAGCCAAAACATCAAAGGATCTGATTATCGAGCAAAGAGCGGATCCATGGGTATATAAACATACGGACGGATACTATTACTTTACTGCATCTATTCCTGAATATGACCGCATCGAGGTTAGACGTTCAAAAACAATCCAAGGCATAGCGGATGCAGAAACCGCGGTTGCTTGGAGAAAGCATGAAACAGGACCAATGAGCGCACTGATTTGGGCACCGGAGATTCATTACATTAATGGCAGCTGGTATATATATTACGCGGCTGCGCCATCAAAGGAAATTATTGATGGACTTTTCCAACACCGCATGTTCGTAATTGAAAATAAATCTACTAACCCGCTAGAAGGAAAATGGGAAGAAAAGGGGCAAATCAATACCGATTGGGAATCATTTGCCCTAGATTCTACTTCTTTTGAGCATAATGGACAGCAATATCTTGTTTGGGCTCAAAAGGATCCTAACATCAGAGGTAATTCCAATCTATACATTGCACCATTAGAAAACCCTTGGACCATCATAGGACCTCAAGTGATGATTGCAAAACCAGAATATGATTGGGAAACGATTGGCTTCTGGGTAAATGAAGGACCAGCGGTTTTAAAGAGAAACGGTAAAATATTCATTTCTTATTCGGGAAGTGCTACCGACGAAAATTATTGCATGGGACTACTAACTGCGGATGAAAACAGTGATGTAATGAATCCAAACTACTGGAGTAAATCTACAGAACCTGTATTCAAAACTAACTATGAAGCAGGCCAGTACGGTCCTGGTCATAACAGCTTTACAGTTTCTGAAGACGGAAGCAAGGATATCCTTGTCTACCACGTGAGAAACTATACAGAGATTGTTGGAGACCCGCTCTATGATCCGAATCGGCACACATGTGCGAAAGAGTTTACCTGGAATCCGGATGGAACTCCAAACCTTGGGCTTCCTAAGTAATTAAATAAAACGGACATTCAGTGCATTTACAAAAAAAGAGAGAAAAAGATTCATATCATCTTTTTGATATGAATCTTTTTCTGTAGGAGGTGAAGATAAAAAATGGGAAATTCAATTGATCAAAATAATAGAAAAATAACTTTACTTGCCATTACCTGGCCAATTTTTATTGAATTGCTGCTTCAAATGATCATGGGGAGCACTGACACCATCATGCTGTCGCATATTTCTGATGATATTGTGGCCGCTGTCGGAGTGGCAAATCAACTTGTCTTTTTTGGTATTCTAATATTTAGTTTTACTGCAACTGGGACGGCTGTACTTATTTCACAATATTTAGGAGCTGCCTTGAGGGAAGGTGCTAAACAAGCGGCTGCTGTCTCATTATCGATCAATTTGATAATTGGCTTAGTTGTAAGCTGTTTAATGGTCATTTTTAAAGGCCAGCTATTAGAGTTATTCCACCTTAAAGATGATATTGCCGCGATAGGTTATGAGTATCTATCGATTGTCGGCGGAACCTTATTTTTACAGGCCATCTTAATTACTGTTTCTTCTATTCTTAGGGCAAATGGATTTACCAGAGAAGCCATGTTTGTATCGATTATTATGAATGTGATCCATTTAGCGGGAAACAGTTTGGTTATTTACGGCTTATTCGGATTCCCTGAAATGGGAGTAAAAGGGGTAGCCCTTTCAACTGCTTTTAGCAGGGCGTCAGCTCTCATTATTGCCTTTATTCTTATGTATAAGCGGCTCCCAATAAGAATTAAACGAGAAGATTATTTTCATTTCGATTTACCACTTATTAAAAAAATCCTAAAAGTTGGTATCCCAGCTGCCGGGGAACAAATCAGTTACAATACCAGCCAAATGGCCATGACAGCCATTACAGCTATACTTGGAGCAGCTGCCTTATCTACTCGTGTTTATACTTGGAATATTATGTCCTTTATTATGCTGTTTGGATTAGCGATGGGACAGGGGACACAAATCCTAATAGGATACCGTGTTGGATCGGGAGACTATGAAGGAGCGTATCGTCAATTATTTAAGAGCCTTAAATCCAGTTTTGTTATTTCCATTTTAGTTTCCATTTTAGTTTCTTTTTTCAGAGAAGACTTAATGAGTCTGTTTACAAATAATAAAGAAATTATTCATACAGGCAGTACTTTATTATTATTATGTTTAATTCTTGAACCAGGCAGGACCTTCAATTTAATCGTAGTAAATTCACTGAGGGCAACTGGGGATGCCGCTTTTTCTGTAAAAATGGGGGTTTTTTCCATGTGGGGGCTTGCTGTTCCAATATCTTATATCTTAGGAATTCATTTTGGTCTGGGCTTAGCGGGAGTATGGATTGCCTTTATCGTAGATGAGTGGTTTAGAGGGATTGTCATGTATTTTAGATGGAAGAGCAGGGCATGGGAGAAAAAGGTATTAGTCGTAAATAAAAAAGCTGCAGCTGTAAGTTCCTAATATATGAAACAACTAAAGAAGGAGGAAGGATAAATGAAATATCGAAAACTTGGAAATAGTGGTTTAAAGATTAGTGAAATTGGTTTAGGCAGCTGGTTAACCTACGGAAAGGCTGTTAGCAACCAAACCGCATATGATTGTATTCATAAAGCCTATGAACTAGGCATCAACTTTTTTGATACTGCTAACGCGTATGAAGGGGGAAAAGCAGAAGAGGTGCTGGGCGAGGCATTAAAAGCTTATCCGAGAAGCAGTTACGTCGTAGCAACCAAACTATTTTTCCCAATGGGAACTGGGCCAAACGAACGCGGACTTTCCAGAAAACATATCTTGGAACAATGTGATGCCAGCCTAAAACGTTTAGGGTTGGATTATATTGATCTTTATCAATGTCACCGTTTTGATCCGGAGGTGCCCGTTGAGGAAACCTTATACGCTTTAGATGATTTAATCAGGCAAGGGAAAATATTATATGCCGGTGTAAGTGAATGGAGTGCCGCACAAATTGAAAACGCGGTGGGGATTGGAAAGGCCAATTATTTAAGACCAATAATATCCAATCAGCCCATCTATAATATGCTTGAGAGATATATAGAAAACGAGATACTGCCGGTTTGTACCGAAAAAGGACTGGGGCAAATCGTCTTTTCACCATTAGCTCAGGGGATATTAACGGGGAAATATAAACCAAATACTGAAAAACCAGAGGATAGCCGGGCAGCTAATGATGCGACCAACTGGGTTATCAATAGCTATTTTAGGAATGATGTACTTGAATCTGTGCAAAAGTTGAATGAGCTGGCTAGTGAATTGGGAGTTACGTTAAGTCAGTTATCACTTGCTTGGATTCTTCGTCTTCCAAGTATTAGTTCGGCTATTATCGGAGCCAGCCGGCCACAGCAAATTGAGGAAAATGTTAAAGCGGTTGATATTGAATTAAGTAATGACGTTTTACTGGAAATTGAACAAATTCTTGGAGAAATAAAGGATTTTGCTCCTTTAAGGTAGTTTGGAAAGCCCATTATGATCATTTTCTTGATCATAATGGTGCTTTTTTTATTAAAGTAATTATAAATATGAAGCTAAATCGGACGATTGCGTTTTTTCTACTATTATGAGTTATTTATCGGGATTTTTCCTATATATTGTTTTCGAAACTGATTAGGTGATAAACCCTCTAGTTTTTTAAAGGTTCTACTAAAATAGGCGGATTGAGTAAACCCACAGCTTTCTGAAATTCTATCAATATTCCAATCGGTTGAAACTAGTAAGATCTTTGCTTGATCCATTCGAATTTTATTAACATATTCAATCGGTGTGCAGCCAAATGCCTGAATCATGCATCTTGCAATATGGTTTGGATGGAATCGAAGCGCATGACCAAGATCCTCATATGTAATCTTTTTTGCATAATTCTTTCTCAAATAAACGGCAGCTTTTTCTGCAACAGCCAAGGCAGGCATAGAGTTAGCTAAGTGCAAATGATTTGAAAGTTCCTGAAGCAATTGTTGAAAGAGTACTTGTCGCTGCCATTCCCCGGAGTAAATCGATTCATTTTCGGATGTAATAATTTTTGAGCACAGCCTTTCAACAGCTTCGGGATTGGATAATTGACAAAATTTAGGTAGTGTTATTCCGAAAGGGTTTTCAGAAAAGACGTTTCTGCATTCTGAAGCTTTTTTCTCATTGTTATGAAAAGGTTTAGAGATGGTAAGATCCTTCCATCCTTTCGATGCAATGAAATGAAACCAAAAAAAATGGGTAACTTGATCACACGGTGAGATTGAAAAATGATGCCGATCTGGGGAGAGGATAAGGGTCTTTCCTTCACAAACCTGAAATTTATGATAGTCTTCACCCATGTGTAATTGTCCTTTTGTAACCACTAATAAATCAAAAACACCAATGTTGTTCCGGTTTATATGTGATTCGCCAATATCGAAGGTATGTTCTCCTGCCGCAAGAAGAGTCGGCAAAGGAGGGGCTAGTAATTGGAGCATTTTCTTTCTCCTCCAATGTTAGGATTGTGCAATTTTTTGTTATGATTATACATTTAATTCTGTAATTATAACACTATAATAGGTTAATGAATGTTTTTATTTTTATAATTGAGGTGAAAGAAACATGGGTGAAAAATAAACAAACTCTTACTATGGTCCTAATATTCCAATGCTCTTACATATAATGGGAAATCCAATAATATGATGTATTTATGTTTAAAAGCTCTTCAGGGAGGAGGAAGTCGATCATGCAAAGCATGCGTTGGGCATGGGGGTATATAAGGAATTATCGTGTTAGATTATTTTTTGGTCTTTTTTTGGCTCTTGTTGTTTCCATATTAAATATGATCAATCCATATATCGCGGGTAAAATCATTGATAAGGTCATTTATGGACATCAGAAAGGTCTAATATGGTATCTTTTGGGGTCAATGATCATCGTAACTCTAGTTAAAACCATTATCCGCTATAATTATCAATTGATTTTTGAAGTTATTTCTCAAGGTGTCATATTTACGATAAGAGGGCAGATGTATGACCGGCTTAACCAGTTGGATTTCAGTTTTTATGACCGGACCAAAACGGGAGATATTATGGCCCGAATGACCGGTGATATGGAAGCTGTAAGGCATTTTACGGCTTGGGTTATTTATATGATTTTTGAAAACCTTACCATTTTACTATTTGCGATTGGGTTTATGTTTTATATTAACCCGCTATTAGCATTGGCCATGCTGGCAGTTACACCAATTATCGGCTTTTTTGCGACACGGTTATCCTTTACCGTTAAACCTACTTTTTCGGCGATCAGGGGCCAGTTTGCCAGGCTGAATTCAGTAGTGCAGGAAAACATTAGCGGGAATCGAGTCGTTAAGGCCTTTGCGAAGGAAGATTACGAGATTGAAAAGTTTTCAGTAGAAAATGAGGCCTTTAAGGAGAAGAACCTTGCCTCCGCAAGAGTTTGGGAGAAGTATCTGCCCGTCCTCGATTCACTAGCGGGAGTATTAACGATTGTCATGATTTTAGTGGGAGGCACTATGGTCATTAATCATTCCCTTACTTTAGGTGAATTAGTGACATTTAATTCGCTGATTTGGGCATTAAATAATCCAATGCGTATGGCTGGATGGTTAATCAATGATGTTCAGAGGTTTATTGCTTCAGCTGAAAAAGTGGAAGATTTGTTAAATACAAAACCAAAGATCAAAAATGAAGGAAAAAGATTTAATGTAAAGCACATCAATGGGGTAGTGGATTTTAATCAGGTTTCGTTTAGCTATGGTGACGAACCGGTTTTAAAGGATATCAGCTTTAAAGTGATGCCAGGACAAACGGTTGGTATTATCGGACCAACCGGTGCAGGAAAATCCACATTAGTCAATCTTTTAAGCAGATTTTATGATGCAACAAGCGGGGAAGTAAGAGTCGATGGTCTTAATGTAAAAGAATGGGATATCGCTAAATTAAGGGATAGCTTGGCAATGGTAATGCAGGATGTCTTTCTTTTTTCAGATACAATTGAAGGAAATATTGCCTACGGGAACCCAGAAGCTACCTTAGACGCAGTACAATCTGCTGCCAACATGGCAGAGGCCGATGATTTTATTTCCAAGCTCCCAGAAGGATACGACACCATTATTGGGGAACGGGGGGTAGGTCTTTCCGGAGGTCAAAGACAAAGGATTGCGTTAGCCCGGGCGATTCTAAAAAATCCATCCATCCTGATCCTGGATGATACAACATCAGCTGTGGATATGGAAACAGAGCTACGTATCCAACGAACATTAAAGTCCATTTTAAAGGAGAAAACCTGTTTTATTATCGCTCATCGGATTTCATCTGTAAAAGAGGCAGATATAATTCTGGTAATGGAAAATGGCACGATTATTGAAAGAGGAAAGCATAAAGAACTGCTTGCGAAAAAAGGGTATTACTATAAAGTGTTTAGGAACCAAAATGGGAATTTTGATGGTAAGCACGATGGTGAGGATGTGATATATCTCAATGGCGCGCAATAAATTTGATGTAGATGAAGAATTGGAGTCCCCGTTTAGTTTTATTCATCTTAAGCGGATGTTTACTTATTTAAAACCTTACAGAAAAAAGATCCTTTTAATCGTTTTTATCATGCTGATTGCTAGCTCCGCCAATTTAATCGGTCCTTATTTGATTAAAAAAGCCATTGACGAGAAGATTCCAAATAACGATGTTGCTGGTTTATGGGGTCTGGCCGGAATTTACTTAATCGCCCTCTTTATAACCGGAATTTGCATGAAATTTAAGATTAGAATGATGTCTCAGATTGGGCAAAGTGTCATCCTTCATATTAGGAAAGATTTGTTTACCCATTTGCAAAAGCTATCCTTTTCATTTTATGACAGCCGGCCGCATGGGAAGATTTTAGTAAGAGTCGTAAACTACGTAAACTCATTAAGTGATCTATTATCTAATGGACTAATTAATTTGATTACTGACCTTTTCAGTCTTTTCGTGATTATCGGTTTTATGTTAGCCATTGATGTAAAGTTAACGCTTATGGCCATGCTGGGTTTTCCAATCCTTGCAGCAGTAATCCTCCTTATAAAAAATGCCCAGCGAAAGGCATGGCAAACGTTAAGTAACAAACAATCCAATATGAATGCTTATATTCACGAAAGTATCAATGGAATTAAAGTGACTCAAGCTTTTACGAGAGAAGAAGAAAATAAACGCATTTTTAATAATGTATCTGAAAGTTATCGCAGCTCATGGATGAAGGCAGTACGAATTCAGTTTCTGTTATGGCCTTCGATTGAAAACATTTCAATACTGACAACCTCATTAATATATCTTGTTGGTATATCGCTGATTGGTAATGGCGTATCAGTTGGGGCTTTGGTGGCATTTGTCGGCTATATCGGAATGTTTTGGGCACCAATCGCAAATATAGGGAATTTCTACAATGCGATTATTAATGCAACAGCCTATTTGGAACGAATTTTTGAAATGATTGATGAACAACCAACGGTCAAAGATCGTCCGAATGCTGTAGAACTTCCTTTAATCAAAGGAAAAGTAGAATTTAAAGATGTTATTTTTGGATATGAAGATGGGGAACAAATCCTAAAGAACATTAATTTCTCTGTCAATCCGGGTGAAACGATAGCTCTAGTCGGGGCAACTGGTTCGGGTAAGACAACGATCGTCAGTTTGCTAAGCCGCTTTTATGATGTAAGCAGAGGACGAATTGAAATTGACGATATCGATATTAACACGGTCACTATTCCATCTCTCAGGAAGCAAATGGGTGTCATGCTTCAAGATCCGTTTATTTTTTCCGGCACGATTATGGATAATATTCGGTATGGACGGCTTGATGCTACAGATGAAGAAGTAATCGAAGCGGCGAAAGCGGTTCAAGCACATCCATTTATTAGCGGATTGTCAGATAGATATCAAACAGAGGTCAACGAAAGAGGCACAAGGCTTTCCACTGGTCAGAGACAACTCATCTCCTTTGCCCGTGCACTGTTAGCTGATCCGAAAATTTTAATCCTGGATGAGGCTACATCATCAATCGATACGGAAACCGAGCTTGCCTTGCAAAAAGGACTTGAGACTTTACTGGCGGGCAGAACTTCCTTTATAATTGCGCATCGCCTTTCCACGATTCAAAATGCAACACGCATCCTTGTGATTGATAAGGGCAGAATTATTGAGGAAGGCTCTCATCAAGAATTAATGGATCGAAAGAGTTACTATTGGAAGCTGCATCAATCACAGCATAAATCTTTAGAAGTGGGGTAGCTGCAGAAGAAGAGAACTGTATATTAGGAGATACAGTTCTCTTTTTAAATGATGAATGATAAAGAGGAATGGGTGAATGTCTATGCAAGCAATTTACAAAAATGGGGATTCATTAATAAATGGAGTCTCTCAAACTAAAATTCATTATGACATGTTTCCAAATAATCGGGATAACCCCGCTTACTTTGTAGATTACTTATTTCACCATTATCCAACTCAAAAGTTCCATATGATGGTTCCGGGTGAAAGATTTATTTATCATAAATAATTAATAATTCATAAAATGAGAAGAGTATACAGATGCCTGTATGCTTTTTTTGTACTAGAAAAAGAAAGAAAGTTTGTCATATAGTCTTGTATAGGCCTAATTATAGTAGTATTGTATTATTGTTAATATATTTATTAATGGTTTTTAAGGTGGAGAAGTAGAAATGAATTTAGATATTTCGGAACATTCATTGCCTGTTTTTGAGGCACTTGCCAGCAAGGTAAGAATAAAAATTATTCACCTCCTGGCTGAGCGACCGCGAAATGTAAAGGAATTGGCTGAAAGCCTTGAACTTAGCAGCGCAATCATGACCATGCATGTCAATAAATTAGAAAAAGCTGAAATCATCCATTCAGAATTAATTCGCGGAAAAGGCGGACTGCAAAAAAGGTGTTTTCTAAATGTTGAAAGGTTAGAGATTATTTTCCCTTCAAAAGAGCGTGAAATAAAGAAATTCCATGAAACAGATGTGTCAGTCGGTCATTATACTGATTTTTATGTCGAACCTACATGCGGTTTGGCAACTGCAGAAAAAATTATAGGGGAATTTGATGATCCTCGTTACTTTCTTCACTCTGACCGCATGAATGCAAAGGTATTGTGGTTTAGTAAAGGATTTATTGAGTACAAAATACCTAATTTTTTGCTTGGAAATCAGAATCCGAACGAACTAGAAATATCACTAGAAATATCCTCAGAGGCTCCGTTTACTAATAGCGATTGGCCATCAGATATTTATTTTTCCCTAAATAATATTTCATTAGGTAAGTGGACTAGTCCGGGAGATTTTGGCGACAGCCGCGGCAAATATACGCCTAACTGGTGGCCATCGGAGATCAATCAATACGGCTTGCTAAAACGTCTGAGAATTACTTCTGAGGGAACTTATATGGATGGGATAAGGATCTCAAATGTGAGTCTTGACGATGTAAACATCCATGATAAGCAATGGACGTTTCGGATTGCCGTCCATGAAGAAAGTGAAAATGTCGGTGGTGTAACTCTGTTTGGAGCAGGATTTGGGAATTATAATCAGGATATTCGTTTCCGGTTGTATTATAGTGATAAAGAAATAACTAGGGCTGAATAGTTAAACCGCTGGAAAATCTGAAGAGGTCTACGTGACTGGAAAGCGGCCAAAGCGAAAATACCGGTAACGTAGGAAGAAATCTATGTGACCGAAATAGGCCGGAACAGAAAATTCGGTCACTTAGAAATAATCTACGTTACCCTTAAACAATTTGGAGCAAGAAACCGGTCTCGTAATTCTCAGCAAACAACAAATAAAAAAATCGTATGGATCAACCATACGATTTTTTTCATTTTATTAGTTTGTCTTTGCTAATTCCGCAATTTGTGACGGTGTTAATGCACCTTCATAAATCCGTAAGTCATCCATTAAGCCCTTATATGGAGTATCCCACCAGTTGACAGCTAGGCTAAATTTGCCATCGGAAGTCGTAAAGATATTGGAGAAGTCTGATCCTGTATACTTTTCAACACCATTTACATAAACTTTAATCGTGCCATTATCAACTGAGAAAGCTAAATGTGTCCATTGGTTTTTAGGGATAGTTGAACCTATAGGAGCATCATACCATCTTGCACTGCCAGACCAGACCATGGTGTTATTGGCTGCCGGTCCTTGCGGAAGAAGGCTTACCCAGTTATTAGAATCTTTCGCTCCAAAGAAAGTGGTAGTGTAAGTAGTTAATTGTTCAGGTTTTAACCAAAGAGATACAGAATACTTGTTGCTTTTTATGAGCCCGTCGGGTAAGCGAACACCAGATGCTCCGTTAAATACGGCGGCTTGGCCATTTTTTCCTGCAGCATAAGTAATGCTGCCGCCTGTATTATCGATTCTATTTCCGGTTAAATTACCATCAGCAAATTTTTCATTAATGTCACTTAAATTATTTTCAAATCCATAATATGCTGTTAACACAGCGTTTGTCCATGGTAACACAGTAATTTCAAAGGTTTTGGTTGCTGTGACAATACCTTTCGTAATTGTTGCAGTGAGGGTTGCAGTCAAAGCTTCTGAACCAGCTTCTGGGCGATTGATTTTTCCAGTGTTAGAAACAACTGATTCGTCTGATGATGACCATGAAATCGTTGTATGTCGAGTTCCCTCAGTAGGAAGTGCCAAATTGGAAATGACTTTTGTTGTATCACCAAGTTTCAAATCATTAACAACAGCTGCTACGACTTCTTCATCGGTTTTATCTGCCAATTTACTTCCCCAAACAGATACACCTTCATTTGATAAGGCAGTAAATGTCATCACGTAGCGTTCTGAAGTTGGATCCCATTGACGGACAAATACCCCATTATAAGTAATGCCATCTATTACTAGTATTACTTGATTTTGGCTGTCCTTTTCCCATGTACCAGTCACATCGCCAGTAATCGTATTGTCTTTATTTAAACGAATGAAGACTGATTTATGAATAGCTGCAGAATATTCTTTGCCTTGGTTAATAAATTTATATTCACCAATTAGGTCTTGTCTGTTCACCTTATCAAGTGTTTCACCTGCATAGCGGTAAGGAGCAACCACAGGCCAGCCATCTTTGTTCATAAACATTTGGTGAACGCGGACTTCATGATACTCACCTTTTTGTGGGAAGCGGCTATGGAAAACTAAAAATTGCTGCCCAGTCTTAGAATCCAAGTAAACTGAATTATGTCCTGGGGAAAGATAACCTACTCCAATTCCTGTTCCAGGATCACCTACTTTTCTTTCGAACAAGAAGTTACCCATGATCTTATTTCCGTATGGAGTATTTTGAACATCGCCTGGAAGAACAGCATTTTGTCCTGCAGCATCTACATAAGGACCATCAGGGCTAGTTGAGCGGAACTGTCTCATGTTATAACCGCCGTCAGCGCCTAACCAGCCATACGTCACATATAAATAATAGTAGCCAGTATTTTTATCATAGATAACGTAAGGGCCTTCGCCGGATTTATAATAACCGCCGGCTATTTTGGTTCCAAAATAACGGTCAATTAGTCTTCCGTCAGATGTTTTCCCGTCTTTACCAGGATAGATCGCATTACCAGTGGCCTTATCAATCTCAAGTACATAAATTCCTCCGGACCAAGAACCATAGGTCATCCACAACTTGCCATCCTTGTCATAAAACACAGTAGAATCGATTGCATTGGGAAAGTTACTATTATTAAAAGAACCATTACCATTAAACCAGCCAGACCTTGGACCTTCTAATTTACCTTCATCAATAAGATTTTTAATATTAGTATTATCCCATTTCTTATTTACAGTGCTATTTGCATCGTAAGCTTCATCTCTAGTAAAACCAGAATAAACGATAGTATTCACATACTTATATGGACCTTCAATATTTTGCGATACAGCATAGCCAATAGCGGAACGGATATAAGTAGATGATGCACTATAATAAATCATATAGGCACCCTTTGTTCCATCCTCATTAACATAGTCTTTATTATAGAACACGTCCGGAGCCCAAACGGCAAAACCGCCCTTGCTGTCCGAATCATTTTCACCGGCCCATTTAAAAGAACCAGCTAAATTTTTAGATAAATCACCGTATATCTTATTACCAGGCGTTGTATAGCCATTGGTAAATGTTTGCCAATTGATTAAATCAGTTGATTTAGCAGCTTCAATATGAGAGCCGAATACGTAAAAAGTGTCACCATCTTTTACAATAGAAGGGTCGTGAACAGATACATTTTGAAAATCAGGCGTTTCACCTTGATGGTCAAGGTGTGGCTTATTATTATTTTCGCTTGGCGGACTAATAGGATTTTCTGTACCAAGTGCAGTTGTTGGGATAATTAAGATAAGCATTAGCAAAACAAGTGAAAAACTTCGTATTAAACATTTCCTCATTAGGTTGTTCTCCTCTCTTTTTTCAAATCCTTTTGAAAATACATCCAATCTGCTAAAACTAGAAATCCCTCCCATCGTTAGATTTTATTACCATCAATAAAACGCTTACGAACTTAAATAATTAATATAAATATTAATGGATTAATAATACTATGAGTTAAATAAATACTCATGGGTATATAGTCTTATTATTTGCCGAAAGACATAATGTTTAATGAATTTTGAAAGAAAGCCTTCGTTTTGTGTTGTCGTTTTGTTAATATTATTATTAATATATTAATTTAATTATTAATATTTGATAGAATTTGAGGAAATCATGACTTAAACTATTAAAAAGGATTGGTGAATAAGATGAGTAACTCGAATAACTTTGGCGGAGTTAACTTTTACAATATGGAATGGAATTTGAAGGGGGATTTATGGGCTCATGATCCGGTAATCGCAAAGGAGGGAAACCTCTGGTATGTTTTTCATACGGGAAACGGCGTTCAAACGAAAACATCTGAAGATGGGGTCACTTGGAAGCAGGCAGGACAAATATTTCCATCGTTACCGGAATGGAGTAAGGAGTATGTTCCTGAGAAAGAAGAAGATAGTTTATGGGCTCCAGACATCTATTTTCATAATGGAGTTTATTATTTATATTATTCTGTCTCAACCTTCGGGAAGAACACCTCGGCTATAGGGTTAACGACCAATACCACCCTTGATCCGGAAAATCCCGATTATGAATGGAAGGACTTGGGGCATGTTATCTACTCGACTGCAGCAGATAACTACAATGCGATCGATCCTAATTTAATTTTTGATCAAGAAGGCCAGCCATGGTTAAATTTCGGTTCCTTTTGGTCGGGGATGAAGTTGATCCAATTAGATCTGGCAACTATGAAGCCTGCTCCGGGAGCTGAACTGATTTCCATCTCAACCCGGAACGAAGAACCAAATACAATTGAAGCGCCATTTATTGTATATCGAGACGGGTATTATTACCAGTTTGTATCGTTTGATTTTTGCTGCCGCGGCATTGAAAGCACCTATAAGATTGTTGTGGGCCGGGCAAAAGAGATAAGCGGGCCTTATATGGATAAGAATGGGGTTTCAATGATGGAAGGAGGCGGTACGTTGATTGATGCAGGAGATGAACGCTGGATTGGACCGGGGCATTGTGCCGTTTTCTTTTCCGGTAATTCGAGCATCCTCGTTAATCATGCCTACGATGCCTTGAAAAAAGGGAAACCTACTTTGCAAATAAGACCTTTGTATTGGGACGGAAACGGCTGGCCGCATTTATAGAGGAGCGAATATAAAGAGGCCCTCCATCTAAGGACGTATATGGAGGGCCTCTTAGCTGATGAATCGAAAGATGTTAAAAAACTGGTCCGATAAATGGAGAGATTGTCATTTTATTTACCTCAACAACCTTAGTAATCTTTTCGATTGTTATTTAAGGTTAATATTATTGTTAATCAATAAATAAAAAAATAATTGACCAAAATATAAGTAAGCGTTATCATTTAAATATCCTCAAAACATTTAGTTAATAGATTAATATTTTTATTAACTAAATTAACACCTCAAGAATCCTGTCAATTTACCAATTAGATAAGGTCTTCTAGATAATAGTCAATCTGACTTAAGAACTTCACCTGTTTTTCGTTAACGTACACGAACTTTATTACTTGGCCTGTATCAAAAATAAATAACTTACTCTCGTTGTACCTCGTGAACGTTATCTTTTTCTTATTGTGTACGTTCACGTTACATATACTTCCATTTCTTAAAAGGGGTGAACAGAGAAAGAGTGTGTTTTTCTTCTGAAGGAAATGGTTTTTCAAAAATTGTAAAAATGGGGGAAATCAGATGAAAAAGAAAAAGGTTTTAAGGAGTTTACTGGCACTATCTTTATCTGCCTCAATATTAGCTGCTTGTTCTAACGATAAGGCATCTAACGAAGAAAACGCGGCAAGTGGCGGCAAGACACAAATAACTGCCCTTATTACAAAACATCCCTTAACACAAGATCTTTCAAAAATGGAATGGTTAAAAGAAGTAGAAAAACGTGCAGGCGTAACAATTAAATGGCAAGAGGTTACCGCGGACTGGGATCAGAAAAAGGGTGCAATGCTTGCCAGCGGTGATGTTCCAGATTTAATTATTGGACCAAACGCTATTACAGATGCAGATCAGGTACAATACCAAGGTTTGTTTGAAGATTTATCTGACGATATTGACAACAAATTGCCAAATGTAAAAAAGATGTTTGAAGCAAAACCGGAAACAAAGGGAATTGCCACACAGCTTGACGGAAAAATCTACGGACTGCCTAAATATCAACGGTTTTGGCCTGCGACAGCAACAAGACAATTTATCAACCAAAAATGGTTAGACAATCTAGGGTTAAAAGCGCCGACGAATTGGGATGAATTGTATGATGTTTTAGTAGCTTTTAAAGAAAAGGATGCTAACGGCAACGGCGATCCTAATGATGAAATTCCGATGGACTTTGCTCCAACTGGAACAGGAGGCTTTGGTTTCTTCCATCCGACAGTTCTTTTGGGAAGCACTGGGATTACTTTAGCTGAAGGCAGCGGCCAAGGCTATTTTGTTGAAGATGGGAAAGTGAAAAACTTCCTTACAGACGATCGTTATAAAGAATTTATTAAATTCTTAAATAAGTGCTATAAAGCCGGGTTAATCAGCAAAGAAGTATTTACTCAGGATTACACAAAATACCAATCTGTTGCCCGAGGCAATGGTGATGTTGCAAAGGTTGGTTATACGTATGGCTGGGAAGTAACAGACAGATTCGGAAACACACTGGCTTCGCAATATACAACGTTGGCTCCATTAAAGCAGTCAGCTGACTCAACTACAAAATTATCCTGGACCTACGATTACAATGCACTAAACTATGGTGCCAATATGATTACATTGTCAGCCCAAAGTAAAAACAAAGAAGCTGCCATGAAATTTATCAATGAATTGTACGATCCAAAAGTCAGTATGCAAGTACTGTTTGGTTCAATGGGTACCAATATCGCGGATAACGGAGACGGCAGCTACAAGGTATTGCCTCCGGCGGATGCGAAAATGGACCCAGGCACATGGAAATGGACTTCTACTTGGGCCGATAACGGACCTATGTATATTGCTGATGATTTAAAGCTTGAACTTGGTACGGATATGCAATCGGTTGGCAAGCAAACCGAACCGCTAATGGGTGCACTAAATGCTGTAGATGAGGATAAAGACGTTTACCCTGGTATGTTTATTAAATACAGCAAAGAGGACAATTCGAAATTAAGCTTAAACGATACAAACCTTATGAATTTGGCGATGCCGAAATACTCGCAGTGGATCACAAAAGGCGGCATTGACAAAGAATGGAATGCCTATGTGAAAAATGCCGAGAAAACCGGCCTGCCTGAAAACCTAAAGGTTAAGCAAAAGTATTATGACGATTACAAGAAAAATCAGAAATAACATATCATTCTGGAGGATGCTATACCATCTTGAAGTGGTATAGCATCTTCTTAAAATAAAGGAGGTACTTTTTGTGGCCTTTATAAACACGGAAACTAATAAATTAAACAGAAATTTATCAAGTATACCTGGTGCCAAAACAGTAAAGAAAGCAACAATATTAAACACCTTTAAACGTGACTATCAATTGTGGCTCATGATCTTGCCTGCTATTGTTGTTATTTTTATTTTTAACTACATACCGATGTATGGCATCCAGTTGGCTTTCCGAGAATTTGATTTTACCAAGGGGCTTACCGGGGGAGAATGGGTTGGGCTCAAGTATTTTGAACAATTTGTTACTAACTATATGTTCAAAGATTTAATGACCAATACAGTCACCATCAGTTTAACAACGATTATACTAGGATTTCCGGCACCGATTATTATGGCGCTGATTATCAATCAAGTTTTTGGTAAGAGGTGGAAGAAAACGTTACAGACAACTGTTTACTTGCCACACTTTATCTCCATGGTTGTTATGGTTGGTTTGTTAAATGTCTTATTATCACCAGAAACAGGAATTGTCGGCCATGTCATGAAATTGCTAGGGCTCGGGGACATCAACCTATTGGCTTCCGAAAAAACCTTTGTCCCAGTATATGTTCTTTCTGATATATGGCAACATGCCGGATGGAATAGCATCATTTATTTAGCGGCGCTGGCAAGCGTAGATCCGCAATTATATGATTCTGCAAAAATCGATGGCGCAAGCAGATGGCAAACGATTCGGTATGTTGATTTACCAGCCATCGTTCCTACGATGATTATCCTCTTTATTCTTAGTATGGGAAATATCTTAAATACAGGATTTGAAAAAATATTCTTAATGCAAAACCCATTGAATCTTCCGGTTTCTGAGGTTATTGCCACATATGTATATAAGATCGGTATTATTTCAAGTCAATTTAGCTACTCTGCTGCCATTGGTTTATTTAATACACTCATCAATTTTATTTTCTTACTAGCTATGAATTTTATTGCGAAGAGATTTTCAAATATTAGTTTATGGTAAATATATAAAATAAGGGTTTTGCTAGGATGAATCTTAACCATGCAAGGAGGTAAAGTCATGGTGCTTTTTAATCGGAAAGGAAAAACTACTTCAGATATAATTTTTGATTTTATTATTTTTGTATTTTGTCTGTTTATCTTTTTAATTGTTGCCTATCCTTTGTACTTTGTCATTATTGCATCTGTCAGTGACTCCACTCTGGTGTCTACTGGAAAAGTTCTACTGTATCCAAAAGGGTTCAGCCTATTCGGATATACGGAAATTTTTAAAGATACAAGAATTTGGATGGGTTACAAAAATACTATTATTTACACACTTTTAGGTACGTTTATCAATTTACTGCTTACCTTGCCGGCAGCCTATGTTCTATCAAGACATGAGTTTAAAGCAAGACGATTATTAATGTTTGTATTTGTCTTTACCATGTTTTTTAACGGAGGTTTAATTCCAACTTATCTATTAATGAAAGATTTAAATCTCACAAATAATATGTGGGTTTTCATCATTCCTTTTTCTGTCAATGTATTTAACCTCATTATTACACGGACATTTTTTGAAAGCTCTATACCTAAAGAATTGTTTGAGGCAGCACAAATGGATGGCTGCACACATTTTCAATTTTTTGGGAAAGTGGTGCTGCCACTTTCAAAAGCGGTTATATCAGTTGTAGGGCTCTATTACTTGGTAGGGCACTGGAACGACTTCTTCACAGGTTTAATTTACATTCGCGACTATAGTTTACAACCTCTGCAAATCGTTTTAAGAGACATTCTTCTTTCCAATCAAGTATTTGCTGAAGGCGCAGGTTCTGGAGGGGCATCCGGGGGTTACGCACAAAAATACGCAGATCAAATCAAGTACGGGGTTATCATTGTATCTACTCTGCCAATTTTAATTGTTTATCCATTTATCCAAAAATACTTTGAAAAGGGCGTTATGATCGGGTCTGTAAAGGGATGATCAAAGAAATGTATATTCCAGATCCTGTATGTTTAGCTATCGATTCAATTAAATCGATAGCTATATAAATCTAAACAGAAGGAGGGGACGTAATGGAAAACGTTACGTTATTAGATGGTATTTTTAAAGAATCGCAAGAAAAGGGTAAAGAATATTTGATCTATTTAGATATTGATAGACTTATTGCACCATGTTATGAAGCAGTTTCGCAAACACCAAAGAAAGTTCGGTACGGCGGGTGGGAATCAACTCCCATCAGTGGACATTCGATTGGTCATTGGCTTTCAGCTGCTTCTGCTATGTATACGGTTACGAAAGATGAAGAATTACTGAATAAAATTGAATATGCTGTTAACGAACTAGCTCTTGTCCAAAGCTTCGATGAGGATGGCTATGTCAGCGGCTTCCCTCGTACATATTTTGATAAGGTTTTTACAGGAAATTTCGAGGTTGAAAATTTCAGTCTAGCAGGCGGATGGGTTCCTTGGTACAGTATTCATAAAATTTTTGCAGGTCTTATTGAAGTCTATTCCCTTACTGGAAACAATAAAGCATTAGAGGTTGTCACAAAGCTTTCTGACTGGGCAAAAAAAGGAACAGACAATCTGAATGATGAGCAGTTTCAAAGGATGCTGATTTGTGAACATGGCGGAATGAACGAAGCAATGGCCGATCTATATACCATTACAAATAATGAAGATTATTTGAAGCTGGCCATCAGATTTTGCCATCATGCTATACTCGATCCTCTTTCTAAAGAGATCGACGAACTTGAGGGAAAACATGCGAATACACAGATACCGAAGGTCATCGGGGCAGCTAAGCTATATGAGATTACTGGGAATGAGGATTACAAGAATATGGCGGTTTTCTTCTGGAATGAAGTAACGAAAAACCGTTCCTATATTATTGGCGGAAATAGTATAGGAGAACATTTTGGACCAGTAAATAAAGAAACATTAGGTATCACAACGGCGGAGACTTGTAATACATATAATATGCTGAAGCTGACTGAGCATTTGTTCCAATGGAATCATAAGGCTGAATATATAGATTACTATGAAAGAGCACTCTACAATCATATTCTAGCATCACAGGATCCAGATTCAGGCATGAAAACATATTTTGTTTCGACGCAGCCAGGGCACTTTAAAATCTACTGTTCACCGGATAATTCTTTCTGGTGCTGTACGGGGACTGGGATGGAGAATCCTGCCCGATATACAAGAAACATTTATTATCAAGAACAGGAAGATTTGTTTGTTAATTTATTTATTGCTTCTGAATTAATCATGGATGAAAAGAAAATAAAGCTAAGGCAAGAAACTGATTTTCCTAGGTCTAATAAAGTCCGATTATACTTTGAAGAAGCAGCAGCTGAATTCTTCAACGTACATATCCGTGTACCATATTGGGTTTCTGGAGCTCTAACTGCTTTTGTAAATGGTGTAAAAACCAATTTGATTTCAGAAAATGGTTATGTAACTATCGGCAGGAACTGGAGTAGAGGGGATACAATAGAATTTACCCTTCCCATGGATCTCCATACCTATACAGCTAAAGATAATCTTAGAAAAGTTGGCTTTATGTATGGACCTGTTGTTTTGGCAGGAGCACTTGGTAAGGAGAATTTTCCGGAAAGTGATATTCTCGAAGATCATTTAAAATTAAACAATTATCCACTTATTGATGTTGCTAGCTTTGTAGCTGACAAAGTAGACCTTAATCAATGGATTAAACCTATTGAAGGCTTTCCATTGACATTTGAAACAGACAAAGTCGGGCAGCCTGGCAATCAAAAAATTACTCTCGTTCCATTTTACAACTTGCATCACCAGCGCTATACATTATATTGGAATCTGATGGATGAAGAGGCCTACAAAACGTTTGTAGATAAAGAGAAAGAGGAGCTTGAAAAGTTAAGAGTTATCACCGTTGACGTTGTACAACCAGGTGAACAGCAGCCTGAGATAGAGCACCGAGTTAATAGCAAGAACTCTCAAACAGGTTATTTTAATGTGGTGGAAAAATCGTGGCGTGATAGTCGCGGGGAAGGCTTTTTCAGTTATGAAATGTTAGTGGAGCCTGATAAGAAAATGTACTTACAAGTAACTTATTTTGGCGGGGATAAGACACTTTTTGCAGATGGAAAAAAATATGAACGCGACTTTGAAATTGTGATTGATGGACAACTGGTTGCCATTCAAAAACTTGAGGGAAATCATTCTGACGGTCTTTTTAATATTTATTATGAGATTCCTTTAAGAGTAACTGAAGGGAAGCAACAGGTTGAAGTGAAATTTCAGTCTGGCGAAGGTAAGGCAGCAGGCGGTGTGTATGAGGTAAGAGTAATAAATTCCTTAAGTAAATGAGGTCTTAAGCTTTCAGAAATATCATGTTGTGAAATAGTGGAGGCACTCACTATGCGGGTTACGATAAAGGATTTAGCGAAATATTGTGGTGTTTCATCGGGTACGGTGGATAGAGCATTAAATAATCGTCCAGGAATAAAAGAAAAGACAAAGAAGCTTGTTTTAGAAGCAGCTCGCGAGTTAAACTACCGTCCCGATTTTACAGCCAGGAGTCTTGTAAAAGGTAAAACAATGACTTTAGGTATTGTTTTATTTGATTTATATAACCGATCTTTTGCACAATTGTTAAATGCAGTGGAATATAAGGCAAGAGAGAATGGGTACTTTATTTATATTGCATTATCAGATAAAGATCCAGAAAACGAAAAGCTATGTATTGAATATCTAGCAAATCATAAAGTGGATGGAATTATCCTATTTACAGTCAATCAAGGTAAAGAGTTTGAGGACTATTTACAAGGATTTTCAATACCTGTTATTACTATATTTAATTATTTGTCAGAAAACTGGGAATATGTTGGAATTCAAGAAAGAGAAGCAATGATTGATGGAGTTAGTTACATTGTTGATAAAGGATATAAGAAATTTATCTATATTTGCCCTCCATTGACATACCAAGGAAAGACAAATATTTATACACAAGAAGAAAGATTAAATGGATTTTTAGAAGGATTATCAATAAAAGGCATCAATGAAGTTCCTTTAATCATAAAACATAATGATTATTTAAGTGAGCTGGAAGAATTAAAGTTTGAGAAAATTAATAAGACAGCCATCCTCTGTTCTTGTGATTTGTATGCTCTTGAAGTCATGAACTATTTAAAGTATAAGGATATAAAAATCCCAGAGGATGTCGGACTGATGGGTTTTGATAATATTGATGTACTAAAATACGTTACTCCTAAATTAACAACAGTTGAATATCCAGTTGAAAAGATTGGATTTATGGCCGTGGAAAGACTAGTTCATAAAATAGAAGATGGGGAATTTTTTACCGAAACAGCCCCATTTATTGATTATAGGATTATTGTGGGAGGATCGATTTAACCTTTAACTATTAATCCATAGGAAGGTGAAGGGGAATGATAAAGCATCGTATTGTTGTGGCAGGGTGTGGAGAAATGTCGAATACGTGGATAGATTATGCCAATAAACGTGGTAATACAGAAATAGTTGGGTTAGTCGATGTGAATATTGATGCAGCCACAGGGATGGCAAAACGGAAGGGCCTTAGTGCCCCTGCATATAATAATTTATTACAAGCTATTTATGAAACCAAGTCCAATCTTGTGTTTGATGTGACAATTCCATCAGCACATAAAGAAATTGTTACGATTGCATTGAAAGCTGGCTGTCATGTTTTCGGTGAAAAACCAATGGCAGAATCCATGGAAGATGCAAGAGATGTTTTACAGTCCGTTCAACACTATGGCAAGAATTATACTATTATGCAAAATCGTAGATACTTAAAAAAGATTCGTGCATTACAAAATCTATTAGCAAACAAGGCAATAGGAACAGTAGGTTCTGTTCACGTAGACTTTTTTCTGGGCCCTCATTTTGGGGGGTTCCGTGATTTGATGGATAACCCATTAATATTGGATATGGCCATCCACACATTTGACCAAGCGCGCTTTATTATTGGTTCAGACCCTGTATCTGTCTATTGCCATGAGTATAATCCTCCTGGCTCTTGGTATAAAGGAAATGCGTCTGCTATGTGTATATTTGAAATGAGTAATGGTATCGTATTCACTTATCGCGGATCGTGGTGCGCAGAAGGGCTAAATACCTCATGGGAAGCAGACTGGAGAGTAACAGGGAGTAAAGGAAGTGTTCGTTGGGATGGAATAAATCTTCCAATCTGCGAAATAATTGATGAATCCCAACCAAAAGATTTCATAAGTAAAGTTAAATCGATCGATGTTCCAATTAAATGGGAAGGCCAAGAAGGTCACTGGGGTTGCTTTGATGAGATGTTTTTATCCCTTGAGGAGAATCGCTTGGCTGAAACTGATTGTCGTGACAATATTAAAAGTATGGCAATGGTCTTTGGAGCAATTGAAAGCGGAAAAAAGATGAAGAAAATCATTTTATAACAAATCTTCCAAAACCTAAAAGGACTTGACATTTATAACTTTCAGAAATTTGGTGGCAAATTGAACATTTTTGATAGTAGATTTTACGCTGTAGTTGATAGACTTTCTAATCTTTTTATCCTTAATCTTTTTTGGATTATCTCATGTCTTCCAATCGTAACAATTGCACCAGCTACTTCTGCGATGTATAGCGTTGTAAGACAATGGAAATTAAATCAAGATACGAGTGTGGTTAGAAACTACTTTCGATATTTTAAAGAGAATTTTAAACAGAGTTTTTTAATAGGAATCATTTGGATGTTGCTAGCGGTATTACTTTATTTTAACTATTTCTACCTAAATCAAGATCAATCTGGGTTAAAGTTTCTGATGATAATACCACTTATAATAATAAGTGTAGTGTTTTTAATTATTTCTACTTTTTTGTTTCCAGTAATGACTCATTATAGCGCCACTTGGAAAGGTGCTATTAAAAATTCATTTCTTTTGGCTATAGTAAATTTCCCGTCTACTATACTCATTCTTGGTTTTCTAGCTTTAATTACTGTTATCATAATATATGTGCCAGCAACGTCTTTAATCATTTTTAGTGTTGGTGCATACATTAATTTTTCTCTATGTAATCGTGTTTTTCATAAAAATGAACAATTTGCAATCAATAATAATAAAATTATGGAAATTAATTAATAGAAGAAAAATATATAATTTAATAGTAACTTTTTAAAAGAATTAGCATTCGTCACATTCTATTGACGAATGTTTTTGTTTTTCTAAATCGTTAAATATAAGTATTGTTTTAATTGAAACAATGTCCTTAACTACTCAAATTTAATCGGCATTAAGAAGTCAAAAGACTTTCTATTTGCATTACAGAATAAGTTTAGTAAAATTTAATATATCAATGAACAACAAATCATTAACCAAATTTTTTAATTAGCGCTAATTCATTTAAAGGAGACTATTATGGCAAATAATAATAAAAATAAGAAAAAAGAAGCAAAATCATCATCTACCTTTACTTTTTGGATGATTGGATTGGTTGCAGTTTTTATTTTAGCATTCATTTTTTTAGGCAATCACTCCAAACAACAGGATAAAACCACTACAAAAATTGATTATAGCAATCAGCCATTCAAAGGTAAGGAATCAGCCTCTGTTTCGATCATTGAATTCGGTGATTATAAATGCCCAAATTGCAAAAACTTCGCTAAGGATGTCGTACCAATTATCCAGCAGGAACTTGTGGATACTGGCAAAGCAAAATTTTACTTTATGAATGATTCGTTTATTAACGTGGACTCGACTCGATCTGCGAAATTTGCGGAATCAGTACTCCAAGAGCTTGGAAATGAAACGTTTTGGAAATTCCATGATCTTTTATTCGAAAAACAGCCTGAAGACACTAAGTATGAAAAAATCGATTTGTTTACTGAAGACTTCCTAGTTGATACATTGAAGGAAGTAGCTAGCGATAGTGACGTCGATAAGGTTGTGAAAAACTTCCAGGACAAGAAGTCTGATAAGGCTTGGGATAAGGATATGGATTACGCTGTAAAACTAGGTGTTACAGGAACCCCAACTATTTTTGTTAATGGAGAAAAGTTCGAGGGACAAACCATTGATGACTTAAAAGAAATGGTAGCGAAAGCCGCAAAAGGTGAATAGAATGAATAAATCCTTACTTCTCTCCTGGATTGCTGCCATCATAGCTACACTTGGCAGTTTATATTTTAGTGAGGTTATGCATTTCATTCCTTGTACACTTTGCTGGTACCAAAGGATCTTTATGTACCCGCTGGCAATCATCTTAGGGGTTGCCGTCTACCGGAATGATAAAGGAATATTTAGATATGCGCTGCCATTGTCAATTATCGGGATGCTGATCGCAGGATACCATACGTTATTACAAAAAATCCCCTATTTACAACAGTTTGAAATGTGTACAAGCGGAGTGCCTTGCTCAAAGGATTATATTAACTGGCTTGGCTTTATTACCATTCCGTTATTAGCATTGATTGCTTTTACGATTATTACTGTAAGCTTATTTATTTTAGCTCGCAGCAAAAAGTAGATCCTTACATCCATAAAAAAGAGCGGTGAAACCAATGGTTTCCCGCTCTTTTCTGCTTTAGAGCCTCTAAAGTGTCTACTCAATTAGTACATAAAAGATGCTCCAACGATGATCAATAAAATAAACAACACAACAATTAACGCGAAGCTGTTGTTATTTCCGCCATGTCCCATAGAAATCACCTCCCTCTGTTGTTTAATAACAATGTATGCATGAAGCATTGCTAGTGAAATGGACAAACGTTGACTACTAGAAAAAATGATGGGTTAATTTAATATCGCATAGCTTGTTTGCAGAATTTTAATAAATAAATAATTTTATAGGACTTTTTATTGTAGTATAATAATATACAGTTAATTGGATTATTGGAAAAGGCAGTCATTTTACTCAGGAGGGGTGATAGGCTATGGCAAAAATTTTAGTAGCAGGTGAGATTCCCCAAAAGGGGTTAGAACTATTATCGAAGGATCACTTGGTTGAAGTATTTACAGGAGAGAAATTGATTACTGAAGCAGAATTAAAAGAGCGCATCAAAGATAAGGATGCCCTTCTAAGTTTATTATCTACCTCTGTAACGAAGGAAATAATTGACCAAGCACCCCATTTAAAAATTATTGCGAACTATGGAGCCGGATATAATAATATTGATTTTGATTATGCAGCTTCCAAAGGAATACCGACCACCAATACACCAATAGCATCGACAGCTGCTACCGCTGACCTAACGTTTTCCCTTTTATTAGCATCAGCAAGAAGAGTGGTTGAAGGAGATGAAGTATGCCGTACTGTTGGATTCAATGGATGGGCTCCTCTTTATTTTCGCGGTCGTGAAGTATCTGGAAAAACAATCGGGATTGTCGGATTTGGTCAAATTGGCCAAGCTGTTGCGAAAAGAGCCGCCGCTTTTGATATGAAGGTTCTATATACGAGTCCAAGTCGAAAAAGTACTCAAGTTGAGAATGCACTAAACGCGACATATGTATCTTTTGAAGATTTAGTTGCTGAATCTGATTTCATTACCATAAATTGTTCCTATAATCCAACCATGAAACACATGTTTAGCACAAGTCAATTTGAAATGATGAAATCAACAGCTTATTTAATTAACTGTGCACGAGGACCAATCGTTGATGAAGCCGCACTTATAAAAGCGTTAGAAGAGAAACAGATTGAAGGAGCAGGGATTGACGTATTTGAATTTGAACCTGAAATTAGTGAGGGATTGAAAAATCTGAAGAACGTTGTATTAACTCCACATATTGGTAATGCTACCTTTGAAGCACGAGATGCCATGGCGAATATGGCAGCGGGAAACATTGTTAAGGTATTAAACGGCGAAGCGCCTTATTATGTTATCAATGGAGTTGTTAAAGAGACAATTCTAGTCTAATAATATCGGGAAAAAAAGACGGCAGCCGCCGTCTTTTTCCTGAAAGATTAACTATATTGGGGACGAAGTTTGGTGCGTTTATTGACGTGCTGCTCAGCACTTAAAGCCGCAATCGCCCCATCAGCTGCTGAAATAACTGCTTGTTTAATTGGTGTTCTTCTAGCGTCACCGCCCGCAAAGACGCCGTCAATATTGGTTCGAAGGTACTCATCTACGATCACATAGCCTTCTTCATCGCGCATAACTGCACCTTTTAAGAAGTCCGTTCCTGGCATCATCCCGCCGAGGTATAAGAAAATTCCATCGACATCCCATACCTGTTCCTCCTTTTTATCAGTAAGGACGACAATTTTCTCAACACTATCAGTCCCAATAATTTCTCTTACACGGTGACGTTTATAAATTTCAACTTTTGAGTTATTTTCTAATTGAGAAAGATCCACGTCCCCTTTTAGTTCAGTTGGAATTAACAATTTCACTGTTTTACAATACTTGGCCAATGTTTCGGCCTCGTGGATCGCTTCATCATTATCTCCAACAACCGCGACAACTCGGTCTTGATAAAAGGCGGCATCGCAGGTTGAACAATAGCTTACACCCCGTCCAGTAAATTCCTCTTCGCCTTTAATCTTGCCAG
Organism: Bacillus sp. ISL-7; assembly: GCF_018613065.1. The sequence goes on along the minus strand of NZ_JAGGQW010000046.1, from coordinate 46,966 downwards.
AAGGAGCTTTTGCGCCAACGCCAATGAAGACACTTTTAGCTTTGATGGTACCTTCAGCTAATTCAATTATTTTGATTTCATCCGAAAAATCAACCGATAGAACGGTGGAACGGATGAAGTCTGCGCCAAAATCCTTTGCTTGTGCTTGCATTCTTGTTAATAGTTCAAGCCCTGTAACTTCTTCGCGCACACCTGGGTAGTTCGCAATTTTATGAGTAATTGCTAGGGTGCCTGCTTTTGGAGCTTTATCAATGACAAGTGTTTTTAATTTCCCACGTGCAGCATAAACAGCAGCAGAAGCACCTGCGGGTCCGCCGCCGATGGTGACAAAATCATATACGTCTTGAAGAATTTTTTCATTAACTGATTGGAAAATAGTATCTGCACTTTCTTCGCTGGTTTCTGGTATAGAATTGCTCACGGCGGGAGCAAAGTCCTCAGATAATCCAAGCAGCTTATTGAATTTTTTCTCTTGAAAGCCAAGGACCAGCTTTCCATTAATGATTGTTGCAGGAGTTCCATAAATTTTACGTTCCTTTAATTGATCAAAATATTCCTTATGTATGGAAGCATTTCGCTCTTCATATGCAAAGCCTTGATCTTTTAGGAATGTTTTTACTTTTTCACAATAGGGGCAGCCGGTGCTGCTATAAACGATAATTTCAGGTGTTGACATTTAGGGAACCTCCAATTTGTAAGTATCTTTAATTTAATAATAGTATAATTACTAAATAAAAGTCAATAGTTTTTAATAATTATTATAAATAACAAAACAGTCCAACAAATTGTTGGACTGTTTGCTTCTCATATGAAAATTAAATGGATCTTCCTAAGAATGCAGTTAGCATCCATACATGCTTCTCAAGCCCCGAATGAATCGCAAGCAGCATGTCTCCTGTTGTTTCATCGTTCCTCTCATCCGCAAAGCTCATGCCTTCTTTAAGTTCGCCAATGATAATAGAGAAGTCATTGATGACTGATTCAACCATTTCATCAGCAGTTTCATTACCTGTTGCTTCATTAATAGATGAAATTTCTAAGTACTCTTTCATCGTAGCTGCCGGTTTTCCACCGATTGCTAGCAATCGTTCGGCTAATTCATCAACATGCAGGCCAGCCTCATTATAAAACTCTTCAAATTTGACATGTAATGTGAAAAATTGTCCACCTTTTACATACCAATGATAGTTATGTAACTTCGTATACATGACAGACCAGTTTGCAATTTGTTTGTTAAGTATGCTGACTACCTGATTTTCCATATAAAATAGCCTCCTTTTATTAACCTCTCTTATATTATTACCAAAGTTAGGAGTGAAATCCTGTATGAATTCAAGGGATATAATGTCAATTTGGTGAATAACCGTTGTTAAAGGACATTATGCCCTTTTATGAATGTTACATGGCTGAAACAGATTGTAATAAAAAATCCTATCATATCCATCAAGTCCATTTAGTGGAAAGAGTTAAGAAATAGAAGATTATTCCATTTGGTAGAGAAATACCTTCATGGTGGGCGCTGTCTTAGCCAAAAATGCCTTACCACTTTTTGGTTAATGAATTGGAATGTTACACCTGTTAGCCTTAATAGTAGAGAAGCGCACACAAAAATTGGAGGTATTAATATGAATAAACTTAAAAAGCTAATAATTGCTACCGGCCTAATCTTATCAATGACAGCCTTTACGTTAAATGGAACAACAGAAGCGGCAACAAGCACGCATAAAGTACAATCGGGTGAAACCTATTGGAAAATTGCAGCGAAGTACGGTGTACCTGTTAATAGTCTATTAAAAGCAAACAATAAAACTGGCAGTCTTTTATATGCAGGAACAAATCTAGTAATCCCGAACTCTGCTATTACAGCAGCAGAAAAAGAATTGATTGCTAGACTAGTCCGTGCTGAGGCAGTAGGTGAGCCGTATGCTGGTAAAGTAGCAGTAGCAACGGTTATTCTTAACCGTGTAGCCAGCCCTGATTTCCCAAACACCGTTAATGGAGTAGTATATCAGAAGTCTAATGGCTATTATGCATTCACGCCTGTCAAAAATGGTACGATTAACCAAGCGGCTGATGCTGCTTCAAAAAGAGCTGTAAATGAAGCACTTGCTTTCAGAGGGCAAGGCAAAGGATCATTATTCTTCTATAATCCAAAAACAGCTGTTAGTAAGTGGATCTTTTCACGTGAAGTAACGGTAACGATTGGTAACCACCGTTTCGCGAAGTAATTATTAAAACTAGCTTTCCCAAAAAATAATTGTTTACACAAAAGCAGTGGATTCCTAAAATGGAACCCACTGCTTTTTGCTTTTACAAGGAATTATTGTTGGTCGAACTAGGAATTAATGAATCTTTATTAATTTTAAGTGCTACGAGGCTGGCAAATTCATGAATGATGGTAGCAGCAAGTAAGGAAGTAATTTGAGTTGGATCATAGGGAGGCAACACCTCTACTAAGTCAAAACCGATAAAATTAAAATCAGTTAACGAGCGGATAATTTGCAATGTTTCAAAGCTATTTAAACCACCGACTTCTAGTGTACCCGTTCCAGGAGCACATGATGGATCAACAAAATCGATATCAAAGCTAAGGAAACAAGGGGTGTCACCAATTTTTTCTTTTATTTCAGCTATTACATTTCCTATGCCTCGTTCCTTTAGCTCAGGGGTTGTAATAACATGATATCCCAGATCTGTGCTTGCATCGATATCTCCTGGATGATTTAGGGTTCCTCGAATTCCTACCTGAAAAACTTTATCTGGAATGAGGAGATTCTCTTCATATGCACGGATAAATGGGGAACCATGCCAATATTTTTCTTCATAATACGTATCCCATGTATCTGTATGGGAATCAAAATGGATTAAGGCTACAGGACCATGTATTTTTGCAGCAGCACGAAGATTGGCTAATGTAACGGAATGATCCCCTCCAAGCCCAATTGGGATTATCCCCTTTTCCATTAGGTCCATCATTGCCTTTTCAATTATCTCATAGCTTCGATGGATATTATGGGGAATGACGGAAACATCACCAATATCAATCGCATTGCAAGCATCAAAAGGATAGACCTTGTGAATCGGATGATAAGGAAATAAGGTCATTGAAGCTTGACGGATGGCTTGAGGTGCGAACCGAGCCCCAACACGGAATGAGGCTGCTGTATCAAACGGCACACCAACGATTGCCAATTTCACATTTTCTCTTTGTGAAGGTAATCGCATAAAGGTCCCGGTGGTACAAAATTCTGGTTTGACATCTGGTGATAATGGATATTGCATCTAAAATTCCCCCACATATTTATTTATATAATTAGTTTTGCAAGTTTTGTGCCAATAAAGAATAAAGCGGATCGGCTTAATGTATGTGACAAATTCTACTTAATTTGGAATAATGTATGCGCAAATGAATAATTTCGAAGATTTAAAAAATTATAAATTTAACTTCAATTACCTTCCTTTAAGGATTGCATAAGTAATAAGGTGAAATTTTACAAGAATATAGCTTGGCACAAAAATTGCGAGATTACATTCTGAATTTCCAAAATCTAAGGAGGAGAAATAATCTATAGAAATCAAGGGGATTATCCGGTAATAAAAGCGTTTTAATTAAAGAGGAGGTATGATATGTGGAAAATGGCGTAAAGCTGAAAAGATCGTTAAAGCTGTGGCAGGTCGTTATCATGGGACTAGCTTATATGACACCTATGGTGGTTTTTGACACATTTGGAATTGTTTCTGGTATAACGAAAGGTCATGTACCAACAGCATATATTATTGCATTGATTGGGATGTTATTCACTGCAGCGAGTTATGGGAAGCTTGTAAAGGTTTTCCCTCAAGCAGGCTCAGCCTATACTTATACCCAAAAAGCAATAAACAAGCATCTAGGTTTTCTAGTTGGCTGGTCTTCTCTACTTGATTATTTGTTTTTGCCGATGGTTAACGCTTTATTAACAAAACTGTACCTGAATGCTTTGTTTCCAGCAGTTCCAGATTTTATTTGGGTATTAGTGTTTGTTGGAATTGTTACCTTCCTAAACCTACGTAGCGTAAATATCCTAGCAAATTTCAATACATTATTTGTTTTAATTCAAATTCTCATCATGATTGTCTTTATAATACTAGTTGTTAAAGGATTAAACGCAGGTGAGGGAACAGGTACTGTTTTTAGTTTACAACCGTTCTTTGTTGAAGGTATGAACATGCCGGTTCTCATTACTGGTGCAACGATTCTCTGCTTTTCGTTCCTTGGTTTTGATGCTGTTACGACGCTAGCTGAAGAAACGCCTAATCCGGAAAAGACAATTCCAACAGCGATTATGCTTACAGCTTTATGGGGCGGGGTTATTTTTATTACCACATCGTTTTTTATTCAATCCTTTTTTCCAGACATATCTAGGTTCAAAGAACCTGACGCTGCACTTCCAGAAATTGCACTATATGTTGGTGGAAAGCTGTTTCAACCGATTTTCTTGTGTACAACCTTTGTCAATACACTAGCTTCCGGACTTGCTTCACATGCTAGTGTTTCACGACTCTTATATGTTATGGGGCGTGACAAGGTATTCCCAGAAAAATGGTTTGGATACGTTCATCCAAAATGGCGAACACCTGCGTTTAATGTGTTATTTGTTGGAGTAATCTCCTTGTCGGCCTGGTTCTTTGACTTAGTTACAGCAACTACTTTAATTAATTTCGGTGCTTTAATGGCCTTTACGTTTGTTAATCTTTCTGTAATTAATCACTATGCCGTTCGTCAAAAAATGCACAGGACACCTAAAGGTTTTTTTGATTACGTTATAATGCCTTTAATTGGTGCGGGGGCGGTTGGGATACTTTGGATTAATCTTGAGGTTAGTTCCTTGATTATGGGAGTTATTTGGTTTGCTGTTGGATTTACTTACTTAATTTTCCTAACGAAAGCATTCAGAATAGCACCACCGCAATTTAAAGCTGAGGAAGCATAATCGAATTATTTTTTAAGGAAGCAGTGGATTCTACGAGAAAAATCCACTGCTTTTTTTGTCGATTGCGTCAATTTTATGCAAACCTGAGTAGGTTATGCATTTTTTCATAAAAATAATAGTTTCATTTGATAGATTGCAAATTTGATTAAAAGTCGTAATGCCAATTTTTTGGTCCTGAAAAGTAAAAGTATATTTTAATAAGGAAGAAATTTAATTGGCATGAAAATTGCAATTATTTAAAATAATAGGATTTTAGTACAATGGAAGGAGGAGCTGATCTACGATTAGTAAGTTGTTTTTTTTTAGATTAAGTATTTCATCAATCCTAGAACAAAATGTAAATGCTTACAATTAATTATTAATAAACAAATATCCGGATATAAAAGGAGAGATGGTTAAATTGGAGAATACGACTCTTAAACGCTCACTTGGGCTATGGGCGATCGTTATGCTTGGATTGGGTTATATGACACCAACCATAGTATTTGATACCTTTGGGATTGTCTCTGAAGAAACAAATGGTGTGGTCCCATTAGCATATCTAGCAGCATTGGTTGTAATGGTATTTACCGCTATAAGTTATGGAAAAATGGTACGGGTTTTTCCAAGTGCTGGATCTGCCTATACGTATACCCGAGAGACCATGAGCCCTCATCTCGGATTCATAGTCGGCTGGGCAGCGTTGCTTGATTATATATTGCTTCCGATGGTAAATGCATTGATTATTCGTATTTATATGGTATCTGTATTTCCAAAGGTGCCAGCCTGGATTTGGGTTGTCGCTTATGTTGCAATCGTCACTGCGATTAATGCTTGGAGTATGGGGAAAACCTCTAATTTAAATGCCCTGCTCGTTATTTTTGAAGTGGTCTTAATTGCAGCATTTATTGTCCTTGCCCTTGTCCAGCTTTCCAAAGGAATGGGACAAGGCACGATTTTAACAACAACACCGCTTTTTCATTCAGATATCCACCTCGGAGCAATTTTGACAGGGGCAACAGTGGTTTGTTTCTCCTTTATCGGATTTGATGCCGTAACTATGTATGCAGAGGAAGCAATTGACCAAAAAACGATGCCGAGAGCGATTATGTTAACGGTCTTTATTGGCGGCGCCATCTTTTTCGTCTGTAGCTATTTCGCCCAAGCCTTATTTCCAGATGTTTCTGGTTTCAAAGTAACTGATGATACATTACCTGAAATCGGATTGTTTGTAGGTGGAACACTTTTTAAACTGATATTCCTCTCAGGTGCTTTTGCAGCAACAGTAGCTTCAGGACTAGCCTCACATGCAAGTGTTTCAAGACTTTTGTACGTAATGGGACGAAATGGGGTCCTGCCTAAAAAAACGTTCGGTTATGTCCATCCAAAATTCCGGACTCCGGTTTTTAATGTCATCTTAGTCGGGGTTGTTTCACTGCTTGCAATTGCCCCAAGTCTTGAGTTGATTTCCTCCTTTATTAACTTTGGTGCGTTAATTGCTTTTACTTTCGTCAACTTATCAGTCATTGCTCATTTCGTTTTTCGCCAGAAGAGATATAAAACAGCTAAAGATATTTTCTCCTATTTAATTATGCCGATCATTGGAGCTGGATTAACGGGAATTTTGTGGGCAAACTTACAATTTGATGCACTCATTGGCGGGATTGTTTGGATCGGAATTGGTCTGATTTATATGCTTTTCCAAACAAAATTCTTTAAAATCAAAATTGCTGATTTAAATATTGATGACGCTGAAAAGACCTCTTCCCTTTAACAAAGAAAGTTACCTGAGCCAGGCTAATCGCCTGGCTTTTTTATTTTATTAGGATGATGGTTTGAAAGGTATGCAGCAATGAATAATTCAATCATTTTTACATAGCGTTCAGCTCCTCTTTACTAGATCACCGTATTGAAAACGCTATTTATTAGTTGGCACGAAACTTGCTTTAACCTTAAGTAACAATAAAAAATGAGGTGTTAGAATGGCAGTCAAATCTCTAGACACGAAGAATACGAAAGGAAGAGAACAGGATAATTCCCTTCTTGAGTTTCAAGAAACGTTAAAAGAAGCTGTGAACATCCTGAACTACCCACCCCAAGTATTCGAATTTCTAAAGAAGCCGATGAGATTTTTAGAAGTAAGTATTCCTGTTCGAATGGACAACGGACAAACAGAAATATTTCAGGGGTACCGGGCTCAGCATAATGATGCGTCAGGTCCAACCAAAGGAGGAATCCGGTTTCATCCAGACGTCACGGCAGATGAGGTAAAAGCATTGGCCGGCTGGATGAGCTTAAAGTGCGGGATTACCGACCTTCCTTATGGTGGTGCAAAGGGCGGGATCATCTGCGATCCTCGTAAAATGAGTTTAGATGAATTGGAAAAGTTGAGCCGGGGTTACGTTAGAGCGGTTAGCCAGCTGGTCGGTCCAACAAAGGATATTCCAGCGCCTGATATGTATACGAACTCGCAAATTATGGCGTGGATGCTCGATGAATATGATCATATCCGTGAATTCGACTCTCCCGGTTTTATCACGGGAAAGCCAATTGCACTTGGGGGATCGAAGGGCAGGGAAACAGCGACATCAAAAGGTGTTTTATATACGCTGCAAATGGTATGTGAATTAAGGAAATTACAATTAAAAGATACCCGTGTCATCATTCAAGGGTTTGGGAATGTCGGCAGTTTCCTAGCCCAGTATTTATATGAGATTGGCGCAAAAGTAATTGGGATTGGAGATATCCTCGGAGGTTTATATGATGAAAAGGGGCTAGATATACCATATCTCTTGGAAAATAGAGATTCATTTGGCATTGTGTCAAATCGCTTTAATAGTTCAATTTCAAACCAGGATTTATTAGAAAAGGAATGTGATATCCTCGTTCCAGCAGCAATCTCCGGAGTAATCAATAAATATAATGCAAGTAAACTTAACTGTAATATTATCATTGAAGCTGCCAATGGACCAACCACAAAAGATGCGCTTAAAATACTAGATGAACGGGAGATCTTGGTTGTCCCTGATATACTTGCCAATTCCGGCGGTGTCATTGTCTCTTATTTTGAATGGTGTCAAAACAATCAAGGCTATTACTGGACGGAGGAAACCGTAGATGAGCGGCTCAAGGAAAAAATGACAGCCAGCTTTTTAAAGGTTTATCATACCTCTAAACGGTATGGTGTAAATATGAAAATTGCTGCTTATATTGAAGGATGTCAAAAGCTTACAGAGGCTTCAAGGCTTAGAGGATGGTTGAAATATTAAAAAATCAATTGATAAGAGGAGGCCATTTTGTATGAAGCTAGATATATTATCTGAACAAAAAGAACAGCAGCTGTTACACTACTTTTGTTTAATTTCAAATAACCACCGTTATGATTTGACGATTGGTTATTCAGAGCAGTTTTTTGGGAAAGCGATGGTCACTTCGATTCAGTCTGGGAAAATGGTGTTACTTTGCCAAGAGGACACCTATTCAGACGATCATTGGGCAGAAAGACTGGGAATCCAAGCAGAGGATATCCCTGAATTTCAAGAATTCTTCAGTTTAGTATTACAGACACGGCCTTTTCAAGAGCAGTATTAAACCATAAGGGAGAGGGATGTTCATGTATTATGGTGTAGTTCTTAGCCCTTGTTATGGAAAGGTGGCAAGGATTTCGATTAAGGGCGAGTCAAGAATTTATGAGTGGGAAACCTTATTTATGATCAAAACAGAATCAGGCAAATTAGAAACGGTTCAGACTAGTTTGAGCGGCGAAGTTGAATCGCTTGAAGTGCAGGAAGGTGATAAAGTTATTCCAGGGATGGTTCTCGCTTATATTAAAGAAGATTTATTTGTTAATGGTAATGATTAATTGCTAGGAAAAGAAGATGGGACGCACATCTTCTTTTTTTTTGCCATATTTAATTTAAAATATTGCAAATAAAGTGATAGTATTAGATTGATAAGGTGTTAAGGGGGAAGTAAACGATGTTTTCCGTTGCCAAAGAAAAAGTGAAACCAATTATTTCAGTAGACGTGGATGAATGTGAAGAAGTTTTTCGATCTACCTTAAATAACCTTAAGGAACCCTTTTTGTTTTTAAAAAAACAAAATCACTTATTTGCTTATGTACTGCTTGAAAACCATAAAAAAGAGCATGCTTCGATTGCATCTCTACATAATCAAGCGAAATCGCTAGAAAGCATCTGCCATCTTAGCGAACAAATTTCCTTGCCTGCTTTGTTCCAAATAATTGGCGAACCCTTTGCGATCATTAGAGGTGAGGATGGTATTCCAGCAGGCTATATTCGCAGAGAGGACGTTCTAGCAGAGCTTTTTAAGCAGGAAAATAAAAGTGTCGACTTACTTAAAATTATTCTAACTTCGATTCCAATGGGGATTTTTGTATTGGATAAGGAAAAACGAATTATTAATTATAATGAAGCTGGATTAAAAATGATTCGTTCAACAGCTGATAAGGTTATGAATCTTCCTGCAGGAGACATTTTTAGCGGCACCCATCTTGAACAGGTATTTACAACCGGTAAGACGCTTCTTAATCATCTGGTCATCAAAAATGAAATCGGGATTCTTGTCGATTATAGCCCCATCTTAAACTATGAGAATGAAGTCGATGGCATCATCATTGTTGCCCAGGATTTGCCTATGGTCGAAGAAATGGCCATGGAAATTGAATATATTAAGGATTTAAATAAGGACCTTCATGCGATTTTGTCTAGTATATATGATGAAATCCTCGTGGTGAATGACAAAGGGGAACTAATTAGGTTCAGTGAAAACATCATTCAAGATTTCTGGAAAGTAGATTTAAAAGAACTGATTGGTAAGAATATTCTCGAACTTGAGGACCAAGGGCTGTTTACACCTTCGGTCACAAGACTTGTTTTAGAAAAAGGAAAAAAAGTCTCTGTTGTTCAAGAAACAAAAGCTGGAAGAAAAATTCTTGCCGTCGGAAATCCGGTCTTTAATGAAAAAAATGAACTCGACCGGATTATCATTGCATCACGCGATATTACCGAAACTACCCGATTAAAAAATGAACTGCAAGAAATTAAAAAGATATCAGAACAATATAAGAAGGAATTGGACGATTTTAAAAGTAAGGACCGCTTTTTGAAAAAGCTTATTTACTGTAGTCCGAAAATGGAGAAGATTATCAATCAAGCCAAGAAAATTGCTGACTTTTCTTCGACAGTCCTTCTTAACGGGGAATCTGGAGTTGGAAAAGAAGTAATTGCTCAGGCGATCCATCAATTAGGCAGACGCTCGACAAAGCCATTTCTTAAATTAAACTGCGGGGCGATCCCAGAAAATTTACTTGAAAGTGAACTATTCGGTTATGCGAAAGGGTCATTTACCGGAGCGGATAAGAATGGAAAAGAAGGATACTTTAAACAGGCTGATGGCGGTATTTTGTTTCTGGACGAAATCGGTGAGATGGCAATCCATCTACAGGTAAAATTGTTACGTGTACTGCAGGAGCAGGAAGTAATTCCGATTGGAACTACAACACCAATAAAGGTGGATGTGCAGATTATCGCTGCCACCAATAAAAAATTAGAGAAAATGGTTGAAGAGGGTACCTTCCGCGAGGATTTATTCTATCGCTTGAATGTCATTCCGATCCACATTCCGCCATTAAGAGAACGGACGGAGGATATTTCGCTGCTCGCCTTTCATTTCCTTCAGCAATTGAATGAGAAATATGAGCGGAATTATCATCTAACCCCTGATGCAATTAATGTTCTAGAGTTTTATCCATGGCCGGGTAACGTCAGGGAACTTCAAAACATTATTGAAAGATTAGTAGTCACTGCCGAACACCCTACGATTGATGCTGAATTCGTCAGCCAATTTTTATCAATCGGCTTGGAACATAAAAAGATGAAGCCAGTAATTACAAGGGTCATTCCATTGCAAGAGGCTATTGATCATGTTGAAGAGCAGTTAATTGTGATGGCGATGAATCAATATAAAACGACCACAAAAGCCGCCAAAGCCTTAGGCATCAGCCAGTCATCTGTAAGCAGAAAGTATCAAAAAATAGTGTCAGAGAAAAATATCAGAATCGAAAACTTACCTACCTTCTAATGAAAAGCTGTTTTAGATCTCTTAGATCTGAAGCAGCTTTTTTCTATGCAATTATTCATAGGGTTATGCAAAATTGAATAGTATATACTCGGATGTTTTAAAAGATAACTATTTTGATAGGTTTTATTCTTTGGCACGGTTCTTGCAATATTAGTTATTGAGGGTGAATAAAGGAGGAATTTAAATGGTCGAGATAAAAAACCGAGTTGTTAACCTGAAGATGTTTATTGATGGTGAGTGGAAAGATGCCGAAAATCAAGAAACACGTCCAGTAATTAATCCTGCAACTGGTGAGGTTATTTCATATGCACCTGAAGGAACGATCACTGATGCTCGTACTGCAATTTATGCAGCACGAAGAGCGTTCGAAGAAGGTGTTTGGTCCGGGATTTCCGTTCAAGAAAGAGCCTCCTATTTATTAAAAATTGCTGACAAAATTGATGAATATGCCGATGAATTAACCCAGTTGGAAACGATGGATAACGGGAAACCATTGAGAGAAGCAGGCTTTGATGTCGGCGACGCAGCTGCTTGCTTCCGTTATTATGCCGGCCTGATTACAAAGCCTGATGGACAGACCTATCATGTCGCCGATCCTATGCAGGCTATGGTTGTCCGCGAGCCGGTGGGGGTTTGTGGCTTAATTGTTCCGTGGAACTATCCGCTGTTAATGAGTGTTTGGAAAATTGCCCCTGCCTTAGCCGCGGGAAATACAATTGTCTTTAAACCGTCTGAAGTGACACCAGTGACCCCGAAAAAGCTATTTGAAATTTTTGAAGAAGTCGGTTTGCCAAAAGGGGTGGCTAATATGGTAATGGGCGCTGGAGCGGTTGTTGGAAATGAAATCGCTTCCCATCCTGAGGTCGATATGATTTCGTTTACCGGCGGTACGAAAACGGGCAAGCACATTATGAAAACAGCAGCTGAGACGATGAAAAAAGTTTCATTAGAATTAGGCGGTAAATCGCCCAATATCATTTTTGCCGATGCTGATTTTGAAACGGCAGTCGATTATGCCTTATTTGGGATCTTCGCAGGGTCCGGTCAAGTCTGTTCAGCTGGTTCAAGGATCCTTGTCGAAGAAAGCATCTATGATCAATTCGTCCAGCGGTTTGTCGAACGAGCTAAGCAAATTCAAGTAGGACCAGGAAATGTATCTGGAACAGAGATGGGTCCGCTTGTCAGTCAGGGACACTTAGAAAAGGTTCTTTCATATATTGAAATAGGAAAACAAGAAGGTGCGACAGTTGCTTGCGGAGGAAAGCGGATGGTTAGCAACGGGTTAGAAAAAGGTTATTTTGTTGAACCCACCGTTTTTGTCGATGTGGTCCAAGAAATGAGAATTGTCCAAGAGGAAATCTTCGGTCCTGTTGTTGTGATTCAGAAGTTCAAGGACGAAGCGGAAGCTATAAAACTTGCAAATGGTACGGTATATGGGTTAGCCGGTGGTGTGTTTACCAATAATGGTGCAAAGGGCTTGCGGGTCATTAAAAAGCTGCGTGCAGGGATTACTTGGGTAAATTCCTACCATCCTACTTATAACGAAGCACCATGGGGAGGCTATAAGCAAAGTGGGATTGGGCGCAGCCTTGGAACGTTTGGGCTTGAAGAATTTCAAGAAATAAAACAGATTAATATCAATTTACAGGTTGAGCCGGTTGGCTGGTTTTCAAACTAATTTACTACTAGGAGGAATATAAATTATGAGTATCGATTTAGAACGAGAATTAAAAAATGAGCAAAATAAAAATGTAAGTGAATATATTAATAAGGTTCTAAGTTTAATAGAAAAAGAGGAAATTAACGAAGCAGAAGCAGCTTGGATTACGAAAGAAACCGTTGACGGCTTCCGTGAGAACGTCAACCCAGGCTTCCTAGAATACCGCAAAACAGTTACTGAAGGCGGCCAATTTGCTGCAGTGGAATGGTCTGATAATGGATCATGCTTTAAGGATGTTAATGGTAAGGAATACATTGATTGTCTGGGCGGCTTTGGCATCTATAATGTTGGTCATCGCAACCCTAAGGTGGTTAAGGCGGTAACGGACCAATTAAAACGTCAGGCACTTCATAGTCAGGATTTGCTGGATCCGCTTCGTGCGATGTTAGCAAAAATCTTAGCCGATATCACTCCAGGCAATTTAAAGTATGCCTTTTTTACCAACAGCGGGACAGAAAGTGTGGAAGCAGCCTTAAAGCTCGCGAAAATGTACAGCGAGCGGACAACATTTATTTCTACTACTCGTGCATTTCACGGGAAAAGTTTAGGCTCGTTGTCAGGAACGGCTAAAGGGATGTTCCGTAAACCATTCTTACCGTTAATACCAGGCTTCCGTCATGTGCCGTTTGGCGATATAGACATGATGAGAAAAACGTTTGAAGTCTGTGCTTCCGTTGGAGAAGATGTGGCTGCAGTTCTTTTAGAGCCGATTCAAGGTGAAGGAGGAATCATCCTTCCACCGGAAAATTATTTAAAACAAGTTCGTGAGCTCTGTGATCAATATGGCTCCTTACTCATATTTGATGAAGTGCAAACAGGAATGGGCCGAACTGGAAAAATGTTTGCTGCTGAATTGTATGAGGTTGTTCCAGATATTATCTGTCTAGCAAAAGCCTTTGGCGGCGGAGTGATGCCAGCAGGTGCTGTTGTAGCTACAGAAAATGTATTCAGGAGCTGGTTTGATAATCCATTTATGCATACAACAACCTTCGGGGGCAATCCTTTAGCATGTGCGGCTGCGATTGCGACGATTGGGGTGTTAATTGAAGAAAAGTTACCAGAAAGAGCAGCGGAAGTGGGGGCCTATTTCCTTGCAGAACTGAAAAAGGCAGCAGAGGGCCATCAAGATAAGGTTCAGGAAATCCGAGGTCAGGGATTAATGATTGGAATTGAATTCCATCAAGATGAAATCGGCTACGAAGTTTCAAAAGGAATGTTTGACAGAGGGGTCCTAGTAGCAGGGACTTTGATTAATTCAAAAACCATTCGTATCGAGCCAGCTTTGACCATTAGTTATGATGAGGTAAATAAAGTGGTTAGCACCTTTAAAGATGTATTAGAACATTTAGATGCCTAACGATTTTTTAAAAAGGGGGAGCACAGAAGTGGAAAAGAAATATGTTAAGCTCCAAACAGAGATACCTGGGCCGAAGTCTAAGGAAATTTTGGAGCGGAGAAATAAATATGTCCCCAAAGGAATCAGTAATAACTGCCATTCCTTTGTTAAAAAGGCGCAAGGATCCCTGGTCGAAGATGTGGACGGTAATTGTTATATTGATTTTGCTGGTGCTATTGGAACGATAAATGTTGGCCATTCACATCCAAGAGTGGTTAGAGCTCTTCAAGAACAAGCTAGTCAATTTATCCACACGGGCTTTAATGTGATGATGTATGAATCGTATATAGCACTAGCCGAGCGGCTTTGCCAGCTTGCCCCAGGTGATTTTGAAAAGCAGGCGGCTTTTTTTAACAGTGGTGCCGAAGCGGTTGAGAACGCTGTAAAAATTGCTAGGAAATATACAAAGCGCCAAGGAATTGTTTCGTTTACAAGAGGGTTCCATGGCCGGACATTAATGACAATGACTATGACAAGTAAAGTAAAGCCGTATAAATATGGGTTTGGACCATTCGCACCAGAGGTGTACAAGGCGCCGTATCCCTATGGGTACCGCCGCCCGGAAGGAATGAACGAGCAGCAATATAGCGCCATGATTATCGAGCAATTTGACCAGTTTCTTCTAGCAGAAGTCGCCCCTGAAACGATTGCTGCTGTCGTGATGGAACCTGTGCAAGGAGAAGGCGGCTTTATCATCCCTGACACAGCTTTTGTTAAGCGTGTAAGAGAAATCTGCACCCAGTATGGGATCTTGTTTATTGCCGATGAAATCCAAACCGGGTTCGCGCGGACTGGAAAATACTTTGCCATCGATCATTTTGGAGTCGTCCCTGATTTAATTACGATATCGAAATCAATGGGGGCTGGTGTTCCGATCAGCGGCGTAATTGGCAGGGCAGATATTATGAATACCGCTGAAGTTGGCGAAATCGGCGGAACCTATGCTGGAAGTCCGCTCGGATGCCGGGCAGCACTGACAGTATTAGATATAATTGAAAATGAACAACTTAATGACCGCGCCAGAATTATAGGAGACCGCGTGCTCGAAAAGATGCACCTCCTTGCGGAACGTTTCGAAGGAATTGGTGATGTCCGCGGCCTTGGTGCCATGTGTGCGATGGAAATCGTCAAGGATAGACAATCGAAAACACCCGATAAAGAAGCGGCTGGAAAAATTGTGAAAGCTGCAGGGGAACGTGGCTTGATGTTACTTAGCGCGGGGATATATAGCAATGTTATTCGCCTGCTCATGCCCATAACGATCCCTGATGACCAACTGGAAGAAGGATTACAAATTCTCGAAGAAGCAATGGAAGCAGTTTATAAAAATGATCCTGCCATATACGTTGGAGGGGAATAAAATATGGATACTGTAAAGAAAAACTATCAAATTTATCCCATGTATCTTAACGGAGAATGGGTTGGAAGTGATTATGAGGTTATAACAGAAATAATCAATCCTGCAACAAAGGAAGTAATTGGTGCCGTGCCAACAGGCGGCGCATATGAAGCAGAAAAGGCTGTAAATGCTGCCCATAAAGCCTTCAAAATCTGGTCGAAGAAAACTTCGGAAGAGCGTTACAAGCTGCTGATGAAATGGTTCAATTTAATTGAAGAAAACAAGCATGATATTGCACGGATTATGACGATAGAACAGGGTAAACCGCTAAAAGAAGCACTTGGAGAGGTTCAGTATGCCAATGGCTTCATCTCTTGGTATGCCGAAGAGGGAAAACGGGTGTACGGTGAAACGATTCCGGCATCACATCCAAATAAAAGAATCCTAGTTAGAAAGGAACCAGTTGGTGTAATAGCGGCGATAACCCCGTGGAACTTCCCGGCGGCAATGATTACGAGAAAAGTAGCACCAGCCCTAGCTGCAGGTTGTACGGCTGTGGTGAAGCCGGCAAATCAAACACCGCTTACGGCATTAAAAATGGCGGAGCTTGCCCATGAAGCTGGAATTCCTGCAGGTGTGTTAAACGTGATTACAGGAAGGTCTTCAGAAATAGGTGAAGCGTGGCTGAAGGACCCGCGCGTGACAAAAATTACCTTTACTGGCTCAACAGAAGTTGGAAAAACGTTGATGCGCGGTGCCGCAGAAACTGTCAAAAAGGTATCGCTCGAACTCGGCGGAAATGCTCCATTTATTGTGATGGATGATGCAAATTTAGCAAAAGCTGCTGAAGGACTTGTGCAATCAAAATTTCGTAATGCAGGTCAGACTTGTATTTGTACAAACCGAGTATTTGTTCAAGAAGGAATAGCCGACAAATTTATTAACCTTTTTCAAACAGAATTAGAAAAGCTTAAAGTCGGCAACGGACTGGAAGAGGGAACAGATATCGGCCCACTAATTGATCAAGACGCTTATAAAAAAGTAGAAGGACTGGTCAAGGATGCAGTTGAAAAGGGTGGAAAAGTTACTTATAGCGGGCTCAAGCCTGCGGAAGACAACGGCTATTTCTATGCTCCAACAATCTTGACCAATATTAATGACGAAATGGAATGCATGAAGGATGAAATCTTTGGACCACTCGCTCCGATTTCCACCTTTAAAACGGAAGAGGAAGTTATTGAACGGGCCAATAATTCTTGTTACGGATTAGCTGCCTATGTGTATACAGAAAATTTAAGCCGTTCCTTTAGAATTACGGAACAACTGGAATACGGAATCATTGGCCTGAATGATGCCCTGCCTTCAGTCGTTCAAGCCCCATTCGGGGGTTTTAAAGAGAGCGGTCTGGGTCGAGAAGGCGGACACTACGGCATCGAAGAGTTTTTAGAAGTAAAATATATATCGATAGGTTTGGATTTATAGCAGTCATTTTTTCTTCGAGAGAAACCACGACTAAAAGCTACAATCATGCAAGGGGAGTAAGCGCTCGGGTATCGCGAGGACAAACCATTGAAGAAAGTTTAATTAAAGGGTAAATCTATTTTAATAGGAACAAGCCGTACAGTTTGAGAATCTCATATACGGCTTGTTCTTTTTATTTTAATTTAAACAATTTACTTCAAATTGATCGTCCTACTGTGTTACGATAGCGTATAAAAGCAAACTGGGAAATGAGGGTGGGATAAGTGATTAAAACAATTTTGTTTGACGTTGATGGGGTACTTTTAAGCGAGGAGCATTATTTTGATGCTTCCGCCTTAACCGTTTGGGAGATGTTGATTAGCTGTAATTACTTGGGACTTGAACCAGAGCAGTTTATAACGGATTATAGTGAAGATGAAATCAAGGAAATAAGAGAGTTAGTATTTGAAAACGATAAAGTTCTCAAGTTTATGAAATCACGCGGCTTAAACGCCAACTGGGACATGATCTACCTATCATTCTGCCACCAACTTATCCACCTGTTGTCACAAATTAAGGATACTGAATTTGAGAAAATCACTAAATGGTGTCAGGCACCAATAACTAGAGAAAAATTATTGGAGATTGGCAGGGTGTTGAGTAATTATCGTGTAAAGTTGAATTTCAATTTGTTTGTGGAAGAGTTTGCGCGCTCAGAAGCAACGAAGCAGGAGTTGTTTAGTTATTTGAATGAGTTGGCGAAGGAGAAGCTTGGGGTCGAAACTTCTATTTTTAAAAAGGGAGAACTTTGGTCCGTTTGTGAGCATGTATCCCAAGAATGGTATGTGGGGGATGAACATGTTCTTGCCTCTACGGGAAGACCCTCTGTTCAAAAGGGGAAAAAGGGCTTTCTGGCAAATGAAACCACATTAGCCCCGAGGCAGGAAATTGATGAGTTATTTCAATTCTTAAATTCATCAGGTTTCACGATTGGAATCGGGACAGGCAGGCCTGAATTAGAAACAATTCAGCCGTTCCAGCATTTAGATTGGTTAAAGCATTTTGAAGTGAATCGGATCGTCACCGCTGATGAAGTGCTAATGGCGGAAAAAGAGCTGCCCGAAAGGAAGTCGCTGTCGAAGCCGCATCCATTTACATATATCATGGGACTTCTCGGAAAAGAAGCATCAGTTCAGGATTGTTTAAATACGCGTTTACCGCTTGAAAATGCGGAGACCGTTCTAGTGGTTGGCGACTCATTGGCGGATTTGTTAGCGGCTAGACAACTGGGCTGCCCGTTTGCCGCGGTGTTAACTGGTCTGTCAGGAAAAGATGCGAGAAGTGATTTTGAAAAGCATGAAGCAGAATATATTCTTGATACGGTGCTCGATTTGAAAGGGATATTATAGGTGCAAAAAAGAGGGATTGCTTGATCGCAATCCCTCTTCCTCTGCCTAGATACTTTCTACTTTTTCTATTTCCATACGTCCCGGTTCAAAAGAATCCACATTTGATAACTCCAAGACTTGTGCTTCCTCTAGTCCATCAATTAATTTTAAGGCGTGAATGACATTAGCATTTAATGTCTTATCCAGGGTTAAAACCATGATAGCTTCGCCGCCGACCTCTGTTCGACCAACCTGCATTGTTCCAATATTGATTTGGTGATCACCCAATAGAGAACCGACCTTACCAACCATCCCTGGTACGTCACGATGCTTAATATATAACAGGTATTTTTCTGGTTTGACATCAATCCGGTATTGATTGATTTTTAGAATTCTAGCTCCGTAGCCGTTTAAGACCGTAGCACCAATTTTGGCCGTCTCAAAATTATTGGTAACACTCAGTTCCATATAATTTGCAAAGCCTTTATTCGAAGCGTTTTTTACAACATTATAAGAGACTCCTTGTTCCTTCAACAGGTGAAGAGCATTAATTAAATTGACCGAATCACTTAAATGATAAGAAAGGACACCTTTAAGCATCGTACGAGTTAACAATTCTGTATCTTCACCGATTAATTCGCCATAATAATTAATTTCAATTTTAGTAGGTGCCTGTTTGTTTAATAATTGAATGACAAGCTGCCCCATTTGATCACCAAGCAGTAAGTATGGCTGCAGTTTCGCCTGTGTTTCTCCTGACATTTGCGGCATATTAACCGCATTTTGAATGGATTGAGATTCGAAAATCTCAATGATTTCTGCACTTACCTCCTGGGCCACTTTTTCTTGAGCTTCAACCGTGGAAGCCCCAAGATGCGGTGTTACAATAATATTTGGATTTTGCAGTAATCCTGGATCGGCAACAGGCTCTTTTTCAAAAACATCAAGGGCTGCTCCAGCCACATGTCCTGTCTGAATGGCTCTAACTAGTGCCTTTTCGTCGATTACACCGCCGCGGGCACAATTGACAAAACGGACCCCTTTTTTGGTTTTTCGCAAATAGTCATCATTAATAAGTCCTCTTGTGTCATTGGTAAGGGGCGTATGAATCGTAATAAAATCTGATTCTTGAGCAATTAAATCGAGACTGGCTTTCGTCATGCCCAGTTTCTTTGCGCGCTCTTCAGTTAGATAGGGATCAAACCCTAAAATGTTCATCCCAAAGCTTTTTGCTCGTTTCGCCACTTCAGTTCCAATTTTACCCATTCCAATTACGCCAAGTGTTTTCTTATATAATTCCACCCCTTTAAAGGAGTTACGGTCCCATTCGCCGGAGGTCGTTTTCTGATGGGCTTGGGGAATTTTTCTTGCTAATGATAACATCATTGCCATGGTATGCTCGGTTGCTGCAATTGTATTAGCACCAGGTGCATTGATGACAATAATCCCTTTTCTAGTTGCCGCATTCACATCAATGTTATCGACACCGACACCTGCTCTAGCGATCACACGGAGACGGCCAGCTGCTTTGAGCAGTTCTTCACTTACTTTCGTTTGGCTTCGGACAATAAGGGCATCGTATTCGCCAATGATCGTTTTTAACTCGTTTGTCGGAAGTGTTGGCTGTCGGTCTACCGTAAAATTAGGATGATCTATTAAGCTTTTCAACCCCGTATTGCTAATTCCATCGGTAACAAGGACTTTAAACATTTTTGAATCCTCCTTTAATTTCTAATAAAAAACGTCCCTCATAACAGACAGAATTGTCTTGTTATGAGGGACGTGAATAAACGCGTGGTGCCACCCTCTTTTGCTGCAAAATAAAAGCAGCCTCAACAAGTTAACGGTTTCAACCGGGCACCACCTACTAAAACTTTCGGCGGCCAGTTCAGAAGGGCTGGGCATCTTAAGAAAACTGCACTGGTTCGCAGCAAGCACCAGCTCTCTGAAGCATTTTCTTAATACCGTCTTCGTCATCACTTTTCATTTATGGAATATCTAAAAGATTGAAATTTCAAAAAAATAACTGAATATAGTGATTATTCTACAACCATACCTTCAATATTGTAAAGGGATAAAAAAGAAAAAATATTTCAAATTTTGCTAAAAAATTTTGCTCAATAATAGTAATCCCTTTATAATACGGTAGTAAGCGGTTAAAATATAATTACTAGAAACAAACCTATTGTAAAAAAATAAAGAGAATCATATAATGTCTACAACAGAGAAACAATTGTATGTCTTGAGTGGACAAAAAAGTAGGAGGGTAAAACATGAAAGCAATCTCGATTGGGTTATTGGGGTTAGGTACTGTAGGTTGTGGGGTAGTAAAGATTATTGAAAAAAATCAAGATAAATTAATCCACCAGGTGGGCTGCCCGGTTGTAATAAAAAAGATACTTGTCCAAGATATACATAAAATTAGACCAGTTGAAATAGATGCTAAGGTTTTAACCTCAAACACGGAAGAAATCCTTTTCGATGAGGAAATTGATGTTGTAATCGAGGTAATGGGCGGAGTACAAGATACAAAAGATTATTTAATCACTGCCCTTCGTCAAGGTAAGCATGTAGTTACTGCGAATAAGGATCTAATGGCCTTGCATGGTTCGGAACTGTTAACCGTAGCTTCTGAACACGGCTGTGATTTGTTTTATGAAGCAAGTGTTGCTGGAGGGATCCCAATTCTGCGAGGATTAGTCGATGGGCTTGCCTCTGACCGAATTAAGCAGCTGATGGGAATTGTAAATGGAACAACCAATTATATACTAACCAAAATGAGCGACGAAGGCCGTTCCTATGAAGAGGTCCTCAAGGAAGCACAGGACCTTGGGTTTGCCGAAGCAGATCCTACCTCGGATGTAGAAGGACTAGATGCTGCCCGTAAAATGACAATCTTAGCGACATTAGGCTTTTCGATGCATATTGATTTGGAAGATGTACAGGTATCCGGTATTTCGAAGGTAACCGATGAAGATTTGCGCTATGGAAAACAATTAGGATATACGATGAAACTAATTGGCTATGCCCATCGAGAAGGGGAAAAAGTAGAGGTAAGTGTGGCCCCTACGTTCTTATCAAATAATCATCCACTTGCTTCGGTTCAAAATGAATATAATGCTGTTTACGTTTATGGTGAATCGGTTGGTGAAACAATGTTTTATGGACCGGGTGCTGGAAGCTTGCCAACTGCAACTGCAATCGTTTCAGACTTAGTCGCGGTAATCAAAAATCTAAGGCTTGGGGTAAATGGACGAAGTGCTGTGACACCTCAATATCCAAAGCAATTAAAAGATAATGGGGAGAAATACTCTAAATATTTCTTAAGGATTCATGTGCAAGATGAGGTTGGTGTTTTCGCTGATATCACCACCATCTTTGCAAAATATGGAGTCAGCTTTGAAAAGATCTTACAGCTGCCTGTTAAGAAAAACGAAACATCAGAAATTGTTTTAGTGACACATCGAGCATCATTAACTAATTATGATCAAATTTTACAAAAATTAAATGATCTCAAGGCAGTTAAGGAAATAAAAAGTGCGTATCGGGTAGTGAGGAAATCGCTATAAGCTGGCCAGGATGATTAAAAGAAGATATACGAGTAAGCCAATCCCATTACCAAATGATGAAAAGGCAGTGACTGAACTTATTCGAGGAGTTGTCAATAGTGACATTAAATGATCGTTTTACTATCAAAGTACCTGCAAGTACAGCAAATCTAGGACCAGGTTTTGATTCAATGGGACTAGCTGTTGATTTGTATTTGACGTTAGAGGTGGAGGAGAGCCAAAAGTGGGATATTCGGTCAGCTTGTGATGAATTGAAATCCCTCCCAACTGATGAGACCCATTTTATCTGTCAGATTGCTATTAAAACGGCATCTAACTATGGCATCGAATTACATCCTTGCAAAATAAAAGTCGACAGTGATATTCCACTAGCACGTGGGCTTGGTTCAAGTGCTGCAGCGATAGTTGCGGGGATTGAACTAGCCGATACGGTAGGAAAGCTAGGTCTAACACAGCAAGAAAAGCTGCTAATCGCAACAGAGATTGAGGGTCATCCAGATAATGTGGGTGCTTCTCTTTTCGGTGGACTGGTCATCGGCTCATATAAACAAAACGAAGTAGATATATTAAGCTTTTCTAATATTACTTTTGAGATGGTAGCAGTTATTCCAGATGAGATCCTCTTAACAAAGGACTCACGCGGGGTGCTTCCAGCAGCTTTTTCCCGTGAAGAGGCCATTCAAGCTTCTTCTACTGCTAATCTTTTGGTAGCGGCCCTATTAACACAAAACTGGGAGATGGCAGGGAAAATGATGGAGCAGGACCTTTTTCACCAACCCTACCGAAAACCATTGATTAACTTCTATCAAGAAATAGTAGATATCGCTAAATTCAATGGTGCATTCGGAGTGGCACTAAGCGGCGCTGGACCAACTGTTCTTTGTTTTACGGAGAAGGGAAAAGGAAACCAGCTCGCACTAGGAATCCAAAGTGCATTTTCAACTATGTCAGCGAAGATACTAAATATAGATTATAGAGGAAGCAGGGTTAATATGGTGGAGAGATTTATTAATTAATCTCTCCACTTTTATTTTGATCCGTTCGAAGGTATTGCTCAAATTCCTCTGTGTTTAACGGTTTGCTAAATAAATAGCCCTGCATTTGAATGCAATTTTTCGATAGTAAAAAATCTCTTTGATACTCTTTTTCGACGCCCTCTGCGATTACATTGAGATGGAGACTTCGAGCAAGGTTAATAATCGCCTCTGGGATCTCTGAATTTGCATAATCTTCATGGATATCTTGAATGAATGATTTATCAATTTTCAAGGTATCGATTGGTAAATTTCTCAAATAGCTTAAGGAAGAATATCCTGTTCCAAAATCATCAATCGAAATAGCAATGCCCATGCTTTTAAGCAATTTAAGTGATTGAATAATTTCCGTTGAATTATTCAAGAGAATGCTTTCGGTAATTTCTATTTCAAAATTATTAGAACCCAATTGACTTTCCTTCAGAATCTCTGTGACATGTTTTACCATGCTATAAGGTTCATGAAATTGATGGGCCGAGAAATTAACTGAAACTGATATCGGGTTGGGACGGTTACGATTCCACTTGCTCACCTGATAACAAGCTTCCTTCATAACAAATTCCCATAAAGGATGGATTAAGCCGATATCTTCAGCAATAGGAATAAACAGTTCGGGTGAGACAAATCCAAGTTCATCATCATTCCATCTTAATAGTGCCTCAGCTCCATAAATTTTACCGGAATCAACAGTAACCTTCGGTTGATAATAAACGTCTACCTTGCCTTTTTCAATGGCCTTCCGTAACCTAGCTTCAAGCTTTGGTCTTTCAATGTTCGACTCTATTAATTTCTCGGTATAAACAATGACTTTGTTACCACCTTGCTTTTTGGCAGAGTACATTGCAACGTCAGCATAAACAACGAGCGCTTCCATATTTTTTGTATGCTCTGGAAATAAGCTAATACCGCAGCTTGCACTGAGATAAATTTCGTTGCCATCTAATAGATAGGTTTTTTTAAGAGTATTGACAACTTTTTCTGCTGTAGCTTTTGTTGCTGAGAGATCAAGATTCATTAGCAAAATAATAAATTCATCACCGCCTTGTCTAGTAATGATACTATTGTCACTAGGCAAACACGCAGTAATCCGCTCGGCAACGATTTTCAATATTTCATCCCCTTTGTTATGTCCAAAGGAGTCATTCACCTGTTTAAAACGATCCATATCAATGAATAAAACCGAAACCGTTTCACCAGTTTCTTTTGCGTGTTCGATGGTAGGTTTTAATTTTTCTGAAAAATATCTTCTGTTTGACAAACCAGTTAATGGATCATGATATGCCTGGTATTCAATTAATTCTTTGCTCTTATTCAAATCATTCACATAGTTCTGCAAATCATTAGATAAGGCATTTACATTTTCCGTAAGCAGGCCTAATTCATCTTTTCGTTTTAAGTGTAATTTATTATTAAAGTTACCTTGTGCAATTTCATTCACTTGCTCAACGATATAACCGATTGGCTGTGTAATCGAACGGGAAAAAATCAAACTGATAATAAATACGATAATCATAATAAAGAAGGAAAATAAAATATGAACAAAAAGTTCATGTGTGAGTTCTTTCTCAATGAGCCCATAATTATAAACAAGGCCAATGACAAATGGTTCAGTGGGTGTGGAGAAAACTGGTACAAAGGTTTTCATTATATCTTTACCATTAAAATCATCTCTGTAGGATTGCACTTTTTTTGAATTTATCGCCTGTTTAATAAATTTTGCATCAACTTGATAGTTTTTATATCTATATGATCCGTACCATACTGGTTTAGCAGAAATACGAATATAACTATTACCGTTTAAAGTGACAACTTCTTTCTTTTTACCGAAGTTCTTTGGATTGAACACTGTCAGTTCTAAGATGCCTCGTTCTTTTGTAAAACCTTTAATTACTTCCCCAGGTCCAAATCGTCGTTCATACTCTAATACTTCATTGTCACGAAAATAAGGATTGATAATATAGTTGGTCGTGCCATCAAAATAATAGCCCCATTTATCCGTATGCTTGGGATTGGAAGAAGCAATCTCAATCGGCCCAGACCAAAAGTAAGGCAAGGTTAAACCTTTTCCAACAGAAACAGGCGTTAACGCAAACAATTGGTGAAATGCATCATACCAATATCCCCATCCCTTGGTAGACATATTAATTTCTTTAAGGTCTGATGACCGAACACCAATAATATCATCTGCAGTTTTCGCTAACAGGGTTATATGCGATACCCTTACTTCTTGGGCAAGTTTCTTTAGTTGCTCATTTGTAATATCTTGATAGTTACGTGGCAGTGCATGTTTTATCGCTAACGATGCTGTCCTTAATTCTCTGGCATGAATATCTTCAACATACAATGTGCCTTCTCTTATATTCTCAACTTGGAATGACACTTCTTGAGTGATCATTTCAATTTCTCTTTCATTAGTTTCGAGCAGCTGGTTTTTTGAACGAATGTAATGAAAGGCATTATTGGTTAATAAAATCAAAAAAACCAATAAGCAAAAAATCAATGGCATCTTTTTTTTGATGGACAATGACGCGACACTCCAATTAAACTGTGACCCATCCATTTTAATAGGGAGGAGTCACAGCTGTTTTGTTATAACTTCACTACCAAATAGGATTTTAACCTTTCAAACCTTCCAACCATTCTTTATAACATTCATCACAAAGTGATTCATTTCTTTCCTGGTTTGAGGATACAAATGAGACATAGTGCAACTGTCTTTCTTCAATCTCAGTGGTACAATAAAAACATTTTTCAAGCATAGAAACCCTCCTTAGTTCTTATTTCTATAGTTTTTTCCATTATTTATTTTTATTACATAGAAAAAATCCCCACTTATGTTTAAATTAACAATTGATTGTGTTTTCCTTCCTACTCGTACACTTATTACTCCCAATATGGTAAAATAGTGTAAATATTGCGAAAATGGAAAGGGGGCCGATCATTTGAATCTGCCGATCATTCAAACAAAGCTGCGTATTCCAGTTGTAAAAGATGACTTTATCAGAAGGGCTAAGCTCACTCAGAAAATGAAGAAGATCCCTGAATACCCTTTGACCCTTATTCATTCTGGGGCTGGTTTTGGGAAAAGTACGGCACTTGCTTTATTTATGAGGGATGAAAAAATTCCAGGCTGCTGGTACTCCATTTCATCGATCGATGATGATATCCTGCCTTTTCTCACCTATATCATCCATTCCATTCGCGGAATTACTCCTGACTTTGGAACCGAACTAGTTACATACATCGAATCAATGGATCGTTATATTCGCGATGAGGAATTAGGTGTTTTGTGTTCCCTATTTATTAATGAAATCTTATTGATAAATGAAGAGATTACTTTAATCCTCGATGACTTCCATCAAATTGAACATTCCTATGCCATCAATAGCTGGATTGAAAAATTACTTGAACACATCCCTGCCAATTTTCATTTAGTTATTTCAAGCCGGAGCTGTCCAGGATGGAAGCATCTGACGAAAATGAAGGTCTGTGGGCAATTATTAGAGATTACAAGAGATGACCTAGTCCTTACGATTGAAGAGATGGACCTGTTATTAACAGATCTTTACGGATTAGAAGTTGAATCCCAACACCTCCAAACCATCTACCAAATGACAGAAGGCTGGGTTATAGCTTTGTGCATGATTGCCACTCAGATTCCACTAAAGAATGATATATCTGAGCTTTTTGAACACTCTTCGCATTCCCTTCAAGACTTTTTTCAGTATTTAGTAATGGAAGTCTTTTCAAAGCAGCCCCTAATAATCCAGCAGTTTCTAGAACAAACTTCAATCTTTGAAGAGATGGAGGAAGAAATATGTGATGAGGTAATTGGGATTCATGGAGCCTCCAGTATGCTTGAACAGCTAAAAGACCGGAATTTATTTATCCAAAAGATTGGATTAACCCACTACCGTTATCATGCCTTATTTAAAGAGTTTCTCGAAAATGTTTTTCAAAAAAATAACCCGGGAAACTATGCTAGTCTCCACGAAAAATGTGCTCGTTTTTATGAGAAAAGGAAACTGTGGGAGGCAGCACTTCATCATTATAAAAAAATCAATCACTATCAAGCGATTGCCTCCATCTTACAATTGAATGGCTTAACGATGCTTGAAAGCGGAAAATTGGAAAGCTTATATGATCAGTTAACGATGATTCCTGATTCGGATATGGATGTTTATTACCATCTATGGTATTTAAAGGCAGAAATTCATCGCTATCGTTCCCACTATACAGAGGCAGAGGATTGTTATAATCGGACCTATTCTATAGCAGAAAAAAGGCAAGATTATCTTGGGATGAGTAAAGCATTAGAAGGGAAAGCCAAAATTTATCTAGATACAATTCAGCCGCAGCATGCTGAGAGGTATTTATATGAGGCAATAACCTATCGAGAAAAATCCAATGGTTCAGTTGAGGAAAAGGGTAAACTTTATCAATTGCTATCGGAGAATCTGCTAAACTCGGGTAAATCATCAGAGGCAGAAAAATGGATCAAAAAGACACAGGAATCGAAGTCTTCAAGTCCGAACGGAAATTTACAAGCAAGATTGTATTTAAGAACCGGGCGTTTTGATGATGCGAAGAAATTGCTTTATCTGTTTCAAGAGGAAAAGAACGGGACTAAGGTTGCGTCCCTGCCGCAAGCACACCGTGAAACCAATTTATTACTATCATTAATTGAAGCGTTTACGGGCGAGGGATTAAAGGCAAAAGAACTTGCACAAGCGGGAATTCAGCAAGGAATAAGCCTAAAGGCCCCATTTGTTGAGGCTTGTGGCTGGATTCGAATGGGTCATTCCGTACAGATTCTAAATAAATATGAATTAAACTTAGCTGAAAACTGCTACCAGACTGCTTTAGAAATTATGGATCAATTGAATGTCGACAGAGGGAAAGCGGAACCACTAATGGGTCTCTGTATTTTATATGGAACGAGTGGAGAACTCCAACGGGCCTTAGATGCAGGCGAAAAAGCTCTTCAAGAGACAGAGAAAGTCCATGATGTCTGGCTTTCTGCATTTATTACTCTTTGCATGGGGATCGCCTGTATTTATAATCAACGGCTGCCTAAGGCCCATCTGTTTTTAGAAAAAGCCAATTCTTTATTCGAACAATGTGAAGATTCATTTGGGCTAATGTTAAGCAATTTCTGGTTTTCCTATATTTTTTATTTACAGAAAGAAACAGATTTATTTATGAAAACGATGACTGAATTCTTACGTTCCGTCCAAGTTCACGATTTTGAATTCTTTTTTCAGAAGAGGTCTGTATTTAGTCCAAAGGATTTGCAAGTGTTTGTACCTTTGTTAATTGAATGCAGGAAATTGGAAATTCAAAAATCATATGTCGAGAAAATCCTTCGGGAAATGGGAGTGGCCACCTTTGATGCACATCCAGGTTACACAATTCGGGTTCAAACTCTTGGTCAGTTCAAACTATGGCTCGGTGAGAAGGAAGTTGGGGAGAAGGATTGGCAAAGAGAAAAAGCCAAGGAGTTGTTTCAGTTATTAATTACAGTAAGTGAATCGATTGCCAAGGATGAAATCATTCAGATCCTTTGGCCCTATCAAGATAAAAAGAGTGCGGACCGTGATTTTAAAGTGGCCTTAAATAGTCTGAAAAATGTGCTGGAACCATTACGGAAGGCGAGAGCTGCACCATTTTTTATAATAAGGGAAGGCTTGTTTTATGGGCTAAATCCGAATGCTGTGATTGAATTAGATACGACCCAATTTCAAACATGGATTCTAGAAGGATTACAAGAATCTGATCCTGATAAAGTCATTAACTTTTTAGAAAAGGGCTTGCAACTTTATCAAGGAGAATACTTACCTGACCGCCGTTATGATGATTGGTGTATTAACAAAAGAGAGAGCATGCTCGTTTATTTTTTACGAGGGGCCGAGAAAATGGCCCAGTTAATGGTCCGCAAGGAAAATTACGAGACGGCAATCTTCTGGTGTGAAAAAATCCTTGAACGTGACCGAACATGGGAAGAAGCGTATCGTTTGCTTATGTATTGTTATTACCGGAAAAATAACCGTCCTCAAGCGATGAAATGGTATAAAAAATGTACAGAAGTATTAGAGAAAGAACTAGGAGTAACTCCGTTAGAACCGACCAAGCAAATGTATCAGATGATCATTGAATCAGAAAAAGTCATCCATCCAATGAAGCAGCCTTAATAAGAGGCTGCTTCTATTTTGTAACTAGTTTGTAACTTCCATCTCCTATCATAAAATCAAAGCTATGCCATTTTGATATTAAACATTTTAAGGGGGAAAAAGAGTGAAGGGTAATAGAGGGAAATGGGCAATTTTAGGTTTACTTATTTTTGTGATGATGTTTGCCAGTGCATGCAGTTCAGATCAATCATCATCAGACTCAAAAGACAATGGTGGTTCGGAAAATAAAAATCCAATCAAAATTGGCGTGCTTGCCTCCAAAACTGGGGCTTTAGAAGCCTATGGAAAGCAAACCTTAAGAGGTTTTGAGCTAGGCCTTGATTATGCAACAGAAGGTAAATTGGAGGTTGCTGGAAGAAAAATCGAATTCATTGTGGAAGATACAGAAACGAAGCCGGAAGTAGCTGTGCAGAAAGCAACAAAGCTTTTAGAGGAAGATAAGGTAGATTTCCTTGTTGGATCCTCCAGTTCTGCGGATACCTTGGCCGTCTTACCGCTCGCTGAAGAATATCAAAAGATAATGGTAGTTGAACCTGCAGCAGCTGATAGCATTACAGGTTCAGAGTTTAATAAGTATATGTTCCGTTCAGCACGTAACTCTTCTCAAGATGCCGTAGCAGGTGCTGCAGCGATTGCAAAAAAAGGAGTGAAAATAGCGACACTTGCTCCGGATTATTCGTTTGGTCGTGATGGCGTTGCTGCCTTTAAAGAAGCCGCCCAAAAGCTGGGTGCTGAAATCGTAAAGGAAGAATATGCGGATCCAGCAGCGACAGATTTTACTTCTAATATTCAAAAAATTGTTGACTCAAAACCTGATTACTTATTTGTGGTATGGGCAGGAGCAAACTCCCCTTGGAAACAATTGTCCGATATGAAGGTTCAAGAAAAAGGAATCAAAATTTCGACTGGGGCCCCGGATATTGCTGCTTTATCAACAATGGAGCCGTTGATTGGGATGGAAGGTTTTACTGTTTATTATCATGACCTGCCGAAAAATAAAATTAACGACTGGCTTGTAGCGAAACATAAGAAGAGATTTAACAACGAAGTTCCTGATTTATTTACCCCAGGGGGGATGAGTGCTGCTATTTCGATTGTAGAGGCATTGAAGAAAACGGAAGGTTCTGCAGATGCTGATAAATTAATCGAAACCATGGAAGGTATGACCTTTGAAACACCGAAAGGAAAGATGACTTACCGACCAGAAGATCACCAGGCACTGCAAACCTTGTATGCAATTAAGCTAGAGAAAAAAGATGGTGTTCCATACCCGGTCCCAGTACTGATCAGGGAGCTATCTCCTGAAGAAACTGCACCGCCAATACGGAATAAATAAGTTAAAGTCATCTCAACTGATAAAAAATGACGAGGGTTTGACCGACATAAATTGCTGGTCACCCTCTTCCTTATTTTATGCTAAGAACTTAGGTGGTGAAACGAATGTCTACACTTATTGAAACCGATGATTTATCAATTACGTTTGGCGGTCATACTGCAGTGGATTCCGTCAGTATTTCCGTTCCTGAAAAACACTTCAAATCAATTATAGGACCAAATGGGGCCGGGAAAACAACCTTTTTCAACCTGTTAAGCGGACAATTAAACCCTACTAAAGGAAAAATATATTACCGCGGTAAAGATATTACGAAATTTTCATCTACGAATCGAACAAGGGTGGGAATCGGCCGTTCTTTTCAAATCACTAATGTCTTTCCAAATCTAACAGTCTTAGAAAATGTCAGGTTAGCCGTTCAATCGCAAGCAGGAATTCGTTACCAAATGTTTTTCCACTATAAAAAGTACCGGGTATTTGAAGAAAAGGCGCTTGAGTGGCTGAAATTGGTCCTATTAGATGAAAAAAAGAATTCACTAGCAAGTAACCTCGCACATGGGGAAAAGCGGAAGCTTGAAATTGCGATGCTGCTGGCTCTTGAAACTGAAGTACTTTTATTAGATGAGCCAACAGCGGGGATGTCGCTTGAAGAAGTTCCAGCGATATTAGAAGTTATTAAGAAAATAAAAGAACAAGCGAACCGGACGATTGTCCTGATTGAACACAAAATGGATATGATTTTGGATCTATCGGATTCAGTGATGGTGTTATTTAATGGAAAACTGCTAGCAGACGGAACTCCTGAAGAAATCATGAAAAATGAAACCGTTCAGTCTGCCTATTTAGGAGGTCATTTTGATGAACGACCTGTTGAAGCTTGATCAAGTAGAAACGCATATTGGTCAATACCATATTCTACAAGGTGTTTCCTTTGATGTGAAAAAAGGCGAAGTAACGGTACTGCTTGGAAGAAATGGAGCAGGAAAAACGACGACATTACGAACCATTATGGGACTAAATCCAGCTTCGAAGGGAAGTATTGCTTTTAAAGGAGAAACAATACAAACACTGCCCACCTATACCATTGCTAAAAAGGGTATCGGCTATGTCCCCGAAGATCAAGGGATTTTTGCAGGTTTAACCGTAGAGGAAAATATGCGCGTGGCGATTCAGAAAGAAAATGAAGAAACGGCTAAAAGGATGGATTCGATTTTAGAGTTGTTTCCAGACTTGAAAAAGTTTTGGAAAAAACCAGGCGGCCTTTTAAGCGGAGGGCAAAAACAAATGCTTTCGATTGCCAGAGCCTATGTAAATGAAAACGAGCTCTTGTTAATTGACGAGCCTAGTAAAGGCTTGGCCCCCATCGTGGTTGAGAAGGTGATGGAATCTATTTTACAAATGAAAGATCAAACCACCATTGTGTTAGTGGAACAAAATTTCATGATGGCAAGCACGATTGGTGATTGCTTTTATATTATCGATGATGGAAGAACTGTAAGTCAGGGAACAATGAAGCAATTAAAAGAAGATGAAGAAATGAAACGAAAATATTTAGGGATTGCGTAAGGAAGGGGGAACATCTTTGTGGAATTACTCATGAATTTAACCTTAAATGGCTTGGCAACAGGGATGCTGATTTTTTTATTAGCCGCCGGTTTAACCCTCATTTTTGGTTTGATGGACGTGCTGAATTTTGCTCATGGCGGGTTATTTGCCTGGGGAGCTTATAGTGGTCTTTGGATTTACTCGAAAACAGGCAGCTTTATGATTGGAATTATTGGCGCCATCCTAACAGGATTCCTGTTAGGGATTATTACCGAAAAGTGGATCATTAAACCGGTGTATGGAAATCATGTCCAGCAAATATTAATTACTCTTGGTTTAATGCTGGTTTTATCCGAAATGCTGAAAGTCATTTGGGGTCCTAATCAAATAACCGCATCTCCCCCCGATTATTTAAAAGGAAGCTGGGAGCTTGGCGGCGTCATTATTATTAAGTATCGAGTCTTTATCATTTTTGTGGGATTTCTCATTTTTACCGGCGTTCAATTTTTACTCAAAAAGACCAAAATTGGTCTAGTGGTCCGAGCTGGCGTCATGAATAAAGAAATGGTTCAGGCGCTTGGAATCAATATTCAAAGGGTATTTA
Organism: Bacillus sp. ISL-7; assembly: GCF_018613065.1. Next base: position 14,335 of record NZ_JAGGQW010000046.1, on the reverse strand, counting down.
TGTTTGTGTTTATGATTGGTGCCGGAATGGCTGCTCTAGGTGGTGTCCTCCTTGGACCATATTCGGGAGTAATCCATGCGGGTATGGGAATGGAGTTTGCCATTTTAGCGTTCATTGTTGTCGTCATTGGGGGGATGGGCAATTTTAAGGGCTCCGTTTTAGCCGCCATCTTAGTAGGGCTTTCCGGTTCTTTTATGGCCTATTATGTCCCGGACCTCTCACTGGCAGTTAATATGCTCCTAATGGCAATTGTCCTTATTATTCGGCCGCAGGGTTTATTTGGAGCGAAGGGGTGAAAATACATTGAGATTTATTCAAGGGAATAGAATGACAGCGATATTTTTAGTCGTCGCCGCTTTTCTGCTGCTATTACCTTTTGTTTATGAATCTAGAAACCTATTGATTTTGTTAACACAAGTGTTTGTGTTTTCAATTTTTGCGATGAGCTATGACCTCTTATTGGGCTTTACGGGAATCGTTTCCTTTGGGCATGCCATGTTTTTTGGAATTGGGGCTTATTCTATGGGCATTTTTATGAAACGATTTGAACCAACGCTTATTTTCTTCTTACTGGCAGTCTTAACAACAATTGTGCTTACAGCTGTGGTCAGCTTCATTGTTGGGTTGCTTACACTACGTTTGAAAAGCCATTTTTACGCTATGCTAACCCTATCTTTATCTGGCCTTTTCCTCGTTCTAGCGGAAAAGTGGCGGACCTTGACCTATGGAAATGATGGGTTCACTTTTCGGGTCCCAGAATTGTTTATTGACCGAACTAATTTTTATCTCCTCAGTCTTATTGTTATGGTTGCCGTTTTTCTCATCCTGAAGCGATTTACCAATTCACCGTTGGGACGCGTGTTGCAGGCAATTAGGGAAAATGAGCAGAGAACGGAATCATTAGGGTATCATGTTCTTCATTATAAAATTGCCGCAAGTGTTGTATCTGGAGTACTGGCGGGTGTTGCAGGGATTTTATATGCGATTTCGCTCCGATTTGTGAATACGAGTGTGTTCTCAATGGATCTCACCTTAGACGCCTTATTAATGACGATCATTGGCGGGGTTGGAACATTAATTGGGGCAATTATCGGGGCAGGATTAATTGAATTTGCTCATGATTGGCTGACAGAATTAGCGAAAGAGCATTGGATTTTTGAGCGTTGGATAATCTTCTTCGGGATAATTTATATCTTGGTGGTTATGTTTTTCCCTCGTGGAATTGTTGGTACGTTGAGTACGCTTTCATGGAAAAGAAAAAAACAACCATCCGCAAAAAAAGAGGGGAAATTGGCGGGATAGAGGGAGGAAGGAATGGAGCTAAATCAAATTGCTTCTTTTGTTGTTCGGTTTCAGTTGGCCGCTTTTGAAAAGGAAACAGGCGAGAAACAATGGAGAATAAAAGTTACCCATGTTCAAGAAGACAAAGAAACATTATTTGAATCAATTGAAGAAGCGCTGATTTTTATGAAGGCTATGGCGGAAAAAGCATAGAGAGGTAGGTGATTAGCTTTGCAAATCGGGATCCTAAGCACGGGCATTTATTTGCCTGAACAATTTTTGACTGGAAAAGAGATTGCAGAAATGGCCGATATCCCTGTTTCAGTTGTTGAAGAAAAAATGGGCATAAAGAAAAAGTATATCCCTGGACCGGAAGACCATACGTGTGAAATGGGGATCGTCGCTGCAAAACAAGCTATTGCTAAAGCAGCAATCGATCCAATGGAGATTGACCTTGTCATTTATATTGGTGAGGAACATAAGGAGTACCCTCTGTGGACCGCTGGTATTAAACTTCAAGAAGCAGTTGGAGCTTTGAATGCATGGGCATTTGATGTTGCCTTAAGATGCGGGACAACTGTCATGGCATTAAAAGTAGCAAAATCTATGATGATTGCTGATCCAGGTATTCAAACGGTTCTTCTCGCAGGTGGGTATCGGAATGTGGATTTCATTGATTACGACAATCCAAGGACCCGTTTCATGTTTAATCTCGGTGCTGGTGGTGGAGCCATACTTTTAAAAAGTGGCCATAACGAAAACCTATTAATGGAAACGGATATAATTACTGATGGTTCTTTTTCAGATGACGTCGTCGTTGTTTCCGGAGGGACTAAGAACCCCATTACAAAAGAGGCTATAGCTCAGCGGCTTAATAAGCTCGATGTTCTCGATCCAGAAGGTATGAAGGAGCGCCTCGAACAGAAATCAATGAATAATTTTCTAAAGGTCATTCGTGAATCTTTAAGGAAAAGTGAGTTTAGCGAGAAGGATATTTCTTATCTTGGTATCCTTCACATGAAAAAGTCCGCACATGAATATGTTTTAAATGAACTGGGTTTGTCCGAGAAGCAGTCTATTTATCTAGAAGATTATGGTCATATCGGGCAAATTGATCAGATATTGTCCTTGGAGTTGGCCTTATCAGATGGAAAAGTTAAAGAAGGCGATGTTGTCGTTTTAGTTAGTGCTGGAATTGGCTATGCGTGGGGAGCTACTACTATTAAATGGGGGTAGGTTGATCAGGATGATTAATGTGACATTAAAGGAAGCTAAACTTACAAATGGCGAAACACTTACTTATCGGGAAAGGGCTGGAGGAGAAATAAAAGTTTTGTTAATCCACGGAAATATGACTTCATCGAAGCACTGGGATTTGGTGCTTGAGAATTTGGATGCCAAATATAAACTATATGCGGTTGACTTACGAGGATTTGGCGGTTCAACCTATACCAATCTAGTGATGTCTATAAAAGATTTTTCAGATGATGTAAAGCTGTTTGTTGATGAAATAGGCTTAAAGGATTTTGCGGTTGTTGGATGGTCAACCGGCGGTGCGGTTGCCATGCAGTTTGTCGCAGATTACCCTGGGTACGCAAACAAACTTATTTTGTTAGCATCTGAATCCACCCGTGGCTATCCATTTGACGGGAAATTAAATGAAAATGATGAGCCGAGGAGATTTGCGTTACATGAAGAGATTAAAAGGGATGTTACTAAAACTATTCCTGTCCAGACTGCCTATGACACGAATAACACTGAATTATTGAAGCTCATTTGGAACGCTGTTATCTATACTCACAATCAGCCTGCACCTGACCTTTATGATGAGTATGTTCAGGATATGAGAACCCAGCGGAACTTAGCTGAGGTGCATCATTCCAATAACACGTTTAATATTAGCCACCATCATAATGGACTTGTTGAAGGAAATGGGAAAGTAGATGATATTACGGTACCAGTACTGGTACTAAGCGGAGACCGTGATTTTGTGGTAACTGGAGACATGACGAAGGAATTACTTGAGGACCTAGGGGAAAAAGCTAGGTTTATTGAGTTAAAGAATTGTGGTCACTCCCCATTGGTGGATGATCTTCCACAGTTAGTAAACGCAATTACACAATTTATAGATAGTGATGTTTAAGAAAAATGTGTCGATAACCATTCATATCCGATATTAGAGTCTGATTATGTAACTCCCTTGTAACCGGAAATAAGTAAGATAGTTGCATCTAGTAGTGAAGGAGCGATTATTCGGTGAGGTGGGAACTGGATTGGCTTGATAGTAGAGCAAGATTATCTCCGGAAAAGGATGCAATTATAGATGAAAAAACAAACCAAGCTTGGACGTTTAAAGAAGTAAATACACGGGCAAAGTCTGTAGCAAGCTGGCTCCTGTCCCTAGGTGTTAGAAAAGGCGATCGGGTTGCCCTTTTATCACCTAATGATATTAGCTATTTTGATTTATTATTTGCCTGTGGAAAAATAGGAGCTATCTTGGTTCCTCTGAATTGGCGTTTATCGCAGCATGAGATCAGCGAAATATTGCAGGATTGTATACCCGTGTTAATTGGAATCCATCAGCAATTTGAGACGATCTACGAACAATTAACCAACGTTTACCCGAATTCCTTTTTAATTAGCGCGGAAAATTATCTTGAAATTTCTTCGTATCCAATTAGAGATAGTTTTACAGAAGAAATCATTGAAACCGACCCGTTGGCGATGATTTATACAGGGGGAACAACCGGTAAACCTAAGGGTGTAGTGTTAAGTCATCAGTCAATCTTATGGAATGCAATGAACACAATAATAAGTTGGAGCTTAACAGCTGAGGATGTTACGGTAAATTATTTACCGATGTTTCATACGGGTGGAATAAATGCGCTTAGTATCCCTGTCCTTATGATTGGTGGGACTGTCGTTATAGGCGATCAATTTACCGGGCAAAAGGCTGTGGAATCCATCAATCGTTATCGCTGTACAATTATTCTCTTGGTTCCTACCATGTATCATTTGCTCATTCAAACCGATGAATTTCAAGGCAGTGATTTTCCGACAATGAAAATCTTTTTATCAGGTGCCGCGCCCTGTCCTTTACAAATATATGATTCTTTTCAAAAAAAGGGGTTAGCCTTTAAAGAGGGTTATGGGTTAACGGAAGCAGGGCCGAATAATTTTTATATTAGCCCGGAAGATGCCCAAATAAAACGTGGGTCTGTCGGTAAACCGATGCTGTTTAATTCGATTAAATTAGTAAAACCAGATGGACGAGAAGCAGAAAACAATGAGGTTGGTGAGTTATTAATTAAAGGGAAGCATGCCTTTTCGTTTTATTGGAATAATGAACAAGCAACATCGGAAACGTTGATGGAGGGCTGGATTCATACAGGGGATTTAGCCAAAAGGGATGAAGAAGGCTTCTATTATATTGTCGGCCGAAAGAAAGATATGATTATCACCGGCGGGGAGAATGTATATCCGCTTGAAATAGAGCAATGGCTCGCGGAACACCCAGACATAGATGAGGTCGCAGTCCTCGGATTGCCGGATAAAAAATGGGGAGAAATTGTAGCTGCTTTTATTGTGTTAAAAGACTCCTCAACTGTAGGAGAGGAAGAATTGAGACCTTATTGCGCGGCTAAACTAGGCCGATACAAAATTCCAAAGCGATTCATTTTCTTAGAAGAACTGCCAAAAACCCATGTGGGAAAAATAGATAAAAAGAAATTAAAGGAAATGAGCACGGTCATTTAAAGGGAGAACAAACTGTTCTCCCTTTTTCTAATAATCTAATTCGAGGCATTTTCCTTCTTTTGTGCAAGATTTAATGCCGTATCTGACACCGTTAGGTCCACCTGCAGCTGCTCACTTAAATCATGTGGATGATAAAAACCCTTTGCTACCATAAAGTTGGTTATTTTTTCATGTGTAGCAATGGCGTCATTTAATTGTGCTCGTAAGGCTGCTTTCAATTCTGGTGTAGCGGTCTCCGTAATCGCAACAGCATAATTTCTCACACTGGCCTTTGCGGAAATGAGAAAGTCAGTTGCAATGACTTGGTCAGTCATTCCGCCCATTCCCATCATATTTTGAATGAAATGATTCACTGCTTTTCCCTCCGATCTGTCAAAAACTGCTGTAGCTGTTGTATATGCTGGGTTCCTGTAGTGACATCCCCTGAAAGTATTGCCTTCAGTTCTTCGTCTTGGACCAAAACACTCATCGTTGTCGCTTTAGTTAGGCAAAGATTTTTAAATGATAACAATTCATGAAGGTCTAATGTTTCATGAAGGCCTAAATACTTTGTCATTGTTGTTCCCTCCAACACGAACATACTTTATCCTCATTATATTTTCTTAGGTAATCCCAGTTTATTCACCTTATTATCTGCATAAAAGGAAACGGCATAAGGGGAAAATACATATGTTATAAACTGGAGGTGCTTATATGGAAGTAGGCAGCTTGGGCTTACATGAGACGATGGAAACCCATGAAATTCTAAACTTTAAAACGGTTTGCTTGCTTAAATCAAAATTAATGCAAGGAATCTGTTTCGATAATGAACTAAAAGCACTAATGGAAAAAGATGTGCAGCAAACGATTAAAGATATTAATGAACTTATCGGTTTCTATAAACAAAGCCAATTACTACAATAAGTGAGGTGGAAAAATTGGAGGACTATTTAGATCCAAGGAATGCAGAAGGAATGCCGAATTTGGCTGATTCAGCTTTTGCCATGGATTTTTTACTTGCGGTGAAAACAGGAATACGTAATTATGGTTTTGCGATAACCGAAACCGCCAATCCTGAACTTAGAAGGGCCTTACATAAACAAATGGAAGCAGCGATTGATTTGCACACGGAAATTTCTGACTTAATGGTTAAAAAGGGCTGGCTTCATCCTCATAATCTAAAGGAACAATTCCCTATTGATTTGAAGTCTGCTGAAACAGCCGTGCAAATTGCCCAATTAAACCTTTTCCCTAACGATACGGATCGCCTTGGCATGTTCGCGACACCAAACAAATAATAGGAGGGAGAAAACTGAATGAAGGCAGTTACATACCAAGGCATAAAAAATGTTCAAGTAAAAGAGGTCAAAGATCCAGAAATAAAAAATGCTGATGATATCATTGTGAAAATTACCTCTTCAGCGATATGCGGTTCCGATTTACATTTAATTCATGCGATGATTCCAAGCTTGCCAACAGACTATGTTATTGGTCACGAGCCGATGGGAGTAGTCGAAGAGGTTGGCCCAGAAATTACTAAACTTAAAAAAGGTGACCGAGTGATAATTCCATTCAATGTTAGTTGCGGTCATTGTTGGTATTGTACTAATGACCTAACAAGTCAATGTGATAATTCCAATCCTCATGGAGAAATTGGAGGTTTCTTCGGTTATTCTGAATTAACCGGTGGTTATGCAGGGGGACAGGCTGAATACATGCGCGTCCCATATGGGAATTTCACCCCATTTAAGATTCCAGAAAATTGTGAGGTGGAAGATGAAAAACTAGTGTTACTTGCTGATGCAGCTCCAACTGCATACTGGAGTGTTGATCATGCTGGTGTAAAAGATGGTGATACGGTTATTATTCTTGGCTGCGGTCCGGTGGGATTGTTAGCCCAAAAATTTGCATGGTTAAATGGTGCAAAACGAGTGATTGCAGTTGATTATATTGATTACCGTTTGCAGCATGCCAAACGAACAAATAAGGTGGAAATTGTTAATTTTGAACAACATGCTAACACTGGAGAATACTTAAAGGAGATTACCCAAGGCGGGGCCGACATCGTGATTGATGCAGTCGGAATGGATGGAAAATGGACACCGCTTGAATTTCTTGCTTCGGGCATGAAACTTCATGGTGGGGCGATGGGAGCGATTGTCATTGCTAGTCAAGCAGTCCGAAAATGCGGAACCATTCAAATAACAGGTGTATATGGGGGTCGATATAATGCTTTTCCTCTAGGAGATATTTTCCAACGAAATGTGAATATTAAGACTGGACAGGCCCCAGTTATTCCTTATATGCCGTTCCTATACGATATGATAAATAGAGGAAAGCTTGACCCTGGGGACATTATTACCCATGTACTGCCCTTGGACCAAGCAAAACATGGGTATGAAGTATTTGATACAAAAATGGAAGATTGTATTAAAGTTATCCTGAAACCGTAATACCCTGTTCCTTGAAAAAATAAAGTAGGCTGAGTATTTACTCAGCCCCCTTTGTGTGGTTACCGCCAACCAAATCCAAGGCACCTTCAATAAATAATTTTGATAGGAGTGATTGCGTTTTATTAATGTTGTAAACAAGATAAAAATATCTTTCGTCATCAAAGCCATTTATATCATGCATCTTAAGCATATTTTTAGAGGAATATTCGCTTGCAGCAATTTCAGATATAATCGAAATGCCAATATCCTGTAGGACAAATTGCATTAAACTCTGGCCGCTTTCTATATAAGCAATGATATTTAATTTGTCCTTATGAATCTTACTTTTCTTAAGGAAACGTTCCAAAAGAGCATTCGTTCCTGAGCTAGAATTACGCATCACAAATGGATAATCTAAAACCTCCTCGATATTGACAGGTCCCACAATCTCGTTTTGGTTCGATGTAATTAAGACTAGCTTTTCTTTTAATAAAGGAATATAGTGAAGTTTGTCGTTTTCGTATTTATCACCCAGTATTCCAACATCAACAGATCCATTTAAAACCTTTTCGGCCACAATTTTTGAGGAAGATTGATTGATATGAAACGTCGCTTCAGGATACTGTACTCTAAATTGCTTGACCATTCGCGGAACCATAAATTGCCCAGGAACAGAGCTCGCTGCGATCCTTATCATTCCACGGAGGTCTGTCATCCCCTCTTTTAGGTCAAGCAATGCTTGGTCCTTAATAAGCAAAAGCTTGAGTGCCCACTGATATAAGCGTTCCCCTTGAGGAGTAAGAATGCTTTCTCTTCCGACACGATCAAAAAGATTCATATTTAACATCTTTTCTAATGCTTGGATATGAGAGCTAACGGTTGATTGACTTAAAAAAATATCATCTGCTGCTTTTGAAAAGCTTTTGTGTTCAACCACTTTTGTAAAAACATACAACTGATGCAAATCCAAATGTATTTCCTCCTTGAAATATTTATATAATCGATTAATTGTGATTGATAAAACAGATAAAATTAATTTATATAATGGCTTAGAATGGAAGAAACGTCAATAAAAAGAAGGAGTGATGTCTCACTCCTTCTTTTTATCAATATTGAACAATTTCTTTACGAGAAAGACATAAATCTAAGATCCATGGCCATTCCCCGTGTCCGGACTGCGTATTAATATGACCAGCATTTGGTATGGTAACGGAAGGCAGCCCGAGATTTAAATAGTTTTTTGAATCGTCCAAACTGCAATAGGGATCATTAGAAGAATGGACAAATAAGGTTTCCGCAGATGTTCGCATTAAATGGTTTCCATCCAGCGGTACCGGAAAGAAGGATTTCGCTTCAGTGAGAATATGTGATGGAGATGGCGGTGCAACGAGTATAACTTGTTTGGCAATTTGTTTGTTTAGAGTAGAGGCATAATGAAGCCATAGCAAGCATCCTAGACTGTGTGTGATAATCGTTAAGTTATTTTCCTCAGGAATCGTCTTCATCGTAGCGGACAGTTCCTCCAACCAGACATTCTTATTAGGTGAATCAAAGTTAGAGAAAGTTGGGTAACAAACATGATGATTCCTTTGTGTTAATTCTTGAGCCAGCCATGTTTGCCAATGATCAGGTCCGCTCCCTCCTAGGCCATGCATGATGAGAAAACTGTTTTGGTTCATATTTTTATTCTCCACCTCCAAAGTTTACTATTCCGATGGAATAAGTTGGTATTATATTGTGATACAAAAATTATAGTTGTTTTAAAAGAAAAAGGCAACTAATGTCTGAACATTTATATATTTTTTTGAATATCGACAGGAAAAGTATATTTGCAATAGGAATGATAAACAATCAAAATAAATGGATAGGTTAAAAATGAAAGTAGGGGTTTTTTTGTCAGATTTTTTAAAATTGGGTATTTCAGAAACATTAGTGAATAAATTACGCGGCCACGGTATAGCAAAACCGACACCGATTCAAGAACAAGCGATTCCATTTGTGATAAATGGTAACGATATAATTGCACAGGCGCAAACGGGAACAGGGAAGACGTTTGCATTTATTCTACCGATACTTGAAAAAATTAATCATGATGCAGAACAGGTTCAAGCGCTTATCGTGACTCCAACCAGAGAATTAGCACTGCAAATTACAGATGAATTTGAAAAATTGATGGCAGACATTAACGGTGTAGATGTCCTGGCTGTCTATGGCGGGCAGGATGTCGATAAACAGTTAAAAAAATTAAAGAGGGAAATGCAAATTGTTGTTGGGACTCCTGGCCGACTTTTAGATCATATTAGAAGAGAAACCATCCGTTTATCGGAAATATCCTTCCTTGTTTTAGACGAAGCAGACCAAATGCTCCATATAGGCTTTCTTAATGAAGTGGAGGATATTATTAGAGAAACTCCAGCAAGCAGGCAAACGATGCTGTTTTCAGCAACGATGCCTCCTGAAATTCGCAAACTAGCAAAAAAGCATATGCGTGATCCTGAATATATTCAAGTAGAAAAAACACAAGGTCCGGCTGAAAATGTTAAGCAGATTGCGATTCATACAACGGATCGTGCTAAACAAGCCACGCTTATTCAATTAGTGGAAACGTATCGTCCCTATTTAGCGGTAGTTTTTTGTCGGACGAAACGAAGAGTAAGTAAACTTTTTGATGTCTTGAAAGCAAACGGCTTTTCTTGCGATGAATTGCATGGTGATTTGTCTCAAGCGAAGAGAGAACGAGTTATGAAGCGTTTTAGGGATGCCGAAGTGCAATTGTTAATTGCTACAGATGTGGCGGCGAGAGGACTTGATGTTGAAGGCGTCACGCATGTGTTTAATTATGATATCCCAGAAGATGCTGACAGTTATGTTCATCGAATTGGCCGAACAGGCAGAGCTGGAATGACAGGTCTTGCAATTACCTTTTATTCTTCGGCGGACAAGCCTATGCTCGAAACGATTGAACAAGAGTTAAACATCATCATACCAAAACAAAATATGGGAAATAGCAAAGAGAAATCAGAAACAGAAGACGTTAAAAAAGAACGTAATACAGTTCATAAAGATAAACGTGGAATGAGTAAAGCAAGAACAAGCACATCACGAAATCGAAACGATACAGGTAGAAGGGAAAATAGGTCTGGAGGAAGAGGCAGCTCTGAAAGAAGGTCCCAAACAGTTACGTCAGGAAGAAACAGTACGAAAACAGGTTCAGGTAGAAAAGGACCAAGATAATATACATTTTTAAAACAAATGGGACTGAAAATGATTCAGTCCCATTCGCTTATTTAACTACCAATTCTAATACCAGTATTTGATTTAACCAGTACTTCCTCATATCTTTTTACATCGGCTTTTTGGCTTGAGAAAATAGTTCCAAGATAGCCCGCAATAAATCCGAGTGGAATAGAAACAATTCCTGGAGTTGTATACGGGAACCAAGGCTCGCCTACAAAAATAGCTTTTCCAACTTCAGGGCTGAATACATTCGGGCTGACTAGCACCAAGCCGATTGCTGAAATAAGCCCAACCACCATAGCCCAAACGGCACCGGTTGTATTAAAGCGTTTCCAGTAAATTGTATACAGAATAACAGGTAAATTTGCACTGGCTGCGACGGCAAAGGCAAGTGAAACTAGGAAGGCAACATTAAGAGTTTGTGCACCTAACGCAAGTATAATAGATATGACAGAAACTCCAACTGCTGCCCAGCGTGCCATACCCACTTGCTGCTTTTCTGTTGCTTTTCCCTTTTTAAGGATAACGTTATAGAAATCATGGGCAAATGCTGAGGCAGCTGTTAGAACTAGGCCAGCAACAACAGCTAGAATAGTTGCAAAAGCGACTGCTGAAATAAAAGCAAATAACATATTTCCACCAAGAGCTTGGGCTAAAAGCGGAGCAGCCATATTTCCTGCCGGATTAGCTGCAACAATTGTACTGTTACCTACAAAAGCTGCCGCACCGAAGCCAAGAAAAATGGTCATAACGTAAAAAATCCCAATGATCCATGTGGCATATACAACTGAGGAACGAGCTGTTTTTGCATCCTTTACCGTAAAGAACCGAACAAGAATATGGGGCAGACCTGCTGTTCCTAGTACTAATCCCATGTTTAAGGAAATGGTATCAAGACCAATTTTGTATTTTACGCCAGGATTTAGGAAAGTTTCCTTTAATGGTGTTGCAGTTTTCATTTGCGCAAACATATCGGTAATACTCCAGTTAAATTTGGCAAAGACAATAATAGAAATGACTAAGGTACCACCCATTAATAGAACGGCTTTAATGATTTGGACCCAGCTTGTTGCATGCATTCCTCCAAAAATAACATATACAGTCATTAGTACGCCAACAATTAAAACGGATGTGGTATATTCTAAGCCTAATAATAATTTGATAAGTGCACCTGCACCAACTAGCTGAGCAATCATGTAAAAAATCGAAATGGTTACCGTGTTCATGGCGGCAAAACCACGCACTTTTTTTGCATCAAATCTTGCAGCAATCATATCTGCAAAGGTATATTTTCCGAGGTTTCTTAGAGGTTCAGCTACCAAATAAAGTACAACAAGATAGGCAACTAGGAAACCAATGCTATAAAAGAAGCCATCAAATCCCGTTAAGGCGACTGCCCCTGCAATTCCAAGGAAGGATGCAGCGGACATATAATCCCCAGCGATGGCAAGTCCATTTTGCCAGCCAGTAAGACCTCCGCCAGCCGTGTAGAACTCACTTGCATTTTTCGTCCGTTTTGAAGCGTAGTATGTAATCACTAACGTAACAAAAACGATACATAGAAACATAGTAAATGCAGCTGTATTCATTAGTTAGTCCCCCCTTCTTGGATGACTTTATTAGCTAATTCATCAAATCTTGCTGCTTTTTTCGAGTAAAGCATACATAAAACCCATGTCATGACGAATTGTAAGAAAGCAAAGACCCATGCCCATGTTATACTTCCGATAAACTTATCATTTAACACTGTCGAATAGGAAGTTAATACAGGCAATGCAAAATAAAAACAAAAAAAGAATATGGTGATTGGCACGATGAATTTTTTCTTTTCGGAGAGTAATTTTTGAAATGATGATGATTGAACAATTGCGGTGTAATCGCTTTCAGAATTAACCTTTGTTTTTTTTGCCTCCAATGTTAGTTCCCCCTCTCATTTAAAAGCCCTTTGTTCAAATCTGAGGTCAAATAAAAGACAATGCTGATTGGTCATTTTTTGAGGAAAAATAGATCGTGGCGGTAATTATACTGGAAGAAATTAATTTTTTTAAAATTCGCTCCTTTAAATACAGATTTTTCTAAATTTTTAAATTACATTTTCGATTTTATTATATTGAGAAGGGAATTTGCAATAGGAAATTTTAAAAAAGGTAAAAATACCCATTAAAAATTTTAGGAGAAATAATTGCGAGGGTTGGATGTTATTTTGTAAATCAGAGAAATAAAAAAAAACCTTGCAGCGCAAAGGTTTTCGAATATATGGAGAATAGGGGGCTCGAACCCCTGACCTCTTGCATGCCATGCAAGCGCTCTCCCAGCTGAGCTAATCCCCCAGTTTATTGGTACAAGAAAAATTATATCTGTATTGCTATTATCTTGCAAGAGAAAATTTTGATTTAACATAAAATTTTTTTCTAGCCAATACTTTCGATTTCAACTTTCTGAACACCTTCTAAATTCGATACAGAAGAATACACATCGGTTGTCTTTTCACGGTAATCCACTGCAACTAAGATTTGAACAAGATGGTCCCCGTTGTCTAAATCTTTAATCTTAAGTCTACGAACAATATAATTTTTTTCTAATAAGAAAGAAATCGCTTTATCAATTTGATTTTGATCTCTAATAAACAAGTGCAACATGACTTCTTTTTCCCGTAATTGTTTAGGACCAATGATCTTCATTAAAAATGGAACAAATTCCACACTAATCATAAGTAGTGCAACACCAACAAATGCCTCTATGAAAAAACCAGCTCCGACAGCTATGCCAATTCCTGCGGCTCCCCATATCATCGCAGCAGTTGTTAATCCTGAAATACTATCATTGCCCCGTCTTAGGATAACACCCGCACCTAAGAAACCAATTCCTGAAACAATCTGTGCTGCTAAGCGAAGAGGGTCCATTGTAATTTTAACATTATCCGAATTGGGAAACATATACGCCGATTCAATCGATACAATTGTCAGCAAACAACTCACAACCGAGATAACCAGACTTGTCTTAAGTCCAACTGGTTTCCTTTTTAATTCTCGTTCTAGGCCGATAATAAGGCCAAAAACAGCAGAAACACCTAACTTAATTAATATATGGATATCGATACTACTCATCTCAGGTTCACGTCCAATTACACAGTCTGTTGACTGAAGTTTTGTTTGTTGTGGTAGAAAATATAGAGCATTGGAAAAAATTATAGGTTTTCCTATGTTGATTCTACACATAAACGAGTATCTAATGGAAGTACAAGTGGGAACTTATATTTTTATGAACTATGGAAATTACTTACTATTAATCAATAACCGTCTATTTATTATATGATAAGAAGGATCAAAAAAGGCTATATCAATTAGGTTTACATTTCCCTGTTTTTTATATGGTCCTTACTTTAGTAATAAGAATGAGCTTTTTAAAAAAACTTTTAAAATTATATTGCAAACATTAATTTATCATGTTATATTAAATCTCGTCCTCATCGAGAGAGTCAACTAACGAAAAAAAGATTTTAAAAAAGTTGTTGACATTAAGATGTTGGATGTGATAAATTAATAAAGTCGCTTATGAGCGAATGAGAAATTGATCTTTGAAAACTAAACAAACAAAATCGTGCAAACAAACAAAAATATTAGTTTCTATTAAGAAACTAAGCCAACGTA
>NZ_JAGGQW010000045.1 GCF_018613065.1 Bacillus sp. ISL-7 | reverse complement strand
CTCCTGCTCTTAAATACTCCATAGCTTTGTTCAGTTCGGGTCTGCCAGTGTTCTTACCACTTTTCTTTTCGTGAAAAATCTTAGTGCATCCATACTTTTCTAATTGTTCAACTTGTAAGGAATAATCCTGATCTAAGGTACTTACCCTTGCGTATCCAACAAGTTCACTCAATTTTGATCATTCCCGTCTAAAAGATATATAACTTTCTGTACATTTATTATAGACTATCTTTTAGATGGAAAACAAGAAAGAAAAAAAGAAAAAAACTGATATTTTCGTAGTGTACAAAACTTACAACTTTTAGATACATAGATTTTAAGATTTGGGATAGCTCCAGCATAATACGTTATTATGGTTTTCCATTAAAGGGCCATTTAATTGAATAACTTACTAAGATTGTGAAGTGGTGAACTTAAACTAACGTGGCAGGTTAGTTGAAAAAAATTTTTTAGCTTGTTTCACAATCGGTCTAGTTATCTTAAATTCATGGTAAAATGTGGCTATATAACTTTATGACCATACAAATAGGGTGGAGAATAAGAGCATGATTCCAGACGAAAATTCATTGATTCTTTTTAAATTTGGACTTACAAAATGGATGAAAGCACTGAAGGAGGGGGAAGTCAGTTTTTCTTGTCCTGGACAATATATCAATATTGCCGAGCAGGAAGGTAATAGCGAGCAAGGTGATCCATATGAGGGTGTTTTTGCCCGGTTAAGGGAGACTGATCCGAGGATCGAGCAATGTCGAGGAAAATACGGGGAGGATTTAGAAATTTTACCCGATGGGGACTTTGTATTGTTAAGAAGAAAGTCCACCTACTTCATTCCTGCATTCTGTTTTTATTCTGTTCGACCCCCTGATTTATCACAAAATGTGACTCGTTCTGGGTGGCAACAGATCCGCTATGACTTTGATGAAAGAATGTACAGTAATTTTTCTTCAAATGAAGTTAATGTGATACCGGCAACATTGATAATTCAAGCACAACCTTTTCACAAACAGATTGTGCAAGCCGTCGATCGTGAGGGTTTTAGAATTGAGATATCACACATTAACTACACCTTATTCGAGAACGAAGAATTTTATATAGAGCCTACCAATCAAAGAAATGAACTGTTTTATAAGTTTCCTAAGTATAGCTACCAGAAAGAAGCCCGGATTTTGTTGCACGGTTTGACGATGAACAATATTGATGAAAGGTATAGCTTAAATATCGGACCATTATCTGATGAGGATGCACCGTTGGTGGATGGGATCCAAATGTATGTTGAATTTTCCGTAGATATGGAAGATCGGAGGAATCTTAAGAAATATGGTGATTAATTCTTAAAAGTTGAGTTGGCTAACGGGCTAGAGTTTAAGAATGGGATGGCTACGGCGACCCTTCTTCTTGTTGTGCTAACTGGAGTTTAGTTTAAGTGTACATCTTCACAAAGTTAACACGTCGATGCCCTAATAAGGAACATCGACGTGCGGTATCAGTAATTAATGAGTAATCGGCTTTTTATCATTTAACAACAAAGGGCAGGTCGAATTAACAATTTTATTTTTTTGCCAATTGGAAGGATTTGTGTCATCTGGGATTATACCATTTATAATGTCACGGTAGTGTTTCTCTTTATTAGTAATATATTCTGCCATTGATTTTATTTCTTCTAATTGAGCTAGAACTAATTCTTTTTGCTTTACTATTATTTCATATCGGTCCTGAATAGTAGTACCGCCTTCCAAACACAGGTCTACATATTTTTTGATATCCTCTACTGACATACCACATTTTTTTAATTTTTTTGCACCTGAAAGCCATTGTATAGAGTCGTCATTAAAGATTCGATTATTATTTTTATCACGTTGTAAACTTGGAACTAATCCCTTATCAGTATAAAAGCGAACAGTGTGTTGAGTTAAATCAAGTAATTTGGCAACTTCTTTTACAGTGTACATGTTAGCCCTCCTTTTATTTCAATGACATATTTAATATTATATAATTGGCTTCGTGTAACACGAATATTGTAAAGTGATAATACTTTAATTTCTTACGATTGTAAACCCCATATGCTGTTCAAAAAAATGGATTTCGTATTCTTGACTTCGTGTAACACGAAGGGTGTATAGTAACAAATGTTAAAGGTTCTGAATTAATCTCATAATAAATCATGTAGGTTAAGGGAGCTCACAAAAGAATTTAAATAGAGAATTACTACAGAATTACAAAGGAGGGTAATAAAAGTGATTAAAACTATTGACCTCGTGTAACACGAAGGTGTTAAAGTGATAATACTTTAAGTTCTCAAGATTGTAAACCCCAAATGCAGAACAAAAAAGTGAATTTTAAATTATTGACTTCGTGTAACACGAAGGTTGTATAGTTACAATTGTTTAATACTCAAATTATAAATTCTTATGATCAGTCATGCCATGTAAAGCAATTTATAAGAAAAGCAACTTAAAGAAGTATTAAAAAAAGTGAAATAAACAGTTGCGACAGTATATTAACGAGGCTGTCACAGCCGTTAGATTATTAGGAGGTTTCATCATGTCCAAAATATCCACCAACTCCGACCGCCGGATGACCCCGGCGAAAACAATCATCTTCGCGATTGCCGCAGGTCTGGCAGTCGGAAATCTTTATTTGTCTCAACCGCTGTTCCAGATTATCGCCTCGTCTCTCGGCGTCTCATCATCGACCGCTGCGATGCTGGTAACCGTCACCCAGTTTGGATACGCGCTTGGGATATTCCTCCTAGTGCCACTAGGTGATGTTCTTAATTTACGTCGGCTAATTCCACTGATTCTGAGTCTATCAGCAGTGATGCTTATGGTCTCCGCCATAGCACCGACTTTCTCCGTCCTACTAGCAGCGCTCGGCGGCTTAGGATTGACCACTGTCTCTGCACAGCTTCTGACTCCATTAGCCAGTGAACTGGCTGAGCCTGAGCGACGTGGACGAGTAGTCAGCACGGTCGCTTCGGGAGCTCTAATCGGTATTCTACTTTCACGCACTATTAGCGGCTTAGTAGCCGATCTTCTCGGGTGGAGGGCGATATTTGAAATTGCAGCAGGTGTCGCAATTATTCTTGCTGTCATACTGTACAAAATCATTCCGCCACGCGAACCACGCGAACATATTTCCTACCCACGTCTTTTAGGATCAGTGTTCACCACCGTGGCACGTCATCGTGCAGTGACCCCGACGTTGGTCATTTCCGCAGCGAACTTCACCGTGTTCTCGCTGTTTTGGACATCATTAACTTATCTGCTAACAGCGGAGCCATTCTCTTACTCGGCAGGTCAGATAGGGCTCTTGGGACTTGCTGGCTTAGCTGGTGCTCTTGCTGCAAGGCGTGCAGGTGTCTTGCACGACCGTGGCTGGTCCGTTCCTGCTGCAGGAGGCGCCTTAGCGTTACTCGCATTGTCACTGATTGCGGCTTGGGTTTTGAAATGTTCAATCATTGGACTGATTATCGTTGTTATTGTCTTAGATATCGCTACGCAGACCAACCTTGTTTTGGGACAGACCCGTCTCCTCGCTCTTCCTGGTTCTGCACGAAGCCGTCTGAACACGGCTTTCGTAGTGAGTAACTTTCTTGGAGGTGCGATAGGTTCGGTCATTGCTGGTCCACTTTGGGCATTCGGCGGTTGGTCCGCGATTATGGTCGCTGCCCTGGTCATTACCCTCGTTGGACTCATCATCTGGTCCGCTTTACGTACCCGCCTGTCCGACGCGACTTGATTAAAGGATTGTATGAAAATAGAGTCCTAAAGGGAGGTGGTGGCTTCACTGATAATTTACTAGATTTGTTAAAAACAGGAAAATAAATTTGGAGGTGAATGAAAATGGCAAAAATTTTCATTTCAGGATCGTCAACAGGTCTTGGTGCATTGGCAGCTAAAGAGCTAATTGCTCAAGGAAATGAAGTAGTTTTACATTCACGCAATGAAGCTCGTGCAAAAGAGGCTTTAAAAGAAAATCCTGGTGCTACTCAGGTGGTCATTGGAGACCTGGGAAAGAAAGAAGAAATTCTCTCAGTGGCTAAACAAGTCAATCAATTCGGTCGATTTGATGTCATTATTCATAATGCAGGAGTTTACACGACAGATGCTCGATTAACCTACACAGTGAATATTGAAGCGCCTTATCTTTTAACTAGCCTTATTGAGAAACCTAAACGGATTATTTATGTCTCTTCTGGCATGCATCGCGGCTCTAGATTGAACATTGATCAATTAGAACAAGAAACAGATTATTCAAGTTCCAAATTAGCCTTGTTATTACTGATGAAAGCGGTCAGTCGTTTATGGACAGATGTCCTTGTCAATGCAGTTGACCCCGGCTGGGTGCCAACTCGTATGGGTGGTGCAGGCGCAAATGATTCTCTTGAAGGTGGCTATTCCTCACAGGTTTGGCTAGCTAGTGGTGAGGATAAAAATGCCTTGAGCTCAGGGAATTATTACTACCATAAGAAGCTTTCTCGTTATGATGAAAGAGTAGAAAATATTGACTTGCAAAATCAACTGCTAGCCAAATTAGAAGAAGCAACACAAATAAAATTAAATTAGCTATGCTGATTTTGCTAGTGCGCTAATTGATATTTTGGAAATTGGTTCTTATGTTCGTCAAAGAATGACAATTGTTGGTGATGAACAGTAAAAATTGAAAAGTAGTTCAGCGAGTATTCGTGCTTGCTGAACTCAGATAATAGGAAACAAAGAAGATGAACAAAGAATTTCTTAGGGGTAACAATTGGTACAGCAGTAGGTGGATGATTAATATCAGGAATGTGCACGCAATATATCGTATTAGGAGGATTATTATTCTTGCTATTGGGCTTAGCGTCTGTTGTTCTGAGTCGCTACATGTTCAATCCTAAAACAAAACAACTTGCTAGTTAAGATATGATCAGTAACTTTAAAAAAATGATAATAGACATTGTGTAAAAATGAACTTGAACTATGGGTTCGTTACTCTAAGGCTTAAGAATATAGGAGGATTTTATATGCAAAAAGTAATTTTGAACAATGGTGTGGAGATGCCAATTCTCGGTTTTGGTGTTTATCGGATTGAAGATGCAAATGAATGTGAACAGGCTGTTTATGATGCCCTTATGGCAGGCTATCGTCTGATTGATACGGCTGCTGCATATCTAAATGAAGAATCGGTTGGCAGAGCAATCAAACGGAGTGGTGTGCCAAGAGAGGAAATATTCATTACTACGAAAGTATGGATTCAGGATGCCGGTTATGAGAATACAAAAAAAGCATTTGCAAAATCAATAGAAAAATTACAAGTGGATTATTTGGATTTGTATTTAATTCATCATCCTTTTGGTGATGTATACGGTTCTTGGCGTGCAATGGAAGAATTGTATCGTGAGGGAAAGATAAGGGCAATCGGAGTTAGTAACTTCAAGATGGACCGTCTAATAGATTTAATGGATCATAATGAAGTGATTCCTGCCGTAAACCAGATTGAAACGCATCCTTTCACCCAGCAAATTGAAAGTGAAAAATTGATGAAAGAGAACAATGTTCAGATCGAGTCCTGGGGTCCTTTTGCTCAAGGGAAAAATAACATCTTCCAAAATGAAGTTTTAGTATCAATAGCAGGAAAGTATAATAAATCTGTCAGTCAGGTGGTTTTACGTTGGTTAACACAAAGAGAAGTTGTTGTGATCCCAAAGTCTGTTAACAAAGAAAGAATCATTGAAAACTTCAATATCTTTGACTTTGAATTAAACCAAGAGGATATGGAGACGATTGCTACTTTAGATACGAAAAAGAACCTTATCTTTGATCATTACGATCCAGCAAACGTGAGATTCCTCGGTAACGTTAAATTTGACATATAAAACTGTATTACAAGGAAGTACCGAGAATCATATCACAAGTGAGCGTAAACTTTAAAAGTAAGCTGCTGAGGCTCTTTTGGAATATGATCTCTCCGTCTAAAAAATGCACGTCAAATTGTGCAATCTGGACAATCTTTCAGTCGCTCTTTTGGACGATAATAGTAGAGTAGGCAAGGTTAAAAAGGAATATTAAATTAAACTACCCAATAATGATGGGGTAGTAATACTGAATGAGCTACTATTTTATCAGTTCCAAGAACGATACTTTTCGGAACCTCCACTAAGCTCCCTCAGTACGATTTAATTTTCTCTCGAATACTCGTAACTTTAACTTGATACTTTAGGCAAAATAGAAAAGTAAATCATAAAAGGAGATCTATATATGAACCGTATTGAAAAGAGCAAGGAAAAATACAAACAACTATTTGAGAATGGAGTACCTGCCGCATACGCTACCGACTCTGATTTTCAAGACATCCTGAGCCGATTTATTTTTGGGGAAGTTTTTTATCAAGGTAATCTGGATGACAAACATCGTGAGCTTATCACTCTGGTTGTGCTTGCGACCAATCAAACATTACCTCAATTAAAGGCTCATGTTCAAGCTGCGCTGAATGTTGGGCTGACTCCGGTTGAAATCAAGGAGGCGGTTTACCAATGTGCTCCATACATTGGATTTCCGAAAACGCTAAACGCCATAAATGAAGTCAATGAGGTTTTCAAATCCAACAATATTACATTACCACTTGAAAGCCAAAAACAAGTTGAAGAAGACAAGCGTTTTGATAAAGGCCTTGCAACTCAAGTAGAGATATTTGGAGATATCATTGCAAAGATGCGGGAAGGTGCCCCAGCAAATCAAAAGCATATTCAGGATTATCTTTCTTCTTTTTGCTTTGGAGATTTCTACACCCGTGGCGGGCTTGATTTGAAAACACGGGAGTTGTTGACACTCTGTATCGTTAGTGCGTTGGGTGGTGCAGAAGGTCAAGTAAAAGCACATGTGCAGGGGAACAAAAATGTTGGCAATGACAAGGAAATCTTAATTACCGCCATCACCCACTGCATTCCCTATATGGGCTTTCCGAGAACACTAAACGCATTAAATTGTATTAACGAAATTATTCCTGAAAACTAAGAAAGGGTGTTAGGAGGTATCCAACTGTATCGTTATCAATCAATAATTGTCTTTTACTCCCGTGCGGACAATGTCGTCAACTTAAGAACTAAGTTAAAAATATTCAAGTTAAAGGAAGGATTAAAATGATTAGACATATTTTTATTGCACCAATTAAAGAAGGCATAACAGAAGAAAAACTGAATAAAGAAATAAATTTGTTGAAAGCGATGAAGGATAATATTCCTGAAATCATTGATCTGACAATAGGAAAAAATACAGGCTGGGTTGGTGGCGAAAACGCAGTAACGATGGTTGTAGATCTGAAGGATAAAGAGGCGTTTGAAGCCTATATGGTGCATCCGTATCATGTATTCATAAACAGCATAAATGGAACAGAGGATGATTGCTTTGTCACCAGCGGATTATATTCCGCGCAAATAGAATATGAGAATTGAAGTTTTATGAACATATTAGTACGAGCATATGGGAAATCAGGACGCACAATTATTTTAGAGGCTGAAAAACGTGGTCATGAGGTATTAGCAGTAGCACACAGAAAACATGATGAAAAGATTATAAAAACATATTAATCAAAGACATCATGGATTTAACCAAAGAAGATATTGCAGGCTATGATGCCATTATTGACGGAGTAATTGCTTGGGTACCAGAAACTTTCTACGTGCATACTGACGGTGTTTCTCATATTGCGAATTTGCTTGATAGTAGCAACACACGCTACATCAAAATTGGTGGAACAGGTACATTGTTTATAAATAAAGAGCATACAAAATATTTCAAAGACTGGGAAAACTTTATGGAAGAACTTAAACCATTAGCAGAAGTCTTGGTTCAAAGTTTGGAACGCTTGCGCTCATATTCAAACATTGCTTGGACTTATGCGACACAAGCATTTAATTATGACGTTGAAAGAGAAGCGACAGGTAAATATCATTTTGATGGCGTAGAATTTAGTATTGAGGATATTCCAACAAGCCATATAGCTATGCTGATTTTGCCAGTGCGTTAATTGATATTTTGGAAAATGGTTCTTATGTTCGTCAGAGAATGACAATTGTTGGTGATGAACTGTAAAAATAGAAAAGTAGTTCAGCGAGTATTCGTGCTTGCTGAATTCAGATAATAGGGAGCAAAGAAGATGAACAAAGAATTTCTTGATAAAGTTGTTTTAGTCACAGGTGCAGGCTCTGGCATTGGAAAAGAAATTGCGGCTCAATTTGCCGAACAAGGAGCAAAGGTTGTTATTATTGGAAGAAATGAATCAACCTTGAAAGAATCTGCCGCACAAAACGAGAATATTCACTATCGTGTAACAGACTTAAGCGTTTCTAGTCAGTTAACTCAGTTAGCATTCCTGTAGATCGTT
>NZ_JAGGQW010000044.1 GCF_018613065.1 Bacillus sp. ISL-7 | reverse complement strand
AGAAATTGCAAAAGAAAAATAAATTAAATGCCCTTCCCAATCGGTCGGGCATTTTAATTTTAAAAAAAATCATTCTTCCACTAAACTGCCCCTTTAGTTGAAGAAGGTCAATCTAAATAAGGTGCAGCCAATTAAAGGCAACACCTCTTCGCGTTCTTATCTTGATATATGTTTGTACTCTAATACTTCTACTTTAAAACCATGACTACATCTAATTTTGGGGCTGTCGCAGGATGGAGATACTCTTACTTTAACCAAGTCCTCTGCATATTCCAATGGGCTATTGCTATTCTTAGGAATTAGAAGCCTCACGGAAATATCATAGGAATGATCGTTGCTATAAACAATACCAACAATCCTCTGTGACTGCCAGCCAAAAGTAGCAGCATCTTTCCCTGGATATTCTTTCATCACTCTTTTATCAATAGATGGAAATATAATATCTCTAATAATATCCTCTGGTGTGACATACCAGTCATCTGCAAATGGTTTAATTTCCTTTGGCTCTGGAGGTTTAGCATAAGTTAAGTTTCCTGTGACAAACATTAAAGAAATGGTGAAAAGGACAAATCATTTTCTTCATGATGCTCACTCCCATAATATTATAGTTAGAATTCGCATCTTCAAATAATATTATCCACAACAACCAATAACCCCGTACAACCTGCCAGTTCGGCGCTGCACCACAGAGAATGAAAATCATTCAGGCAGTCTATACTGTTTTAATGCTGGCGAAGAAGGTCTTTGAACTATGGTGCCTTTGAGCCCTTTCGTTAGTCTGACTCCAACGACCACGGTGTTCCACCGACTGTCGCACCCTTTATGGGTAGCACTCATGGGAGATTAATCCTTTTTCTGGTTTTTGCGCCAGTTCACATAGAATTTATTTCAAAGAAGGATGGGTGTTTTTTACTATCCATTACCAGCCAACCCTATATGAGTTCTTCAAGAGGCTCAGCCTTTTTTTAAAAACTGGCTTTTCTGGGTCTATTTTTGTATGCCCTTTTTCAGTTTTTATTTTCATGGGAGTTTAAGTGCAATTCTTCACATTCTCTACGTTGCTTACTCCGTTAGTTAACAAAGACTATCCTACTAATGCACAATTTCTTCGAAGTACGAAAAAAGAACAACTTTTTAAGAATAATTACATGCTTGTCCCTTTCAAGTTATCTCCGTTAGAATAAAATGTATTACCTCTTAAATAAGGAGGTGAGTTTACATGAGCTACCAAGGCGGCGGAATGGGCACAAGTTTTGCTTTAATTGTTGTTCTATTCATCCTTTTAATCATCGTTGGAGCATCCTTCATGGGTGGAGGATACTAATTTAATTACAAGGTGGTTAATTTTATTTAGAGGGATTCTGAAACTTATTCAGAACCCTCTTTTTACTAATATTTTATGTCGCTCTTTGTGTCAAATACGACATAAAGGGAGCTTATTTTCTCCTCTCGCTTCTTTAACCAAACCTGCTTCGGCAGTACAACAAAAAAGCTTTACCCTCACCCGTTCGTGGAAGATTCCCATTATCTCAAATTCCAATAATATGAAACTTTGCCTTAGGTTTCAATTCTAATACCTTGTTTTTCGTATATTTTTATAGCAAATTCGGGGGCATGTTTTGGAGAACTCCATTTAATTTTTTCTATGAAATCTTTATGACTTTCACTGTAGTTAATCCAATCAACAGTATCTATCGCAAATACTTGAAAATCTGTTTGAAAAGGAGTTTGACGTTTACATTTTGGATTTGGGCAACCTTGTATAGAAACAGGTTCTATTCTCTCTGTTTCAGTAACTCGAACACTTTAATAACACTTTTGTTGTATTATTTTTTCTATTTTTTTCGGATGTATTCAATTACGGGGAAAATGATCTGTTCTTCTAAACTCTCAAAATTTTTATCCATCAATAAGCGTTTACCTTCAAATGCAAATGCTTCAAGTAAATAGCTGATTCTTGGCTTTCTATATGCTTTACTATTGGCTTCGCACGCTTTCCAAACCTTTTCTTCAAGGGCTTTTGAATAACGTCTGTGCTGGATACATTTTCGAATTAATGACTTTTTTACATATATATATCCTTCCCAAATGTACTTTTTAGCCAATTCTTGCCACATTTCCGTTCGAATTTGTTCTTTGATTTCAACATTTACAACATTTTTTGTGTTTATTTCATTTGTTTCTTTTACAACATTTGTTATATATATTTCGGGCAAACGCTGTTGAATAAATTCTTGCAATATGTTTTCAGGGATTTTCCACCCTTCCTTTCTTGAAGCTGGAGCAATTCCTTTTATCGCACCTTGTCTTAGCCACCTGCGGACACTCTCTTTGTTGGTCGTAATTTTATTTATTTTTAATAGGTCAAACGCTTCATCAACGCTATACATTTTCATAAATACTGCTCCTTTAAGACAACAATTGTTTTATTAAATCCATTATACAACAAATGTTGTTTTATTAAAATGCAACAATCGTGTTATTAGGATTCCTACCAACAAAACGTATATTAACAAGACTACAAATTGAAAAATTCTATAAATTAAAGGACAAACATATTTATATGTAAAATATGTAATCTCCTTACTAATGAAAAGTAAATAGACTGCTCAATTAATTGAGCAGTCAATGGGAATAAAATGACGTATGGAAATAACTTTTGAACATGAGAATTATACTGGCTTAGATTTGTGACTAATACATACACCCTATATATTTTATGAATTTAAAAGCGCTAGGTGATTGTGTAATTTGGAGCAAGGCTTGAAATTTTTCTTATGCGGTAGCCATTTCACAGTGAGGTTTGATGTATATTTAAAGCCTTGCTCTTGTTATAATTGTCTCCTTAGTGTTCACGGAGTATGCATAATTTACGTCGTCCTTCCTTTTATATAGAAAGGAAAATCTCTCATTTTCTCCAAATTACGTGTAGTCTGTTTATTTTCATTTGAGGATTGGAATAATGATGTATTCAAGGATAATTTTCTGTACAAGGTGAAAAAGCTACTGATAGCTACCAAACCTCACTTATCCAAAAGGTGGATAACTAGTTAAAGTTGCACTGGCGGATCCCCAAATTTCTAATGGAGGTCAACCCTCCCATATCTAAAAGAGTCTTTGCTCCAAAATTCCTTCGTCCAACCTTTCCATAAGGTGGATGTCAATCATGCTGCCCGTTACTTGAAGAAGAAAATAGCATTACCATTTTTCCAGGAATGCACCCATTATTAAAGCATTATGCAAATAACATCTTACTATATCATTTCTACTTACAAATGAATGGAATTCTATATATGCTTTGTATTAAAATGAATGGGCTATTATATTAAAAATAAAAAGTAATTTGGCCTGAGAGCGAATCTCAGACAGGACCCCAACTTCAATTTTTGAATATATTTAAATAAAATAAGGAAGCCAGATTTATAGATAGAACAAACATTCTGTGTTAAAATATAAGTAAAGATAATTAGGTATTATCTTTACTTTACATAATAAAATTATTTAAAAGTTATTTATAGGAGGTCATTAATGAATTACTTGACCCTTCTTCAAAATATGAATGGTGAACAGTATTTAACCCATTTACGGGAGAATCTAAAAGCTCGTCATCTACTTGATGAAAATCGGAACCTAACACTTGAAAATAGTTCCGAACAGGATTTTCTTGAAATGTTTTTTTTAGAGAAATTGTTTCCTCAAGATAAAAAACTTTCGTCCCACACTATTAAAGCCTACCGATCGGATGCCAAAACGCTGCTTACTTTTCTGACGGACCTTTCCCTTTCCTTTCGGGATATTGGATTCCCAGAAGTAAAAGCGTATAACCAATTTATCAAAGAACATTATGCAGCTAAATCAGCCATACGAAAATTGGAGTTTTTCAGAAGATTGTTGGACTTTGGTTATGAAACACAATTTTATAAAGCCCACCTTTCCACCTGGATCTCGAAGCCGGTGTCTAAAAAAGGACACTATATAATAGAAGAAACTCGTCACGAAGAAGCACAAACCCGAGTGCAAGTCAGAGAATTGAATCAAAGAGAAGCTGAATTTCTTATTTCCTTCTTTCCTAAAATAGTAAGGGCGACACGAAATCGAGAACAATTGGAGAAGAGGAATTTGCTGATTGGCTACCTACTCTATACCACGGGGCTTCGTGCAAGTGAGCTTTTAAGCTTAAATTGGGGAAGCTTTCGATATAACCGTAAAGGATTTTTATTTGTAGATGTCATTGGTAAAGGAAAGAAACCTCGATCAATTCCTATAAGAGATGAAACCAAAGATATTTTATTTAGGTATCGAAAAAGTATGGGAGAAACCGTTGAAATAAATATGCAGGATACCAGCCCGCTTTTTTTTGCTTTATACAATAAAAATGAACTTCTTGTAAATAAAAAACGGTTAACCTACCCTGCTCTGTATAAAATTGTGAAGGAAGCTGTACAACTTGCGGGAAAAAATTTAGGCGTTACGCCTCACTGGTTCCGTCATACATTTGTCACTCTTCTGCTTGAGAACGACGTTCCTCTTGCGGTGGTTAAAGATTGGGCTGGGCATTCGGATATTTCTACAACTAATATTTACTTAGAACGTATCAACCAAGATAACTCGTATCTACATTTAAATAAGGTTAACTTGTTTTAAAGGCATTATTTTTTATTAGTTTAAATAATACAAAAATTATTTGGTAACTTGATTAGAAAGAGTTTTTTTGACACTTTCTTTGTGGGATATACAAGAAAAGTAAAAAATTATTGGTATTTTTAACTTTCTTTTGTGGAATAGAGGAAAATTCAGCTTCTAATTATTTAAAATATATTTCACAAGGAAATATAAACCCAAAATCTTAAGTCGAATTCATTGGTTCAAAAAATTAATTTAAATTGTGATTAGTACTGTTTTTTATTTTTAAGATGCTATATTTATTTTAATCTTTATTTCCTTAATTTAGGGCGTTGGAGATTTGCATTGTAGTGCAATTATCTTTCCTTTTATGTATAACTATGCATCTAATTTTGTTGTATAAAAAATATTTAAAAATTCAATCAATTAATTATATATCAATATTTATATAATTATTTAAACGTTCAAATACCTGCTATAGATGTTATTCTCATTACTTTTTTATCTGCACTGGTCCAACTGTAATATAAAACTGTATATAACAATTATGAGATTGTTAACATTTTTACAAATATCTTATATCCTAGTGGGCTTATCGGACATAACATAAACGGCAACTGCTAACGTTATACTGAGTGTAACATAAATAAAAATTAGTTACACTGAACGGAGGCAAACGAAATGAACAAAGTCGAACCTATTCGCGAAGCTAAAGACATCGAGGTAATGAAAAAGGCGCTAGCTGGCCGCAATAAGTTAATGTTCATTATGGGCGTATCATTCGGACTAAGGATATCGGATTTGCTCGAGCTGAAGATCGGAGACTTACGCGGCAAGGACTTCTTTATTATCGGCGAAGAGAAGACGAAGAAGAAGGGGAAGATTACTTTAAGCGATACCGTTAAAGAGGAGATTGCGAAGTTAGATGGCGCGGACACTGATTACGTATTTCAATCGCGCCAGGGCGGTAATAAGCCGATCAGTCGCGTGCAAGCTTACCGCATACTTAATGGCGCAGCAAAGAAAGCGGGCATACTCGATAAGATAGGCTCGATTGGCTGCCATTCGCTCCGCAAGACGTTCGGTTACCAGCTCCATAAGAAAGGCGTAGATATCACGCGCATAATGGCCATCTTCGGGCATAGTTCGCCTGAGATAACGCTGGCATATATCGACATCACTGACGAGGAAATCAGCGATGCGTACCTGATGATCGAAGTTTAACAGCTTCGGTCTTTTTTATTGCGCTGAGTTAACTATATGAGTTCGAAAAATTGTGCGCGGTTCAGAATCGTCAAACCCCCGGCTTTTTTTGACGTGGCTTGGGTAATTCCGACTTTTTTACTCGGATATTAAATCGTAATGAATCCGATATTCACGTTTATGTATATCGAGTGTAACACAATCGTATTATGTAACAGTCGAACGAACGACTAAACGTTGATGTAAAGCGGTTTGTTGACGGTGAATGATCGATATGGTTGACGTTTAGTTTATGCATCGCTTCAACCCGCATGCCTACGTAGCTGGCTGCCGATAGTCCGTGCATAGAATCGTGCATACTTCCGGTACATATCCGGCATAATAACGGGGTACCTGAGTTTGAGAGGCGTCCATCCAGCGGGCGCCTCTTGTTAATGAAATACGCAGATATGTAATCTTTTGTATAGCCGGATGCCTTACGATTCGCCACCGTATCCCTGCCATATTGCTAGATGATTATTCTGATTGTAAGATATGGACATTTCGGACATTCTAGAATTAGGAGGTGCTAGTATGTCTTCGTGGATATACACTCATTTTATAAACACGCTTTGGTTTGTATTCATTTTGATCTCGATTCCTGGCACTTTTCTAATTTATTTAGTTTATTCAAATTTAAAACAAAATATGCAGGATAATGACGATAGTCAAAATCAATAGCACCTACCGTTATTATCTTCCACATTACGTCACCTTACGTTATAAATCGTAATCATTCCGTGTTCCTTCTATTATATAACGCATTATCGCATTAAAGTAATACCGCACTAAATTAAAATAGAGGGCGTATATTCGTTCGCAGATTAGTCCAGAATAAGAATATACCAAACACCCCTGTGGTTTGGTTGCTTACGTCTTTTGTCCGTCCTTACCGTAATAGTGAGGATGGACTTTTCTTTTTAATCTACGACAGACACCGCCCTTTATTTATAACTAGTCCGCGGTTGTCCATCGCTATCTAAGACAACCCTTCATAACATAAAGTAACCTCAATGATAGTTAAGTAAACATTTACAAAGCGTCTAAATGGCGCTTTTTTTATTTCAGCCTAATCTATGACAGTAACCCCGGTAACATTCTCGAAGGCCACCCGCTCGAATTCGCCAGGCTTTACCTCAATGCGGAGCTGATCGTAATAGGGTCTACGTGATGTATTCGGCCAGTAATCTCCGATGTGAATCCGTCAGCCCATACGGATAGCTTTACCGCCAGGTTATATTCCATTGCGTAGGCTATGCGCTGATCAAACTCCTCCGTATCGAATTCGCTTAGTAACGGCCGTGGCTGGCGCTCTTGGTCCTTAAACATGGCTCGCTGCTGTTCGAATACTTGCGGCATAAAGGACGCTGCATTCCACTTAATCAGACCTCGGTCTCTTATCGCCATAATAATCACCTCGGTACTATTATATATGAACAAATGTTCCGTATGTACAATAAATAATATGTCATGAAAAGACCGCCCTTTAGAAACAAGAGACGGTCTAATATGCTAGTCACTGCTTTCATCATTGTGGTGATGGTGATGGTGATTGTGGCCGTCATGAACTACTACAAAGTCATCATGTCGGAAGAACATCGTAGGTTCTGATTCGTCAAGTGAACTGCCATCAGATGAGAATCCGCCTGTTACGCTGACTTCAATGAGATCGCCTGATTCTTCAACATCTCCGCTTACCGTTACGATCAAAGCACGTGGATCGCCTGCTGCTGTGACCGTGGCGTCTGTGATTGGTGATGGAGTGAATACCGGTACAGCAAACCCCCCAGCCGTGTTCGGAGGCAAGGTCATAGGTGACGAAGGGAATAGCACGGTCCAAGGAGCCGGAGGAGCAATCGGACTCGGAAGCAAAATAACTTGGTCGATTCTTACCGTGGCGGTTAGCGTCCTGTTCGTCTGGTTACTAAGCGTCACGATTACGATATTGCAGGGACTTGGTGGATGATGAGTAAAGATAGGAATAAGAAAAGGTCCCGTACGTAAAGTCGCTATAAAAAACACATCCTTTCGCAAATAGTTTTTCAATCAATATAGTAAATGCGAAAGGTAATTTATTTGAAAGGGACAAGCATCGAGTAATAGCGCACATTTTTTGATATAAAAAACGCCACCGCAAAGGTGACGCTAATAATCTTTCCGTTGCTTTAAGTTATTCAGCGGTGAAAACTTGCGATGCTGCTCCTTTACGTCCTCAGCGAATAAGTTAACGTATGTCCTCACCATATCAAACGTAGTATGTCCGAGTATCTGCTGCAGCTCGAAGATTCCTGCGCCATTCTTCACGCTTAGTTTTGCGAATGTGTGCCGGAACGTATGCGGACTGCACCGTACGCCCTCAATGGCCGCCTCTTTTCCGTAAACACTTATACGCGACTGTATTTGGCGCTTAGTGAGCGGTGTGTCGTCTATTGTGAGGAACAACGCATCGCAATCGACCACATTGCCTCGGATAGCAAGGTAACGTCGCAGTTGGTCTTTCATCGTAGCTGATAGCGGTACATAACGCTGTAAATAGCCTTTAGTATTGCGGATTAGTACCTTCGACTCTTCCCAGTTAATATCGCTTACTTTGACGCCTATCAGCTCGTTAACACGGACACCAGTCTCGAGTAACAATAGCATGATCGTATAATCACGGACGCCAACGAATGTCTTTAAGTCTGGCCGGTTCAGTATGTCGGTAATTTGCTTTACGGTAAACGTAGCAATAATCTGCTTACGGTCGCGGATTAACCTAAGATTCTCGACGGGATTCTGCGGAATATACCGGTCCTTATACAAAAAGTTAAAGAACGCTCGAATCGCACGCAATCTAGTATTAATAGACGTTGTTTTCAGTCCTTTTTCAACGCGTAAATAACGGATTACATTATCGTTAATGATGTCCTTAGTTATTTCGCCAGGATAAGTCGTCACGGATTGCTCGACGAGAATCTTTTGAAAGGTCGTTAATTCATTCCGATAATATTTAATTGTATGCTCACGCAGATTTCGGATTTCTCCGTCTTTGATAAAGAGGTCAAGCGCATCATTAAAGTCGAGGTAATCCGAACGTAAACTGCCGCGCAGCTTCGCCATATCCTCCGTAGAAAGTGCATTTGTTCGTCTAGTGCGGGTCAAAATAACTCCTCCATTGCTGAATTATTCGTTCCCTCTGCGCACGATTCACCGCGTACGACTTTCGGCCATCGAATCGTGTGCATAGACGAAAAAACGACGACCTACATCTCGTGTAGATCGTCGTCATTTCAACGTTTTTTTATACCGGTGATCGGGGTCGAACCGATACTCCTCACGGAACACGATTTTGAGTCGTGCTAGAAAATTTATTTACGAAATTATGTACGAGATATACCGTCCATTCAGCGTTTTCTTACGTTCGACCGCTAAAACCGAAAAAGTTCATTCGCACGATTACCTGTTGGGATACATTATATCAATTGTAGGCGATGTTGTACAGACCCTGAGTTTACGATTTACCACAAAATTTTTAGAACGGATTTGGCTGTGTGGAACGGCTGGTTTTGGCAAGACGGGGGTGACAGACCTACGTAATAACGTCAAGGTTTCGAGATTTTACATCCATGTTTGTCTATCGTTAGGCGTGTGTCAATATAACACGTACCCTTCTCCCGTGATAGGGTGGCCCCTTGCTCGTACAAAAAAAGACCGCCCTATACGTTAGAAACGGTCAATCATTCGTATTCAACTGTTAACTACTGCTTTCATCGCTGCTTTCATCATGGTGGTGATGATGGTGATCGTCATGTACTACAACAAAGTCTTCATGACGGAAGAACATTGTCGGTTCTGAGACATCCAGTGAACTGCCATCCGATGAGAATCCGCCTGTGACGCTGACTAGAATTTCATCTCCTGATTCTTCAACATCTCCGCTAACCGTTACGATTAAAGCACGTGGATCGCCTGCTGCTGTTGTACTGGTGTCTGTGATCGGAATGGGAGTGAACACAGGAACAGCAACCCCCGCAGCTGTGTTCGGAGGTAATCTAAAAGGTTGCGGAGGGTGCAGCACCAATATAGGAGTCGGAGGCAAAACCGGACCCGGAGGATAAATGACTTGGTCGATTCGTACCGTAGCCGTTAGCGTCCTGTTCGTCTGGTTACTTAGCGTTACGATTACAATGTTTATGGGGGAGGGTGGTGTCCCATGAGTAAAGATAGGAAGGAGAAAAGGTCCCGTACGTAAAGTCGCTATAAAAAACACATCCTTTCGAAATTTATAATTTTTCAATCAATATAGTAAATGCAAAAGGCGTTCTTTTTGATAGGGACAAGTTATGGAGTTAATCCGTACATTTTTGGCGTTACTATGCGTTTTGAACGTTCAGGATTCCAAGTTTTTACGATCGTGTGTGCGTTACACCAGGCATACGGCTATATTAAGGGTGGGTCGCTCTTGTGATAGGGTGGCTTCCCGTACTCCTTCTGATATCCTAAATAGTTTCATAACTTAAAAGTATTGGCACCAAATTATTGAGTCGTATTTATCAAGGTTTAAAAGGTGTCATAACTATTGTTCATAATTCAAAGGGAAAATACGATTAAATATGGCTATGTACGAGTTAGTACTAAGGGGGCAAACGGTGAATCGTAATTCCGTCGTGGAACAGATCGTGAAATTGAAGTCAGAATGATACGAAAATATCTTCAAAGGTATTTACTGGAACAAAAACTTCATCTACACAATTCAAAGCATTACTGTCATTTTTGAGACAACGGCGATACCTTAGTTGTACGCTGATCAGAGCAAAAAAAAGAAGCTAGAGTCGTAATATAGTTTGAAGCAACGTCATATTCGGTGAGTACTAAATTAGTTACTTCTGTTTTCTCTGGGTCAAAGCAGTGAATTTAGACGCACAGTCTTTACATATACATTCATCCATCAACCTAAAGAGATAATACGCAATAGACTAGCTCTACAGCAATAAACGTTGCAATAAACTTCACTACCGTTCAGTTGAATCCTGCTTTGCACAGTCTTCACATAATATACACGTTTATATTTATTTGATGTTACTGAAGCTGATAAGCTTTGGTTACATCACTGAGCCGTCAGGCGAAGGTTATTACGTCATATACTTTCTCTTAAGACCAATACGTCATGAACCCTTGATACGACTAGCTTTCTAAACGATTTTAGCACGATCAACTTGCTAGTTTTATTAGACGTTAAAGGAAGCAAGTCTTCCGTGAACCTCGCCAGTTTATATTATTTGTTATCTTCTTCTCGTATTTCGCAATATTCCCTCGTGAGCTGTAAATTTGAAATGTACGTTAGTTATTTAAATAGTGACCAAAGGAAAAAGATCGTCATTTTGAGGACCTTTCTTTCTTAAACTTAAGCACCAAACACATTTAATTCAAATTCAGTCCGTTTTTACGGCTTCCTAACTTCTTTTTATAGAGCTCTTCTCGTGCCAATACTTCTTTAGCTGTAAGTGAGAGAGGAAGCGTTTCTAATAATGTGAATTGAAGCATCTTTGCATGCATTGGATTGGCGACAATCAGTTTTTTCAATTCTACGTTCCCACCATCTGCACTTTTCGCATATGTCTTAAATCGACCAAGGAGACCTTCTTTACCCGAGGCCGAGCCGATATATTGTTTTCCGCTCGTTGTGTCGACGATTAAATAAATCCCTGCAACAGCAGAAAGCATTTTATGCCAGTCCTTATGGGCATCCGGATTCTCAATGATTTTTTTCAACTGGTCATGGGTCAGGATAAAATTTAAATAACCGGGAAAGTGGAAAACGTATCCCTTCGGTAAAAGCTGTACCACTTCTTTTTCCCGTTTATCCAGCCACTGTATCCAATTGATGGCTCCCCCGCTCCAATTAATAACTAATCGGTCCTTTAGATCTTCGAACCCAGGCATTTCTTCTAGCTCATAATAATAGTTCCTGGTAGGTTTATAGATATCATGGTAGATAAAATTATGAGACAAAGGAACTTCGGAAGCCTTTTTAATAGATTTAACTTTGTAGACACCGATAAAAATCGCTTGGTTGTTGTCTGTACCAAGAAACGAGATTAGATACTCACAGCCATGAAAATCCGGATCTTGCTGGTAACTTTGGTAAATCTCGAATTGACCGATTTGATAGAGGTGTCGTAGATCATATCCCCTTTTTTCATCTTTATGACGTGCTACTTTTATCTTTTTGCTAGTGTCTAAACCATAGAATTGCATCAAATTTCTTAGGTCCACCCTCGTTCACCTCTTGAACAGTCATAAATATAAATACATACTTATTTTATTTTCTATATCTTTAAGTAAAATTCCTTCCTTTACTATAACGCTACCCTCAATTGAATCGATTGAATTAAGCAGTTTGAAACTCGTCAACGTTCGAGATTCCACGTCCATGTTCGTCTATAACCAGGCACATGTTAATATTGCACACCCTTCTCATTTGTGATCCGGTACCCCCATTACGCTATTGATTCATTCTATATACGTTCCTATTGCGGTTATCATACGTTTGACTACGTAATCTAACGTTTTGTCTATGTACTATTGTCTTACCTGCCTCATGGCATAAATATGAGTCAATCACTCACTGGTGGATAAAACACGTTTCCCGATTCGTGTCATAGCTTTTCTTAGCTTTTGATAAGAGTAAACTAGCAAAAAATGACCGTCTTTGACGATCATCGTTAGTTAAAGTAAAGCACCCGATAGCCATCCATGCAGCGGAAAAATCATCGCTACACCACAGAGAATGAAAATATATTAGAACCGTCAATACTGATTCTACGGCTGGGAGAGGAAGGTCGATGAACTATGGTGCGTTAGAGCCCATCCGTTAGTCTGACTCCAACGACCACGGTGCACCACAGACTGTCGCTCCCTTACGGGAAGCACTCATAGTAGATTAATCCTATTCTGGTTGTTGCACCAGCCTCTAAAAATAGTAGCCGTGGAAAGGAAAATTTCAATGGATGTAATCATTGAAAGAGCATGTGGAATGGATGTCCATAAGGACAATATTACTGCATGTATTATGACAACTGAAGGAAAGGAGATTAAAACTTTTTCGACTAAAACAGTATTTTTACTACAATTAATTGATTGGATTAAGGAACATAAATGTACCCATGTGGCTATGGAAAGCACAAGTGTATATTGGAAACCCATCGTTAACCTACTTGAAGCTAAAGGAATTGAGTTTTTAGTAGTGAATGCCCAGCATATGAAGGCACTCCCTGGTCGCAAGACCGACGTTAAGGATGCAGAGTGGATTGCTCAGCTTCTTCGGCACGGACTACTAAAACCCAGTTATATTCCAAACCGAAACCAACGAGAGTTACGAGAACTTGTGCGTTATCGTCGGAGTATTATTGAAGAACGGGCAAGACAAATCAATCGAATCCAAAAGGTGTTGGAAGGTGCTAACATCAAACTAGGATCGGTTGTTTCTGACATTATGGGGGTTTCAGCAAAAGATATGCTTAATTCAATCGCAGATGGTGAAGATGATCCTGAGAAACTAGCAAACTTAGCTAGACGTACACTGAAAAAGAAGAAAGAAGAACTTGAGCTGGCTCTTAATGGTTATATTAATCCTCATCAACGTCTGATGTTAAAAACCATTTTAAAACACATTGATTTCCTTACCGAGCAAATTGAAATGTTGGATCAAGAAGTAGCCCAAAGATTAAGTTCTTATCAAGAAGATGTAGAACGACTTGATTCCATCCCTGGTATCGCTACACGAATGGCGGAACAAATGATGGCTGAATTAGGAAACAATATTAAAGAACAATTTCCATCTGCAGCTCATATGTGTTCGTGGGCGGGCCTAGTTCCTGGTCATAACGAAAGTGCCGGAAAAAGGAAATCTTCTAAAACCAAAAAAGGAAATAAATATTTAAAATCTTCATTAATAGAAGCAGCTCATTCAGTTAAAGCATCAAAAAACTATCTCGGAGCACTGTATAGGCTTACAGCATCACGAAAAGGGAAGAAAAAAGCTGGAATAGTAGTAGCCCATGCGATGTTAAGAATCGCTTATTATCTATTAACCCGTAAAGAAATGTATGTAGATTTAGGCGAAGACTACTTCGATAAACAAAGACAGCAATCTATTGTTCGACATTCCTTAAGAAGACTTGAAAGTTTTGGTTATATCGTATCAATTAAAGAACCAGAAGCATCCTAATCCAACTCATTTTAACAATAGATCAATAAACTGTAGCTCTCTTCCTTTTTTAAAAAATGAATGAGCTGCTTCTTCTTAAGTATTGCCTTTTTTCCGATGTTACAGAAGTAAATTTTCATAGTAGTTTAAGTACAATCCTTCACAATCTCATATTTATATCAACAAAACCCTGGAACAGGGAGCCCCGGGACGGGTGCTTGGGCTTCAATGAGGTCCCTGGAGAACAACCTCCTCCATTTCGGGTGTTGTATCTGGGCCATCTATATAAAGGTCTCATTAAACCATTTGAACAAGGCCAAATACAATCCAAAACACAGTAATAGTAATTACTTTCCATGTAGATTTCCTGCTTTCAATACCTATCCCTAAGCAAAGCAGTGTAAATAAGATAAAGCCAATCACTCTAAATTGTCCTTCAAATGGTCCTGCCGAATTTAACATAAGAACGACTATTGAAATAATAGCGAATATCGTAAATAGTTTTTTGGTTGTATTCATAAGGCTTTCCTCCTAGGTCTGTTATATTTCTCCTATTTTGTATATTCTCTACTGTTATTATAGCAATATTTTGAAAATAGAGATATACTACAGAAGTAACAATATTTTACATAAATAAACAAAATAGGGGGAATGAGGAAAGTGAAAATCAAGAATCTTGTCATGTCGTGCGCTTTGTGTGTTTCCTTGGTAGCTGTGCCTTTTAGCACGTATGCAGCAACAACAGGGCCAAGTATTACACAACCGCCGGAAGAGCCAACGGTAACCACCACAACCGAACCTGTTACAGAACAAGATGCCGCACTTATGGATGTAACGACGAATGAAGAACCTGGTGTTGATAATTCCGTTGTTGTAACAGAGTACGATGTAGTTACTGGGGAAGTTGATTCACAAACTACATATAATGAAGGTACGATGACAGAGGTAACCAATCCTGGTGATGGGCCTAGCTACATTGCCATTGGCGAATCAGAAATGGGATACACGTTAATCGATTCTTTTACTGGTACATCTGCTGTAATTGATACAATGGCGGAGTGGGTTTACCAATTTGGAGCCGCTGTTATCCCTGCTATGATCAGCAAAAATCCTTGGGCAGCCGGAGCAGGTTCCGCCACTTACAATACTTTCTTAAAGCCTCCTACCACGAAGTATTATAAGACGTGGGTTTATCAAGCAAGAGATTCTTACTATTACTATGGAAAACACGTTTCGAAACAGTATTCGGATTCTGCTAGAACGAAGCTGGTAAAAACCATGTCTTTTGTTTCTAGGATTCCTAGATAATAAAAACGGGCTCGTCATTTTGACGGGCTTTTTTAATTGTATAAAAGTAGTAATTGACATATGGGGGTGTAAATGGTTTAGATACTTTTGTAAGTTACCTCGCATAAGTTTATTTTCACACCTCCCATGAATTAAAAATTGCTTAAGCCAAGTTAACACTTCTAATTTACCATTGTTTTCTCTCCTCCATAAAGAAGGCATAAAAATGCTTCCGATAGCTTTTCTTCCCCCATGTTAGCGTTCCTCTCTTTGTTGTTGTTGTTAAACTAAAGCACCCGTTTGTTTAAGTGTAATTCTTCACAATCTTTAAATTATTTTAAGTAAAGTAAAATTATTCTTGGAAAAATCGCAAGTGAAAAATCGGCTAATTATTCTAAATTAAACTTTACATCTAATCTTAAAACTGGTCATCTTTTTATAAATCAGAAATTCATATCTCTTGGTAAATTGGTAAATAATATCCAAGAGGTGGCAGAATGGAAAAGGATAAATTAAAACTCACATCTTCCGAAATAGGAACTTTGTGGGGAGAGTATGTAAATGGAACAGCTGTTGATATTGTAAATAGATATATGATTTCTATTATTGAGGACGAGTCAATAAAAGCAATTTTTAAGGATGCTATCAAGACTTTCGAAAAGCAAAAGCAACAAATGGTTGCTTTTTTGGAGAACGAGAAATTTCCTATTCCCATTGGATTTACGGAATCCGACCTTTTTAAAGGTAAACCGAGATTGTTCACTGATATTTTTTGCTTAAATTATTTACACATTATGACTTTACACGGTTTGCTAGGACACTCCACTTCATTTGCTGTTTCTGTCAGAGAGGACTTAAGGTTTTTTTACGACTCGTGCGATAACGATGGGAAAAGGATGTATCATCAAACAATTGATTTATTGCTTGAAAAAGGAAGTTTTCAGAGAGACCCTTTATTTTATCCTGCTGAAAACCCTGAATATGTTTCCAGCCAAGATTTCACAGATGGATTTTTCGGAAAGGGTAGAACGTTAGCAGCGACAGAAATCATAAGTATTTCTTTCAACCTAAAGAAAAGTATTATGGCAAAAACTCTTGCAATTGCATTTAGTCAAGTCACACAAACAAAAGAAGGAAGAAAATTTTTCGAGTATGCTGAAAAAATAGCTAATCAACAAATAAAAGATTTTTCAAAAATTATGCAAACGGATAATTTACCAGTTCCTAAGTCGTGGGAGACTGAAGTTACAACTTCAACAGACTCTCCTTTTTCCGATAAGTTAATGTTGTATCATACTGGTTTCTTATTCCAAGCTGCACAAGCGTATCACGGGGTAGGTTTAGCATCTGCAATGCGAACAGACCTTGTATCTACTTACGAAAGCACCATTCTACAAAATCTTATGCTTACTAAAAAGTGGTTTAATATTATGGTGCAAAATAAATGGTTAGAACAACCTCCACTTGCACCTAATAGAACAGAAATTGCAAAAGAAAAATAAATTAAATGCCCTTCCCAATCGGTCGGGCATTTTAATTTTAAAAAAAATCATTCTTCCACTAAACTGCTCCATTAGTTTAAGTACATTATTTCACAATGCTCGTATAATATCTGCCTTTTGTGAGGAGGACAACGATATAAAAAAGCCGATTTCCTTAGTTAAGTAATCGACTTTCTACTTTTCTATCTACATTAAATTATCAATCCAGTGTACTATTTTTTTAGCATTTAATCTGATATTATCAGCGTGATAACAGTATTACTTATATGATTAAA
The DNA here is from genome assembly GCF_018613065.1 of Bacillus sp. ISL-7. The sequence goes on along the minus strand of NZ_JAGGQW010000044.1, from coordinate 58,045 downwards.
CTACCTCGTTTGTTTAACACCACCCCCGAGATTTCTGATTCCGAAAAAATTTTTTTTATCGATTTGGCTATTTCAGCCGACTGATTTTATGGAAACAGGGGTATCTTTCCTGTCCATCTCGTCAAGGATTCGAGATTTGACCTGCATATGTACGTTACACTAGGCATAGTTCGATATGGCATCCGGGCTTTGTTCGTGATAGGGTAGCCCTCCTTGTCCCCCAAAAAAAGACCGCTCTGTACGCTAGAAACGGTCTAACCTGCTTATTCAAATGTTAGCTGCTGCTTTCATCATGGTGGTGATGATGGTGATCGTCATGTACTACAACAAAGTCTTCATGACGGAAGAACATTGTCGGTTCTGAGACATCCAGTGAACTGCCATCCGATGAGAAACCGCCTTTGACGCTGACTTCAATGAGATCACCTGATTCTTCAACATCTCCGCTAACAGTTACGATCAAAGTACGTGGGTCGCCTGCTACTGTGGCAGTGGTGTCTGTGATCGGAATAGGAGTGAATACCGGTACAGCAAACCCCGCAGCTGTGTTCGGAGTTAACCTGAAGGGAGATGGTGGAGCCAGCACCAATATAGGAGACGGAGGAGCAGCCGGACCCGGTGGAAAAATAACTTGGTCGATTCGTACTGTGGCTGTGAGAGTCCGATTTGTCTGGTTACTTAGCGTCACGATCACGATATTGCAGGGACTAGGTGGATGATGGGTAAAGATAGGAATAAGAAAAGGTCCCGTACGTAGAGTCGCTATAAAAACCACATCCTTTCGAAAAAAATAGTCTTCAATCTTTATAGTAAATGCAAAAGGTAATCTAATTGAAAGGGACAAATTATGGAGTCAGTCTGTCCAATTATAGGGGTTACTTTTATGTTCCTGAACTTTCGGGATTCGGAGTTTTCGTCTCCATGTGTGCGTTACGTGAGGCAAGTGGCGATATGGCATGGGGGCTTTGTTTGTGATGGGGTGGCACCCTTGTCCAAAATGAAAGACCGCTCTAAAAAGTAGAAACGATCTTTCCGTGTAGTTCAAATATTAGCTGCTGCTTTCATCGCTACTACTTTCATGGTGGTGGTCATTTTCAAAATCCAGAATAAATCGTACTGCATTTAATCCAATCATCTGAACAGCCAAGGAAGGATTACCATCTGGTAAAACAGGAGCAATAGAAAGATCAGCCACTTTTAGATTTTTAGTACCAAAAACATTTAGGAAACCATCTACTACTCCTTCTTGAATGCTTCTACCCATTTTACATTGTCCCCCAAAATGAGCTAGATTCGTATAAGATGCCTTGACATAATCAGCAAGCAGGCTTCTTTTTTCTTCCTCATTAGTTAAATGAAATATACTTTCGGCAGGGTAAACAACTTTATAAATACCTTCAGGATCTAATTCACGAGCCTTCATTATAATTTTAAAAGTCTCAATATATTGGTCTACCATAAAATTTAAATCATCAGGATTTTCTAATGGATTAAACTTAATAGAAGGATAAGCTTCTGGATCACTATGTGCGACCGTTATCTTTCCTTTACTATTAGGGTTTAGGTCGGTAATCGCAATACTCATAATATTGCTTGGTTTTGATGGGTTAAATTGCCAATTATTTATAAATACATCTTGAATTGGTACAAACAAGGGAATTGGAACACCTAAATATTGAAGTCGACGTCCTGGCCCTCTTTCCTTATTAAAAGCACCTAGTGCGATTGGCTCATTTGGGTCAGAAGACAAGACTTGGAGGAGTCGGCCAGTTTCTACTTCTATACCCATCCCAGCATAATATTGAGTTTGAAAATTATGACCAACATTCGGACTCTCTACCAATGTAGATATACCCGCTTTAGTCAAGTCGATCGATCTACCAATTCCTGAACGTTGTAAAATAACGGATGAGAAATTACCTGCAGAGACAATGATTCCTTTCCGAGCATATGAATTTTGTGTAATGCCGTCTCTTACATATTCAACCCCAACAGCAATGGTATCCCTTTCCTTTTGTTTAAATAGTATTTTATTTACGGTCGTTTTTGCTAAAATGACTAACTTTCTCCGACCAATCCCAAACTCATCAGGGTCAAACTCATTTCCTTGTGTGACAATATTTGCATTTAAATATCCTGTTGCAGTAGATGAACGGACAAATGTTCCATCAACCTTTTGTTGGGTAAGTTGAAATTTGAAAAATGTACAATCTCTTATTCCTGTATTATAATCTTCGACAATTGGAATATCTAGCACATCAGACGTTGCTTTAGCTAAATTATAGATAAGGCCATCATTCGGAATAACTTGTTGCCTAACGAAAATTGGACCATCTTTTCCACGTTCGTTTGGGCTTTGCGTATTTCCTGTGTAGGTTTCATTTTGTTTAAATAAGGAACGAATATTATCATAACTCCATTGATTTCCTACAAGACTTGCCCACTCATCATAAAGGTTACGACTTCCTCGTACTGCACCCATGAAGTTATGTTGTGAACTTCCACCAATTACTCTTCCACTCCATAATTTAAGCTGACGACCTATATTCTCCTCTATTTGAGAAAGAGCGTTAAAGGAGAGTTTATTATCATTTGCTAAAGCGTTTGCTTCCTCAATAGATGGACTAGGATTAGGGATATTCGTTCCCGCTTCAAGAACAAGCACAGAGGTCCTTTTGTCATCAGTTAATTTTTTGGCAATTACACCTCCAGCCGTTCCGGCACCAATTACTATATAATCAAAAATTGTTTTTTTCACTATTTCATTCCTTTCAAATAGAAATATACTTATAAATTTAGTAAATGCAAAAAACATTCTATTTGATATGGACAAGTTCTATAGTTAATCAGTACATTTTTATTGTTCCTTTTGCATGATTAAGAGTTTTAGATTCAGATTTTTCGTTTCCATGTCTACGTTACACGAGGCATACAGCATTATTATATGTGCTTGATTTTGTGATAGGGTAGCCCCTGTATTGAACGTAATAAACAAACAAAAAGCGAACCATCTATAGGCTCGCCCGTTGCTCCTCGTATTCCTTAACTAATTTATAAAATGTTGTTCGCTTCATGTCCGCTCTTTTCATTGCTTCTGTTGCAGTAATACTCTCTTCTTTCCACTCATTATAGACCATAATGAATTCATCAGTTATTTCAGCTTTAGGTCGGCCAAAGCGTATACCATCTTTTTGAGCTACATTAATCCCTTCTCTTTGACGCTTCCTGATCCGTTCTCTTTCGTCTTCAGCTAACCACGAAAGTATCTGTAGTACAAGGTCGGAAATAAACGTTCCTAGGCTATCCTGGAACTTGGTAGTGTCTAGTAAAGGCATATCCAAAACAACGATATCCGCTTTCTTGTTCTTAGTAATGTCTGTCCATTCATGTAAAATTTCTTCCTTGTTACGTCCAAATCGGTCTAACGAATGAATGTATAATACATCACCAGCTCTTAAATGATGCTTTAAAGACTGATACTGTTCCCGTTTGAAATCTTTCCCACTCTGCTTATCGATAAAAATGTCCCTGTCGCTTATGCCGACTTCTTTCATAGACTGCAGCTGACGTGCCTCGTTCTGATCTCGACTGCTAACACGAATGTATCCGAATTTACGATTATCCATATTTCCATACTCCTCTCGATCACTGATGTAATTGTTTCCAGTATATCGAAGGTGTTCGTAAATGTATAGTTAATAAACGAATATTCATAAAGTATTTTTTACACTTTTACGAACAATGTTGCAAACAGTAGAATGCGAGTTTGACGGATGTGATCGGAGTGTTCGTAAATGTATACCTAAACGAATATATTTAATTACCTTTTATGCCGATAGCAGGTCAAGATGAAGAATTAAAATCTTTTTAGAAGTTATATTCGGCGTTAAACCACCTGATTACGTCAAAGAGTTAATGCTTTTTGCGTTGTATCTTACGCAAAATTAGAAAATCACAATGTACAATTCAAAAATGCACTTAATAGATACGAATAAATTTCCAAGCGGTAGTTTACAGTAGGTAAATATTCGATGGACGGATGACTTGCGGATTGGTCGTCTTATTTGCATTTTATGACTGGATGACCACACTATCAAGGTCATCTTAGGCTACATAAAAACAAGTTTATTCGGAAAGATTATACCAATATATATTTTTGAAGGAGTTCAGAATATGACTGAAAACCGTATTAGCCTAACATCATCAGAAATCGCTTGTACTTGGACTGGCTATATGAACGATAGTATGGCTAAGTGCATTCTTGGATATTTTCTAGTACATGTTAAAGACTCAGATATAAGGCCTATTATACAGTTTGCATATGACCTTACAGTTTCTCATATAGAAAAACTAACTCATCTTTTCGAAGAAGAAGATTTGCCATTACCAACAGGATTTACTAACGAAGATGTCAATTTAAATGCTCCTCCCCTATATACTGATTCATTTATGCTGACTTACATAAACCACATGGCAAAGGTTGGGTTACTTGCTTATAGTGGACTCGTTTCCATGAGTGCAAGAAAAGATGTAAGGGGTTATTTTATGGAAGGACTAAAAGAAACGTCCGATTTATTCGACAGAAGTTCAGATGTCGCACTTTCTAAAGGATTGTTTGTAAGAGCACCGTATATTGCATACCCAACAAAGACTGATTACGTAGATAGCAGAAGTTATTTAAGTGGTTTTTCTCTTTTCAGTAAGCAACGCCCTTTAAATACAGTTGAAATATCTCATCTTTATATGAACATTCAAACCAATCTAATAGGTAGTCATCTTTCTATTAGTTTTGCTCAAACATCACCGAGAAAAAATATACAAAAGTGGATGTTAAGAGGTAACGATATTTCAAAAAAGCATGTGCAGATTTTTTCTGCAGCTCTACTCGACAATGATATACAACCACCAATTTCATCAGATGTTGCTATAACAAATTCAACTACACCGCCATTCTCAGACAAATTAGCCATGTCTCATATGGCATTGTTAAGTGCGACTGGTTCAGGAAATTACGCAACTGGAGCGGCGGCAAGTCAAAGAACAGACCTTTTTCTAAATTATGAACGCTTATCGCTAGAAGTCGCTCAGTATGCTAAGGATGGAGTTAACATCTTGATTGATAACAAATGGCTAGAACAACCACCTGGAACTACCGATAAACAAAAACTATCCCAAACAAAAGACACCGAATAATTAAAGTTTATGGCTGTTACTTCAATAAGGGTGTCGCCTTTTCTTATTTAGGGATACGACAATTTAGTCTAGTTACTGTCACTGGATTTCTGGTAGGTATTGATTAACGTCATATCCTTCAGCGTATTAAAGCACGGTAGATATCTCGAAACCCAGTTTTAACAACGCTTTATCGTAATAAAGTAAGTTAAGTCGCCTCCTCGAAGTTTTCCGAAAAGTGACGGTTTCAATGTCATATTGTCAAGCAAATTCACTTTACAAATCGATTAAAAATACCTTCCAAACGCTTGGTACATCAAGGTTGTTGAACAGCTAATCCGTAAACCCCGAGGTTTCCAGGAACGCCATTTTCGGTCAAGCTGCATCAAGTGTATTTCTATAAATCGATGGAAGCCGCCACTGAGTCGGATCAGATGCTAATCAAAAATCCTGTACAATAATTTTACTTTTTGGCTTAACATTTAATCGTAAGACGTCTTAAACTTCGCTGACGCTCAGTTGAATCCTGCTTAGGCAGTCTTCTATTAAAACTACACCGTCAGTATTTTATAGATGTTACTGAAGCTAATATGCTTTAGTTACATCACCGAGCCGTCAGGCGAAGGTTATTACGTCATATACTTTCTTTTAAGACCAACACGCCTTGAACCCTTGATACGACTGGGTTTTCAGACGATTTTAGCATGGTCCTCTTGCTAGATTAGTAGATGCACATCCCGTAAGTCATACCGTCTAAATACCGAATTGTGAATCGTACTCTTCGACACCCAACGAGATTATGTACTCTGTTGCTTTATCTACATCGTCAAATTCTATAACTGGTTTCGATAAGTCTGGCTTAAAACACCACTTGCCGTTTTTATAGCTAAAAAAAATGTCCATAACACTATGCTCGTCCAAACCTAGTAGTTGATATACCGTTCCTTCTTTGCGTGAATCCAATAATCTTTTCCGCCACCTGTGATGCGCTAAATCAACGATCATTTTTACGCCCTCCTTCTTTGTTTCTTATTTCGTTTCGATTCTGCAAATCTACGGTTGTTACTTTATTTATACCTTACAAATTACTAGTTGCATACAAAAAAATAAACCCAGGCAAAACGCCCAGGTTATAAAGTATCATCTGTTTTAGATTTCGTTATTTAACCACTTCTTCAGTAATTCACGCATTCTACGACTTGGTATATAGATATGGACGGGTTTACCCTCTCTTACGGCAGATCGGAATATCCACTGTAATAAATCGGATAAAGCTAATAAGTCTTCATCGACTTTAACATTGTGCTGTTCAAAAAAATGTTCCTCAATTGGATGTATAAATCGATTTAAACAAAATGCCAATACGTCCTTATGTCTATATTTGTTGGTAGCACGCAAATTAAACGGAATAAAACAGGCTTGTCCAACGTCCACTTTAGAGGTATTTTCAGGCTCTTCTTTCCTAAAGCCGTTCCCTTCTATTTTTCTCTTATAATCTTTGAACGTTGTCCAAAGTATCTTATCGGCAGGAGCCTTATGGATATTCCTTAAAAAATTGTACAGATTGTTCTTTAAGCACTTCACATTTACTTTGTTGTGGTTATTTATAAACCAACTTTTTGACAATGTGTTATCAATATGACCAATTTCATTCAAATTTCCTTCATATATATGAATGAGGTTCTTTAAGTACGATCGGTCTTCCGGAACATCGGATGATGGCCCCAGCTCGTATCTATTTTTTTCTTTAACAACCAAATAATAATCGTACTGAACATTGTGTAAGTCGTAATAATACTTTTGCAATTGCCCGTCGAACATATAGGTCATAATATAAACCCTATCAAACAGATTAAAAATCTTGGCCGGAAAGTTCCAAACAAATGCAATGTTGTTTACTAGGTACAAGTTCCCTGCAATAGCATAATCTCGAACAATGCTAAACGTTGTGTCAAACTTTGGGTGTTCTTTCCAAGTAACTCTGCCGCTTTCATCAACCTCTATCGCTCCACCATTCAGCATCATTTGTATATCGCCCTTTCGAACAGGTATCTGACAAATAACCGACATGACTTCATCCATAATTAATGTGTAATTAGACCAACTTAGTAATTCAATTAATTCGTCGTCTGCCATAGCAAATAAGGCGTGTGTCGTTACTATGTCCTCACCCTTCGATATTAGTCTTTTTAACGACTCCAGTTTTGTTCCTGATCCGTGCTTGGCATCAGGTTCTTTGAAGTCCCTATTATGGACTTCTTTTTTAATACGTTGGACCTCGTCAAGGAACGGTGTTACAAAAATAAACTTTTCGTTAATTTCCGCCTCCTTCATCATCTGAATGGCGTAACTGGTCTTACCCGTCCCCATCATACTATCGATCACCTTAACAATTTTACTCATTATTTCTTCCTCCAGAATTTAATATATTAATTGCTAAAAAAAGGAGACTGCCGTAATGACAATCTCATCATGGTTTTTTCCCCTTAAGCAATCAATCCATAACGATTTAAAATCTTAAATAAAAAGTCAACTCCCGCAGCTGTTACTCTTGTTTGACGGACATTAGCGGGGTAAGGCATATCATTTCTTTTTAAGATTACCTTAAAGTAACCTTTGTCTAGATATTCCTGTGCAGGGGCATTGTATGGAGATTTAAGAAGAATACCTTCTCTCCTTAAAATCTCATACAGCTTAATTCCGCTCATACCTAAACATTTACCTGCCTCAGTTATGGTCATTGTATTCAATCCACTTAGGAACGAATCATATGCCTCTACTTTTGGTGCTTGCAATGCTATCGTGTGATCGGCTAATATCCTTTTATTTCGTTCTTCTGCCAAGTTTGTCAATAAACCTAACATGTAATTTGGATCATCTAACGTTTTAGCTAGAACATTATCAGTGAAGTACGCACCGTGCTGGCGAATCGTTGGGATTACTTCGTGGGTAATCCATCGCTTGAAGGCTTTTGCTTCAGGCTTACGACTTTTTAAAATTAATGTATAAAGACCGGCTTCATTAATGATCGTGAGTTCTTGCTTTCCGCCAAGGGTGTCCATACTGTGTACTCCCTTTTCATCTTCATCTAGCAATGCAAGGGAAGTCCTTGGATTTTTAATATCCAATACAGTGGTAACGTCTTTTGCCACAAACCAAACCTCCCCATCAATAGCAACTGTTCTTATTTCATTTAATCCAAAATTTAAAATTGTTAGTTCGTTAGTCATTTTATATTCCTCCATAAATTAAATTTGTAATATTGATAGTAAACTTGAATTCTATGACTCCATTATTCAGCTATCACTGTCTGCAAATATTGAATGTCGATTAACACGGCATCCGTAATTCCAACAGCTCGTTTGAACTTCTTAGCGAATTCAGAAGTAACTCTGCTCGTTCCGTTCTCAACCGATGATACCGAACCAGCACTTACACCAATCCGTTGTGCTAATTCACCTTGTGTTAGGTTCAAATACGCCCTAACGATTCTGATTGTTGCAGATGTAACCATCGTTGCTCACCTCCTTTGTTGTTCTTCATACATTAAATCTGGTTCAAAATCGTTTTTGTAACGCCTTAAACAAAATTAATTTGAGAACTACTAGTAGTGCTCTAATTTTATTGGGGCTTTAGCCAACCTCCTTTGATGTTCTTCATACATTAAATCTGGTTCAAAATCCGTTTTGTAACGCCTTAAACAAAATTAATTTGAGAACTGCTATTACGACAATTTACTGAAACTGAAACTTTAACCACTCTTTTTTGTTGTTCTTCATATGTACAGTCCGGCCCATTCGGCCCATCGTAACGAAAAACTTAAAAATAAATAAAAAAAATGCGCCTACCGTTTGGTATACGCTTTTAGTTCCTTATGATATTTTAGTAGGCTATTGGCGATAGCGATTTTATAGCGAAAAAAAGTAATGAAAGGGTAGTTATTGTGCGTGGATTGACGAATTCACAAAACATACGTAATTGTACAGAGGTAACAGTAGACTGCAACCGAATTAATAAAGATAGAAGGGTGAGGCGATACGTTGATGAGTGGTAAAATTATACAAAGAGGAAAAATAACAGTTTTAACGTACAAAAGAACAGACGGTAAGTTTGAGGTGATTATATCCGATTACAAACAGAAGAGGACCGTAAAAAGACAGGGTGATACCGAAGAATCTGCGTTACTGAAAGCTACAACAGCAATTAAAATTTAGCGATATACAAAACGAAAAGCCCCGGTAATATACCTAGGCCCTTTTGTTTCACTTTATCAGCATTTACAGTTCTGGCTGGTTCATCAAATCTCCTTTAAGAAGAAATTATTCGGGGCAGTTAAGAACTAACTAAACTATTAATCTGTACGGGTTTTCTATTACTTATAATTCGTTCTTTTAATTGTCCTATCATCAAATACACGCCATTTTCCTTACGATGTAGCATCGCATGGCAGTTCGGACAAACCGGGATTAGATCATTTATTGGATCTACAATATAGTCCTGTTGAATTTCGTGTAGTGGTATTATGTGATGAACATGAATAAAATCTTTACCTACTTCTCCAAATGTATCTTCAAAATTTAGATCACAAATTTGACATTTGACCCCATAATGATCCATACATCGCTTCCGAGCAATAGGATTACGTTCATATATATTGACCATTACAGATTTGCGCATACCTTCTTCTAAAGTTTCAGGAACTTCTTCTGGATAATAACCATCTGTTAAATCCTTTTCAAAGAACGACATGACATAATCCCTAAGTTCCCCAGTAAGTTTCATGGGACCTTGAATATTTCCCTTCAAACCATATTCTCTTAATTTAGCAAGTGTTAATTCAGTAGTATCAACCTCATCTACTAAACGAATACGAGTATAATTCCATTCTTTCGATTGCTCAAATTTACTTTCATCAACCCAAAATGTTTTATTATGATAAGTATCATTAGTTCGTACGAGCCCTTGTATTACTTCAACTTTATATTGAACCTTTTGGATTTTACCTGAAACGTAAATAAATAAAATATCTCCATTTTCATAATTAACGGAGCGTTTCCAGTCTAACGTTTCATAACGAATAAATGCACTTGCTATGTCATATTCATTTGGATTAGCTGGTACTAACCAAACACGACGAGCATTTTTATGTTCTCTTTCTTCAGCCATTTATTTGCCTCCATATTGTGTTTTAATTTTATCCTTAATTTTACACTATTGAGATGATTTCAAGGGAACTTATTTGATTAACTGATAACAACCACTCCGACTACATCTTCGAATGCAATTCTTTCAAAATCTCCAGACTTTACCTTAACCCGAAGCTGCTTTGTTATCTGGTCGACGTAATGAATTCGACCAGTAATCTCATGCGTAAATCCGTCATCCCATACCGTTAGCTGTACTGCGCTATTAGATTCCATTGCGTAACATATCCGATCATCAAATTCCTGTACTTGATATTCATCTAATATCGGCATAGCCTGTCGTTCCTGATCCTTAAACATCTCACGTTGCATCTCGAACGCTAACGGTAAAAAGGACGCAGGCTGCCATTTTAATTTACCACGATCACGTACTGCCATTTCGGTCATCTCCTTCGTAATTATTATATACGAACAAACGTTCTAATTGTAAAAAAAATAAAAGACCACTTTTTCAGCAGTCTTTAACTTTCTTATTCAATTAAAGCCCCCTATAGTTTAAGTATATTATTTCACAATCTTTACCCTCATCATAAAATATTGTTGCGGAGCACCTTAAGTATTAGATAATACTAAAAATACAGTAATTTCGGGTCAAAATTTTGGCAAAAAGATTCCTACCCTCCTTTTAGGAAGGTCTCTCACTATAACTTTGTGTTTTCAACCAATTTTCATCATAATATGACGAACGATAAATCCGATTCCTAACCCTGGAATAAGAGACATCATTGGAAGCCAAATTGGACCAAATGGTATGCCAAAAATCTTATTAGGTGAGTACATAAGACCTATTGTTACAAAATAGGCTCCAAAAGCAAATGGGATAAACGATAAGCGAGGATTTTCCCCTTCCGCAAATTTATAAGCATCATACATGGCAAACATATAAACACAAGGGTAAAACATAAGCCATTGGTGTTCAACCACTCTTTCAGCTTCTTTTATTTTCCCAAGAAAACTAAACATAATAGCTTGGTTAAAAAAACTGTTCACATTAATGGTGAATTCCAAAACGATAAACATAATTCCTTTAATAAGGTGCCCATTTAAAAGCTGTCCAAAACCTGGAAAAGCAACGCTCCAAAGTATTGCTTCCAATTTAGTTGTCTTTTTCATTAATTATCAACCTTTAATATCGGTATATATGATGCTTTACCTTATAATTTTGCTTCAGGACCTTTTGTTTCCCTTATCGACTTTTCCACTATTTTCTGAAACCCATAAATAATAACTGCTAAAGAAATACAAAACAAATACCAAATAGTATGACTTGATTTTTTAAATTTAAATACTCCTACTTTTTCCCATACTTCCGCAAAAGGATAAGCACAAATAACATCCAATACTGCATTTGTAATGAAATATTTAAAAAAATTCCCGTATGTCAGTTTAAATATCCATAGCGTGGCTACAAAAAAAGGACCCAATATATATGTAAAATCAACCAAACCAGGAGAAAGAGGATTTTTATTTATCCACCATTTTCTCTTATTAGCAATGACACTGAACACACTTATGATTAAATTAGTAAAACTTGCTACAGGTAAAAACCTGAAAAATGATTTTTTTCCAAGAAAGGGTACAGATAGCCATGGAATGATTAGCATCCCTAAAGCGAATGCCATTTTTTTATTTTTAAACATAATATTTGCTCCTTTAACCGTTAGTTTTTAATCTATCGTTCAAAGATAAGTTTCCCATTATGGGAATAAAATATATTTTCCTCAACAAAAAAACTAATCAAAACTTGTCCATTAGCATTTTATTGCACTAAACTGCTTACGTTAGTTTAACAAGAAAAAACGCCACCCGTTAAGGTGACGTAATGCTATCGGGCTTACTAAAATCGTAATTCAACGGTGAATGAGGGCTGTGCTGATTCTGCACGTCCTAGTTCGTTTTTTGAACGTTACTACGCACCATATTCATATGCCAATGGCGGAAAATAAGTTGAAGACAAATCCTATTCGTATAGCGTAAATTTCTACTTTTATCAGTCAAGGGTTGATTAAGTTATCCAAGATCCTTAACGGTGAAAATTCCCTATGCCGATCTCTTACGTCATTCCCGAAAAGGTTAACGTATGTCTTAACTATCTCAAACGAAGTATGTCCTAAGATTGCTTGCAACTCAAATATGTTCGCACCGTTCTGCACCGACAATTTGGCAAACGTATGACGAAATGTATGAGGACTGCATCGAACTCCTTTAATTCCAGCTTCATTTCCATACTTCTTTATCTGATTCTGAAGGCCACGTTTAGACAACGGATTGCTATCGACTGTGACAAACAAAGCATTCGTCTCAATACTACCTCGTATAATGATATACTTCTTCAGTTGTTGCCTCATAGGTTTCGTAATAGGTACTTGTCGTTGACGATAACTTTTAGATTGTCTAATTATGATTAAATCATCTTCCCATAGAATGTCCTCAATCGATATGCCTACCAATTCGCTAGCACGTATACCAGTTTCCAGTAACAGCATTAGTATCGTGTAATCACGTACTCCAGTAAAAGTCTTTAAATCAGGTTGTTTAAATAGTTTATTGAGTTGTTCCTTCGAAAATGTAGCTATTACTGTCTTTCTATCTTTTAACAAAGTGATGTCTTCAAATGGATTTTGAGGTATGTGCTTTGCCTTATGCAAGTAGTTAAAGAACGCCCGTAATGCTCGTAATCGTGTATTAATCGTCACTATTCGTAAACCCTTTTGATGACGCATATATGCAATTACATTTTCTTTTATATGTTCCTGTGTAACAAGTACGGGCGACAACGTTTCAACGTTAATCCCTTGCTCCCTTAGTTGATTCAATCATGCGTGGATTTCATTTTGATAGTAACGAATGGTATGTGGACGTAAATTACGTACCTCACAGTCTTTTAGAAATAAATCCAATGCAGCGGCAAACGACTCTACGTAAGTCTTCACCTTTGTTTCCATAATCCGTATTTCCCGTGGATTTAACTCGTTTTTTCTCCTGCTCATCGATCCTTCGACCTCCACTGCGTATTAACAGGTGCGTCAGATTTGAACTTATTCGTAGACGGTTTTTAGGGCAACGAAAAAAGCGTCCCTACCGTAGCAGGAACACTTAAAACGTTGATATGACGAGCATTCTCGTTTTTCTTTCGTAAACAAATTGATACCGGTGATCGGGGTCGAACCGATACTCCTCACGGAACACGATTTTGAGTCGTGCGTGTCTGACCAATTCCGCCACACCAGCATTTATCAAACGAAGGCAATACCCGGATTTGAACTGGGGATAAAGCTTTCGCAGTAAATAAATGTGTAAACTAAAAAAATTAGAAACAGGCGTGCATGAAAAACCCAAGTAATTACTTTTATCTCATAAGTTTTTCTAATCGACCCAACAAACTTATAAACATAGTCCTAAAACAAACCATTAATAATAGCTTTTGGTGAGATTATAGAATGTGACAAATTGAATGTTACTAGCACCGCATAAACGAATAATCTACCAATTTTCCCGGGAACAGATACCTCTTTTTTCCTAAATTGATTGGTTATGAAACTTGCCATTTTCCTTCCACTAATTCCAATTGCATTAATTTTCTAATAATTAGCATGTAACGAAATTATGTGGGTTGTTGTACATAAAAGAAAAGATAATTTCGTTTAAATGTAAATCTCCAACACACTAAAAATTGTAAATTATAAATTTTTCAAAATGCTACTGGCGTTATTTTTATATCGTAGACCTGCCTGAACGTAGCGATCAACCATTTCCCTAGTTTTATGTCCAGTTTGTTTCATAATCGCAATTTCCGTCATGCCCATCATAGCAGCACTTGTCGACAGTCCGCTTCTCAAACTATGTGCTGCAAAATCATTTTCATCCATCCCAAGTTCCCCGATATATTTCTTTATGATTAGTGCTACGGATTTATCACTCAACCGTTCCTTGATATTTCCATGTCGATCAATGGAACGAAATAACGCTCCTGTATTGATTTTACTTATTTTAATCCATTCTTTAGTTGCTTTAACTGGACAATATTCATTGTACGTATAAACAACGCCTTTTATAAAATCATCATTTTTCGTTTTAGTTTCGCGAACTCTTACGTCCATCCCAAGGTCGTTGATTTCTAAATCTTCTATATTAATAGATACCAATTCTGAACGTCGGCTTGCCAGGGCAAAACCTAATAAAAGAATAGTTTTATCTCGTATTCCAATAAGAGTCGATGTGTCAATCTTATCGATTAAGGCCGGAAGGACCTGTAGCATCAACGCCTTTTTCGGTTCTTGCCGAGTACCGATCTCTCTTTTAATTCCTTCCAATAAGGCTTGAACCTCAACTTCCTTGGAAGGTGGAAGATGATGTTTGAATTTATGCGCCATATTAATAGAAGAAACTCGTCTTCGTATGGTCGAATATTTATGTGTCGTTGCCAATTCCGATAAATAAAGGCAAAGCGTGCCAGCAGATGCCGGAAGAGGATCTCGCCCATTCAACTCACACCACTCTGTGAAATGCTTCCAGTCCGACGCGTAACTTCTCTGGGTGTTCTTACTTTTAGAGTTTTGTATGTAGAATTTAATTTTTTCCAGTTTTTCTTTGTCAATCTGAAGAAATTTCCCACTTTCAGTTAACATAATCGAACCTCCTTAACGGCTGTTTTTTCCGGTTTTAAGTTCCGATAACTATATATTATCGGAACTTAGCATTTTCGTAAACAAAATAGAGTGAAAATCCATGATTTAAATTCACAAGTTAGCAGTGAACCAGTCTAAAATGTTAACATTTGAATAAATTTCATAATTCCAATCCCTTGTCCCCCAAGCGTTTCAGGGCATGAAAAAAGGAGTACCTCCCCAAATTCTTGTATAATGTAGTGACCAAACGTACAAAAACAAGAATGGAAATGAGGTTGACTCCCATGTCTATTATACGACAAGGAAGCCTGTTTGACATGCAGGATTTTTATAATTTGGAACCATCTAAACGTTTTGAGGCAGTTTTTTCAACTCTTCACATGGAACCATTATTATTTGCAGTTAATAAAAAGTCAGTTTACGGTGCACCGACAGAACTTAATTATCCTGCCATGATTTATGCACTGGTAGCTCGTATTCTTGAAAGAATACCAACAATTAAAGATCTAATTAAACGCCTTACTCAGGATTTTATGTTTCGTTTGGATTGTGGCTTTCTATTTTCGGATCGAATTCCGTCCGAAGCTTCCTTTTCTCGTCTTACTTCTAAATTAAGTGATTCTACTGCCCTTGAATCGGTTCAGAATTCTTTACTTCTTCAAGCCATTCAAGAAGGGTTTGTTTGTGATGAGGCTGTGGCTATAGATGCGACTCATTTTGAGTCTAGAGACCGTTCTACTCCACAAGAGAAAAAGCCTAATCATGAACCAAAAAAGCGTGGACGCAAACCAAAGGCTGAACAAGAAGCCTTTCAATTTAGGTGGGTAGTTGTACATAATAGAAAAGATAATTTCGAAATCTCCAACACACTGAAAATTGGAAGTTATAAGTTTTTTAAAATGCTGCTTACATTGTTTTTATAACGTAGACCAGCCTGAACATATCGATCAACCATTTCCCTAGTTTTATGACCTGTTTGTTTCATAATTGCTATTTCTGTCATTCCCATCATTGCTACGCTTGTTGATAATCCACTTCTTAAACTATGTGCTGCAAAGTCGTTTGCATCCATCCCAAGTTCTCCTATATATTTCTTTATAATGAGATACGGATTTATCACTCAACCTTTCCTTGATATTTCCATGCCGATCAATTGAACGTTACAACGCTCCAGTAGTGATTTTACATATTTGTACAGGAGTAAGTTCATTTATTCGAAATTAGATTACGCTCTTTTATGAGCTCTAAAACTTTGATTAACTACATTTTCACGAATCAAGAAACGTGATAAGCCAAAGGTTGTAACTAGAGCAAACACAACTCCTAAAGCTCCAAACCAAGTGATCGATGATACTGATAATTGCCCTACTACTATCCCTCCTAGACCTGCCCCAACTGCGAATCCTAATTGCATCATTGACTGATTCAGACCTAGTAAGACATCAGAAGATTCTGGATGAATTGTTGCTAAATTATATTGTTGTGTAGCACCTGAAGACCACCCTGCAAATGACCAAATGATAAGAATCATAAAAACTGCGATTAAAGAATTTGATACGAATGAAAGCAAGATCATCGAAACAATATTAAGTACTAATCCACTTTTTAAGGTAATCACTATACCCCATCTATCTGCACTGAAGCCTCCGAATTTAGATCCAAATAAGCTAGCGATTCCAAGAGCAAGTAAAGCTATACTTAAAAGGTGATCACTCATTCCAACAGTATTGATAAGATAAGGAGATAAATAAGTAAATACAACTCCATATCCTGCCATTAAGAAGAACGTTATTGATAAACCTAGAGTAATTTTAGGTCTTTTCAACATTACAATTTGTTTAGTTAAAGGAATTGGTTCATCCCCCATTATTCGTGGGATTGAATTTAAAATGATAAATATTGCAATAAACACTAAAAGAGCAACACCAAGAAAGACAAATTTCCACCCATAAGCAGATGTAATAAATCTACCAATAGGTACACCAATTATTAACGAAGTTGTAAATCCCATAACAACAGTTGCAATTGAACTTGCTTTTTTATCTGCAGGTGCAATTTTTGCTGCTAAACTTAAAACAGTAACAACTGCTACCCCTGTACTTAAAGCCATAATAATTCGAGCAATCATAAACAAGCCATAACCAGGCATGATTACTGAGAGTATATTCCCTAGTATAAAGAAACTCAAAGAATAAATAAGTAACCTACGTCTTTCCATTTTAGCCAATAATGCCATTAGAATAGGTGTACCTATGGCATAAGCTAGCGAATAAACGGTAATAAGTTGACCAGCAGCTTCAATAGAAATACTTAAAGCATCTGCCATTTTATCTAAAATACCTGTAATGATATATTGGGATGTACCGACTAAAAAACTAATCATTGCTAAAATATAAATCTTCCCGTTATTTGACATGTATAATCTCCCTCTCCATTTTTTTACATTAATTTAATATTTCTATAAATACCGAAATACCAAATTGATAAAAAGAAGCTCAATCAAAAGCTTCCTCTATTTTTCCATTTTCATATGGATTAACTATTTATACTAAAATATTTAGATGTTTCTTTGCATCGTATTCTTCTAATTCTTCACCATTTTTCAAACGATGAAGAAAGTTGGGATTTGAAATTAATGGACGTCCAAATGCTGCAACGTCAATTGTCCCTTCTTCTAAAGCTTGTTCAGCCATTTCCGGATCTAGACTGCCTACCCCAACAATCAGTCCGTCCCAATATTTGCGTACTAATTGATGCATTGTTTTTCCATCAGCAAGAACTCTATTAAATTGCATGATTGATGGATGTAGTAAAGTAGCGCCAACTTCATTAAATGCTTCAACAAATGTACGAATGGCCGTTTCTGGATCTTCCCACATATAGTTTGGAACATCAGCTTTATGAGCAGAAAATCGAATCATCGTTCTCTCAGTACCAATGGCATCTATAACTGCTCTTATTACTTCTTTCATGAATGTTAATCTTTGTGCCAGATTACCTCCATATTGATCAGTGCGATGATTCGTTATTTCTGAATTAAATTGATCGATTAAATATCCGTGTGCAGCATGAATTTCTACCCCATCAAATCCAGCTTCGATTGTATTTTTTGCCGCCTGCGCATATTGACTTACAACTTCCCTTATATTCGCAATTGTCATCTCTTCAGGGATATCATATGGCTTACGAAAACGAGATACTAATCCTTCAGCAGGAATGGCCGATGGGGCTTGAGGTGGCAAGTTACCTGCAAGTTCATGATGTGATAAGCGTCCTACATGCCAAATTTGTGCAATCATCGTACCGCCTTCTTTATGCACAGCATCAGTTACTTTTTTCCACCCTTTAATTTGTTCCTCAGAATAAATTCCAGGAATTCCAGGATAGCCTTTTCCTCTAGGACTAATTACTGTTCCTTCTGAAATAATTAATCCGATTCCGTCAGCAGCACGTTTTCGATAATATTCCACCACATCATCTCCAACTACGCCAGTTTGATCATCAGCAAAACATCTTGTTAAAGGAGCCATCGCCGTACGAGAGCGTAAATTCCATGCTCCCATTTTTATAGGTTCAAAAAGTTTACTTTCTAAACCATTTTTCAGATTCCCATTATAATCTTTGCTAAGTTGACTCATATAATTTTCCCCCATTCAATTCTATTATTCGGTATTTCTATAAATACTGAAATATAGATTAAAAATTTTCCGCTTTCTGTTTAAAGTAAAGCGGGAGCGTATTGTTCAAGGATTTCTCGTTGTAAACTATAATATCGGAAGGTTCCCTCTTTGCGAACGGAAAGCAATCCGCAATCGAGTAATGGTTTTAAATGATGTGTCAAAGTTGAATTGGCCGACACTTTTATTTGATTTTTCATTTCATGGCAAGCTAATTCCGGTTGTTTTGCTAAAACTTTAACAATTTGTAAACGTGTTGTTTCACCCAGTGCCTTATAGACTTTTACTGCAATATCATCATTCACCAAGGATGACCCCCTTCCAAAAAATATAAATACTTATTTCAGTATTTATAGAAATATTGTATTTAAATAAAAATCCCATGTCAAGAAAAAGAATGAGATACTCGTTTTAACATGATATTTCTCGAATATGGGAGCCAATAGTAGAGGAACACTTGTAAAAATAATAAAAATTTGAACAATGACAGGAGTCCCTCTCACAAACGAAACAGAGACTCGTGCCAACTGGCTTATCACTGGAATTCGATTAATCCGCGATAAGGCGAGCAAAAATCCTAAAGGCAGAGCAATGAGTAAGGAGACAATCGTAATGAGTAAGGCTATAGGCACTCCAGATAATGCAACAAAAAAGGTTTTTACTAAAAATGGAACATCCAATCCGACCGACATGCTGTCACCCCCTATGTCGTTTTTATAACCAGTTTACCTTTACTAAAAATCTTTTCTAACTTTGAAAAGAACTGTTCAATCAAAATGGATAAAACCCAGTATATAAGAGATAAGGCAAGATAAATTTCTAACGAATGAGAATTATAGTTATTTGAAATAATAAGACTTGCTTTTCCCATAATATCAACCAAACCAATGGTATACGCTAATGATCCTTCTTTCATTAATTCAAGGAGGCTGTTGCCGAAATTGGGCAATGCGACAACAAATGCTTGCGGCAACAGAATTCTCCGAAATGCCTGGGCAGGACTAAGCCCGACACTAACCGCTGCCTCATATTGCCCCCGGTCGATCGCTTCATAAGCCGTTCTCATCACCTCAGACATGATGGCCCCAAATTGCAGCGAAAAGGTAATCACAACATAAATCGAAGTGTGAAGATGATTAAGGTCTATACCAAAGTTACTGGCTATTGCCGGAAGCCCGTAATACACTAAAAATAAAAGAACAATAGAGGGGGTACACCTTAAAATGGTGGTATACCCATTGGCGATTTTTCTGGCAGCCGTACTCGTTCCGAGTTTCATTACGGCTAAGATAAATCCTAGAATCGTACCGAACAAAACCGATAGACCTGCAACCATAAAGGTTACGTGTAAAAACGAAAGAAGTTGTGGCAATGCTCCCCAAATGTAGGCACTATCAAAATACGTTTGCATATTCCACCTCTTTTTAGATGGTTACCTTTTTACAGTATCCAATAGTTTAAATAAATCAGTATTATAGAACTTAACCATCAGTTTGTTTGTCTTCTTTTCCTCTTTTATTTTCTTGATGGCTTGATCGTAGGCATCTGCAAATTCTTGTTCTTTTTTGTTGAATAATGGCCACGTTTTGACAACCGCAAACTCATTATAAACAAGGTCATTTGCTAAATTATGATAAGGACCATCCTTTGCAAGAACTTGCTTTTCATACGTTGCTCCCAAATAAATGCCTCCATCTACACGTCCTTCATTTACCCATTGAACGACATCCACTGAGAATGCATCTCCGGCTTCCAGGTTAACTTTATTGTCTGGATTGGCTTGGTTATATTCATCCACAATGGTATATTGAGCATTACTTGCAGCAATAGGAGCTAAAGAAAGATTAGCTTTAGCAAAATCTGATAAATCTTTTATATCTTCATTTTCCTTTTTTAACAAAAGGCCAACGCCGCTAAGTCCGAGGAATTCTTTAGGGAAAATATAACTCTTCGTTCTTTCCTCTGTAAACCAGGCATTTTTTACACCTACTTGATATTTGCCTTGTTGAACCCCTATCAATAAGTCTTCACTTGATGTTGGCACATATTGGAATTCGTATTCTGGCAGTGCCTTATCAACTAATTTCATGACTTCAATTTCATATCCAGTTGGGTTTCCCTTTTCATCTACGTATCCTATTGGTTTACCGCCTTGATCAAACGCTACTTTTACTTTTCTAACTTCTTTCCCAGCATCTCCTGAATCCGATTTTGCGCCGGTTGTTGTATTTGAGCCGCAACCTGCTATTAGAGTTACTAAAGCTATTCCTGTAGCGGCGATTTTAAAAACTTTTTTCATTTTCATTGTCTTTTCCTCCCTTAGATTCATATTGATGAATAGCTGTTTGAGCTAATTTTGAAATGGTTAGATCATCCATAGGCGGATTATGTAGGCCTGCCCGAACATCTCGGTAATAACGCTGCAGTGGATTTGTCAGCTGTAAGCTTTTTGCTCCGACTAATCGCATGGCTTTGTCGACAACTGTAATCGCTGAATTTGTCACAATATGTTTGGCTACAAGCGCTTCGTTCGTAATATCCTTATTACGATCCTCATCAATGTAAGCCTCTGCCGTACCATATAGGGCAAATCTTGCTTTGTATAATTCCAAGTCCATCTCACCTAATAAAGCCTGCACGTTTGGCAGCTGAGCGATTGGACCCTTAATACTATTGGGCGAATGGGTATTGGCGCATAGTTAAATAAAGGAGTTAGCTACTACTCCATATTTTTCCATATAATGTACATCTCCACGCCGCCCCTGGAGGCTTTGAAGTGCGAAGTATGCTTTTTTCATTGATGTAACACCATTTTTAGCAAACATTGTAAAAAAATATCATAGGAATTAACAAGTTTACAATAGCTATTGTCATTATGGGAAATTGGGTACTAATTGCTGTGTTATTTATAAATTATTTTAAAAAGCACAAATACAACTGGAATTTTATGCTAAAGTATATTTAGAGATTAATATATATTGGGGGAGAAAATTTGAAAAAGAAATTATTAATATTATTAACTTTTGTTCTTCTATTGTTTGCAGGATGCAGTTCTAACAGCTCCAACTTATATGCGTTTGATAATTCAAAATTAAAAGAAAAAGTCAAAGGCTACGGATTCCAACCTAAATTGCCAACAAAATTACCATTCGAAAATGTGAAAGCTTCATTTGATTCACTTCCAGACCAAACAGACATAAAAACATTTGACTTTTTTACCAATGGGAAGGGAAATAACAATCACTTGGAGCTTTTGGTAGTAAAAGGTAAAGAAGGTCATTCTAATTCAAAATCTGAAGAAGTCAAAATTGGAGAAAGAAAAGGACAATATATTGCAAGTAAAGAAGAACAGACTTTAAGATGGAAAGATGGAGATTTAGAATATACTTTAATATATTATACTGAACAATCTAATAAGAAATTGTCCAAAGTGGATTTAATTGAGACCGCTAAATCGTTTAAATAGATAAAGCAAACATATGCATCAAAGTAAAACCACTTGGAATAACCCAAGTGGTTTTACTTGTCAATTATATTGTTCCACTGTTCCTGATCTTCTTTAACTCTTGCACCCGATAGTTTAAGTGTAATATTTCACAATCTCGTTTATGAAAAAAACAAAAGGCGACCTTCATCTTGAAGAATCGCACTTATTAAAGCAATATTAAATTATAATGAAATGTTATTTAAGAACAGAAAAAGGAACATCAAAAATCCACCACAATCCCAATATAATCGAAACAGTAAGTATCCACGCTAAAATTGGTTTTTTGTAATGTATAAATAACATCGAAAACAACATTACATTAAAAGCACAATCCCACCAACAGTTCCAACCATTATGTAAAGTGATTACACCAAAAAAATAAGCTATTAGTGTATTAACCGAATAAATTCCAGACCATAAAACAATTGAAAATAATTGTTGCTTTTTACTGGATGTCATCCTTCCAAGAAAAATAGCGATAGTAACTGGATATTGTATAACCATTTTTGTCAAAGCAATTAATGTATGATTATTAAATAGTAATTCATCGATTTTTCCATAAGGATGAAACATCCACATAGTATGATTAAATAATAAATACTGAGAGAGTAAATCACCAATTATTAGGTACAATAGTGTTGGGTAATACCTATTGAATTCTTTCCATTTCCCAAATTTCCACCCTATGTAAACATAAATTATAGCGAAGATAAAATTCATAAAGTTAATTCCTTTTATTTAATTTCCATTTTTTGTATTCCCACTAGTTTTAACTTCGTATAAAAAAATATACAGATTTCCCCTTTTTTCTATCCGATTAAACTGCCACTAGCACTTAAACCAAGAACATACTTAACAAGTTTGTTTAGTTATATGACTACCTCCGAAAGATAATCTAGTACAACTAACTTCCCTAGCACAACAAACATAAAAGACCGCCGCAGCGATCTCCATATTTTACTCTTGCACCCGTTAGTTTAAGTGAATTTATTCACATTAGGATTATTATTAAAAAATATACGTATAGAAGAAATTTAGCAAGACCCAATTCTGTGTTAGAATTAAAGTAACAGTTTATTATGAACGGAGTGGGTTAATGGCGATTTTAAAAAATAATAACATTGAAGTTTTTGCACTTGGTGGTTTAGGTGAAATCGGTAAGAATACTTATGTTATTCAATACCAAAATGAAATTATTCTGGTGGACGCAGGTATTAAATTCCCTGGAGATGAGTTGTTTGGCATTGATTACGTCATCCCAGATTATTCTTATTTGATTGAAAATGAGGATAAAATAAAAGGTTTATTCGTTACACATGGTCATGAAGATCATATTGGTGGTATCCCCTTTTTATTAAAGGAAATAAACATCCCCATCTATGCAGGAAAATTGGCTATTGAATTAATAAAAGAAAAGCTAAAAGAACATGGCTTATTGGATAAAGCGAGACTATATGAAATCGAAGAAGATAAAACTATTGCTTTTATGAATGTTGCAGTAGATTTTTTTAGAACAACCCATAGCATACCTGATTCTTACGGTATTGTTGTCAGAACTCCAAAAGGTAATGTAGTTCATACAGGAGATTTTAAGTTTGATTTAACTCCTTTAGGTCATCCATCAAACATTTCTAAAATGGCTGCTATCGGTAATGAAGGAGTTGTCTGCCTACTTTCAGATAGTACAAATAGTGAAATACCTGGATTTTCAATGTCTGAAAGAAAAATAAGTCAAACAATACACGACCTTTTTAATCATATTTCTGGGCGGATCATTTTTGCTACTTTTGCCTCCAATATGTATCGGTTTAAACAAGCAATTGATGCCGCAATTATTAATAAACGAAAAATTGCTGTCCTTGGAAGAAGTCTTGTAAAAGCGGTTAGAATAGGCCAAGAGCTTGGCTATCTAACCATTCCAGATAACACATTAATTGATGAAACTGAAATTAACCAATATCCTGATGATCAAATACTGGTTATCTGCACGGGAAGCCAGGGAGAACCTTTTGCTGCTTTATCAAGAATTGCAAATAAAAAACACCCCAGACTATCAATAAAGAAAGAAGATACTGTGATTTTTTCATCCTCCCCTATACCAGGTAACACAACTAGTATCAACAAAATTATTGACCAATTAAGTCGTGCAGGTGCGAATGTAATCCATCACAGGCTCACTGAAATTCATACATCAGGTCACGGTGCCCAAGAAGAACTAAAACTCATGCTTCGATTGATGAAACCTAAGTTTTTTGTACCCATTCACGGGGAATACCGTATGTTAAAAAGACATGTAGAGTTAGCACAGGAATGCGATGTGCCTTTCAGCAATTCATTTATAATGGATAATGGGCATATACTCGAAGTCAATGAAACGACTGCCAAATTGACTGGCAGTGTCCCTGCAGATCCAGTTTACGTTGATGGTGAAGGAATAGGTGATATTGGGGAGATTGTACTTAGGGATCGTAAAAAACTATCAGAATCAGGTATTTTAATGGCGGTTATAGCCATTGACTTTAAGAATAAGACCATTATTAGGGGACCTGAAATCATTACAAGAGGATTTGTCTTTATGAGAGAATCTGAAGAATTATTAGGAAAAATTAAGGATGCCGCACACACAGCTACTATAACATCTCTTGAAGCAGAAAGACTTCAGTGGGGAAACATAAAAAAGGAAATTTTAAATTATGTTGAGCCGTTAATTTATAAAGAAACAGGAAGACGGCCTATGATCCTTCCAATAATTATGGATGTCAATTAGTAATGGTATGTAATGGTGGAATTTGAAAAAGCACGCTGAGAAATTCAGCGTGCTTTTGTTATTTTAGTTATTGGACAGCTCTTTTTGTGAATTCTTATTAAAAAACATCTTCATCATTGGAGGAGTTACTATCGTTGTAATAAGTACGACAACAACAATTACTGCAAACATTTCTTGACTCAACAGTTTTGTTTCTAAACCAATAGCTGCAATGATTAATGCAACTTCACCACGAGATACCATAGCTGCCCCAATGCCGAACGAACTGTTCCAAGAGAACCTAGCAACCTTCGCACCAATGGATGCACCAATTAGTTTAGTCAAAATAGCCAAAATGAGCAGTTACTCCAATGGATGTAAAGAAAACAGGGACAAATATCGAGTAACTAATGGTTTCTATCTTTTCGAATACCTCGTGCTTAAAGTCAGTTAAGCTTATGGCTACGCCAGCGATATACGCTCCAATTATTGCAGCGACACCTGTGTACTCTGCTAAATATGCAAAAATAAAACAGATGATTAAAGCAGATGAAACAACAGTTTCCGTTACCTTTAAAATAGCTAATCTTTTCATAAACAAAGGAACGATTTTCCAACCAACAATAATGGCTCCTGCGAAAAATAAAAATTTCTTTAAAATTACTGTGGTTAAGTTGACATCTCCACCTGCAAAACTCATTAAAAATGCCAAAGCTATAACTACCACCACATCATCAATAACGGCGGCCCCTAAGATGGTCGTTCCTTCACGAGTTTTTAAATGTCCCATCTCTTTCAATGCTTGAACGGAGATACTTACACTTGTAGCAGAAAGCAATAACCCTAAAAACCAGGATTGTACGGATGTAAGATTTAACATCAGTCCAGCAAAAGATCCTAAAACAAGTGGAACGATAATACCGCCAAGGCCTACATAGGTAGATGCTTTTCCAGTTCGTTTAAATTCATCTATATCCGTTTCTAACCCAGCTATAAACATCAAAAGTATAACACCGATCTGACTGAATTCTGCTAAGGTTTCTGTTTCTGTCACCAAGCCTAATATTGATGGTCCTAATACAATCCCAATAAGGAGTTTTCCAAGCACTGATGGCTGCCCCAATCTTACACTTAAACTCCCAGCAATTTTAGATGCAATTAAAATAATGGCTAATTGAAGTATTAACATTTTAATACCGCCTTTCCATCTTATTAGAATTTGTATAAAACATAAAAAAATGCAAAAAAGCCTGTCACCAGGGTATAAATATCCCCTGGTGACAGGCTCCTCCAATTGAAAAATGATTTACGATATATTAGTGACTAGCAACTTTCTCAAGCCCACCTGGCTTGTTATGAACCGCTATTTTATCAATTAGTTTATTACTTTCTGTATTTAGTCCTTTAAGATTCACCTTAACCCCATTTTGATGGTACTTGATAACCACTTTATCAATGGCACCAACAGCTGAGTCATCCCAAAGGTGAGCATTGGACAAATCTATATCAATCTCACTCACAGCTTCTTTATAATCAAAGCTGTTAACAAAGTCTGTTACAGAAGCAAAGAAGAGTTGTCCAGATACATGATAAACCTTCTTGTGAGAACCTTTTGATGACAGACTTGTTACAGTTACTTTTGAAATCTTTGCTGCGAAGAAAATGGCACTTAAAATTACTCCGACTAAAACACCCATAGATAGGTTGTCAGTTTTAACCACTGTAACAACAGTCACGATCATAACAATCGTATCAGTAACTGGTACCTTTTTTAATGTTTTTAGGCAGGACCAATCAAATGTTCCAATTGAAACCATGAACATAACTCCGACTAAGGCTGCCATTGGAATTTGTACCAGGAACCCTTTAAGCAACATGATTAGTGTCAATAAAAAAGCACCTGCAACAAATGTAGATAAACGTCCTCTACCACCAGATTTAACATTGATGACAGACTGACCAATCATCGCACATCCAGCCATTCCGCCAAATAATCCTGAGACGATATTAGCGATACCCTGACCACGTGCTTCCTTATTTTTATCACTTTCTGTATCTGTCATGTCATCTACAATAGAAGCAGTTAAAAGTGTTTCCACTAGTCCTACCAATGCAATAGACAAGGAATAAGGAAAAATGATTTGCAAAGTCTCAAAGTTAAACGGAATGTCAGGAATTAAAAATATAGGTAATTTCGAAGTCAATTCACCCATGTCCCCAACTGTACGAACATCACTTCCCGTAAATATTGAGATTGCTGTAATAACAATAATCGCAACTAATGGTGAAGGTACAGCTTTAGTAAAACGAGGTAAGATGTAGATAATGGCAAGTGCTCCTGCTACCATCGCATACATTTGCCAAGATGCCCCTTTAAATTGGACTAATTGAGCTGAAAAGATTAATATCGCAAGGGCATTAACAAATCCAGTCATTACCGATCTAGGGACAAATTTCATCAAACGACCTAGTTTTAAAGCTCCCATGATTATTTGTAAAACACCAGTTAGGATGGTTGCAGCCAGTAAATATTGCAAACCGTGGTCTTTAACCAATGTTACCATTAATAAAGCAGTTGCACCCGTGGCAGCTGAAATCATTCCAGGTCGTCCACCCACAAAAGCAATAGTAACGGCAATACAGAAGGAAGCGTACAGTCCCACCATCGGATCCACACCTGCAATGATTGAGAATGCAATTGCTTCTGGAATTAAAGCAAGAGCAACAACAATACCTGCTAACACATCTCCCTTGACGTTTCCAAACCATGAATATTTAATTGTACTTAAATTCAAACTTAGCACCTCTCCCTTTTCTTTTGTTTTTTTTTATTGACTTTCAACTCTCATGAAAGTCGGGTCCGTTGTTAACAAAACAAAGTATAAAGGATTGTGGCAAATTTGTGAAACGCCATGAAAGCGGACACAAGAGAAGCTTCCTTTGTTATACGATGTTTTTCTACCTTTTCCGGGGTAACTTATAGTGTTGAAAGAATTTTTTTGGAAGATATAGGGACCTTTGGTTTATAGTATAATTCAATTGAGTAACTTGAAATTTATTAGCCGGGATTTGTGCGTTTAACCAATTATTTAAAGAAGGGAGTGGCTATCATTTGATTAGTGAAAATAAGAGGCAAACGTTTTATTATGGATGGGTCATCGTGTGTATAGCTGGGTTAGGTAGTTTTTTTTCAGGTCCTGGTCAGACATATTCCAATTCTGTTTTTATTGATGAATACATAAAAAGTTTTGGATGGACTCGTTCGGAGATCTCTAGTCTTTATTCTTTTGCCACATTATGTTCAGGCATACTTATGATGTTCATGGGTCGCTTGGTGGATAAATTAGGTCAAAGAAAAATGATGGTGATTGTTAGCCTATTACTTGGGTTGGCGTGTTTTTTTAATAGCTTTGTCGTAAATACATGGATGATGGCCATTGGATTCTTTTTAATTCGATTATTTGGTCAAGGAAGCATGACACTTATTCCAAATACCCTTGTTCCCCAATGGTTCATTCAAAAGCGTGGTCGTGCCATGAGTTTTATGGCATTAGGTAGTGTTGCGAGTGCGGCATTTTTCCCAGTCGCTAATGCATGGCTAATTAAATTAACGAGCTGGCAAACGACTTGGCAAATATGGGGAGTGTTATTAATTGTTCTATTTGCACCTCTTGCCTTTTTTATAGTACGAAATCGTCCAGAAGATATTGGCTTGCACCCAGACGGAAAACCGATCATTGTTTCTAAAAATAATAATCACAGCGATAAAACAATAACCGTTCAAGATGATGATTGGACATTACAAGAAGCCATGAGGACTAGGACTTTTTGGGCGATATTAATTTGTGTCGGTATTCCTGCACTCGTTAATACAGGGATAACTTTTCACTTATTGTCCATTTTCGGCCAGAATCAATTATCACCCCAACTGGCGGCTACCGTTTTAAGTCTAATGGCTATTATAGGCTTCCCAATTTCGTTTATATCAGGGTTTATATTAGAAAGAGTAAGTACCAATCGATTGTTAATCTTTGTTTTTGTTTTGGAAGTGCTAACTTTATTTCTGTTAACCAAAGTGAATAGTGCCACTTTAGGAATACTATTCGGGGTAATATGGGGAATTGGCGGCGGAGTGGAACGAATTACACTTAATATCGTTTGGTCCAATTATTTTGGCAGAAAATATCTGGGAAGTATTAGCGGGGTTGCGATGATGGTAATGGTTATTGGTTCTGCATGTGGACCTTTGCCATTAGGAATAGGTTTTGACAAATTCCATAGTTACAACGAAAGTTTACTTTTACTAATGTTTTTTCCAATTATCGGGCTCGTAAGTGCAGCTATCGCAAAGAAACCTGATAAACAGAAGTTTTTAATTAAGAATGCTGCAAAGGTCAATTAGATTAAAAAATTAAAAAAACAGAATGGTATTGTAACCGTTCTGTTTTTACTTTGTTTATTTATTTAACTATTAATACGGGACAATTTGCACGTTTAGCCACTTTATGACTTACACTGCCCAAAACAAATTCTTGAAGTGCGTTAAGTCCCCTGCTTCCTATGATAACGATTTCAAACTTATTTTTATTAACATAATCAACAATGACAGGACCTGGCTCGCCATGTAAAATCTTAATATCATAAGAGACATCCGATTCTTTTGCCATTCTTTCTACTTCCCTCATTCGGCTTTTACGGCTGTCCCCAATATCAGCCGAATTCCAATTACTAAGCACATCAGATTTCACTCTATCTGGATCAACAACATATAAGACTTCGATTTTGGAATTAGGACTACATTTAGCGATATTGATCGCATTTTCTGCTGCTCTTTTTGAGTGTGCTGAACCATCTGTCGCTAATGCAATTTTTTTGTACATTCCCCATAACCTCCCTTAATGTGTTCCCAGTTTATTAGCTAACTTATTTACTAATTCTGTACTATCCTCGTTTAATCCTGTTACATTTACCATAATATTATTTTCTTCAAATTTTGAAACAATCTTATCGACTGCTGCCACTGCTGAGTCATCCCATACATGGGAACGGCTTAAATTTATCTCAACAATTCTGATATTTTCCTTGTAATCAAATTTCGTTAAAAGCTCCGTCACAGATGCAAAAAATAGTTCCCCATTAACACGATATGTTCTTTTATTCCCTTCCTTTTCACTTTTTACACTAATTTTAGAAATCTTAGACACAAAAAAGATGGCACTAAGTAAAATACCTGTAATAACACCGATAGCTAGATTATCTGTCAAAACGACTGTTAGGACAGTGACAATCATCACGATTGCATCACTTCTTGGAAGTATGTGGAGTGTTCGTATAGAATTCCAATCAAATGTACTAATGGATACCATAATCATGACACCAGCCAATGCCACCATCGGAATCTGTACAACGATTTTCCCCAAAACGACAATTAAAAACATCAAAAAGACACCTGCAATAAAAGTCGAAAGTCTGCCCCTTCCACCTGACTTAACATTAATAACAGATTGGCCAATCATTGCACATCCAGCCATTCCGCCAAAAAAACCAACCACAATGTTGGCCATTCCCTGACCTTTACACTCAGCATTTTTATTACTTCCTGAATCCGTCATATCATCGACAATGGAGGCTGTTAAAAGCGATTCTATCAAGCCGACAACTGAAAGTGCCAGTGAATAAGGTAGAATAATCATTAAGGTATCCAATGTAATTGGGATTTGAGGAATTAAAAATGTAGGTAATGTTTGTGAAATGGCTCCCATATCACCTACAGTTCTCACATCAATCTTCATAATGATCACTAAAGTTGTAATTGCTACTATAGCTACGAGAGTGGAGGGAATGGCCTTAGTGATATACGGAAACAAATAAATAATGGCTAAAGTCGCTCCGACTAATACATAGATAATCCACGACTCTCCGACAAAGTGTTGCAATTGAGCCATAAAAATCAAAATTGCTAAAGCATTAACAAAACCAACCATAACTGATCGTGGGATAAATTTCATATATCGAGACAATTTAAATATTCCAAATATTATTTGAAAGACACCGCATAATATCGTGGCAGCTAAAAGATATTGAAGTCCATGTTCCCTTATTAATTCAGTAAAAACTAAGGCCATTGCCCCTGTAGCAGCAGAAATCATTCCAGGTCTTCCACCAACAAATGAAATAACAACCGCAATGGTAAAAGAGGCATATAATCCAACCATTGGATCAACACCAGCTATGATGGAAAAAGCAATGGCTTCAGGAATCAATGCAAGTGCAACTACTATTCCCGAAAGAATGTCTCCCTTTAGATTACCGAACCATGATTGTTTATAAGAAAGTTGCTCCAAGTTGTTTATCTTCCTTTCTTAAACTTCGGTTATACTCTAAACAACAGTATTCCCTTTTACCTTGGGAAAAGTAGACAAAAATGCATTTCCTGCTCCAAACCAGAAAAAAAAAGCCTGTTTACCAGCACTCCCTTCTAAAAATTCTTATTAAACAAACCTGCTTCGTTAACACAATAAGCAAAGATCGAAAAAATGTATAAATATTAAAGATTATACAGGATTTTCTAAATAAAATAATTCAAAATGATTAATAAACATACTGCCAAAACATAAATCAATTAATTGCCGGAAACATTTCCGATAGGTAGTAAGGGTTTTATGAAACTCAGCATATAAGGTAAGATGCGATGGTCATGTTGGAATATTTTATTGTTAATCTTCAGAAAAAGGACAAATACTTTAATCTCCAAAAATCATCCCAAATTGAACCATAAATCAACATTACATGACGAGTATAACAAGGATTTTAATAGTTTAGATGAATATAATGTATATTATATGCTTAGTTTAATCACTAGCTTGATGTTGTCATCATTAAACTAAAATGAAGAAATATTCATTTTTACTTTTCCATGAAATCATAAACCTTTTTAAATTTAAAAGTGGCCAAGACTTTTCTCTCATCATATGCGAATTCATAATACGATAAATATTTATTTACATGATTAGGAAAGATAACATGAGGATTTCATTTCAAGTTAATGGAGGAAGAATCTCTTATGCATAGTGAAAATTACATTAAACTAACGTCTGCTGAAATTTCACAGCTGTGGTCTGCCTACATGAATGATAGCCTATCCATTTGTGTACTTAAATACTTTTTGGAAAAAGCAGAGGATCCTGAGATTCGTCCTGTAGTCGAATATGCATTGGAGTTAGCACAGGCACACATAAAAAAACTTACATTAATCTTTAACGGTGAGAAAATTCCCATTCCATATGGATTTAAAGAAGAAGATGTTGATATTACAGCTCCACGATTATTTTCGGATTCTTACTTTCTTTATTATCTACAACAATGGAGTTCAATAGGGTTAAACGCTTACAGCATCTCGTTGACATTATCAACACGTTCTGATGTATTTGATTATTTTTCAGAATGTATTGATGGTTCAAAGAAACTTCTCAAAAACACAGGAAATGTTTTATACTATCTAAAGGTCTCTATATACGAGCGCCATATGTTACGACTCCTGAAAAAGTCGATTTTATTCGAAAACAAAACTTTTTAGCTGGATGGTTTGGAGAACGTAGATCACTTACTACGTTAGAAGTAACGAATCTTTATGCTAATATTCAAAGAAATGTGTTAGCTATGTCAACATTCATTGGCTTCAGTCAAGTGGCAAAGTCAAAAGAAGTGGGTAACTTTTTCTCAAGAGGAAAAGAAATTGCTTCAAAGCATATTGAAATTTATAGTTCCGTTTTAAATGAAAAATTCCCTTCCAGCTTCTGTGTCTTGGGATAACCAAGTATTAGACTCAACCGTTTCCCCTTTTTCCGATAAACTAATGATGTTTCATGTAAATGCACTAGCCGCAGGCGCCATTGGATATTACGGGACAAGTTTGTCAACAAGTTCCAGACGTGATTTATCTACCAATTACCTCCGAATTTTAGGTGAAGTCCTAAAATTTATAGAAGACGCTGCAAACATAATGATCGATAATGGGTGGATGGAACAACCTCCAAAAGTAGTGGATCATGATAAACTAGCTAATACTTAGAAGGAGATAAAATGACGAAAATAGATCAACTTGCAAGGGTCCTTTGCAGCAGTGCATTACCAAGCTTTCCATTCTTTAGAATTCTTGATTAACATTCAATCAAACTTTAACGAAGTAATAATGTTAAGCTTTTATGGTCATATTCAATCAGCAATAGATAGAACGAAATATTAATGTCTGTTTTTTTATAATAATAAAGGAGACATATTATGGAAGGAATTACACAAAACTTAGATTTGTCAGCAAAAGGTATATGGTTTCCAATTACTCTAGGTACTGTCGCTTTGATTTATATAATTTTCATGCCGAAACGATTAAGTTGGAGAGAAATTTATTTTATCTTTGGTACGACTGGCTATGTAGCAATAGTAATAGATGTGTTCCTTATGTTAAATTACTTAGATGTATTTGATCTAGGTCGTGACCCAAAGCAAGAAGGAATTGGTGATTTGATAAGTATGGGTATCATCCCTTCCTGTTACGCTACAATATTTCTTAACTATTTTAAACAAGAAAAGAAATGGATATATGTTACCCTTTTTACGATCGTGTCCTTCTTTTCTGAATGGATGCTTGTTCAAATAGGATATATGAAGTTAAAAGGATGGCATACTCTGTGGTCTATCCCTGTATTCATTATTGTTTTTGGTTTTTGGTTACCTTGGCAATTAAAGTTACTACGAAAGCGTCATACATAATTATTGAACAAAATATTAGAAACTTGTATATCGCATTGACATTCAAATTAACATAATGATGATTTCAGGAAACAGAAAAAGCCAATCCCTTGATACTTAAGGGCTTGGTTTTTGTTCGTTTTTTATCGTTTACACATCGTTGATACATTAACGTTTTCAGCTTCTGAAGAAGCTAGCAGCTGCACAAAAAAGGAGAGTTTTATACAAAGACTATCTTTAAATTGAGTGGTATCCAATAAAGGCATATCCAGTACCACAATGTCGGCCTGGATGTTTTTCGTAATGTCATTCCACTCTTGTCCCTCACTTCAATTCTTATTTCTCTTATTCTACTATAAAACGTTCGTAAAAATATAATAAAAACAGTGACCGTCCGTAAATTATTTTTTTAGTTTTACGAACGTTGAAATCGGCCATTTTTGAACAAAAAATACCTGTTCGAAAAAATGTACTTTTTTGAACGGGTATGGATTACAGTAGGAAAGAGAAAAAAAATTCTTCCCTAATAATAGATTTTAGTTTGCCAAAAGTTACAACACTTTTTAGGAGCAAATCCCTATTTAAATTACCATTTTTAAGTTGTTGTTACAAAAAATGGTTCTGGTGCAAATACAATAAAAGTTTGAAAAAATGAATAGATTCCTTTTGGAATCCTATCTTATGCTGTAAGTCCAAACAACTGATGTATAAATTCTTTCTGGTTTTTGACAGACTTCTCCCGTAACAAAACTTGCTTCTTTTGAAGCATATGCATCGCATCCATACCACTCAATATCTTTTTGGCAGTTCGAAACGATTTCAATCCTAGCATAGAACGAACTCGCTTCTTTATAAAGCGATGATCTTGCTCAATGATATTATTTAAGTACTTCTGTTGTCTTATTTGCGTGCCTGAAGGCATGCTTTTTTCTTCTTGTAATTCTTGAATCGCAACAGGATACGCTGGATTCTTATCAACTGTGATCATACGGGGAGAGGATACATGCGAAGAAGCCAAGGCTTTTTTGAAAAAGCACTTTGCTGATTGGGCATTTCTATTTTTTCTAAGATAAAAATCAATGGTGTTTCCTTCGGAATCTACTGCACGATACAGGTACATCCATTCCCCTTTTATCTTGATATAGGTCTCATCGACTCTCCATGAGTCATTCGTTTGCCTGAGATGGCGACGGATTCTCTTATCCAACTCAGGACCATATTGATGTACCCAACGCATAATCGTTGTGTGAGCAATGAATAAGCCACGTTCCTCCATCATCTCCACTATGTTACGAAAGCTTAAGTTGTACCGTAGGTACCATCTTACTGTTAACAAAATAATGTCTGGCTGATAATGTTTCCACTTAAATAAATTTTGCTTTTCCATACTGATCACGTCCTTTTCTAGAGTAATAGTACCAGTATGTCCAAGATTTAGAGATTACTTGTAATTGTGTAAAACTTTTTGCACCAGAACCCGAAAAAGTGCTTCATATTCGAAAGAAAAGTAGAATATTAATCTATTATGTTGAATTTTTGAAGGGAGCAAGCCTATGAACGAAATTCTTATCGAAACTAGGAATAGATTGAAAACGCCAGCGCCAGGTTAAGATGAACAGTCCAAGCGCTACCGCTGAATATAAACCAACATCTACAGATGTAGAGGAGTTTCCATTATTGAATGTAGAGGCAAAACAGCGACCTTTTGACCAGTATGTCACCATTATGAAGGGAATCAAATGAACCAGATCAGACAACTTCAGGATGCCCTGATATCTCTCCGCCTTTCGGAAGTTTCAAAGGAGCTTCCTGCTATACTTGCAAAAGCCGAAAAAGAAGAAGTCAGTTATCTTTCTTTCCTAAATATATTGGTAGAATATGAACGAAACAAAAGAGACGAAAAGAACATGGAAAAAAGGCTGAAGCTTGCTCTTTTCCATGTATAACCCCTTAATCTATTGATGTAATTATTTGCTACACTATTCAAGGGACCAACATTATATAAGTATGAATTTTTTGTAAGATTCAGCACTTATTTGATTCAGCATTCGGGTCCTTTTGGCAAATAATTTTTTAGTAGGCTCATATAAAAGGTTCGGTTCGAAGATCGGTGTTTATATCGTTGATTCATCTTAGCGTAGTGTGCTCTAAGAGATAATGCCGCTTTTGATCTAACGAATTGCATACCAGTTTGCAATACAGCGTCAATACCTTCTCTATAAGCCCAAAATCTTAATTCGAATAAAATGGATCCAGTGTATGTTTGAAAACTCAATCAATTTATTTATATCAATATATGTAAGTCATTCAAAACGTTTAATTACTTGCTATTGATGTATTTTCTCTTTACTTTTTAACTCTACTGGTGGAAGACATTATAAAATAGTTATATGAATGAATTTCATATTTCCAATCCCTTGTCTCCCAAGCGTTAAAAAAAGGAGTACCTCCCCAAATTCTTGTATAATGTAAGTGACCAAACAAACAAAATCAAGAATGGAATGAGGTTGACTCCCATGTCTATTATACGACAAGGAAGCCTGTTTGACATGCAGAATTTTTATGAATTGGAACCATCTAAACGTTTTGAAGCAGTTTTTTCTACTCCTCACATTGAACCATTATTATTTGCAGTTAATGAAAAGTCTGTTTACGGTGCACCGACAGAACTTAATTATCCTGCCATGATTTATGCACAGGTAGCTCGTATTCTGGAAAGAATACCAACAATTAAAGATCTAATTAAACGTCTTACTCAGGATTTTATGTTTCGTTTGGATTGTGGCTTTCTATTTTCAGATCGAATTCCGTGAAGCATCCTTTTCTCGTCTTACTTCTAAATTAAGTGATTCTACTGCCTTTGAATCGGTTCAGGATTCTTTACTCCTTCAAGCCATTCAAGAAGGTTTTGTTTGTGATGAGGATGTGGCAATAGATGCGACTCACTTTGAGTCTAGAGACCGTTCCACTCCACAAGAGAAGAAGCCAAAGCATGAACCAAAAAAGCGTGGACGCAAACCAAAGGCTGAACAAGAAGCCTTTCAATTAGAAGTACAGGAAAGAGAAAATCAAAAATCAATTTACAAAAAGACGATAGAAGACCAATTGCCCATTAGCTTAGAAACCTTACGAACTGAGGCTCCGTTGGAGCCCAATTGGGGTATTAAGAAAAATAGCGAAGGTAAAAATACCTTTTGGTTCGGCTTCAAGGCACATCTAGCAGTGGGAACAAACAGTCAGTATATCTTACAATCCATGATGACTTCTGCTAGTTTGAACGATGGAAAAGCAGCCATTCCTCTCCTAAAAGGGATCCAGGAAAGGCTTCCTTCTCTACCCATTCGTTATGGTCTTATGGACGCTGGTTATGACTATGTGCCAATCTATCAACAACTTCTGAATATGAAAGCTTATGGAATCATCGCCTATAATAAGCGCAATGAAGGTGAAATGATTGGCTTTGATGAGCATTTTGCCCCGACATGTGTGAGAGAACATTCTTATCGATACGAAAATTATGATGAAAAGTATCGCTCATTGAAGTACGTAAGACCAAAAGAGTGTGAAACCTGCCCATTATCCAATGATTCTCTATGCCAGAAGGTCTATAAAATGAAGATTGATACCGATATTCGAGGATATTCAGCACCCGGACGAGGTTCTGAAGCTTGGAAAAAACTTTATAAACAAAGAACTGCGGTTGAACGAGTGAATGCGTATTTAAAAGAGTTCTTCCAATTAAAAAATGTTCGATACCGAACTGGAAAAAAGGCAAAAGTTCATTTTGATTTAATTACTCTTGTGTACAACTCAACAAAACTGGCTGTAGATCGAATTAACAAACAAATGAAAGAAATGAGATTGGCTGCCTAATTTTTAAAAACATAGCATTGAAAATTCGGCCAGCTTAAAAATTCAAAAAAACAATTATGAAATTAACTCATATATTAAAAACATTAATATTGTTTTTAATATTTTTATAAGTAAAATATAATTTAAATAATATTATATAGTATATTTTATCATATATGTTTAAACATATTTTGATATTATTGTTAAAAGGAACAATACTAAAGTCTCGACCTAGAATAATTTTTCCTATAATAGAGCTTGATGAAAATAACAGAAATTTCTATAATCAAAATAATCACGACTGATTGGAAAACCGTCATATAGTTTATAACTATTTTTTCAATTATTTAACATAAAATTAAGTATTAAATTTCAATTATAGTATGGGAGAGGAAAATTTATGGCCGAAACAAAAACAAATAAAAGATCTTCTTCAAAAAACAACATAAAGATAACATCTTCTCTTGAAAATTTAAATTTCTTACGTTTTCTTAAGGTTCTCTTTCTTATTTTCCTATCACTGCTAATTGTTTATCTCTATTATTTACATACAAAAGGAACTCTTACATCTAATGTGGCCTTGCTGTGGAAATTGCATAAGAAAGTTATTATGATTATATTCGGGTTCGTATCATACAGTGTGGGTGTTTTTCAATTGGGAGTTAGAAAAGGGAGAAAAGGATAATAGTTGATTGATATCTTATACATAACAATCCTCATTTTATCGTCAACCATCCGCTTTTAGTACACTTGTGGGTACCCGTTTTCGTCCCTTACCTCTCCTCTCGACCACTTAACGGTTGACCTGATTTCTATTCAAAATTTGATGCTCCCTATAGGAAACTAAAACAAAGTTTAATCAATAAGATCCTTTTCCAACATTATTTTCATTTAGATTTACGCTAAATTAAGGGTTTTAACTCCTGGCGTTGGATTCGAATTACCATTGAACCTTTTTTATCCTTTTCGATGTTTGCTAGATAGATGGCTAAATATTTATCAGTGATTCGTACTGGAACAAATCCAATCCGAGACCGAATGATATTTTCCACAACAAATGCCTTTTTTGTGAAATACATGTAATCCTGGCATGCTTCCCTTTCAGCACCCTTGAAATCATCATTTCCGGCATCGCTATGGTATAACATTCGTGTATATAGCAACAAAGAATTGATCGCTACCATGGAAGCAATGGTTTATCGTAAAAATCAGTCCTTTGTTGAAACAGAAGTTTAAGTATTTATAAATGTAAAAAATGATATGAGCCATTATGGCCCATATCATTTTTTTAATTGTTTATCTATTCTCTTAAATATGGATATGACTATACTACTTTATTCTGTTTTACTATCTTGGTATCTTTTTCATCCACATTTTTAAACTTAAAGATGGAAATCAAAAATAGCACCGCTAAAACAACGAGACAAGTAATAATACTCACTCGATTCTGTTCATCTAACAAAAATATTACTGATATGATGCTTAACGTAACGACTGTAATCGCAGTTACATATGGGAAGCCCCACAATTTAAAGCTTGGTTCTTTAGGATAGGAATTGCGAAGTTTTAAATGTGCTAGACAAATACCAATCCAGACCAACGATACGACAAAACCCGGAACCGCCATTAATAAAGTAAATACCTTTTCCTGCGCAACAAAGGCAATCATGGAGCCGCCGACTAATATAATTGCTGTTAATATTAAACTGTATAATGGAACACCCTTTTTTGATACAAAAGAGAAAGACTTTGGAGCTTCCCCTTCAACCGCTAGGGAATGAAGCATCCGTGTACAACCGTATATACCGGAGTTGGCTGCAGATAAGACAGCTGTAATTAAAATAAAGTTCATAAGGTGAGCTGCCCCCTTCAGGCCGGCCATGGATAACACCTGGACAAACGGACTCGCATGACTGATGCCAATTTCATTCCAAGGAATTAAACCGCAAATGACCAGAATTGGCAGCGTGTAAAACAAAATAATTCTCCAAACAAAACTTTTAATCACCTTAGGTAAAATCCGTTCTGCATCTTTTACTTCTGTTACTGTTAATCCTATTAATTCAGAACCTCCATAAGAAAACATAACAATAAACAGAGCTGAAAAGATTGACATCCACCCTTTCGGGAAAAAACCGCCTTGCTCTGTAAAATTGTGAAGATAGTTGGATTGATTGCTCGGGATGACTCCAAATAAAATACCTGCTCCTATTATGATAAATACGATAATCATGGTGATTTTAATGCCTGCAAACCAAAATTCAAATTCCCCATAATTTTTAACATTCATCATGTTAATTCCAATAACTAAAGCGGCACAGCCTAAACTTAATTCCCAAAGAGGAATGGATGGAAACCAGTATTGCAAGAAGCTGCCTGCCACGACAATCTCGATGACACATACGGCCAGCCACATGAAACAATACATCCAGCCTATAACAAAGGAAGCGCGCTTACCAAATGCTTTCTGAACAAAGCCTTTCATATTTGTGTTCGGATAGACGATGGCCATTTCTGCTATAGCTCCCATAACAACAAGAAGCAATAGTCCTGCGAACACATATGTAAAGATAACACCTGGTCCTGCTAATGATACGGTTTCTGCACTACCTTTAAAAATCCCTGTCCCTATTGCTCCTCCCATTGCCATCATACTTATATGCCGCGGCAACAACTTCTTTTGCAATGATGCATCTTTCATTAATTAGTCCTCCTAAACTCTTTTAATTAATATACCAGAACGACAAGATCAAAATGAACTATCAACGGGTTTCCTGGATGGTAACGAACTTGTCCAACCGGAAAAATCCTTTAAAGCAAACGCTTACAAATTTTGCTGTTGTTCTTTTTTGGAAATTTCTTTCTACCACCCAAGCCTCTGGTGAGGTCCGATTTATTTTCGTAGATCTGTTTCCACATCTTATCTGCTTTTTGAGATAGGAAGACTTCAACCAATCTATTGGCAATGAAAATACTTTACCAAAATGATGTGGAGTAGTCTTCCTAATTTGGTGTCCTATTGTCCCTGAGCTTGACGGGACTTACTAGTTATATTCTTGGAGTTTAGTGGATTTATTGGTTACTATGCAAGTTCTATTGGCCACAACTTAGGGTTTTCAATTAATTGTTTAAAGCGGTTCGTAAAGGCTACTGCTGTAGCACCGTCTGCAACGCGGTGGTCAAACGCCATCGACATGGTCATGATCGAGCGAATCGCAATCTCATCGTTTTCCATAACAACAGGCATTTTTTTCGTCTTATGGAAG
Organism: Bacillus sp. ISL-7; assembly: GCF_018613065.1. Next base: position 17,265 of record NZ_JAGGQW010000044.1, on the reverse strand, counting down.
GCAATTAACCCTGTTTCCGGATGATTAATAATCGGAGTAGCGCCGATACTTCCTAATGGACCGACATTACTGATGGTAAATGTTCCTCCTTTTAATTCAGCCGACGTCAGCTTATCCTCTTGCGCTTTTTTCGTTAACTCTCTCAATTTGTCATGAATTTGACGAACAGATAATTGGTCAGCATGATGAATGATAGGTACAATTAAACCATTTTCTGTATCCGTGGCAATTCCAATGTTATATTCCTTTTCTAAACGGATTACTTCGTTTTCTTCATCAAGCTTGGCATTGAATACAGGGAATTGTTTTAATGCCACTGCGATCGCTTTGATAAAGAAAGCAACAGCCGAAACATTGATATTCATTTCTTTTAAATCGTTTCGATAGGTGAGCAGCTCAGTTAGATCTGCTTCTTCAAAATGTGTCACATGAGGAATCGTATAAAGTGATAGGGTCATTTTCTTTGCAATTTGCTTCCGACGGCCTCTAAACGGAATTACTTCTGCATTAGATTCATTTATGTTCAGAACTTCCTGCTTTTGAATCTCTTGTTTAGGTTCTGTTTTTGCTTCAGTCACTTCGGCGGAAGGCGCTTTCATTTCCTTAGGAGATTGGATTTTATCACGTTTTTTAACAAAGTTGTATATATCTTCCACAGTGATGCGCCCAAATGTTCCAGTACCTGTAATTTCGTTAATATCTACACGAAACTCCCGTGCAATTTTTCTTGTGTAAGGCGCCGCAATGATGAATTTTTTTTCTCCTTTTTGCTCGATCACATCTGTTTGCTGCAGTTGTGATTGTAACGCCTCTGCCTTTTTAGAAGCTGCTTCTGCTTGTTTCTTTTCTGTTTCTACCGCTTTTGCTCCTTCTGTTTCCAGTACCAGAAGAGTAGTACCAACGGAGACCGTATTACCATGGTCCACAACAATTTCCTTTATTTTCCCTGAAGCTGGGGAAGGAAGCTCAGCCACCATTTTATCCGTTTGTACCTCTACAAGAGGCTGGTCCACCTTGACCATATCCCCCACTTTTACGAAATAGTGAATAATTTCTCCCTCTGTCATCCCTTCACCAATATCATGTAGTTTTACTTCAACCAATGTTTTCCCCTCCTAAAAATGCACAACTTTTTCGATTGCGTTGAATACCCGCTTTGGTGTAGGTAAATAATGTTCTTCCAGCGCAAATAATGGTACCGGTACATCAAAACCTGTCACGCGCTCAATCGGAGATTTTATATACAAAAATGATGTATCATTTATAATGGAAACAATATCATTACCCACTCCGCCTGTTGCATGGGCTTCATGAACAATAACCGCACGTCCTGTTTTTTGAACAGATTCTGCAATAATGTCCTTATCAAGAGGATAAAGGGTCCGCAAATCAATTACATCACAGGTAATGCCGTACTTTTCGGCCTGTTCCGCTGCTTTCATGGCTACCGGTACCATCGCACCCCATGCAAAAACAGAAACGTCATCTCCTTCTTTGAGCCTTTTCCCTTTTCCGATTTCAACTATATATTTTCCTTCCGGAACCTCTTCACGGTTAGCACGGTAGATTCTCATAGACTCTAAAAATATGACGGGATCCGGATCTTCGATAGCTGCGATGATCAGACCCTTTGCATCGTATGCAGATGAAGGGCAAACAACTTTTATTCCGGGCATATGAGTAAACAATGCTTCCACACTGTCTGAATGAACTTCCGGAGCACGGATGCCTGCACCGTATGGAGCACGGATGACCATTGGAACTGTATAGCTTCCCATCGTACGCATACGAATGCGTGATACATGTGTCATGATCTGCTCATACGCCGGATAAATAAAACCAAGAAACTGCATCTCCGCTACGGGTTTAAATCCATTGACAGCCATTCCGATAGAGGTTCCGATAATCCCTGCTTCGCTCAGTGGCGTATCAATAACGCGATCTTCCCCAAATTCTTCTTGCAAACCCTCGGTAGCACGGAATACGCCACCGTTTTTACCGATATCTTCACCAAGCAGAAGGACTCGCTCATCCTCTTTTAAAATCGTGCGCAACCCATCTGTTACGGCTTGAACGAGTGTTAGCTCGTTAGTTTTTGTAGTTTGGTCATCTGCCGGTCTGTCTACACTTAAAATCATCAGGCTTCCCTCCCGATCAATTGAAAATATTCTTCTTTTTGTTTCGCAATCGTCCAAGTCGGCTTTTCAAATACATTATCGAATAAATCATTAATATTTGGTTTTGGATAGCTTTCCATATCTTTTACTGCTTGTTCTACTTCGGTTGCGGTTTCTTCTTTGACCTTCATCACCCATTCTGCATCCCAGAAGTTGTTTGCTTTCATAAAGCGTTCTACACGAAGAAGAGGATCTCGATTTTCTCGAATTGTGTCACTTTGGGACTGATCGCGATATTTAGTCGGGTCATCTGCCGTTGTATGAGCACCATATCTCCATGTCATTGCTTCAATTAAAGTTGGGCCTAGTCCTTGACGGGCACGGTCTAGCCCTTCCATCGTTTGGAAATACACAGCAAAAATATCGTTTCCATCGACACGGACACCCGGCATATCATAAGCGAGTGCTTTTTGGGCAATCGTTTTGGAATTCATTTGTTTTTTAATCGGCACTGAAATCGCAAAGCCGTTATTTTGATTAAAGAAGATAACTGGAGCTTTAAACACACTGGCAAAATTCAATCCTTCATGGAAATCGCCCTCTGAAGTGGCACCGTCTCCAAAATAGGCAATCGCTGCATTTTTCGTACCTTTTCTTTTTTCCGCCATAGCAGCCCCTGCTGCATGCGGGATTTGTGTTGCAATGGGAACGGCTGGTGGGAAAATCTTTTTCCCTTCTTCAGACACGCATCCCTCCACACGCCCATTCCAATATAAATATGTACGGGCCATGCCGGCTCCAAACGTTAACGTGGCACCATGGTCACGATAGGTAGGGAATACCCAGTCATCTTTTTCAAGCGCCAGTGCACTTCCAACTTGAGAAGCTTCCTGACCCTCAAACGGAGCATACGTACCAAGTCTTCCTTGACGTTGCAAACTAATGGCTTTTCGATCAAAGGTACGAATGCGAACCATATTATAGTAGAATTTTTTAACAAGATCTTCGGTTATTTTATCTTTGTAATCCTCATTTATTAATTGGCCGATTTCATCGACAATTTGAAATATTGGAAATTCCGTTAACATGTCATCACCTCATAAACAGAAATTATTATTTACGAATATCCCATTTAGAACGTTTGGTATGAGTGAAAAAGCTATTATGCTTTTTTCGGTCTTCTATTCGTTTTTCACATAGTCGGTTTGCCGCTTTAATGGTCGTGATATCATCCAACCCTGCCTGTCTGTACACTTCCAATAACGATGTGTAAATGGATCTTGTTTTCGATAATACACGCTCTTTATTGTAGCCGTATAGTTCATCTGCTACTTGAATTAGACCGCCAGCATTTACAATGTAATCTGGAGCATATAAAATTCCTTTTTGTTTTAGTACTTCTCCGTGTTTCTCAGTAAGAAGCTGATTATTTGCCGAACCAGCCACTGCTTTTACTTTTAACAGTTCGATTGTTTCATCGTTAATAATTCCACCAAAAGCACAAGGAACAAATACATCTGCTTCTGCAGAATACACATCATTTCCGCTTACTACACGAGCAATGCTTCCTAATTGTTTTGCACGTTCTTGAATGGCTTTTATGGCTTCTTCATTAATATCACTTACGTATAAATCAGCTCCGGATTCAAGCAATTGTTCGGCTACTTTGAACCCTACTTTTCCAAGACCTTGGATAGTGAAGGTCTTTCCGGAAAGATCATCTGTGCCAAAAACGACTTTATTCGTTGCTTTTATACCATAAATGACTCCAAGCGCAGTCGGAATGGATGAATCACCGCCGCCTCCGTATGCTTCAGGAATTCCTACGATGCAATTTGTCTCTTTTGAGGCATGGATAAAGTCATCCATTGAAGTACCCATATCTGTTCCTGTGTAAAAACGTCCGTTTAAAGAATCAACAAACTGACCGAAAGCTCTAAACATAGCTGGTGTTTTATCCGTTGCAGGATCACCGAAGATTACCGCTTTTCCTCCACCGAAATCGACATCGGCAGCAGCGCATTTATATGTCATCCCTTTAGATAAACGGAGTACATCTTCCAAGGCCTCATCCATTGTACGATACGGGCGCATACGGCAGCCCCCCAATGCAGGTCCGAGTGTTGTATTATGGATGGCGATAATCGCTTTCAACCCTGTTGTCGGGTCATTGCAAAAAACAATTTGCTCATGCTCATGCATTTTTTCAATAACTGATTCAGTTTTTTGTACAGAGTGTTCTAACACGTTCATTTAAATTACCTCCATTAGCACTGTGATTATAGTAGAAAAACATTTTAAAAAAAGAGAAAAAACAACTTCTTTTCCTGTGTTAATGATGAAGAAGTTTCATTTTCGACGACTTGCTTGACTCTTTCTTCTCGAATGACCATCTCTAGGTACCTAGCTTTTCCGCTTTGGTAGCGATTACATTTTATTAAATAGAAGCTTGGCAGTAGATATCGTTACAACAAACCCTTCTGCTGTTGATGCGGACAAATTAATCAGCACCTTCCATAAACAATGATCGAGTTCATTGAAATTACCCTGATTTGAGATAATACATAATCTTTTTATTTGTTTAAAAATTAGAAAGATTATGCTTCTATTTAATATTAAGCTATAATATAATTGAAAAACATATCAAAATGCATAAATTTTGGTGATAAGCATTATATTTTGCATAAGTTTTTCAATATTTAACTTCATTTTTAAAAGGAGAATAATTCTATGGACCAATTAGATATTCGTCTGCTTGAACTTCTTCAAATGGACGGACGGATGACTTTAAGTGAATTATCGAAGAAATTATCCCTTAGTCGTCCAAGCATTACTGAGCGTTTAAAAAGGCTTCAAGATAGGGAAATTATTGAAGGATTCAGTGCCCGGGTATCCCTCGAAGCCATTGGACGGGATGTAATCGTTTATATTCAGGTAAGTGAACTCAAGGTATTATCTTATACAGAATTTGAGAAGCGGATTATCGTTGACCCTGACATCGTTGAATGTCATCGGTTAACCGGCTCAGTTAGCTATTTACTTAAGGCTGCCGTTACAGGGATGGATCATCTGAGCAGGCTTATTGACCGGCTAACTCCTTACGGAAATGTAAATACATCAATCGTTTTATCATCACCCGTCTCATTTCGCTGCATCACTCCACATGACGTTAAGGAAGTAAAAAAGTAAACCTGGTGCAATGGGTATGAAAAATGGAAAAAGAAAGCAGCTTTTTATAACTGCTTTCTTTTCAACTCATCTAATGTCTTCCCATTTTTATCTTTCCACCTCAATGTTTATTTTACGAATCATGCTAAATAGTTCAGACATGAAGTAGGCGGGCTGCCATTTTTTCATAGATAATTTATACTCCTGCTCCATGAAGTGATTCTACACTTTCACGGAATACCTTTGTATGATGATTGATATCCTCAACAGTTGTCTGGGAAGAAATCAGTGCCATGTTGTGGAAAGGAGTCATTAAAATTCCTCGATTTAGAGCATACAGGTGCATGTAGCGATCCAGTTCATAATCAGATGTTGCAGCGGCTTCCCCACCGTTTTTTGGTGGAGTGTCACGGAACCAATACTCTGTACGGCAACCAAGATGTTTAACAATACACGGGAGGTTATGTTCTTTAATCACTGACTCCACACCATCACAAAAACGTTTGGTTAGAGCAATGTTTCGATCATATGCTTCCGCAGTAAGCACATTTTCCAAGGTGGCACGCATGGTAGCCATTGATAGGGCATTCCCTGCTAGAGTACCTCCAATTTCCGCCGACATCGGCTCCTTCAATGTCTATCGTACTTACGGATTCGCTGAGCTAGTTCTTCACTGAAACCGTAGACAGCTGTTGGAATCCCTAAAGTCGTTTCTGAACGATTAGGTCATTCGACAATCGGAATCACGATGGACACGTATACTCATGTGTTACCAAATATGCAAAAAGAAGCTGCCCAGCAGTTTGAGCAGCTCAATAAATAACCTATGTAAATTATTTAAAAAGCAATGTTACCAAAATGTGACCTAAGGTAATGTTTTCAGTTGTTGGCCAGCAACTTTCTACTCTATTTAACTTCTCATATAACCCTCAAAAACCCTTATATATCAAGGTTGGCGGGACTGCGTGGGAATCGAACCCACCAGACCTGGCACGCAGGTCTCAAACAGTTTTGAAGACTGAACTTGTCTTCTATGATTTTATTCCTGAATGCTAGAATAAATTAATCCCCGCCACATCAACTTCAAATGAGTTTTATTAACTTTAATTATTTACAATTTCAAAACAAATAAAGTTTAATATTCTCATATTTCAAAGGATAGTTCCATACTACACCGAGATGGAAGTCATTTGACCATCCTTCGTTACAGTAATGTCATTGATATCTGAATTTTTATTTATAATATTCTTAGATAAACTACTCATCGGTTACTGCAAGAAAATTAAAAATCAGTGCGTCTGGTGTGAAGGTCATGCCACTTAAACAATATTAGCGTTTACTCTTTAAGGCATATAAAAAAAGAAATAGGGATATTAGGAGGCCAGCATTGAAAAAAATCAAATTGTTGAATTATATTTTAATTACGTTCCACAATGGTTGCTACTCCTTGGCCACCGCCAATACAAAGTGTTGCTAATCCCATGCGGCTATCACGTTTTAGCATTTCGTGAATGAGAGTAACTAAAATGCGTGCTCCACTGGCACCAATTGGATGACCTAACGCAATTGCGCCGCCATTTACATTTAATTTTTCTTTATCAAAGTGAAGTTCACGATCCACTGCAATTGATTGAGCGGCAAAAGCTTCGTTCGCTTCAATTAAATCCATATCTTGTAATGTTAAAGAAGCCTTTTTTAGAACCTTTTTTACAGCTGTAACCGGGCCGATTCCCATAATGCTTGGATCCACGCCACCACCTGCATTCGCTTTTACGGTAACTAACGGTTTAATTCCTAATTCATCTGCTTTTTTACGACTCATGATGACAAATGCTGCTGCCCCATCGTTTATTCCAGAAGCATTTCCAGCTGTGACAGATCCTTCTTTGTTAAAGGCTGGGCGAAGCTTTCCCAACCCTTCTGCAGTTGTTCCAGCACGAAGAAATTCGTCTTCGGCGAATACTGTTACTTGTCCTTTACGGCCCGGCACTTCAACAGGAACAATTTCATCTGCAAAGCGATTCGATTCGATCGCAGCTTGAGCCTTTTGCTGGCTCCATGAAGAGAATTCATCTTGTTCTTCACGAGAAATTTCATATTTTGCAGAAAGGTTTTCAGCTGTAATACCCATATGATAATTATTGAAGGCACACCATAGTCCATCGTGAATCATGCTGTCCACCAATTTCTGATCTCCCAACTTGAATCCATCGCGAGCCCCTCTAAGCAAGAAAGGAGACTGGCTCATATTTTCCATTCCTCCGGCAACTACCACTTCTGCATCCCCTGAAAGAATAGCTTGTGTTGCTAGATGAACCGCTTTCAGTCCTGAACCGCATACCTTATTAATCGTTAGCGCGGATACCTCATGAGGCAAACCAGCAGCAATGGCAGCTTGTCTTGCTGGGTTTTGCCCAAGTCCTGCTTGTAAGACATTCCCCATAATGACTTCATCCACTTGAGTAACATTGATCCCAGCTTTTTCAATGGCTCCTTTGATAACTATTCCACCTAATGTTGTTGCCGGAACACTTTTTAAACTTCCACTAAAGCTTCCAATTGCTGTTCTTACCGAACTGACGATAACCACTTCTGTTTGATTCATGTTAAGTCTCTCCTTTAAAAGTCATTTATTTTTAATCATTTAAAATAACTGTTAAATCATTTTTAAAAGGAATTAAGAATATAGGTAACTTGAAATTTTTTCTTTCCAATTGATATCCTGTCTTTATCCAAAACGAAATATGCAAAAGGCAGACTAAAAGTTGTTGGTATTTGGAAAATACTGTGGTTGTGGGGAAAAACATTAGATAAGCTTTTTAGGAGATCCTTTTCGTTACAGATTGTCCTTTAGTGGTAGGATATAAATTGTATATAGAAAATTGTATATAGAAAATTGTATATAGAAAAAAGAACAGCGAAATCGCTGTTCTACTTAAACAAATTAAATGCCATTTTTGTGTTAGATTCAAATAAATCCATAAATCCTTTTTGTGCAGATTTAAATTGATTTAAAGCCTCTTCACGAATCTTTTTTTGCTGTTCGATACTATTTTTAATCGATTGTTGGAACTGCTCTTGTGACTGATTTAATAAATTTAAGCTTTCTTTATTTGGAGTAGAAGTTAACTGTTGAACGCGGTTGTTAATTTCATCCAGTTGAGCATTCCACTTTTCGAAAGACTGGCTTGTTTGTTCACCATAAACTGTTTCAACATTTTGCTTTACGTAATCGCGAACTTCTGTAATTAATTTTTTCTGTTGTTCTTGGATTAAGCCAAGGTCACCAGTAATTTTCTCCAATGATTCTTTTTGAGTTGTAAATGCTTGAAGTAAAAGATTTTCTACTTCTTTTTGAGAAGCGGACACCTTGTCCAAACTGTTTGTCCAAATGTTTACTAGTGATTCACCAAAATTAGAAACGAACTCATTGTTTACTTCCATTATAAAATACCTCCTCAATAATAAATAACACTATATGTAAATTACACCTATGTGAGAAATTTGTCAAATAATTATTATTTAAAGTATTTACTTTTTCTTCATATCTTTACCCTATCTTTATTTAAAATTTATTGGGTACCATAAGTGTTAGCAAAATTGGAAATAGTGGAGGCGACAATTAAATGACTCAAAACTTAGACATGTTTGAAATGTGGAAAAACTATTTTAACCAGTCCAGTACCTTAATCGATGAAAAAATGAAAGAACAATTTCCATCACAGGCCATGGGGCAGATCTTGGATATGAATCTTATGTTCCAAAAAATGTTAAATGAAACAACCGAACGTTATTTTGAGCAGATGAATGTCCCAACCCGTACGGACATTGCAAAAATCTCGTCCCTTATCGTCAATGTGGATACAAAAGTTGATGACTTAGAAGAGCTTTGGGAAGAAACGAGAGCTAAACAACTAAACCAAGGAGAACTGCGAACTGAAATTAAAGATTTTGGAAAAGAACTAAAAAGTCTAGATGCTAAACTTAACCAAATCATTACTCAAGTAAATTCTCTAATCGAAGTAAATAATAAAAAAGCTGCAGATATCAACAAAGCTGCAGAGGTCAACGAAGCTGCAGAGGTCAACGCCGCTGAGGATAACAAGGAAGCAGCAAAGATTACCACGGCTGCTAATAACAAAGAAGTGACAAAAGTCACCGCGGCTGCAAAAAACAGGAGAACAGCAAAGAACAAAGTAGCTGCCAATAACAAAAGAGCAGCAAGTAACAAGGATGAGCAAAACAGCCTGTAAAATTCTTTAACATTTAATACAACAACTTATATAAAGGGGTTGGTGTAAATGGCAGATTTAAATAACAAAGTTGCGATTGTCACTGGTGGGAGCAGAGGAATCGGTGCAGCGATTTCCATGGAATTAGCAAGGAACGGCGTAAAAGTAGTCATCAACTATAACAGCCGCAATGAGCTGGCAGAAAAGGTGGTCGCAGAAATAAACGAAATCGGCAGCGAAGCTTATGCCGTGCAAGCAGACGTTTCAAAATTATCGGATGCTGAAAAATTAATAAGAGAAACCGTTAATCATTTTGGCAGACTAGATATCCTTGTTAATAATGCAGGGATCACAAGAGACAAGTCCTTCAAAAAACTTAGTGAAGAAGACTGGAGAACAGTTATTGACGTGAATTTAAACAGCGTTTACAATACAACCTCTTTTGCTTTGCAGCATTTGCTTGAATCAGATGCGGGCCGCATCATCAACATATCGTCTATTATCGGCCAGGCTGGCGGCTTTGGGCAGACCAATTATGCTGCAGCAAAAGCCGGAATGATTGGTTACACAAAATCTCTTGCTCTGGAGCTTGCAAAAAGCGGTGTAACGGTTAATGCGATAGCCCCGGGATTTATAGACACAGAGATGGTTAAAGCCATTCCGGAAAATATTCGCGAATCAATAGTCGCTAAGGTTCCGCAACGCCGATTTGGTCAGCCAGATGAAATCGCAAAAGGAGTTATTTACCTATGTAAAGATGGTGATTATATCACTGGGCAGCAGTTAAATATTAACGGCGGGCTGTATATGTAGCGAGATCATTCCCTATCGTTAGGATACACCATTCGATTCGCATTACTTTGAAAGGTGTGAGGAATCATGAGAATCCCAACTATAGAAGAACAGATTTCTGCAGCTATGCCGGAGCAATACCAAAATTATTATGCAAAAATAAAAAGAGCAGCTGAAGTATTAACAAAGGATGCCGAACCAGAAGTAGGGCCAACACCAAAAGAAGTCATTTGGACAAAAAACAAAGCGACATTATACCGCTACACATCCGATCAACCAAAAAAACATAAAATTCCACTTCTAATGGTTTATGCATTAATTAATAAACCGTATATCCTAGATTTAACAAGAGGATTCAGTTTGGTTGAATATCTGGTTAACCGCGGTTTTGATGTGTATCTTCTTGACTGGGGTACACCTGGCAAGGAAGACAGAAATATGAAACTGGATGATTACATTATGGACTACATTCCACGTGCAGTTCGTAAAGTATTGCGGACATCCCAGGCGGATGAAGTCTCAATCCTAGGTTACTGCATGGGCGGCACTATGACTTCCATTTTTACTGCTCTTCATCCTGAATTGCCGATTCGCAATGCCATATTTATGACAAGCCCATTTGATTTTGAAGACACAGGCTTATTTGGTTCTTTCCTTGATAAGCGGTATTTTGACATCGACAAGGTTGTCGATACATTGGGCGTTATTCCACCCGAAATGATCGATTTTGGAAACAAAATGTTAAAGCCAATGACCAACTTTTACGGACCGTATGTTAGTCTGGTGGATCGCGCTAACAACGAAGAATTTATTAAAAGCTGGAAACTCATGCAAAAATGGGTAGGCGACGGGATTGCATTCCCAGGTGAAGCCTTCCGTCAGTGGGTCCGGGATTTTTACCAGCAAAATAAGCTGATTAAAGGTGCACTCGAAATTCGCGGGCGCAAGGTCAACTTAAGCAGCATCACCGCTAATGTACTCAACCTGTCTGCTGAAAGAGACCATATTGCCCAGCCGCACCAGGTGGAAGCGTTAATGGACGTAATATCCAGCAAGGATAAAACGTATATTTCTCTTCCAACCGGACACGTATCTGTAGCATTTGGCTCTAAAGCATCAAAAGTCACTTATCCAACAATAGGAGATTGGCTGGAACAACGGTCAGATTAACAAAGATTTTAGGATTTGTAAACTAATTAGTGGAGTACAGAAATTAGTTCCTTCTTCTGTTTACGCCGAAAGTCCAAGAGGAATCTCTTGGACGTTTTTTTTATGTAGTCAGTAAGCCAGTAAGCTGTTGATTGCAAAATGTTTCTTAAACGAAAAAAACTAGAGGTCTTTCGGCTCATCGTCTTTGTAATAGCAACATAGATCTCTGAATTCACTACAAACTCTTGCTACCGATTAGGCGGCCATTTTAGAAGGGCTGATTGTGTTTATTTACTTCATGATCCGACTCCCCTTGCTCAATCGGCTAAAAACATTAATGAACTTATTGCACTCCCTCAGTTTGATACGAATATCTCTTAAATGCTCACTTATTCGCAGGATTTCATAACCCCTATAAATAGATTGACGGGTAATTGGAATGAATTCAGATCATTTGGCTTCGTGAAGGCATAGTTAAATAAAGGAGTTAGCTACTACTCCATATTTTTCCATATAATGTACATCTCCACGCCGCCCCTGGAGGCTTTCCCTCCCATGTCTCAACGGGTCAATCGCCCTCTCATTCCTTCGTCATGCCTGTCCAAGGGGTGGAGGCCAGTTATGCTAACCTGATGGGTCACAATGCCCTTTTGTTCAATAAACCTGGTACTCCGTACATATTTGAAATCCTACGAATAAGGCAACATTCAAAAATTAAAGTTAACTGTTTTAGATGATGATTATATATTACTAATGATTTATTTCTATGCTGCTAAAGGGATTAATACTTGGAGTTTACTTGGACAGTAAGACTCGTTTCGCCGTGCTATTCCTACAAAAATCCTTGCTAGTTTTCCTATCAGTTTCATGATTGATTTCATTTTCTTTATCTTTTTAACCTTCACATTATGGGAATGGACCGCTTTAAATTCAGGGTTATTCATCACAAGGCTCATAGTTGCTAAGTAGAGGAAGCGTCGGAGTCTTGATCTTCCACGCTTCGAAATGACGATCTGACCTTTCCATTTGCCTGAACTTGCTTCAGATAGATGTAATCCTGCATGACGTAATAGAGAGTTTCCGTGGGAGAATCCACTTAAATCTCCTGACTCACCTAGTATCCCAGCTAATGAAATTTCACTGATTCCTTTAATCGTAAGTAGTTTTTTTGCAAATGGTATTTTATTGAGAACTTCTTTAACTTGTTGTTCAACTCTTTCGAGTTGTATTACAGCGAGGTCATATTCTTCTAATAATTGTTCTAGATGGAATTTATAAGCATCAAGTGCTTGCCCAGTTCCAATAGAAGATTTTGCTAGATTGATCAGTAATTGAGCTTTTTTAGGTCCTGGTTGTCTTTTCATTAATGACTTCCATCCCCTCATGACATCTAGTGACTCCATTGAAGATATTTCATCTGGAGTTGGAAATAAACGAAGGGTTGCGATTGAACCTTTGCACGAAACATCGTTAAACACTTGTCGTAACTCTGGAAAGACAACATCCACCCATCGATTTATTTGATTTATAGACATGACGAGACGTTTTACAATCACATCACGGTTAGACATTAGAACTCTAAGTTTCTCAAATGATTCTGAGGAAGGGCGGATAAAGGAATAGTATCCGTTTTTGACCATATCTGCGATAACGAGCGCATCTTTTTTATCACTCTTAGATTGGGTATTATCTCGATTCTCTTTATTCCTTTTTACTAAGTGAGGATTGACTGTTACTACCTCAATGTTTTGGTTGTATAACCATTTTGATAGGTTAATCCAGTAATGGCCTGTAGGCTCCATACCTACTATTGCTGCATCTAAGTTTTTTAATCTTTTTAAATCATGAATCCAGTTTAATAGTTTAATGAACCCCTCTTCATTATTTTCAAATATAAGAGGATCTCCAACTACAATTCCACGGAAGTTAACTGCTCTTGCAACGTGTAGTTGTTGAGCAATATCAACACCAACAATAAGATGTGTATCGGAAATTCTTTCAATTAGTTGATTTTGTTTGTCTTGCATTTTAAAATTCATATTAGGGCTTCCTCCTTTAGACTCTGAGTTAGATTGGACTCTATACTCGTATCTTACTGAGGGGCTCTATTTTTTTCAAACCTGATATTTAACGATCTACAGGAATGCTAACCTGCATCCGTTACTTCAATAAGAAAAAGTGCTTTACTCTTTATTCAAGTAAAGCACCCTTTAGTTCAAGAATTTCTATGTTCGATTTTATATATAATTGAAGGCAAACAAGTAAAAAAATGTAAATAAAATACTTAATGTAATAGCCCACAAGAAATTAACATAATGAATTCGCATCATTATTAACATATTGACGTTAAAAAAAATCGACCACCAAATACTCCACCCGTTATAATAAGTAATCCGCCCAAATTTCCAACCAATCCATTCGACTACACTATAAATAAAGACCCATTTCAAAATATGAACTATTTGTTTTTTTAATGGGGTGGGATAAGTTGATAAGAAGATAAAAGTGGACAATGAAAAGGTTATTAAAACGTACAAAAGGTAAGTCGTAATATGATTTATAATATAGTCTTTTTGGATTTTCCATAAATGATAATTATTAAGTGCAAAGATTTTATATAAAAAATCGCCAGCAATAACGAAAATTATCGTTGGATAGTAATGTTTGAAATTTTTCCAATCCCCCCAATACATAGCAGCCAAAATAGCCCATATTGCTATTGCTATATGAATTTTAATCACTTCCCAATACGATATACATTAATAATATTATTTGAATTTATTAGTATTCTTATGCCTTAAGAGAAGGGAACACCTTCTTAAGCTAACCTGCATACGTTAGTGGAACAAGAAAAAGAGCCGCAGCTACGACTCTTTGTTAAACTAAAGCACCCTTTAATTCAATAAGCGAGATGAATAAGTTGCAAAAAGTGACCTGCATTATTAATGCCTTATTTCCTCATAATCTGTAATTAGAGGTGAAGCATATAGATTAATAAATAATATGTAAACTGGATACAGAATGACAGACCCATAAATCAGAAGGCTAAATCTCGGAAATAGTGTTACTCCTACATTAATAGGAAAAACAACAGAGAAAAAAGAGAAAAAAAGAATAAAATATGGTACCCACAAAAGGAGTGACAAATAGCTGTATTTTCTACTTATAGTCCATTTTTTTGTTAAGTAAATGAATAAAATTGTCGAAAGTAGAAGTCCAATAACATTAATAGCAGCAATTACAATGTAAACATTATCCCATTCCCAGCCAGTTAACATACTAATATGAGATACATTTATTATGAGTTCGATTGCTATAAACAACGCTATAGCGTATAAGGCACTAATAATATTTAACTTTATAAAAAACTTCATCATATACCTCCTTAATTAAGAAACAGCAACACCTCTGAGTTAAGTTCTTTATTCAATTATAATCATTCTTAAAGTAACCTGCCACGTTAGTTGAAGAAGAAATTTACCATAGTTCAAAAAATACCTTTTCATTAAAGCAAAAAAGAAGCCCTTCTCTTTTATCGAGAGGGCTTCACCATTTAATCTTCCCACACATCATCCATAAGTTCATCAATCTCTTGCCTTAGCTTTTCAGTTTCTTCTTTTAAAACTTTGACTTTTTCTCCGTTAATTTCAACAACATCCCCAACAGCTGCACTCTTAGGAAAAATTGCTTTAGGAAAATCCTTAGTTTTCCCATCTATTTCTACAACTGCATATTTCCCTTCAAACCGGTCAATGATTCCTTTAACCAAATTATTTCACCGTCTTTACACTAATTTTTGAACCATTGGTAGTAAAAATAATATGTCCACTTTTATCGGTCCGATATGTTTTTACTTTTAATGAATTTAATCGGTTTACAACCGTACTTGTAGGATGTCCGTAACTATTTTTGCCCACACTTATAACTGCATAAGTTGGTTTTACAGCTTTTAGGAACGCAGAACTAGTCGAGGTTTTAGCACCATGATGACCTACTTTTAGTACATCAGCTTTTAATGTTTGCTTGGAATTAATCATATCTGTTTCAGATTTTACTTCCGCATCACCTGTAAATAGGAAAGATTTTGTACCGTAAACAAGGCGTAAAACAGCACTCCAGTCATTCAAATCACTATTAGAATATGTTTTGACTGGTGCAACAAAGGTTGCTGTGACACCTTTTAATGGTAATTTGACTCCCTTTTGGGCTGTCTTAATTTTAACACCCTCACGCTTAACAGCTGTTAAAAATTCTTTGTAAGCAATAGAGGTATGACTCACTTTTGGAGCATACACCGATTTCACCTTAAATGCTTTTAAGACCTCATCCAATCCACCGATATGATCAGCATCTGGGTGAGTGGAAATCATCACTTCAATGTCGCCCACTTTTTCCTTTTTTAAATACGCTACAACATCGCTACCGTCTTTATTTCCACCATCGATTATGATGTCTTCACCAGCAGCAGTCTTAATGTAAATTGAATCACCTTGTCCCACATTAATAAAGTGGACTTTCATATCCTTTGTTGCAGCTTCGGTTGTTGAAACCCCATATAAAAGGCCTACCAATAAAGATACTGCTGTTATTATTTTAATAATTTTTGATTTCATTGTCTCTCCTCCTCAATTATAAATATTTTACCATTTATTCAGTAATTTGGTACTAGGTATTTAGAAATAGGTTATTTCCTGATACTACTGAAAATCCATACCACATCAAAGGGTCTAGAATTCATAGATTAAGCTCACGGATCGTGTGACTTTTTATAGAGAACTTCAAGCAGAATTCATACAAAAAGACAGCATAATTGACTGGCTGTCCCTTGTACTGCTTATAGATTATTCTTTTACTGTCCTTTTTTACTAATGCACCCGTTAATGGAATTAGCCTCACTCATTTTGATTGCAATAATTTATTTCTTTTCAAAAGTCAATAAATCAAAAAACCATCTCCCCCAATAATATCCAAAAGATTTAGTTAAAAAAGCATCCTTTCGAGGGTGATTTTTATAATGTCACAAAACATTAACAACTAATAATAGGCTGAAGTAAACTTTTGTCGAATATCTCCATTGAAGGAGGAGATATTATGGCAAAGTTAATTACCGTTGATAGGGCAAAAGAAGAGGTAAAAAGATTACAGCAATTTATTAATCTGGTTGAATCGTATCAGTCAGATACTTTAGAAAAACAAATCATTAAGGAATACGCATTAACAAACAGTATTGTGAAGGTAACACAGAATTTAAACATTGAAAGAGAATATGCAACGTCAGTTATAAAAAGTAGAGGTTCGGATGAACTTCATAAATTAATGAGATCAATGTATATGACAAAAACTAATCCAAATAGACATTAGATGTTATTAGACATCAAGGTAATGCGTTGAGAATTTCTGATCATATAACAGTTAACAACGATAAACACAGTTATCCCTGTGTCCATTTCTATTCCAGTGCTTGCCCCGTCACCCACCGAAAAGTAACCTTCCAACAACCACCTAATTTCTGTAAACCAATTCCGCAGTATCATAGAATAGAGGTGAAAAATATGTTTATTAGCCCAATGTTACTTCATAAAACAGATGAACCCTTCAATCATGATGATTATGTTTCGGAGCCAAAAATGGACGGGTTCCGACTTGTCTATTCCTATATAGAAGATAAAAAGCTTTATACTCGCCATAAAACCGATGTCACTAACCGTTTTCCTGAGCTATTAGATTTGAACATTCCAATAGGAACCGTCTTATCAAGACCTAAATTATAAAAAGCCTAAAAAATAAAGGAGAATACATATTAGACA
>NZ_JAGGQW010000043.1 GCF_018613065.1 Bacillus sp. ISL-7 | reverse complement strand
GGTGCAATGAACAATGAAAGGAGTCGAAAAAAAAGTCCGGAAAAACGAGAAAAGGTAATAAAAAATTGCGAGCCGCACTGGTTGAAGCAGCACATTCGGCAGCAAGGACAAAAAACACCTACCTATCTTCCCAATACCAACGTTTGGCGGCAAGAGTTGGTAAAAAACGCGCAGCAGTTGCGGTTGGACATACCATATTAACAATTGCATATCACATGTTAAACAGAAGAGTACCCTATATTGAGTTGGGCGCAGATTACTTTGACCGACGAAAGAAAGAAATCGTGATCAAGCAATCTATCAAACGATTAGAGACTCTTGGTTGTAAAGTAACTGTTGAAGCAATAGCGTAATTATGGTCAAAAAAATATAGCTAAAATTCGAGACCCGGATCTTTTAAAAAAAAAATGGATCTTATAGGGTTTAGTTTCGTATTGCCAAAAATGCCCTTTTACCCGTTACTATTTTCAGGATAGTTCAACAAGGTTTCTATCTTTCCCAATCATCTGGAACCAAAAGCCATATTGCTGGAACTAAACATTCAATATAAACATCACTCTTCGGAAACTCTTCTTTGATGTATTTTATAACTACATCATTTATTGGTTTAATATCATCAACAGTACGCTTCAATGTAATGTTCTCTAGTTCATTGAAAGGTAAAAACATTGGAATTTCAGTTTCACTAAACCAGCCATCATAATAAGCACTTACTGGTCCACCCATTCCGTGCGGACAGGCTAACACTTCTTTTGACTTTTCTGTACAATGACACCACCAGGTAACGCCTTCGATAACCAAATCCTTATTTGTCAATTCATTTATAAAATCAACTACTAATTCATTAGCTGTTATCATATCAATATAGCCATTTCCGACAGGTTGTACTTTATATTCAGATAATAAAAATTCAAGTTCTTTTTGTATAGGTTTAGAATTAATTTTCAAATCATCTAAGTATCTCATTTCCACCCTCTTTTCATAAAGGTTATTGGGATTATTATATCATTTCTTCTTGCACTAACCTGCCCCGTTAGTGCAGCAAGCATAACTTCACAATTATGTATAAATATTAGCTTATATACACTTCTTCTTGAGTATCGACTCATAAAGATTAATAAAGATACTGCCAAAACATACATTATTTAATTTCCAAGAACAGTCAAACAAGGGTCTACTTGATTAACCAAGGCAATCATTTACGTCTCTCTCCATGTAAAAATGCACATCTCTTACTGGAAAAAAGTGTCCCAATTTATCTAGCAAAAACTGTGTCACCTCTTTAAAGCGGTCACAACTAGTCTATCAAACCTTATCGACAATTAAAGCTGATTTAAGGCAAATTCAATTATTTCACACTGATCGAGGAAATGAATTTAAAAACAAAACCATTGATGAAGCACTAGACACATTTAATATCAAGCGTTCATTAAGCATGAAGGGCTGCACCATGCAGTTGCGGAAGCTACATTTAAAATTATTAAAACGGAATTCGTCAAAGGAATGTATTTTGATAGTTTGGAACAGTTAAAGTTAGAATTGGATGATTATGTTCATTGGTTTAATCACATCAGAATTCACGGAACGCTTGGATATTTAAGCCCTATTGAGTACAAAAAGGAACACCTTAAAAAAGTTGTCTAGTTTAGTGTTGACAAACCAGTTAGAATACCACTGTAATTTTTTTAATTTCTATTTCCATTTTTAAATTGATTTTTCGAGGGTTAAAATTCCCTAAACAAACTTAATATTACAACTTGCGGAACCTGATAAGTTGTTTTGCATACCCTTGCTTTTATTTTCAATTCTAAGTTTTACATCTTGCCTCGTTATTTTACCGACTTAAAAATAATCGAAAATTTTTTTGTCAAATGCAGGATTAAGGAAAATGGGTTTTCATTCCACTTCTTTCGCTCCCTCAGTTTAATACGATTTTCTCCCGAATACTCGCTTATTCGCAGGATTTCATAACCATAGATATAGGAATAACAATCAATCCGCCCACAATTATCCATGGAATTATTAACAACCCCAAAGTTATCCACCACTGTGTCTTAAAAAGTATATTCCTGGACCAATAAGAAAATAGTTGTTTATTCAAACCAAATAGTTTCTCATAAATCTGCTCTATGTTCGGATTTTTATGCACTTCAGAAAAGCCACCAAATTTAGCAGCCTGATTTTCGATAATTTTTAGCTATGAATTTTGCAGCATTGACAAAATGGTCAACACTTCAGTCTGAAATGTGGATATATATCATCCATCCATCATAAACTTCTCTTTTTTTCTCTTCTTCCTCGAAGATTTCGTCAGTAACTTTTTCTATTTGAATATTGTTAGGGCGGAGAAAATTTATGGTTTCGTGCTCTTCATCAAATTGCTGAACAATACCTACCATGGTTGGATATTTTTGAATATACTCTTCATAGCATGATTGAAAGTCTTCGTTACAACGAGGATTTCCTTTTTCCAATTTCATTATCTTCTATATATGAAATAATAAATTCTTTCATAATTTCCTCCTTAAAAAACAAATTTTTTATAAGGGAAAATTTAAAAATACCAAAGCACTTAGGGAAGCCTATTATTCATTTATATCTAATCCAGATAAATTTAAAGAAAGTTCATCTAATACTAAAAATACACAACCAAAAACGGTTCTGTAATCGATATAGTCCCCTTTAACTTCAACATTTATCTCAATAATATTCCTTTTATTATGTATGTATTTTTCTTCAAATTGATTAAAATTAATACTTGTAACAGATACACTAATTTCCTCTAAGGATTTTTTTAGCTCTCTTTCAAATATTGAATTATTAAAGTTTTCCCTGAAGAAAATACGAATAGTAAATTTCATTTCAAATCCTCCTTCTACTTATGATTTGCCAAATCTTCCTTACTTAACCTTTTTTCGAATAACTTGTGTATCTTTTATCCCATTTAATTTATTCAACTCCCTCAGTTTAATACGATTTTCTCCCGAATACTCGCTTATTCGCAGGATTTCATAACCTTTCGGTTAGGTGAAACGGTAAATTGAAATGAGTTCAAATCATTATGGCTACCTGAAGGCATAGTTAAATAGAGGAGTAAATTATTACTCCATACTTTACCATATAGTACGTGCTCCACGCCGCCCTTGGAGGCTTTCCCTTCCATGTCTCAACGGGTCAATGCCCTATCATTCCTTCGTCATGCCTATCCAAGGGGTGGGAGGCCAATCATGCTAAACTAATGGGTCCGTGCCCTT
Source organism: Bacillus sp. ISL-7 (assembly GCF_018613065.1). The sequence continues at coordinate 56,585 of NZ_JAGGQW010000043.1, read as the reverse complement.
ATGTTGAAGAATCTGGTACTCCGTACATATTTGAAATCCTACGAATAAGCCAACATTCGGTAAATTTAAGTTTATATTTGTTCCTAAAAGGGTGATACTAATCTACATTGTTAGTAAAAGCTAATAGTTAATTCAAAGTCAACAGTGGACAGAAGTTGAAAATCCATTCTTCTTCCATTAACCTGCACCGTTACAAAAAAAATGGCCTTGCTTTTTTATTGGAAGCAAAGTATCAAAAGTTTAAGTACTTCTCACCCTCCTTTTTGTTTCGTAGCCTGTGTTAACGGTACCGCTCTTCTTTAAATGGATTTGCTGTCATCGAATAGCCAAGCTCTTCCCAAAAACCAGCCTCGTCTACTTTCATAAACTCAATCCCTGAAACCCACTTTGAGCCTTTCCATAGATAAAATACTTCTGGTGGAATAAACCTTAGTGGATAACCATGTTTTTGATCAATATCATGCCAATCATGATTTTTATCCTTCCAACGGTATACAAACAAAGAATCGTCCCCTAATAAAGGCTCTAGCGGCAGGTTTGCAGAATAACCAAATCTGTCCCCATTGTAGTATCCGTAAATTTTAATGTATTTTACACCTTCATTAATTTCAACAAATTTCAATAACTCTCTAAGTGCAATTCCTTCAAAAGTTGTATCAAATTTAGACCAGGTGGTAACACAATGCATGTTAACGCTTGATATGGTCTTTGGAAGCTCCATGATTTCCTTATAGGATAAGGACTTTTCTTCCTTCACCTCACCAAAAAGTCTGAAATCCCATGTGATTTCATTAAACTCGGGAACATCCCCTGTGTGCAGTATTGGCCATTTTTCTGTTTCGAATTGGCCAGGTGGAAGCTGCTTTTTCATCTTACACCATCCCTTTTTCATCTTAAACGTTAATTAAATCACAGTGCTTTGTATAGTTTGCTTCAAAATAATGAAAGCATACTGTAGTCAAATCCGTTATTTGAGATTTACCTAAAATTTGGAACCAGTATATTCCCATAAATTTCTTATTCCACTATCCTGCTCCCGTTACTTGAAGAAGAAAAAAGCGACCACTTTGTTAAGCAATCGCACCCGCTAGCTATATTTTTTTAATCTTTTTTACTTTGTTTTGCTTTGAAAAAATCCCCACCCTTTTGTTTCTCATCATCAGTTCCCCAATATATTTTTTTGTCGATTTGTTTTAACTTTGGAATATGTTTTGAACAATGAATATAAGCTTCATCAACTTTGATAATAACCCAACGTTCTGGTCTATTACCTTCTTTTTCTTTAATATCATTCATTATCTTTTCTGTCATCTTTAATGAGGCTAATTGTCCATTTTCTATAATAGAGGCTGTACCATTTACATGTAACCCAATGGAATGCTCAAAAAAATCTATAAACATTAATCCTATATGGGGATTTTCAATGATGTTTCCTAAACTTGCCATAACACCATTCCCCTTGTATTCAGGATATATTAATGTTTTATCATTAATAACCCTTACAAAACCTACTGAGCCAGCTCTAAAAGAGGAGTCACAGTTTCCACTAGAATCAGCTGTAGCAATAAACATCATACCTTGCTTAACTATAAAATGTATCATCTTATCATTTAGGTAATTAAGCATTTGGTTCTCATAAAAAGAGGATGCTTTCTTTATAGTCCCATGTTGTTCTTGCAGCAAGTGTTCCCCTCTTGACATTTTCTTTCAACCCTTTCAGTAATTCTGCCTTATATCTTAACACATAGTTGCTAGGTTATTATTCAATTCTTCAATTAACCTGCCCCGTTAGTTTAAATGAAATATCTCACAATTTCTAAAATTAGTTTTTAGGAAACTCCAGTAAACTATCTTCCCCTGTACAATTAATCTATGTATGATTTGATAGTTGGAATATATCAGTTAAAATTTGAATTTAGGCCAAATTATTAGATTTTTTTTTAAAGTCCTTTGGACCAATTAATCTATATATGCAAGTATTATTTTACCCTTATTAATTATTCATTTATGGAAATGTTATTTTTATGTAAATAAGCCAAAAATATATAAAGGTAAATAAAATCTTGTATATTTTCAACTTATTCCATATGATATCATCGCAAGAGTTCCTATAAAGATAGCAGGAAGTTTCAGAGGCAGCAAAGTCATCATACCCACCCCTCCAAGTAAAGTCCTATGTTTGTTAAAGTTAAAAACTATAAATACTTACTGTTGATAATGCTTCTACAAAAACAGAAAACTGACATTTTTCGTATCAGTGCTTACGTTTAATACGGTGGAAAATCATACTGTATATAAAGGCAGTTAATTGAATAAGTCTATATTTTTTTCATAATCTTCCTAAAAACGCGCTAAAAGCAGTGTGCTTCCATTGAGAAACACACTGCTTGGCTTTTTCCTATTCGGGTTATCTGAAGTTCAAATTTGTATTCTCGTTAGATCCTTTCGGCGATATACGCTTAAGACAATCCCAATTAATATCGCATTGAGCAGCGTTGGCATTAATCCATAACTTATAAAGGGCAAGGACATCGCAATGAATGGGAAAACACCTAGTGTCATTCCGATATTAGTCGCTAACTGTATCGTATAAAGTGCAACTGCACCGATTAGAAGAAGTTTTCCATACGAATCTTTTATCCTACTTGTGATGACAATGATTCTTACACTAAAAAGGAAAAGGATTAAAACTAGCATAATGGCAAAAAGCCAACCGTAATAGGAGGTTAAACTTACAAACACTAAATTAGTATGGGCCTCAGGAATAATTTCTTTGTTCATGGCGTTACCAAACCAGCCTGCTTTTAGCAGAAGCTCTTTCACACGCAGGATCATAAATCCTGGTCCATCCGAATACTTTTCCGGGTTTAGATAGGCCAACAATCGATCTTTCTGATAATAGTTTAAAAACTTCCAAGAAATGGAATTCACGAACAAGAAACAACTAACGGATCCTCCACAACCATGTTCTTAACTTCGATTTGCCGCTATATGTATGCATTCCTTTATAGCACTTAACAAATATATCCTGAGTTAGGTCTTCTGCTATGGTACGATTATTTACATATGAAAAAACAAGCTGGAGGACTTCCTGACCATAACTATTCATAATTTCGTCTATAAGTACTTCTTTGTCTTCTGTATCTAATACTTCCAAAGTCATTTCTTCCACGTCCATCCCTCCTTCATAAACAATAGACGATGTACTCCCAGATAAAGTTTTTAAAAACAGCCTTTTTTCGTAAAGGACAAACGACAGGCCCATCTCATTTAAATCGCACGGCTTTTCGTATTTAATTAGGAAAAATATGTTAATATTATTCTACTAAGCATAGTCAATTAAAGGAAGCAGGTTCTTTAATCTGAGCTGGCTATTTTATAGGAGGGGATATAAATGAAAAAAACTATGATTAGTGTGCTATCTATCCTTGTTTTAAGTTTTTTACTTTGTAATGTCATTGCTGAGGCAAAAACACGAATAGGCGGGACGAGGGGGACGAGTCCTAGCTATACCAAACCGTCTACGACGACTCCGAAGACTTCGCCGTCAAAACCGAGCTCAAGCAGTACAACGAACACAACGACAAAACCGACATCTTATTCTTCACTTACGACAAAATATCCAAAATCTACACGTTATTTTTCTGGCGATGTGTTATCAAAAACGCTTGTTTTTGGAACGGTTTTATTAATGCTAAACGATGCAAACGATGTTGAACCTACATATGCGGATGAATCAGGGAACGTTTATACGCTGGCTGATTTAGAAGAGATGGATGTACAAATACCAGAAGATGAACCAGTAGAAGATGATTTATATTCTGAAACGGTTAGTTTTGATGAAAATGAATCGGACACGGTAGTGCCTGAAGAAATAGAAACGGTATCTTCTTATGAAAATTTTGAAAACGAAACATACTCCGAAGAAGAAAATCACTCATTTAATTGGCTCTGGCTTATCCTCCCTGTAACTGTCGTAGTGATTGCATTATCTTTTTTACGGAGAACTAAAAGATCATAAGGGGAATGAAGATGAATATTTACGTGTTGCACGCAAATATGAATGGAACAACAGAAATATATTTGGACGTCGGATGAAAAGTAATTTTATTTGAAAAAAATCTACATTAATGCAGGCTCTTTTTCATACTATATTTTTGGGGTGAAAAAATGCCAAGAGTAAATTACAGAAGTTCAGACGTTGACTTAATGGCAAGGATGATGAGAGCGGAAGCCGAAGGTGAAGGAATACAAGGAATGTTATATGTTGGAAATGTAATTGTTAATCGTCTTAAAGCAGATTGTTTAGACTTTAAAGGTTTAAGATTAATTCGCCAAGTAATTTTTCAAGTACAAGGAGGGAATTTTTCCTTTGAAGCTGTTCAAAAAGGAAATGTATTTTATCAAAGAGCGAGAACTTCTGAGAAAAGATTAGCAAAACAGAATTTGGATTATTGGAGAGAACACCCTGGGAAATATGCCCTTTGGTACTTTAATCCATATGCTCCATGTCCTCCAACATGGTACGGTCAACCTCAATCTGGTCAATATAAAAATCATTGTTATTATGAACCAAAAGCTGGAACATGTGATAGTGTTTATAAAGGAAGTTAAGCTTACTCTTTGAGTAAGCTTTTTACATTTTCAGCACAATATCCTTTTTCGGTTGTTAATAGGACAAGGTGAATGTCCATCCGTCCAACTGGAATTTTTAAAAGTAACTTTTTTATTTTCATTTAGAGTAAATGTAGTAATATAGGTTTTATATGATTTTGAGTAAAGAAGGAGAATAAATTGACTGTAGAGAATAATAAGTACCAGAATCAATCATTGTTTAGTATCACGTGGCCTCTTTTTATCGAAATATCGCTTCATATGAGTATGGGAATTGTTGCTACGTTAATTTTAAGCGGATATTCAGACAACGCTGTTGCAGGAGTTGGAGTAGCCAATCAGATTCTTAATATTTTTATTTTAGTATTTAACATCACAGCCATCGGAGCGACTATCCTTATCGGTCAAAATTTAGGAGCAAACCGATTGGACCGGGCGCGACGCCTTGCAAGATCTTCCTTTGGAGTGAATTTCTGGTTTGGAGTTATGATGACCATCATTGTGGTTGCTTTTGGCGGTTTGTTTTTAAAATTTTACGGACTTAGCGGTGAAGTTTACGATTTTGCTTACACCTTCCTTACCATCATAGGTCTATCTCTTTTCCTTGAAGCCATATCTTTAGCTTTAAGTGCTGTTTTGCGCAGCTACGGACATACAAAAGAAACTATGGTCGTTACGGTCATCATGAATGTGATTAGTATTATCGGTTCCTTTATTGCCATTAAAGGGTGGTTCGGCCTTCCTGTAACAGGGGTTGCTGGGGTGGCCTATTCCATGTTTGTTGCCCGAATTTTTATCATTGTAGCACTGTTTTACTTTGTTTATAAACAACTAGCTTTAAAGTTTCATATAAAGGATATCTTTCAAATCAATAAGACCGATGTAAAGGAGCTCCTGTCGATCGGTATTCCATCCGCTGGAGAAAACCTTTCCTACCAATTTTCGCAAGTGGTGATTACAAGCTTTGTCGCACTTACCGGTGATGCAGCATTAGCCGCACGGGTGTATATATTAAATATATCGATGGTTTGCTTCCTGTTTACAGTGGCAATTGCCCAAGGGACACAACTTTTGAATGCCCGCTATATCGGAGCTATGCAATACGACAGAGCCCTGAAGAGGGGTCTTAAGACATTAAAAATTGCCGTCATTGTATCAGCTGCGGTTTCTCTTGCTGTTGCTCTCATTGGTAAGCCCATCTTAACTATATTTACAACAGATACTAACATTATTGCTATAGCACTTCCAGTATTGTGGGCAATTGTATTTATTGAACCTGGCCGTGCCATGAATATCGTCCTTATGGGTTCTTTAAAATCAGTAGGTGATGTACGGTTCCCAGTAGTCATTGGTGTGATCTGCATGTGGGGCATTGCCGTAGTATTTAGTTACTTTTTCGGAATTACACTTGGTTTAGGACTACTAGGAATTTGGCTGGCCCAAGGACTTGATGAATGTATACGAGGATTTTTCGCCTTGAACCGGTGGGTCTCCAAACCTTGGTTGAAGAAAAAAAGTGCAGAACAGAAAGTATCGCCAAGCGTGTCTTAGATTACTAGGTTACTTCGCTATCCTTGCTGCCAAAATGGCAGCTTTTTTTTTACAAACGGACCAGATTTACCAAAAGTGTTTGCTAATGATGCTAGTAGGCAAACTAACTATTACTATCATACGAAACGAAAAATAAAAAGCACTATATAAGACGATGATTGCCTAAATAGTGCCGTGTTAAAATTAGCCTCTTAAAACTCTAAAGGCTTCCCTTACTTTTCTTGCAAATTGCAGTGGCGGTTCAACTGATTCAAAGTGCATGTACATTGCTCTTGGTTGTTCAAACAACCAGTGATTATGAACAGCAGTAACGATAATGTCCCGTTTACGAAGTTCCGTTAATAAGGGGTTAATTTCTTCTTGTAAAAGAACTGTTTCACCTAAATTTAACGCATTCCCTTGTCGATCTAAATTTTCAAAAGAAAAAAATTGAGGATTAACTAGTGGAGAATGTGTTTCGCGTCCAAGAATTGTAAAGTTAATATCACGAAACTTTTGCACTAAACAAACTCCATTTTCATCTAGGCTTCCACTCCCACCGAGGATCCTAGCAAATTCTTGACATAGGTTTCTTCTCTCATTCCAACTCATCATGTAATCTCCTTTGTTATAGTTATTTTAGTAAAAGGATTTCCCTTTGCTATTACACTATGATTTACTTTTTAATTTTGAGTGGACAAGAGTTTAGTGATAGTTATTTTTTTTGCTGCTTTCTTACGGAATCATTATTTTATACGTCAAACGGTTTGGGGTATTCTGTAATCTATTTAATTCCATTTTTCCTGCATTAATTGTTTGGCAATGGTATATCCAATGAGGAATGCTGCTGCAGATGTGTTGCCATCAACCGTAAAGGGAATAATCTGTGCATCGGCAACTATTAGATTATCGACTCCATGTACACTTCCAAAACGATCAACTACGCCACCTTTATTCAATGGTGCCATTCGTAGTGAACTTTGTTGATGGTGATTATGACCAAAGTTTTCTTTAATGAAATTTTCAAGTTGTTCATCATCATTCATTGTTTCAAGTGTTGGATTTACCAGCTGGTATGTTGGATCAATGTTTGATAGTTTTTCTGCAATATTTTTAATATACGTCCTATAAATCTCTTTAATGGAGTTGAGGTCATACTCGTTTTCAAGAAAACCTTCATCAGCAAGTACAATATTTAAGGGATCATTATTTTGTATTTTAATCGTTCCTCGGCTTTTTGGTTTTAAAAATAGAATCGCAATGATTAAATTTCCCTCTGCTGGAATTCCTATAAGTTGTACTGCTCTACTGCGATCACTTCTTCCTGAAAGAGGATGAGGCAAGAAGGCTCCACCTGTATAAAGGGAAAACGGGTCGTTTTGAAGTTCAGGAATATCCTTTTGATTCATCGTAAAGGTAGCGGTGTTTAACGTATGATTGGTTAAATATTTACCAACATTGGGATTATCAAAAACAATTGGTATGCCAGTCTGTTTTAAATCCTTGGAAGGTCCAATCCCAGATAACATGAGAAGCTGGGCACTGTTTATCCCTGCTGAAATAATCACTTTTTTCCGGGCAAATGCTTGTACCATTCGCCCTTCTTTAAGAAATTCAATTCCAATTGCCTCCTTACCCTCGAATAGAATGCGGAGGGCGGTTGATTTATAAAAAACCCTTAATTTTCGATCATTTACTCCAATTCCATCGGGAGTCATGATATCTGAAGATAAAAATGCAGTTGAGGAACTCTCACGCTCTCCATTCGATCGCTGATATAATTGCCATCGGTTAAAAGGACCCAGTGGAGTTCTGGGGTCATTATAATCAAGAATATTAGGAAAGCCTGTTGCATCCTTTATCGCTGAAACTAATTTTTTCGTTACATGTGGAGGATTAGTAGGAGTTTGTCTGATATTTAAACGACCATGAAAGCCATGAATTACTGGATTATTCGTTTTCCCATCATAATTTTCTAACTGTTTGAAGTTTTGAATCGCTTGTTCGGGTGACCACAACGAACCCAAAAGCCTTTCCCATTCCTTTAATACTGCTGGTGTAGGTCTGACATACTGTTCCCCATTGATGGAAGATCCCCCGCCTGAAAGACGGCCTGTTGTCCATTCAAAAGCTCTTTCATCCACCTCTGGTTGTGGTACACCTTCTCCTTGCCAAAAATACTGTGGGAAAAACTTCTCTTCAAGTTCAGGAGCAAATCTAGAATCTCTAATTGGCTGATCCCGATCATTATTTTCTCCTGCTTCCAAAACGAGTACCGAGGTTTTTTTATCATCTGTAAGTGTCTTAGCCATAACTGCACCAGCAGGTCCAGTCCCCACAACAATATAGTCAAATATATTTTTTGACCGGCTTTCATTCATATTGCATTCCCCTTTTTTTTCAGTTTAATTATCCTATGAAAAAACACCGGGGGAGTAGTGGGTAAGATACACCTATTCACCCTTCCTTTTTGTTATTTTAGAATATATTTTATAAGAGAAGTTCTGAAAGTGGATGGTATATTTTTAACCGAATTGGATGGTTAATAATTGTTCTAGTTGAGATATTATTTAATTAATAATAAACCCTAATAATAAATTAAAGCTTTAATGGAGATGATGGAAAATGACCTGGGCTGTAATTTCGATAATTCTTTTAAGTATTGTAAAAATATTAATGACTTGTCTTCCAACTGGTCCTGTGGAATGGCTTATAAGGAAATTTGAAATTCATTCAAAACTTAGTGAACCGAATGTCACTGTAACAATTGACGGAAAACTCTTAGAAGGTAAAGACAAAATTCAAGTTATTCATTCCTTTAACGAAGCAACATTTTTAAAGCAGCATTATATATTTCCAGGGACCGAGGAATTATATTTGCATCCAGAGAACAGTGAGACTCCATTAGTTATTGATACACAAAGAGGCAAAAAAGATGTTAGGTTATTTGTTTTTAGCTACAACGATCGCATTGATGTAGTCAAACAGTACAAGAAGAAAGTAGTTGCGTATAGTCTCCTTTCAGATCATCTCCAAAAAGGTTCTTTGGCCGTACAGGGGATTTAGTTTAATAGATCAGAAGAAAGTCGGTTTCAACTATTTGTGAAAAGTTGTACTTAATCTATCGGAGTGCGATTGTTGACTAGAAAAACCTACACCTATCCTCAGCTTTTCTAAAAATTGAATAATAATTTTACTCTTATTTGAAAATGAACACGGGAGCCTTATGCCTGTGTTCATTTTTGTTGGTCAAGACTCTTTTTTCTCTAACTCTCCTTCACCATTTATATAAAAATATAGAAAATAAAAAGAACCCTGATGAGCGTTATCAGGGTCTCTTGAAAAGTATTTAATCAAACGTTTGGTTAGTTTCTCAGTCCATGTATACCAAGGGTTGTCCAATTTAATTAACCGTTTAGTTAGTTTTTTCTCCACTCTTTTTATAATTCTCTTAAAAACTATCGAGTGAATCTATTCAATAGCAACCTTGGATTCTACATCCTAAGGTCTAACTAAAGACCAACTCTTTTTCCAGCTCTTTTTCGCTTAGACCAAGCGTCTTTGCTGTTGATGTATGAATTTCGTGCAGAAGCTCGGGGTTTTCCATTAGTGACATGCCAAAAGAAGGAATCATTTCTTTGATTTTCGGTTCCCACTTATTCAGATGTTGCGGGAAACATTTTTTGATTACTTCAAGCATAACGTGCACGGCAGTAGAAGCACCCGGTGAAGCGCCTAGTAATGCTGCGATCGAGCCATCAGCAGCAGTAATAACTTCCGTACCAAATTGAAGCGTTCCTTTGCCGCCAGCTTCAGTATCCTTGATAACTTGCACACGTTGGCCCGCTACTACTAAATCCCAATCCTCGCTTTTGGCGTTCGGGATAAACTCACGTAACTCCTCCATGCGTTGTTCTTTCGATAACATAACTTGCTGAATCAAGTATTTTGTCAATGACATCTCTTTTACGCCTGCCGCCAACATAGTTAAGATATTATCTGGTTTTACAGAAGTTACCAAGTCAAACATGGAACCAGTTTTTAAGAACTTTGGTGAAAAGCCGGCAAATGGTCCAAATAGCAACGATTTTTTATTGTCGATAAATCTTGTGTCAAGATGCGGAACAGACATTGGTGGAGCACCAACCTTAGCTTTTCCGTATATTTTTGCATGATTCTGCTCTACAACATTCGGATTATTGCACACCATAAATATTCCGCTTACCGGGAATCCTCCAATATGTTTTCCTTCAGGAATACCGGATTTTTGCAGTAAATGCAGACTTCCTCCCCCGCCTCCAATAAAGACGAATTTTGCCGTATGGCGCTCGACCGTACCGCTATCGAGATTCTGCACTTTCAATTCCCACAAGCCGTCGCTAGTACGTTTAATATTATTAACACTATGTTTGTAGTTTATATTGACATTTTTACTCTCTAAGTGATCAAACAACATCCGTGTTAAGGCACCAAAGTTGACATCCGTTCCAGCGTCCATTTTAGTTGCGGCTATCGGTTCATTCACTTTACGGCCTTCCATGATAAGCGGAATCCATTCCGCCAGTTTATCATGGTCATCCGAAAATTCCATCCCTTGGAATAGGGGATTGTTTGACAGCGCTTCAAAACGTTTCTTTAAAAACGTAACATTTTGTTCCCCTTGTACTAAACTCATATGAGGCAGTTGTCTGATAAAATCCTCTGGATTATGCATCAGCTTGCTGTTAACAAGATAAGACCAAAACTGCATGGAAACCTGAAACTGTTCATTAATTTTTATTGCTTTACTAATATCTAAAGATCCATCCGGTTTTTCGACTGTGTAGTTAAGTTCACATAGTGCCGCATGCCCCGTACCCGCATTATTCCACTCGTTAGAGCTTTCCTCACCTGCGTTTGCGAGCTTCTCAAACACAGTAATTTCACATTCCGGTACTAATTCTTTTAAGAGTGTCCCTAAAGTCGCACTCATGATTCCGGCGCCAATTAAAATGACGTCTGTTTTAGTTTCTATGTTGTTCATTTTCATCAACCTTTTCCCTAAAATTTGGCTAGACGTCACACTAACCTAAGCGCGACCTAGTCACACACCTTTTCTGTCTTAATTATAACCATTTATAGTGTAAAAATGTTGTTTATAGATTTATACACTTATATTATATGATAATTTTAAATTATTTAAAAGCCGGTAAAAAGTGAGAAATCCTTTTATGAAACTAGTATTCTTTTTAAATAGTTCTAATAAAAGGTGCCTGACCCCCATTGTGTTAAATCTTTAATGCGCCAGGGGGTCAAACACCTTTATTTAAAATTAGCTTATCCAGGTCTCTTTCAACTTTTTTATTTGCCAATTTCCTTCGGTATAGTGGACAGTACCTTCTACACCAATTGCACCTAATCCTGATCTATATTTAGAACCTTCAAAGAAAACATTGTTATTTAGTTTAAAATCCATTTTCTCTATTCTAAGGAGTACACCATCCAAAGACATTTTATCTGCATTGTAGTAACCTTTTTCTTTTAGTTCATCAAAAGTGGCATCCATTACATCGACTTTATATTTATCTTTGAAAAAAATCATAATTTCTTTTTTATCCTTCGCACTTAATCCATCGTCGAAATTGCTCATATCAATAGCAATAAATTTCATTTCACTACTCAATGCCTCGTCTTTTTCCATGATTGCGTCCAACGCAACGCTGTATATTTCTCCTAAATGTTCCTCCGGTTTTACTCCAAGGTTACAAGCCGTAAGAAAGGTCGATATGATCAATAGCATGGAAGCAAACTTAATTTTCAATTTTATGCCCCCCTTTCATTAACTAATACTAGGGCTTTTTTGGATTTGGAGTTCCTTTTTAAAGAAACTTCTAAAACCTACAAATGATAACTCATGATGATTAGTTCCCCTTTGCTCCCCATCCTTCGTTCTCCTTCATCAATAAATCCACATTTTTTATATAATCCTTGTGCGACCGTATTTTGAAGGTTAACTGCTAGGACAATTTCATTCGTTTCAATAAAGTGTTCCTTTACAAAGGAAGGTAATTGCAAAAGTACATTTTTGGCATACCCCTTACCTTGATGACGGAAATCTGTCGAAAAGGCTCTTAGTAAAATGGATCGATCATTATTAGAAAATGGTTTTACTCCTTCATTTTTATGTAGATTGAAAAAGGTGACCAAATTTTCTTGATCCATCGCTAAGATTGAATATCGATCTGGATCTTCATTTGAAAGTTTGATACATTCTGTTGGCGTACCAGTAAATCGAAGTTGTTCCTCCGATAATTGATACTGTTCGATATCATTCTTATATCTCTCATCGTAAAAATATAGTTGCATTGCTAGATCCCCCATCAACAGGAATATTCGTTCTTTTTAATATAAATTAGTCTAACTTTACTATACTCAAACTCTCTGTTAGATGCCTCAGCTATCAATGCAAAAATATAGGCTGTATTTTGTGACTTTTTGGTAGCTTCCTGACGACTACTAGTTATTTTTCCAAAACATCACTCCTGTAAACCGATTCGTTCTATTATCTTAATGATAGATTATTAGGTTTATTTTTCCAACAAGACTTTCACAATAAAAAGAAAAATTCCCTTAAAGAATATTTACATCAAAAGTGATATATTATGACTAGTAAATCAATCATCAAGGAGGATTACATTGAAAAAGCTCGTAAAAGTAGTTGCAGCAATTATTGAAAATGAACAGAATGAGATTCTTTGTGCTCTTAGGTCCCCAGAAATGTCTATTCCAAATATGTGGGAGTTTCCAGGCGGAAAAGTGGAAGCAAATGAGGACATCTACTCAGCCCTCGTAAGGGAAATCGATGAAGAATTGGGCTGTAAAATAGAGACACTAAATGAAGTATTTAACGATAATACACATGAATACGAAACATTTATCATTAATTTAATATCAATAAAATGTAAGGTTGTCGAAGGAACACCAACTACAAGTGAGCATTCCAAGTTAATTTGGCTAAAAACAGAAAATCTAGATTCACTAAGGTGGGCACCGGCAGACATTCCAGCAGTTAAGCAATTAATCCATGAAAAATAGTCTTCTCGAAAAGAGAAGACTAAACTTTTTTTGTAAACTCTATATATAGTGTTGCAGGTATTTCGTGCTCTAATTTGATTTTCACCATAATCTTCCGGAAGTGCTTTGTTTAGTTCCTTTTCCGTCATGTCGACTTCATTTATTAGACATATTCCCATTTGAGGGAACAATGGCAGGTTTGGGTCAGGAGTCTTTGACCATTCCATTCGATATAATACCGGTAATCCACTAGTCATTTAATAAAATCCGTCATAAAACAATTGTATTTTCTGACAGCTTCCATTACTTCAGCTCTACCTTAAAACATACTCAGTCGATAATTTCTTGATAAAAGTTCCAAAAGTTTAAGCCCAGCAACACTGTTCCCTTTTTCATCCAATGCAGGCCCGAAAATTCCAAGTCCAAATTTACCAGGAACAGCCCCCATGATTCCGCCTGATACACCACTTTTAGCCGGAATACCTATTTTTATGGCGAATTCGCCCGATGCATTATACATTCCGCACGTAACCATAAAAGTTTTGCAAATTCTTGCTACATCGTCGGGCATAAACCGTTTTCCGTTAAGAGGATCCACTCCATCCATCGCAAATATCATGCCGATTCTCGCTAAATCCAAACAATTCATTTCGACAGCACACTGTTTTGTGTATAAATCCAATAATGTTTCAACATCTTCAGTGATGATTTTATGCTGTTTGAGAAAATAACATAATGCCCGATTTAAATCAGCAGATTCAAATTCGGATCGGGCTACCTTCTCACTATATCCAACCGAAGGGTCGCCGGACAATTCCCGGATAAAGCCTAATAACCGATTAAACCGATCCTCTACTGAATCCCCTTTAATCATATGAGTCACCACAAGTGCCCCTGCATTGATCATCGGGTTTAATGGTTTAGCTAGTGCCATTGTTTCTAATTTGGCAATAGAATTAAACGGATCTCCAGTAGGCTCCATCCCAACCCGTTCAAATACATAACGAAAACCTCTTTCCATTAAAACAAGAGCTAAGCTTATTACCTTTGAGATACTTTGGAGCGTAATCTTTTTATCAATATCCCCCGCTGAGATACATCTTCCGTCAGGATAATTAATAGCAATAGACAAATCACCTGGATTTGCTTTAGCCAGCTCGGGAATATAGTCTGCAACCTTGCCATCTCTTGTATATCTTTTTGCCTCTTCCACTAATCGCCGTAAATCGTCACTTTTTTGACATGGCATTCTGCATCACCCATAGTAGTATGGGCGAATGATAGGGCGAGCATTCCATTAGAAAAAACAAAAATGTTCACATGAACCCGCTATGTAACCAAACCCAAGTAGAACTAATTTAAGGATCTAATATGAATAAAGAAGGGGCCCCTATATAGCTAATGGCCCCAATTCCTGAGCTAATTATAACCCCAGCCCATTCAACAAATCCCTTAACGACTTTAGCTCTTCAACCGTCAATGTAACACCTTTTCCCATTTTCTCATGGTCCGGTGCCCATTCACGTAAATCATATTTGGGCTCTTTTCCGTTCCAACTAATCAGATTTAGTTCTTTGCTCCAGCCTTTTGGGGACTGTGAAATTGCCCCAATAGTCTCTTTTATTTCAAATTTAATTTCAGCCATCATCCTTGGCCTCCAATCCATCATTATTCCTTTAGTCATTATGTTCATGAAAGCCTATAGTATTCCTTTACTAGCTCCATAAAATTTTTAGCAGGTGTGGAGACAAAATGATGTTCAAGCCAAATGACTCCTAATGAAGAGATCAAATTGGCATCCTTAATCGGTGTAGAGTAGAGACTTTTGTCTCCATAGACATCTAAAACAGATTTTGGCACGATCGTTGCTCCCATCCCTCCCTTAACCATCTCCATTAATACATGCATATCAGAGCATTCCGCAATACTTATTAGTGGAAGCTTTTGTCTAGAAAATGCTTCATGAATAACATTATAGATACCTAAGCCCTCAGAACTTGGAATAATAAGAGGCATATGTGAAATTTCTTCCAAAGATAATATGTGTGCTTTCTTCTTGCTCACGAAAACAAAGGGCTCATTAATTAGATGATGATAAGTCAAACCACGATGTTCAAGTGGCAAACGTACAAATGCCATTTCAATGGCCCTCGTTTTTACCATTTCCGCTAAATAAAGTGAATCATTTTGAACGATTTTTACGGAAACAAGGGAATACTTTTTGTGGAAGGATTGGAACATTTCTGGAAATCCTGTAACCGGTAAGGTATTGATCCCCACAGCTAGAACACCCCTTTTCCCCTCTTCTGTTTCTTGTAATTCATTTTTTAGTTCTTCAACACTGTTCACAAGATGCAAAGCGCGATTATAGAGTACGTTTCCTTTATCGGTTAACTCCATTCTCTTGCCATTTCGCTCGATTAATTTAACACCTAGCTCATCCTCCAATTGTTTCAACTGTATGCTAAGTGGTGGTTGAGACATATGCAGCCGATTAGCAGCGGCCGTTATATTCTTTTCCTCAGCTATTGCTATAAAATACCGTAATTGTTTAATGTCCATTGATTTTCTCCTGCTATATAAAAAAAGTATGGTTTCCATATAAATTATATATTTTTCGTATAGTATATGTCCATGATATGATAACTATCGATTTCATCCGGTAGTTAGAAAAGGGGATTGATATGGAACGTTTTTTTAAATTGCATCAACATGGTACGACAATGGCAAAGGAATTTTCCGCAGGTTTTATTTCATATATAACCGCGGTTTACATTATTATTGTCAACGCAACGATTTTAGCAGCATCCGGAATTCCGATGGAGGCGGGAATCATTGCGACAATATTAACCAGTTTTTTTGGATGTGTACTTGTCGGATTATGGAGTAATACCCCTCTTCTCCTCATTCCTGGTATGGGGCTCAATGCGATGTTTACCTATACCATCGTTCAATCTGGGGGATTTACTTGGCAGGAAGCGTTGGCGATGACTTCTGTTTCAGGGCTGATCTTCGTTGCTATTGCCTTTACACCAATGGCGAAAGTAGTTACGTCCGCCATTCCTAATTCCTTAAAAGAAGCCATTACCATCGGAATCGGAATTTTATTGATTTTAATTGGGTTTGACAATGCTGGTATTATTACGAATTCTGAGCACACCCTGCTTGCCATTGGGGATTTAAGCAGTCCCTCTGCCATCACAACATTTATTGGTTTGATTATTACAATTATATTATTTATTAAAAATGTACCTGGAAATCTTATATTAAGTATTATGATTACCTCGTTTTTATCGATTTGGCTCGGGGGAGCTACTTTTGAGGGGATTTCTTTTTCCATGGCATCTTTCCATGACTACTTTGACGTTTTTGGCCAAGCATCGTGGGTACAAGCAGGCAATATCGTATTCTGGCTAACTTCCATTTCATTTGCAATGGTAGTTGTGTTTGAAAATATCGGCTTGATCCATGGACAAAGCAAGATGTTAAACCGTCCTGAAAGCAGTAAGAAATCACTCCAGGCTACAGCTGTTTCGGTTTTATCTGCTGGAATCTTTGGAACGAGTCCTACCGTTTCATCTGTAGAAGCAGCAGTGGGAATTACAGCCGGTGGAAGAACAGGGTTAACCAGTGTTGTGACCGGGTTTATGTTTCTTGTTTCTATCTTGTTTATACCAGTGATTAAAATGGTTCCCGCAAGTGCGGTTTCGCCCATTCTGATATTAATCGGGGTTCTTATGCTGCAAAACATTGTTCATATTTCAATGGACGATTTAAGTGAGAGCTTTCCTGCACTTCTAATTATTGTATTGATTCCATTAACGTATAGCATTGCAGATGGCATGGCTATCGGCTTTATTCTATACCCATTGATGAAGCTTTTAATGGGGAAAGGGAAGGAAGTTCACCCTGCGCTTTATTTGATTGCCATTCTGTTTATTAGCAATTTTGTGATTCCATACGTATTTTAAATTTTTTTCGTTTCATCACTATATTTCTTAAAATGGAGGTTTGAATAATGTTCGAATATAAATTAGTAAAAATTAAACTTAGTAAATGGAACAATATGCCAAAGGAAGATTATCATGAAATCATTGCTAACCATGCGAAAGATGGTTGGAAATTCATCCAATTATTCGCTCCGGTTACTTCTGGATATGGTGTTGCTACCTATTTTGAAATTATTTTTGAAAGAATTCCAAACGGACTAAAAACAATGAATCAGTCAGTAAAATAATATAATTGTAATTTTATGTAGAATAATCTGATAAAGAGTCGACTCCTGCTGTAAGAAAAACCTGAGACTTGGTAGTAATTTATATAATTAGGAGCAATAAATAAATAGGGAGTTCCTGTTTAATGGAACTCCCCAATTTTTATAGTATTCTAATGTTTTTTCAAAAAGTCAAATCTATGACCTTAAACAAATACATCCAAAATTAAAACTAAAATAAAGGCGACAAAAGAAAGGAGCGTTTCCATAACTGTCCATGTCTTGAATGTTTCTTTAACAGTCAATCCCATATATTCTTTTACCAACCAGAAGCCGGCATCATTTACATGTGAAAGCATTAATGAACCTGCACCAGTAGCGATAACTAATAATTCTAGGTTAACACCTGACATATGCTCCACTACTGGAGAAACAATTCCAGCTGCGGTTGTTAGCGCAACAGTTGCTGAACCGGTAGCGACTCGGATTAATCCCGCAACTAGGAAGGCTAGGACAATCGGTGATAAGGACATTTGCTCGGACATTGCTGCAATCGCTGTCCCTACACCGCTTTCAATTAGAATTTGCTTGAACGCTCCGCCTGCCCCAATTATGAGAATAATCGAAGCTAATGGTAATAAACATTCTTCCGTTAATTTTTTAATTAACGTCCTGTCCATACCCTGGCGGAAACCCAAGAAGAAATAGGCTGCAAAACATGAAATTAGTAAAGCAATAACCGGGCTGCCAATAAGCAATAGAAATTTTTCAATAGCACCTGGCAGTGAAAGATATGGGGCAATTACCGTTAACATTATTAATAAAACAGGCAGCAAGATAATGAAAAACGAAATCGCTATACTTGGTAACCCGCTTGACTTTGTCACCACGCGGATTAATTCCGGTTCTCCAACAGGAGTTACCCGTTTTTGAATCCATTTTGAAAATAAAGGTCCGGCGATGACGGCCGTTGGAAAAGCTATAATTAATGAATAAAGCATTACATGTCCTAAGTTTGCATTATAAATGCCAATCGCTGTCATCGCACCAGGATGCGGAGGAACTAATCCGTGCACAATCGACAATCCGGCAAGCACCGGGATACCAATTAATAGAATGTTTTGTTTATTAGATTTGCGAATCGAAATAACCAAAGGCAGCAAGATTACTAGACCAACCTCAAAAAACACAGGAATCCCAATAATAAAACCAGAAAGAAGCATCGCCCATGGCAGGTATTTCACACCGAATTTTTTGATAAAGAAATCGGCTACTTGCATGCCCGCACCTGAGTCAGACATCATTTTACCTAAGATGGTTCCCAACGCTAAAATTCCAATCAGATGTCCAAGGACAGCGCCCACTCCCGTTTCATAGGCTGTGACAATCTTGTCCATTGGTACGCCAGAAAAAACAGCAAGAAACAGGCCGGCGACAGTTAAACTAATAAATGCATGCCATTTCCACCACGATACTCCTAAAATTACGATGACAATCGCTGCCAACGTAATACCTATTAAATATAAACTCATATTTTCTCACTCTCCCCTAAGAAATCGCTTACATACTATTCAAAAAAATGGGTTACTGAATGGAATCATTATAATTAACAATATAATTTTGTTTACCTGTATTATAGTAACCCACGCTATATTCCAATACATTTCCTTCATCATCACTGGAACGACGAATTCTTTTTAACACCACTGTGTCTTTTTCTACGTTTAATCTTTCACTAACATGACTAGGTGCAATCGAAACAGCAAACTCATCTCGGAATGATTCCAGTCTAATGTTTTGCTCTTCTAAAAAGCGGTACAAAGATCCGAAATTGACATCCTCTAATTCTTCCTCACTTATGTCTAATAAGATGTAATGAGTGAAATGAATATAGGGCTCGTTGTCCAATAAGTAGAGTCGTTCAATTTGGACACAATGGCTTCCAAATAAAGAATAAAGTTCCGAGTCTGAAGACAATTCAGCCTTTTTAATATTTAACACCTTTTTGGTGATGTGGTGGCCTTCTTCTACTAATAGTTCCGTAAAGCGTTTTCCTTTTGAAAGCTTCGCAGACGATACATTCGCGATGACCTTTGTTCCTTTACCACTTTTCTTCTCCAGATATCCTTCTTGAGCCAGTTCTTTAATGGCATTCCGTATCGTAATTTTGCTTACATTAAATTCTTCTTCTAATTGAGGCTCGGAGGGAATGTTCGTGTGAATTGCATAAACACCATGTAAAATACGATCCTTCAATATTTCTTTTATTTGTAAGTACATAGGTCCCTTTTTTCGATTCACATTCATTCCCTACTCGCTCCTTTTATCTCTTTATATCATCAATGGTTCCGGCCATGGCGGACAAGATCTCATCTTCCGTCGACATCGGGGTATCGCCAACAATGGTGCAGGCCAGCATTCCTGCTGCAGCTGCAAACCGGACTGTTTTCTCAGGTGAAAATCCAGCCAGTTCCCCATGTAAAATCCCGCTAGTAAAAGCATCTCCGGCTCCAATTCGATCATACACGGAAAAAGAAATCTTTTCTGAGAAGTGAAACTGCCCATCTTTATACAAATATCCCCGTATAGAATGGGTATTATCACTATTAATCCCTCGGTGTGTTCCCGCAAGCGTTTGAATATCGAAGTGTTTTGCCACCTTAGGAATGAGGTCTTTCAGCTGTTCCTCCCGGGAGGTTTCTGCTGTCTCCATTCCTAAAATATACATCGCATCTTTTTCATTCATCATGACGATATCAGCCAAAGCCAGCATGTCTTCATAATGAGGTTTCGCCTCACTGTACCCTCCCTCCCATAAGGAAGGGCGGTAATTACAATCGAAACAAACCAATCCGCCTTTTTCTTTTACCTTTTTAGCCAGCTCTTTCATACTAGCACGAACACCATCGGTCATGGCAAGCGTAATACCGCAAAAGTGAATAATATCTGTTTGCTCGGCAATCAAATCCAGATCGTAATCCGAAACATGAGCGGTATTAAAGCTGCTTTCCAGGCGATTGGTATAGGTAACCCGGCTCGCCCGCTGTCCAAAACCATTTTCTAAAAAATACAACCCAAGATATTTTCCGCCTCTAGAAACAAATTTCCGATTGATTCCCAATCGCTGTAAGAAAGAAATGGCTGCATCACCTAAAGGATCCTCTGGTAATTTCGTCACAAGATAGCCATCATAGCCTAGCTTGGTCATCGCAGAAGCAACGTTTACTCCCGTGCCTGAAAAAGAGTATTGTAATGTGTTAGCTTGAGTCAGTAATTCATATCCCGGCACCTGCAAACGCATCATTACTTCACCGAATGCAACAATTTGTTTAGGCATGCTTTTCAACCAATTTTTTTGTAATGGCGAGTAGTGTCCTCACATCATCAGGATTTGTTTTTCCAGTTTTCTTATTAATAATAGAAGAATAAACGTGAGGAATAATTTTAGGCACTTTTGCTTCCAATGCAATTTCTAAAATGGTCTCAAAATTATCTAAATCAATGCCTCCAGTTGGTTCTAAGGCAAACCCTTCTTCACCGCAAGCTTGTGCAACGGCACGGAACTCTTCCTCATGCTTTAAGCCTTTCATCGGGAAGTATTTCAAGGCATTTCCTCCCATATCCCGCACTAAGGCAATCGCCGCTTTGACTGGAACAATGGCTGTTTCACCAACTGCCGCACTTACAGGACCAGTAGAAATATTAACGTACCCTACTTTTCCAGTTGGTGATACAAGAGAATTGATCCAGCTCTCTTTCTCCCCTAAATTGGCACGTGTTGCCCCGACAGCAGGAAACACTTGATTGATATGACTACCCGGATAAAATTTAGCGATTTCCGCTACCACAGCTGCTTGTTTATTATCCCCAGCGCCAAGGCCAATTGATACGGCTTCATCAATCGCTGCCCCGTATTCCTTCATCGCTGTCACAGCAGCCTCTACCGTAGGATAATCCTTGGAAAGCACCCCAACTAGTACATGGCCTTCCGCCGCTTCAAAAACCTCGACTGCATTTTCAATACTATTAGCCAGCACATTCAATGCGACTCGGTTGTGATAAAAACGTTTTTCGATGTTTGTCATTGTTCGCTTCCTCCTAAAATGGCTCTTAATTGGGCTTCAATTACGTAAATGTCGTCACCCTGTAATGGTCGTGGATCAAGATCGAAAAAGCCCTGTCGAATTCCGTAATCACGGGTATAAATCGCAATTTCACCATTCCTTAACTGGTCATTTACTTCCTTCGCAGTTGTTTTCGTCAAAGCCGGATCAATCTGAATCCGAGCTCTAAAAATGGCACGTCCCGCTTCATCCTGTACAATCGTTACTTTTACACCGTCAATGGATTCAAGTGATTTGAGAACAGCCAGACTGGCTTTTTCCCTTTCGCTATTGTCGATCTTGACAAAATACTCGTCCAATGCCTGCAAAAGTCCAAAGGTTGTTTCTTTACCGACTTTCATGCTTCTGCCAATGCAGTGCAGTTGAACCTTAAGCCAATCGATATAGTTTTGTTTTCCGGCAACGATACCAGCCGTTGGACCTTCAATCGCCTTCGAGCCGCTATAAATCGCTAAATCGGACACTTGTACATATTTCTTCAAATCTTCCTCCGCAGCTGCATCGACAATCAATGGAACATGATTCGCTTGCGCCACTTCCCATGCTTCTTCAACCGAAATCATATTTTTTTGAACAGCGTGGTGAGATTTAACGAAAAGAATCGCCGCCGTATTTTCAGTAATGGCATCGGCAATGTGCTCCGCTTTGCCCTCATTGGCATAACCGACTTCCACTAATTTTCCGCCGCCGAGAAAAACCATCGTTTCCACCGGAGCCCCGTATTGAACGTTATGGCCCTTCAGAATGATGATTTCATTTTTTTGAATCGTTTCTTGATGAAGTCTTTCGCTTCTTCGTCTATTTCCTTCAGTCACGATTGCTGCTACCGAAAGAGCGATTCCACTCGATGCTGAGTTCACGACAACCGCTGCCTCTGATTGAAGCAGCCCAGCGATATGCTGTCCTGCTTTATCGACTAAATCAGCGATTTCAACATAATTTTGCCCGCCTATTTTCATGGCCTCCATTACGGTGTCTGTGGGAGCTGAAACACCTAAAATACTCATTCGCCCGCTTGCATTGATAACCCTTTTCAAACCATATTTAGCATTCAATGTATTCTCCATTGATTACCACTCCTTTTACGACAATATTCTGCTCTGCTGTTCGTTCTTCTCCTTCAGAATCTATCAACTGAGTCACTTTATCCTCTATAGAAAATAATGTGAGGTTAGCTAAATCTCCGACTGAAATTCTTCCGAGTGCCGGCTTATTCAACCAGTCTGCCGCTTTAACTGTAACGGCATCAATAACCTCTTTTAAGGGATATCCTAAATACAAAAATTTAGATAGTACACTGGCCATACTATAAACTGGGCCGTGCAAGCGATTTTTTCGATAGATATCCGTGCTGATCGTATCGAAGTGAATACCATACTCTTTCGCCTGCTCTGCCGTTTGGAAAGAGAAGCTAGCATTTCCATGGCCAACATCCAAATGTACTCCCCGTTTAATGGCATCCAGCAGCTTCGGAAGAGGTTTCCCAGCTTCATCAAATAAATTATTGGCTTTCCCATTTAGGTAATGGGTGATAATGTCTTTTTTCTCAAGTAAATCGAGGACATCATTAATATCCGGCGGCCCTGAACCAATATGAACCATCAGCGGCAACTCAGTGTCCTTAGAAAATTTCCGGGCCATTTTTAATGGTTCTATTCCATTTGGACCCACAACACTTTTACTAATCCTTGCTTTCAGTCCAATAATAAAATCTTTGTGTTCGGCTATGGCTCCTTTTAAAGCATCTTCATCCAGCCAAGAAAGGTCGGTTAGTTCATCGATTCGCTTTAGACCAATACGTGAAATATTTAAAAAGGCAAAAACATTCGTCTTCGACTTTTTACAGCTGTTTACTAAGTCTGGCAAACGATCAGCGCCAGTACTGCCGGCATCAACAATCGTTGTTACTCCTGTTTTATAGCCAATCTCATCCACTTCATCTCCATATGGATTAAATTCAGGAAAGGCATGGACATGCAAATCAATCCAGCCGCTGGAAACAATTACTTTATGATTAAAGTCAATTGCCTCCCCGCCATTTCCAGTTCCCGCCGGAACAATGTTTTGGATTTTTTTATTTTCTACTTTGATGTCTACTGAATTTCCATTGACAAGTTTTACATTCTGTAATACAAAACAATCTTTCATTTCCCTCATCCTTTTCGGTAAACCTAATAAAATGGGTACTTGTATACGGTTACATCTACCTTTTTTGTTTTTCTTACAAGAGTAGGTTACCACGTAATTTCACTCAAGTCAATATAACGTTATAATGTTTAGAATCCATTTCCTACCTTCTTTATATACAGCTTAGGTAAAGCACTGAAACATATTCCAATTACTGCAGAACGAAATTCAGCTAAAAAACGGCTAAACCATTGAGTTTCCGTGCCTGTCACGCCCCCGATTTTCTTGTTTCACAACGATGTTCCACGAACAACTTTAATCTATATAACAAATAACAGGCGAACAGTACTGTCACTGTTCGCCTGTTACTTGGATGCATCGGTTGCCTTGAATCAGCCTTACTGTTAATTCCAAAGTGGCGAACCCCACGAATCCCCCCAGACTCAAGATTTGCTTCTGATATTCTTCTAGTTACAAATGCCTTTGGATTATCTGCAATTAATACCGCATTTATGTTTGCCCAGACTTTTTTCAAAAGAAAACTCACTTTCGTACAAACAATTCCTAAAAATAATACCTCACAACCTAGGTTGGACTGGAAATGCTTGGTGTATTTAATTACAAACTACTCGAAAGGTGTGGTAAAATTTATTTTATCAATCAATTAATTCCAATACAAAGCAGGTGTTTACGCGTGTCCTCTGAAAAAGAAGTGAAGCTTTATTTTGTTCGGCATGGGGAGACCCATTTTAATGTAGAGAAGCGATTACAGGGATTTTGTGATTCACCACTTACAGATAAAGGAATTGAACAGGCTAAATCTGTAGGAATCGGTTTATCTGAAATAGAATTT
This sequence comes from Bacillus sp. ISL-7, assembly GCF_018613065.1. The sequence goes on along the minus strand of NZ_JAGGQW010000043.1, from coordinate 32,071 downwards.
AAAGCAGTATACGCAAGTGAAAGCCAGAGAGTAGTAGATACGGCTAGGTATGCCATTGGCCATCGAAACATCCCCATCATTACTGATCCACGTCTAAAGGAAATGAACTTTGGTGTTTTGGAATCCCTATTACAAACGGAAATTCTAGCTCAATATGGGAATATCCTAGAGACATTATTTAGTCTTAACGATTTAAATATGTCAGCACCTGGAGGGGAATCCTATTTACAGCTATTTTCACGAACAAGCTCTGCTATCGATGAAATCATTCATAAGCATAAAAATGAGGGTGGAAATGTCCTAGTATTTTCACATGGGGTAACAATAGGCAACTACTTAATGCAATTAGCAAAAATGGGCGGTTATCCTCACCATGATAATTGCAGTGTCTCTGTAATCAATTATTTGAACGGTGAATTTTATGTAGACAGGATTGCTGACACTTCTTTTCGAGATAAATACTAACTAAAATAAAGGGCAGCCCACTCCTCAAGCTGCCCCTTGAATCTGTATCCATTATGTCTTATTTCTAGTTATAGTTAACTAAGTGATAATCAGATAATAGTCATAGTCTTATTGGTTTAACAGATTAATAAACTCTTTCATGAACCCCGGAAGATCTGGCCATGCATGCCCAGAAACGAGATTACCTTGAACATGGAGCGGATTTGTTATATAGGTTGCCCCTGCTGCTTCTACATCCGGCTTACAAGCGATATAGGCGGTCAATTCTCGACCTTCCAAATATTGACGAACGGTTGTTAATACCTGACCTGCGTGACAAATGGCCCCCACAGGTTTATTTGCTTCAAAAAAGTGCGCGACGATTTTTGGAACATTTTCATTTAAGCGAATGTATTCCGGAGCCCGTCCTCCTGGAATAATGAGCCCATCGAATTCGTCCGGATTTACATCTTCAAAAGCTAACTGTGCTTCAATTAAGTATCCTTTGCTTTCCGTATAAGTATCCCATCCAATAAAGTCATGGACTACTGTTTGCAGCTTCTTCTTTGATGGTGCTGCTATTTGTACCTCGATGCCTTCTTCAAGACAACGAAAATACGGATAATAAATTTCCAATGCCTCTACAGCATCTCCTGCTAGGATTAAAACTTTTTTTGACACTTAAAAAACTCCCCCTGTTAAAAAATTAGGCTATTGCCTTTATTTATATATTCATAATGCTTCTAATAATTTCCTTAAATTCAAAATTAAATAGTTCTATTAATATTACTCATGAAAAATCAAAACGATTGATTAGTTTTTTTGTCCATTTATAACAAGTTTTAATTATTTTTTCTATTCTGAAAATTAATTTGTTATTTTTTAGTTTATTTAATAATATATATCTAAAGATTATATATCTTTTAGATAGGTGAGGACATTTGAAAAATTATAACGATACACTCTATGCGATTTTAGGAATTTTAACCACTGACTGCAAATCTGGTTACGCCATTAAACGGCTCATTGATCAGAGCTTAAATCATTTCTGGAAGATAAGTTACGGTCAAATATACCCAACTCTTAAATTAATCGTCCAAGAGGGATTAGCAGAAGTTCGTACTTCATCAAACCCAGGAAAGCCGGATAGAAATGAGTACTTCCTCACTTCAAAAGGAATAGAAACTTTAAAAAATTGGTTGGAACATCCCATAGAACAACTTCCTGTTGAACGAAATGAAATTTTGCTCAAATTGTTTTTTGGCCGCTATCAGTCCAGAGAAAAGACGGTCTTGCTTCTAGAGAATTACAAGAAAAAGTTAGAAGAGCGTTACCAAACTTACTTATCGATCGAACTGGCCATTGTTAATCACAAAGATAACGAGGAGGATTCAATGTATTGGTTGTTTACATTAGATTATGGAAAAAGGACCACGAAGGCTGCCATGGACTGGTGCGAGTTTACTCTTGAGAGTTTTTAACTAAGGAGGAGATTAGTAATGGCCAAACATATCTATACTGGGCGTTATACCACTGAGAATACAGAGGATATTGTCGTTTTTATCATTGGAATGAGAGTTAACAAGCGATTTGCACTTCATAAGTGGTTACCAGTATTTAATGCAATGCCTGGAATGATTAAGGAGCTTTATACGAACAAAGATGAATTGGGATTTTTATCGATGGAAAGCTATTTTGGACTTAGAACGACTGCATTGATCCAATATTGGCGTTCAATGGAAGACCTACACGCTTATGCAAAAAATGAGAAGCATTTGAGTGCATGGGAAAATTTTAATAAAAAGGTAGGAAACAATGATGCTGTTGGAATTTACCACGAAACCTATCAAATAAGAAATGGATCTTATGAATCTATATATGGAAATATGCCCCACTACGGCTTAGGTAAAGCACTGAAACATATTCCAATTACTTCAGAACGAAATTCAGCTAAAAAACGACTAAATCATTAGTGTTTCCGTGCCTGTCAACCCCCGGATTTTCTTGTTTCACAATGATGTTCCACACGTGCCTTTATATTAGATAAACCATAAAAGGCGAACAGTACCTGTCACTGTTCGCCATTATTATTCATATTGAGAAATAATTTGTTTAAAAAGCCTCCTAAATTGCTCCCGATCTTCTGCAGTAAAAGGCTTTGGTCCGCAGGTCCCCACCGAAACCTGCCGGAAACCATATCATTCATATTCATTTCAAACTTGTTTAATAATTGTTTATGGAGCCTTACATCTAAATCTTCAGGTGACGAACTGAATCTGGCTCCGGGCTTTTGATTTGAATAGGGCCATTTTTTGTTACCATACCAAGGACCTGCTCTAGAACCAAAACCTTTAGTCCCATCTCTCCCAGTTCTTTCGCGGTAACGGCCCCGCCTCCGCCTGCTCCAATGACAATCACGTACTGATTTTCCGTTAGTCCTTCACCTTCTTATGCGGCAAAGATGCTAAGCACCCGCGAAAATCACGATATCCGTTTGAGGGACCTGGATATTGGGTCTGGATCCATCCATGTGAAAATATTCGACTCTTCTATATTCAGGCGAAAACAAACGTGTCGTACCGTATCCCGGCCATTCCGAATAGAGGCCAAATTGGGTGAGTTGATTGAGTACATCCATCATATTCCGAATAAGCCCGGGGTTGTTTTGATAAGGTAGATTCAAGGTTTCAAAATTAATTTCCAGCCGCTCTATTAGGGAAATGGTTTAAACGGTCAATTGGCGATAGCGTTGTGAACGGACCTCCTCCAGGAAATGCATACACATTAAAAGGATATTGAATCTGCCCCGTCCGAATAAATTGTGCAGCCCCTGAGTCCAGCAATTCAGCCGTTGCTTTTGACATGGGGTTATTGACTAAATTTAGCTGCTTTTTTACCGGAAGAGCAATTGAATGATCCAAGATCCAAATAACATACTCATAAACTCTTAATTCCAATGCACCCGCTGTTTGAAAAGGTTTTGAAAAATAAGTAGTTGCTGGAATAATAGCTTGAACAAGTGCTTGAAAAGTTGACAAGATATGCCTATTGCTTGCTCCCGTTATTTTCAGCGCCCCCTAAACTTATTGGAATGATTACCTTTCACATCCTTATATTAATTATGGGTTTGTATTTCTATGTCAGGGAGTCTAAAAAATTAACTTGGCTGCAAGCATGAAATCCATTATCTTTTTTTTACTATGACGGAATGATAGCTGTTAAACAATTCCAATGATAAATTCTTAGTGAATTCTTGTGCCTCATGAATAAATGCTGTTATCGCAGGGCTTGTATACTCTGTTGAACGGACCTCAAGCCCTAAATTTTGGTACACTTGCGGGCTTAAATAGGAAGCAGTGATCTTGGACAAGGTGGAGGGGATGGCCAGCTCCGGAAGAATCGTATTTCCAACCCCTTCTTGAACCATTGCGATGATAGTAGCGATATCACTGACTTCAAATTGAATTTTAGGTGAGAAACCTTGTTCCTTAAAGATCGCCCGGATGACATGACCACATTCTTTTGGCATGATGAAAGGTTCACTGGCGATATCCTTTATTTCGATAGATGATTGATGACTCAGTGGATGGGTTTCTGGTACAAAAACGACCATTTTATCCTGCAGTAATGGAAAAAATTCGAATTCATGCTTTTCTTCCGTGACCACGGCAACATCCACGACTGACAATTTAATCCAATTTCTCATCTCTTCATAATTCCCCTCATAGAGCACTACTTCTACACCGGGAAACCGTTTTTTAAATGAGCTGATCATTCCTGGCAGTAGTTTGGCTGACATGCCCGAAATGCTTCCGATTCTAACCGTTCCCGTTTCAAGTCCCGTGATTCCAGCTGCCTCATTAATGATCTTTGTTTTAATCATGATTAAATCTCTAACTAAGCTCGCGATTCGTTTGCCGATTTCCGTCAAACTGACACCAGTCCTGTGCCGGTTTAATAATTTTATATTTAGCGCTGATTCCAATGCTGCTACCGCTTGACTGACTGCCGATTGTGAGAGGCCGATTTGCTCACCAGCTTTTGTAAAACTTTTTGTTTCCACTACCTTTAAGAAAACCTCTAATTGAAATAGAGTCATAGGATTCCTCATTTCCATACATTAGATTTTACTTATGTATAATATTCAAAGTATTAATTTTACTTATATTATACCTCATCATATACTACAATCAACGACGAACAGAAAGGTGAGATAGTTCATGAGCATTTTACAGGCAGAGGGACAGGTAATTCTTAAGGAAATCCAAACAAGCAAGTGGGTGCTAATCGATTGCTGGGCCCCATGGTGCCCTCCTTGCAGGTTGATTGGAGCCGTATTGGAGGAAATCGATCTAGAATTTGATCTAAAAATTGTAAAAGTGAATGCGGATGATAATCCGGAGTTTATCAGCGAGTTTCAGGTAATGGGAATCCCTACATTATTGCTTTTTCAAGATGGCCAGCTTGTTGGGAGGATCACTGGATTTCAACCTAAAGTCCAGCTAATCGAATCATTAAAAAAGTATGGATTAATAGAATAATGATTGCTTTTGTACCATGAGTCAGCTGCTGAGCTGCCTCATGGTTTACTATCTATCAAAGTTATCATTCTCATTATTGCATCGGATTGGCAAAATCATTAATCCAAATTTTAACTTGGTCATTTTCGTGAATTTCCCCGGGTCTTTCTATTGCACATACGATCCCCCGTCGCTTATAACCTGCACGCACAAAACGGAAAGACAACTTCTCATGGTTTTCATAATGATTTTGGATTTCATCCTCAGGTAGCGTACAAGGCTGGTTTTCTCCCATACATATTAATCCTGCACCACTTGGAAAAAGGATCCGTGACCCAATGGTGAGCTTGGTTAATTCCGGAAATTCTTTTACCAAGAGATTTGCTCCTAACCACACTGGAAGCCCGAGTCTCCCCCTAATTCTTCTGCAATCCGGTATAATTCATCTACAGAAACTATTGTTATTTGACGCCGGTTCAGTATCTCTGTTCCTCTTGGATACATCGACTGTCTTGAATCTGCTTTACTAGTTAAAACGTTTCATATTTAACCATTATTATAGTAGAAGGATAAAACGGAATTTTTCACCTATTTCTATATTAAGAAAAGACCGGATTCAAGTACAATCCGATCTAAGGTCTATTTCGTCATACTTCGGGTGGTGACAGGCACCATTCTTTGGCGATTGCCACTCTGCACCAGAATCGTCCCCAAAATAACCGTTAAAGCACCTATACCTGATTCCCAAGAAAGATATTCCCGATAAAACAAAACACCTAGTACCATAGCAATGAGAGGAGAAATAAAAAGCCAGGTAGACGGAAAAACAGGATTGGTCCTCGAGACTAGCCAGTAAAAAAGAGTATGACCTATCATTGAGCCAAAAACTATTAAATAAAGAAACGAGCCTATGGATGCTGTACTAGTCAAGCTAGTAAACTGTATATCCTCTGTAAAAAGAGACAAAAGAATGAGTAAGATTCCCCCATGCATCATTTGGGCTGCATTTAATGCAATGGGGGAAGCTGATTCAAATTTTTCCATCACATGTTTTGAATAAATGGCCCCAGAAGCATAAAATACCTCGCCAATGACAATCAAGAGACACCCCATTAACCAGTACCGTTCCCCCTGAAGAGTAAAGCTTGGCAAAATGAGAAGAGCAACTCCCACAACACCTACAAGGCATCCAATAAAAGAAATTTGATTCACTTTCTTCTTCAATATGGTCGTTTGGATCAATAAAATTATCATCGGACCGGTAGCCGATAGCACAGCGGCTGCACCAGACGTCACATATTGTTCTGCCCAATATAAAGTTGCAAACGTCCCAAAGGTTAAACCGATCCCTGTAATCAGCATTTCCTTACGAAATAACAAACCTATCGTGGTTTTTCTTCGCAAGACCATGAACCCAAAAAGAATAAAACCTGCAATAAAAAACCGAAGTCCAGCAGAGAAAAAGGGTGGAATACCTGCATCTATCCCTATTTTTATTGCTAAAAAGGTCGTACCAAAAATCAAACACATGAACAAATAACCAATCATCACCATTAACAATTCCTCCTTTTTTATCCATTATAGGAGGTTGGGGATAGAACAGATTATCATCAATAGAACAGTTCAATAAGGAATCGTGGTACAATCAAGGAGAAATGGGGGAAGGACATGACCAATGGTGATTATCTATTTAAACAAGTTTATGATTATGTTTTACACCGGATTGAACGCAATGAGTGGCAGGAAGAGGATAAGCTTCCCTCTGTAAGAAAATTAGCTGAGGAAATGAATGTTCATCGATTAACGGTTTTAAAAGCCTATCAGTTGCTTAAACAACAAAATAAAGTATATGTCAAAGATAAATCAGGATATTATGTTCAATTAAGTGGAAGAGCGAAATTTGAAAATCTAGAGAATCCTCTTATTTCAGCATACGCACAAAAAAATCACTTATCCGAGATTCATCAAGTTCCGGTTTCCTATAATTTTTCACAGGCGTTAATTGACCCCAGCCTCTTGCCTAATCTCTTTTTATCCGATTACGTAAAAAAAGTGTTTGATCTCTATCCCAAAGTACTGGCAACCTACTCAACCGTTCAAGGGGACAAGGAGCTGCGGGAAGCACTGTGCGAATATTTTATTAACCAGTATAAAACGATTACGACAGCGGATAACCTGTTAATCACGACTGGTTCTCAGCAAGCGATTTACCTCATTGCTCAAGCTTTTGTTAAATCAAGAGACACCATTTTAATGGAACAGCCAAGCTATAGTGCCGCAATTGATACTTTTAGAGCACAAGGAGCAAATATTGTAACCGTGGACATCCAACCTGACGGATACGATTTAGAGCATGTTGAATTTATGATGAAAAAATACAAGCCACGACTCTTTTATATGAATCCAACCTTCCATAATCCAACTGGATACACGGTCCCAGCCGCACAAAGAAAGCAATTAGTCCAATTAGCTGAGCAATATCGCTGTCTCTTAATCGAAGATAACGCCTATCACGACATCTATTTTGACCAAGAGCCGCCTCCTCCCTTTTACACCTATGACACATCTGGAATCGTGATTTATGTAAGGAGCTTTTGCAAATATATCTCACCTGGACTACGAATTGCGGTAGTAAATGCACAATCATCCATTATGAAACCACTCCTAGGGGTGAAATCACTAGCTGATAACGGATCTCCACTCCTGAATCAAAAGATTTTCCTTCATTACTTTTCATCACCCAGACTGCAACAACACGTTGAAAAACTACGAATTGCCTTACAAATAAGAAAGGAAATCATGGAGAAAGAACTAGCGGTAACAGATTTGCACTGGACCAGCCCAGATGGTGGCTTAAACTTATGGGTACGGCTTTCCAACCATCAATCGACAGATGAATTATTAGTTAAATGCCTTCAACAATCAATCTCCATTGTTCCTGGTCGTGTTTGTGATCCATTAAACCAGCCATCCTCATGGGTGCGCTTAAGCTATTCCTATGCTAATGAAGAACAAATCCGTAAAGGAATAAGGAAATTTATCAATTTAGTAGATGGAAACCAGGGGGACCGCTCTGGTGATCTACACTTCCCTAATTAGAACCGTCCCCGTGGAATTCTTTAATAACATTGGAAAATAAAAAGGTGACAGTTGATGGACTGTCCCACAAAATCACTCAAAAGGTCAATCCTTCGTAGTTACAATGTTGGCAAAACTTTTCTCGCCCCTAAAAAAAGCCAAGTAATAAGGACAAAAGGCATAGTTAGGGCAGGAAGACCATATGGTAAAAGCCAGGTACTGGTACTAGCAGTAAGTGGGACTGTTAAACAAGCAGCTGCAATCCCTGAAATACTCTTAAATCGATTATCTTCAGTGCTAAATACAGTTGCTACTGCCATACATGCCAATATTGCATTGTAGCCATATAGCCCTAGTATAATTAATGAGTGCTCCCCTCCAAGTCCGTAAGCTGTAAGCAAAGCAGCCGCATTTCCTACTACAGCATAAAGACCGAGTTTCCATCCTGCCCAAAAAACAGCAATAAACAGCAACACTCCAGATAGGATATTATCCAGAAAAAATATTTGTCCAATTCCATTAAAAATTCCATCCGTCCAATTTACCTCACCTTCAATATCTAGTTTCCAGTGCGATAAACTTTGAGGAACTAAGGTGTTACTTAATTGGAATACTTTTAATCGGTAAGAAACTAATAGCATAAACCAAGTCAGGATGATAAAAGGGATCGTAAGAATAGGAAGTGCAGCATTTTTCATAAAATGGACCATCATAGCTGCAAAGATCGCCGCAATAAGTGCCCCTACTAAAGCAATAATCCACCGAGAAGATCCAGTTAAAAATAATGTAAGGGCAATGCCTGTTAGCACAGAATTATACCCGTATAAACCGGAATTTACACTTTTTTCATTTGCCCCGCCTATTTTTCCGATTAATGTACCGATAAGAGAAGACAAAAAAGCAATAATTCCTAATTCATAAGATGAAAGAGTAATAGCGATTAGAATAAGGACACCAGAAACAGCATTCTCAATAAAGATGACTTGAGAGACCCCTTTCAGCGACGCCAAAATAATTGAAGGAAACTCCCTCCTTGATAAGTAAGCCTCCTCTGGCAAATATATACTATTGTCTTTTAGCATCGACAACACTTCTCCTTAAAAAAATTTCTAAATGAAAAAATAAAAGATTAAATCAAATCTATATGGAAAAGCTATTTATGTTTGCTTTTCTAAAAGATGACTACATATTAGTATTTTCTTAATTAAGAAAAATACATTTGGTAATTATATGAAAAAGAGGAGGTTTACCATGCAATTATTACCTCGTGAGATTGATAAGCTCATGATTGTCGTTGCTGCGGATCTTGCTAAAAGACGAAAAGAAAGGGGCTTAAAATTAAATTACCCAGAAGCTGTTGCGCTAATTACTTATGAAGTACTAGAAGGTGCAAGGGATGGAAAAACGGTTGCCGAATTAATGGAATTTGGCGCAACAATCTTGTCTCGCGAAGATGTCATGAATGGCATTCCAGATATCATTGACGATATTCAAGTAGAAGCTACATTTCCTGATGGAACCAAACTGGTAACTGTACATGATCCAATTCGATAAGAATGAACAGGAGGCTTAACTTTATGGAACACATTGAAGTGGAACCAGGACAGCTATTTTTAAAGGAAGAAGATATTATTTGTAATGCTGGAAGAACGACATCAAAGATATCTGTAACCAACACCGGCGACCGTCCCGTCCAAATCGGATCTCATTTTCACTTTTATGAAGTAAATGAATCTCTCCAATTTAATAGAGAAGAAGGGTTCGGGAAACGTTTGAACATTCCATCAGGTGCTGCCGTTCGTTTTGAACCTGGCGATGAGAAAGAAGTAGAATTGATTCCCTATGGTGGAGAACGTCGAGTATATGGATTTAACAATAAAACAGATGGTTCCATTGAAAGAGGGTCTAATCAATGAGCTTTAAAATGACGAGAAAACAATATGCCGAAATGTACGGACCAACAACAGGTGATTCCATTCGTTTAGCCGATACGAACTTAATCATTCAAATTGAAAAAGACCTTACAACTTACGGCGAGGAAGTCGTCTTTGGCGGCGGGAAGGTTATTCGAGATGGTATGGGGCAGCATCCCCTTGTCACTCGTGGAGATGGGATACCGGATGTAGTGATTACAAATGTCGTCATTTTGGATTATACCGGAATTTATAAAGCTGATATTGGTATTCGTGATGGGGTCATTGCTGCAATTGGAAAAGCAGGGAATCCATTAGTCATGGATGGTGTCGATATTGTGATTGGAGCCTCCACTGAAATTATTGCCGGTGAGGGAATGATTGTAACGGCCGGTGGAATTGATACACATGTTCACTTTATTAACCCGGCTCAGGTAGATACAGCACTTACCTCCGGTGTGACCACTCTGATTGGAGGAGGAACCGGTGCAACTGCAGGGTCCAGAGCAACAACCGTTTCTCCTGGTGAATGGAATATTCATCGGATGCTCGAAGCTGCTGAAGGATTGCCCATTAACGTAGGTTTTACTGGGAAAGGCCAGGCTGCAGCAGAAGAACCGCTTGCGGAGCAAATACGTGCAGGTGCCATTGGTCTTAAAGTTCATGAAGACTGGGGAGCTACCGCTTCGGCTATTGACCATTCACTTAGAGTAGCTGATAAATTTGATGTACAAGTAGCCCTTCATGCCGATACCTTGAACGAAGGGGGATTTGTGGAAAATACAATGGCAGCCATTAAGGATCGGGTTATTCACATGTACCATACGGAAGGTGCAGGGGGTGGTCATGCTCCTGATTTAATCAAGTCGGCTGGATTCATGAATGTTCTTCCGTCCTCTACGAATCCAACCTTGCCTTATACCGTGAATACGATTGATGAACATCTAGACATGCTGATGGTTTGCCACCATTTGAACCCTGCTGTACCAGAAGATATCGCTTTTGCTGATTCCCGAATTAGAAAGGAAACAATTGCAGCAGAAGATATCCTTCAAGATATGGGAGTATTTAGTATGGTCAGCTCAGATGCACAAGCAATGGGACGGATTGGGGAAGTTATTTTACGTACATGGCAAACTGCAGATAAAATGAAAAAACAAAGAGGAACTATGCAAGGTGACAGCGAGTATTCAGATAATAACCGAGTAAAGCGATATATTGCCAAATTTACCATTAATCCAGCGATTACACATGGTATTTCTGATCATGTTGGTTCTATAGAAGTAGGGAAAATTGCTGATCTTGTGCTCTGGAATCCAGCGTTTTTCGGTGTGAAACCTGAACTCATTTTAAAAAATGGCTTTATTGTTCAAGCCTTAATGGGTGATGCCAATGCATCCATTCCGACACCACAGCCGATTATTTATCGACCGATGTATGCTTCAATAGGGAAAGCCCTGTCTAAAAGCTCGATTACCTTTATCTCTCAAGCAGCCTTTGATGGCAAAGTACATGAGAAATTGGGATTGGAAAAAATCATTCTCCCTGTTCACGGAATTCGAAAATTAACAAAAAAGGATATGAAGCTTAATTCCGAAACTCCTGAAATTACTGTAGATCCCCAAACATATGAAGTAAAAGTAAATGGGGAACTGATTACCTGTGATCCTGTTGACGAAGTACCAATGGGACAACGCTATTTCTTATTTTGAGGTGAAAACAATGATTGTTGAAAGTATTGTAACGAATATAGAAGAAATGGAAATGGAAGAACTTTTAAAACGACATAAGGAAAAGGTATATCTAGAAAGTTCTGATTTAGTGAAACGAATTCAGCGAGTGACAACAGACCACGGCAAAGAAATAGGGATTCGACTAAAAAATCCACGTGATCTTGTGGCTGGTGATGTTTTATTTATGGATGATAAAAATATGATTATTGTGGATGTTGTATCAGATGATGTACTCGTTATTAGCCCGCGTTCCTTGAAGGAAATGGGGACGATTGCTCATCAATTGGGAAATCGCCACCTTCCAGCGCAATTTGAAGAGGATGACATGCTCGTACAATATGATTACCTAGTGGAAGAATTGCTGCAGGAGTTGCAAATCCCTTTTAAACGCGAAGATAGGAAAGTAAAGCAAGCATTTCGGCATATCGGTCATAGTCATGATTGACAAAACACTGTCTTTGTTTCAACTTTGTGATTCTAACTTTCCAACAGGTGCTTTTAGTCATTCATATGGCTTAGAGAGTTATATTCAGGAAAATATCGTACACGATCAAGCCACGTTTGCCCAGTGGCTTCAAGTTTATTTAAATGAGCAGCTCGTCTATTCAGATGGGCTGGCAACTCGTCTTGTCTATGAATCATTAGAAAATAACGAGATGGAAAAGGTTTGGAAAATAGATCGGTTGTTAATGGTTCAGAATTTACCACGAGAAACAAGAGATGGGTCACAGAGAATGGGTGAACGGATGTTAAAGCTTGTGGAATCTTTATATCAGAATCCATTACTTGCCCAATATAGAGAACGAATCCATCAAAAGAAATCTTTTGGACATCCGGCCATTGTGTTTACGATGATTGGTCATCATCTTGGTGTTTCACAAGAAAACACAACGCTCTATTATTTATATTCTACCGTGTCAAGTCTAGTTCAAAATGCGGTACGTGCCATTCCGTTAGGTCAAACAGCCGGGCAAAAAATCATTCAAGAGTTCCAAGCTGCTTTAGCCAAGGCAACCGAAAAAATTCAACTTTTGGACGAAGAGGATTTTGGAATTGTGTCTCCAGGTTTAGAATTAGCGCAAATGATGCATGAGCGTGTGAATATTCGTATTTTTATGTCTTAGGAAAGGACGTGTTGAAATGGAACCGATAAAAATTGGCGTAGGCGGTCCTGTTGGAGCAGGAAAAACATTGTTAATTGAGAAGATTACCCGAGATTTAGATGGAGAAATTAGCATGGCAGTTGTGACAAATGATATTTATACAAAGGAAGATGCTAAATTCCTTATGCAAAATGGAGTTTTACCTTCTGATCGTATCATCGGTGTTGAAACAGGTGGATGCCCTCATACAGCAATCCGCGAAGATGCCTCAATGAATTTTGCAGCCATCGATGAATTAAAAGAGAAACATCCGGATGTTGAACTTATTTTTGTTGAAAGTGGAGGAGATAATCTTGCGGCCACATTTAGCCCGGAGTTAGTTGATTTTTCTATCTATATCATTGATGTAGCCCAAGGTGAAAAAATTCCAAGAAAAGGCGGACAGGGAATGATTAAATCTGATTTATTTATTATTAATAAAACAGATTTAGCTCCCTTTGTTGGCGCAAGCTTAGAAGTAATGGAATCAGATACTAAGGTTTTTCGGGGCGATAAACCGTTTGTCTTTACAAATTTAAAAAATAATTCGGGGCTTGATGAAGTCATCAACTGGATCAAGCAGGACACCCTTTTAAAGGGATTGGCTTAGAATGACAGGTTGGACAGGAGAATTACGTTTAGCTGTTGAAAATCGAAAAGGAAAAACAGTTGCAAAAAGTGTATATTTCCAGGGCGCATTGAAAGTAATGCGCCCTATTTATCACAACGATTCGGGACAAGTCTGCTATTATATTTTAAACCCTGGGGGAGGCTACTTAGACGGTGATCGATACCGCATACAAATTGCATTAGAGAAACAGGCTAGACTCACATTAACGACACAGTCTGCTACGAAAGTGTATAGAACCCCCCATACACATGCATATCAGGAAACGGAAATCTTTTTGAAGAAAGGCAGCTTTCTGGAGTATACTCCCGATCCTTTGATTGCCTATCGACAAGCGCGATATAAACAAAAAAATGTTATCCACATGGAAAAAGGCGCTACGTTTCTTTATTCAGATATCATTACGCCAGGCTGGTCTCCAGATGGGAAAAGATTTAGCTATGACCGGCTTCAATTAATGAATGAAATATACATGGATCATGAACTTGTGACTTATGATCATATTAAGTTAAGTCCAGCAAACCATAATGTGGAAACGATTGGACTTATGGAAGGTTTTTCTCACTTGGGCTCTATGCTAGTTATCGGGGAACAAACCACCTCTGAGCTACTGGATCGGTTATATCATGTGATCCAATCAGAAACGAATACCTATAAAGTTGGATTATCCCAATTAGCTGTTAAAGGATTTACCGTACGGGTTTTAGCAAACTCAACACAGGAAATTGAAAGAATATTTAAGAATGTCCATCATATGATTAGTCATGAATGGTTTGATACAACCCCAAGCTTTCTTAGAAAATATTAAGGTGAAAAATTTGGATTCAGTATTCAACAAGGGTATCGAAATTAAGGGAGGATCTTGATGGAGATTACTTTGTTTTCCGTGTTGGCACTTGGGTTCATTTTGGGGATTAAACATGCAATTGAACCTGATCATGTCATTGCCGTATCAACTATTGCCAGTAATAGCAAAAAGTTATGGCATGCCTCTCTAGCAGGGGTATTTTGGGGCATTGGACATACTGCCACTCTTTTTATCCTTGGGATTATATTAATCCTAATGAAAAATGATTTGTCGGATAAATGGTCCATGTCATTAGAATTTCTTGTAGGTATTATGCTTATCTATTTAGGTATTACGAGCTTACTTAAATTTAGAAAGCACAAACAACACTCTCATCTAAAAGAAGAACATTCAAAGAATGATCATTTGAACAAGAAAGATGTATCCTATTTTAAATCATTGTTCATTGGATTTGTTCATGGACTTGCAGGAAGTGCGGCATTGGTACTACTTACGATGAGCGCGGTTGACACAGTTTGGCAAGGTGTTTTGTATATTTTTATATTTGGAGTAGGTACAACAATAGGTATGTTAATATTCACAACGATTCTCGGCATTCCATTTGTAATGAGCAAGAAACGTTTTAAATTAAGTCGCAGCCTTATCCTGATAACAGGAGCAATAAGTGTCATGTTTGGAATCTATTATATGTATAATTTAGGAATTAATGAAGGACTTTTTAAGCTTTGGATATAAAAGCTAGAATTTGATAAAAAGATCAATCCATTTTAATAAGGGATTGATCTTTTTTATAGACATTCACTTCATAAACGTATATATTGTCTTATTTACTTAGGTTAGTCCAAGTTTGTGTCCGTTTTCTTTTACCGTACGTACTCACTATTCCAAATATGCAATCTCTAAATCCTAACTCAGTCAAATATAATTTGCAGTTCGTTTAACGATCTAAACCCAATCATTTTTCGCCATTGCAAGTCAGGAACCGCTAATTGAAGGTTGTCTTTCCAAACCAGGAGTGATTTAATCGCAATTTGTGTTTCTAACCGTGCCAACGGGGCACCTAAACAAAAATGCGTGCCATATCCAAATGCAAGATGGGGATTCGGATTCCTCGTTATGTCGAATAAATGAGGATCATGGAATTTATTCGGATCGCGATTGGCAGCTCCCAAAAGGATATATACCTGGTCGCCTTTTTTAATAGTTGTTTGATGGATCTCGATATCCTCCGAAGCAATCCGAGCGGTCATCTGTGTTGGACTCTCATAGCGCAAAAACTCCTCAACCGCCCCTTCAATAAGTAATGGTTTTTCCTTTAGGTCCATCAGTTGATGAGGATGTTTCAATAAGGTAAGGATTGAATTGCTGATAAGATTGACTGTTGTCTCATGACCGGCAATAACAAGTAAAATGCAGGTTGCCAATAATTCCTCGTCTGTTAACCTGTCCCCTTGCTGTTCCTCCTTTATTAACAAGCTGATAAGGTCCTCTTCAGGGCAGTGTTTCCGTCTTTTAATCAGTTCTTTAAAATAATCCCTTAAGATTATAGTAATTGCATTCCCATTGTCTAACGCCTTTCTCGAACGGGTAAAATCAATGGTTTGAATTAAGCTTGCCGCCCATTCTCTAAATTGATATCGCTCTTCTTGAGGTACTCCTATTATTTTCGCTATAATGAGACTTGCTAAAGGAAACGCTAAATCGGAAACCACATCCATTGTTTTCTTATTTTGAAACTGTTGCAGTAAATCGTTTACCGTTTCTTGGATATAAGGACGAAGATGTTCCACCATTCTAGGAGTAAATACGTTACTAACCAGTAAACGCAGCCGCTTATGGTCTGGTTGATTTTTAAAAAGCATCATGTCATTTTGGGTGTTTTTTAGCCGCTCATATTTTTTTGAAGTCTGAGGCAGCGGGGTGCGATTTTTAAATCTAGTATCTTTAAGAATCGCTATCGCCTCTTCGTATCCTGTCACGTACCATCCTGGATATTTTAATAGATTTCCCCAATAGATCGGATGAATGGAACGCAGCTTATCGTAAAATGGATAAGGATTTTTAAAAAACTCAGGAGAAGTAAATGAAAATGGTATGGTTTGATTTAAATCGGTTGTCATGTCACGCCCCCTAAAATACGATCACGATCGTTTAACAGAGATGTGTAACTCACATCTCTGTTAAACTCTTAAATTTATCTCATCTGGACATTCTAAGATTGAAAGGGCCTCCTAATTTGTTACTTCCTTCCCATCTAACACTTGATCTGCAAGTTCCATCCATTTATTCATTTTCCTACCTCCATTTGATTGATTAGTAATGTCACATCTATGTGATCCTTTACCATTTTTTGAATGTTATCTTTTGTTATTTCTTTAAGTTTAGGTGTGATGCCTAATATAGGCACACCACATAACTCTTCAATTAGTTTCGGGTTTGTTTTTTCCGCAAGATCAGGACATTCACTTATGCCGTTGATCACGATTCCGGCAATCGTCAGACCTAGGCTTTTTGCGTATTGAACCGTTAGAAAAATATGATTTACTGTACCAAGATTAGGTCGGGCTACAAGCACAATTGGCAGCTGTAACGCCTGAATTAAGTCACTAACTAAGAAATGTTCACCCAGTGGGACTGAAATACCGCCAGCACCTTCTACGATGAAAAATTCATGTTTTCCTCTAATCTTTTCCCAGTGACTTAATACATCTTCAATCCCCACTATCTTCCCTTCTAGCTTCCCTGCAACATACGGTGCAAGTGGTTCTTTAAATTCAAAAGGGGTAATCTCTTCATAGGATAAAGATGTTTGTGACAGTTGCTTCAGTAAGCTTGTATCACTTTCTGGATCTTCACGTGAAGTACCGCTCAACAATGGCTTAAATACGCCAACATCCACATTTTTCTCTTTTAATACAGCTGCAAGTCCACTAGAAATAATGGTTTTTCCAACTCCTGTATCTGTTCCTGTTACAAAAAAACCGTTCATTTAATCATATTCAACTCTTTTCCGATGAAATTAAAGGACTCTAGCAAGTAATCGATTTCTTTTGAACCATGGTCGGAGGAGACTGTTAACCGGATACGACTTTCTCCAATTGGGACGGTTGGTGGACGAATCGCTGGTGCATGTATTCCTTTTTCCTGTAATTTTTTCGCAAATTGTACAGCCTTTTCGGTATCCCCAATGATTACAGGAATAATCGGTGTAAGATCCCCCTTCACGGTATAACCCATTTCTTCAAGACTGATTTTTATTTTTTTTACATTTGAAAATAACAGTTGGCGTATTTCTTTACTATCTTCAATTATCTCTATGGCTGCATACGAAGCAGCACATATTGCCGGCGGCATGGCTGTTTGAAAAATAAAGGTTCTCGCATGGTTTAACAGAAAATCAATTAACACCTTCGAACCAGCAACAAAACCACCCTCCGTACCAACAGCCTTGCTTAAGGTTCCAATCTCCACATCAGGATGAACACCAAAATATTCACTTGTGCCCCTGCCATTTTCCCCCAAAACACCTGTTGCGTGTGCATCATCAACAATAACGTAGGCATGATAACGTTTAGCAAGTGAGAGCATCTGATCAAGAGGTGCAATCGTACCATCCATACTAAATACTCCATCTGTTACAATAAAACGCCGCTGATATGACGCTGTTTCCTTCAACTTTTCTTCAAGATCACCCATATCGACATGGCTATAAATGACTGTGTCAGCATTGGATAGCCGGCAGCCATCGATAATACTGGCATGATTTAATTGATCACTTAAAATGACATCCCCTTTTTCAGGCAATGACGATAGCACACCGACATTCGCTAAATAACCGCTTGAAAACAGGAGAGCTTTCTCCGTTTGCTTGAAGCTTGCAATTCTTTCTTCAAGTTTTTGATGCCATTCAGTGTGACCTGTCGTTAACCTTGAGCCACTGCTTCCTACTCCAAAATCATGTAGGCTCGTTTCTGCCGCATAAACCAAACGTCGATCATTCGCCAGCCCTAAATAATTATTTGATGAAAAGACGATCTGTCTCTGACCATCAATCAACATCTCAGGAAGCGGAGCCGTATTCATTGTTCGAAACTTTCGATACAAACCAGCCTCTTTGGTCTTGTCTAATCGATGGCTTAACCATCTATCAAGATCCAACACTCGTCACCCCATTTGTTACCTCATTGATAGCTTCTTTCATGATCATGACCATCGCTTTAATTTCTTCCCTAGTACTAACAAGCGGAGGAAAAAATACAATGACATCACCTAATGGTCTCGTTAACATACCAAGCTCTCTCATTTTTAAAGTAACCTGATAACCTACTCGTTTATGAGCAGAAAAGGGCTCCTTTGTTTCCTTTGAGTAAACAAGCTCTATTCCACACATAAAACCAAGTTGCCTAATATCCCCAACGTGCGGAAGCGATTGCAGCTCTTGTAGGAGTAAATGGAGATACTCTGCCTTTTTGGCTACCTGTTCTACAATATTTTCAGATTCTAACAAACGTAAATTTTCAATTGCAACTGCACATCCAAGCTGATTCCCTGTATAAGAATGACCGTGGAACAACGTTTTTAACTTTTCGTAGTCATCATAGAATGCCATATAGATTTCCTCTGTTGTAAATGTAGCAGCAATTGGCAAATAGCCTCCTGTAATCCCTTTTCCAACTGCCATTATGTCTGGTTGGACACCTTCGTGTTCACAGGCAAACATTTTCCCCGTACGTCCAAATCCCGCTGCTACTTCATCAACAATCATTAAGACATCATATTTTGTACAAAGCTTACGTACACCCGCCAAAAATCCTTCTGGCATCACAATCATACCTCCGGCTCCTTGGACCATTGATTCAATAGTAAGTGCAGCTATTTCTTGGTGATTTTCAATCAAGAGCTGTTCAAGTATATCTAAACATTCATCGCGGCACTGTACAGGATCACCACTCTTAGAGTGATATGTGTTAGGAATTGGTGCTTTAAAACTCTCAAACATTAATGGGCCGTACACTTGATGGTAAAGCTCGATTGAACCAACACTAACGGCCCCAATCGTATCGCCATGATAGCCATTTTGCATCGCTATAAATTTTTGTTTCTCTGGTCTACCAATATTCATCCAATATTGAAACGCTATCTTAAGACCAATTTCCATCGCTTCTGCTCCACTATCTGAATAAAAGACACGTGTTAACTTTTCAGGACTTATTTCAATTAGTTTTTCAGCAAGCTCTGTTGCTGGAACATTTGTCATCCCCAACAATGTAGAGTGGGCTATTTTTTCAAGTTGTTTCTTAATCGCTTGATCCAATTCTTTTTTTCGGTGGCCATGTACATTGAGCCACAAAGCAGAAAATCCATCATAATATTCCTTACCATAAATGTCTTTTACTTTAATTCCGTTTCCACTCTCAATAATGAAAGGATTTTCATCATAATCTTTCATTTGAGTGAAAGGCAGCCAAAGATACTTTTTACTTTTTTCAATTAGCTCTTGTGTCATTCTCTTCCTCCCATTGAATAAAAATTGGCTGTTTTTCTAGGTAGTGTATGTATGAATGAAGATCGCTTAAGCCATCCACAAAGAAGATTCGACAGCCGTGTTCATCTCCGTATTCTTTTAATTTTGTAATGCGTTGATAGCCTAGCTTTTTACTAGCTACATAGCCTGTTATGTACTCAGGATCATCTGACCAACATAATTCTGCGACAGTAGCTGGATGCTCATTCACCTTTGTTGCAAGTACAAGTGCCTCCCTCACTCTGGAATTCTTAGGCATCTTATAGTAGTCAGCCCATTTTTCAAAATTCGTGTCCAACCAGTCCATTCTGGAAACACGCAAGCCCTTTTCTTTCCGTTCATCAATTCGTTCACCTGAATGGATATCAATCAAAATCGCACCCCTGATTCCTGAATATTCAGTCATCAGTTGATACGCTTTTTCAATGCTAGTTCTTGGGATCCCCTCTCTCTCCAAAAGTCTCCTGGCGAATGATTGCCCTTCATCTACTGATTCCACTTCATTTGTCGCAATTTGTAATGGCTTAACTAGTTTTATAGGCTCGTTAATAGATTCAAACTGAATCTGCATAAAATCTGGGTTTCCTCTTGAATGAGTTAAGCCCTTTTCCAATAAAGCATTCACTGCATGTTTCATATTGCTATATGTTGAAAGTAGTTCTCCACCGGATATATGCTTTCCTCCATGTTCATGAGGTCCATTCTTGGCAGCTCTCATTCTAATGCTATAGTACTTTCCCTCTTGCATACATTCTACCTCCTAACCTTGTAATACTAATTGTAAACCAAAATAAACAATAGGTTAACAATTAGAATAATAAGATAGTTACCCTTTTCTGTCAATATTGTTAACAAAATTGTATTGGTAATTTAAAAGTTATTAAAAAAAAAAAGGAATAAACCATTTTTAAGTACTTTTAGGTTTATCCCAAATTATTGTCTTGTTTTGGTTTTTCTTTAATTGCCTTTTACAGGTGGAATGGATGTAACTAACAGTTCCTATTGAATCTGTTCAGAAATATGACTTAATGCTTCTCCAGCTTCGTTTACATGAATGTTGACTGTTGATAGATCACCAATGGCACAAATACCAATCATTTCACCATTTTGTACAACTGGAATGCGACGGATTTGATGGTCTGCCATCATACGAGCACATTCATGTACATCTGTATCAGGCGAACAAGTGATTACATCCGAAGTCATACTATCATGGCAATGAACGGAATTGCAGTCTTTCCCATCAGCTACACAATTCAATACAATATCACGATCTGTAATCATTCCAACAACTTTTCTACCTTCACAAACTGGAACAGAACCACAGTTGATATCACGCATTATTTTTGCGGCTACTGTCACAGAGTCATGTGATGCACACACCTTAACATCCTTTGTCATAATTTCTTGTACCATTGTCATTGTTTTTTCCTCCTATTGGTGATTGATTTTTCCTTCTTATTTTCTCCATGTGAATCTAAATTATTACTCAAAGCAAGATTTCATTTTTACTAAAATGAAATCCGTTTTAGAATTTTGAATACACGTTAGTAGACATTAAGATATATAAATATATAAAGCTGGTGATTATGATAAAGTATTCCCAATTGATAAAAGCCTTTGCTCTCGTTGAGCAAAGGCAACTTTTTTTACGAGTTCCTTCTATTATATAATGTTATTTTTCTCGCCTTCACAGCTGTCATCTCTCCCGTTTTCCATCGATGATAAGCTTGTTGGCCCGTGTGCTGTATCTGAACATCTTTTTGTATTATTTACATCGCTTTTTCCTTTATTGAACTTGAAGTAGCTGGAGTGTGCTCCCAACATTCAATGCCTTCATGATTTTTAATACAATCTTTATAAAAGACAGGATCTTTACCAGCTTTTTTCTGTTTCATGTAGTCCGTTAAAGCAGCAAAGGCTATTTTTGCTAGTAATGTAATAGCAATCAAGTTTATGATAACCATTAAGCCCATAAATAAATCCGCTAAATCCCATACAAACTGGACCTTTGCAATGGAACCGAATAAAATCATGGCTAACACGCTTATTCGGTATAGTATCAACCATACTTTACTTTTGTGTAAAAATCGAATATTTGTTTCCCCATAATAATAGTTACCGATTAACGCACCGAATCCAAATAGAAAAATAAAAATAGCCAGACAGCCTGATGCCCAGGAACCGACATGTTCACTTAATGCTGCTTGTGTAAGTGCAATACCACTTAGCCCTGGTTGTTTGTAAGCATCAGAAAGTAAAATAATAAATGCTGTGCTTGTACAGACGATCAGTGTATCCGTTAATACGCCAAATGCTTGAATAAGTCCTTGTTTAACCGGATGACTTGTTGTTGCCGTTGCGGCAACGTTTGGCGCACTCCCCATTCCAGCTTCATTCGAGAACAAACCACGTTTAACTCCATTCATGAGTGCAGCGCCGATTGAACCGCCAGCTATTTGTTCAAGGCCAAACGCATTTTTAACAATAAGAGAAAGAATTTCCGGCATTTTTGTTATGTTCGTAGCTATGATAAATAATGCAATACCAATGTATAACACAGCTAGAATCATAACCTTGTATTCAGCCATTTTTGCAATTCGCTTCACACCGCCAAAGATAATCGCAGCGAAAGCAAGTGCCATGATAATCCCTATAGTTAAACGATCTGTACCAAATGAGTTCTCAAAAGCAATTGAAACGGTATTTGATTGTACAGAATTGAATACAAGACCGAAAGAAAGCGTAATTAAAATGGAGAATAATACTCCCATCCAACGTTTGTTTAATCCTTTTTCCATATAATAGGATGGGCCCCCGCGGAAACCATTTTTATCTTTTACTTTATATACTTGCGCTAACGTACTTTCAATAAAGCTGGATGCTGAGCTAATAATAGCAATAATCCACATCCAGAATACCGCTCCAGGACCGCCTAATGCAATCGCAATCGCAATTCCTGTGATATTACCCGTCCCAACGCGAGCGGCCATACCAATACAGAACGCTTGAAATGGGGAAATGTTGTCTTTAGAACTAGTTCTCCCTTCCATTAAAACACGGACCATTTCCTTTAACATTCGAAACTGTACAAATTTCGATTTAAATGTGAAATAAATCCCGCAAGAAACAAGCATAATAATTAGTAATTTTGACCAAAGGAATTCATTTGTTATACCAATCATATTTTGTAATAATTGTGGCATTTTACCACCCCTTTTTAAAATTTAGTAGTTTATATTGAAGTAATTAGGACATCAGTTTGATAGAAATGGTTCGAATCGAAGTAGGTCAGTGCCGGCGATGGTGCCACCTGCTGCTGGAATCTTAATAAAAGATCATTTTTTAACAGGGTTTATTGCATCAGCATCATTTGCAGCGTTAGCTGATCTCCGTATAGACATGGATGCTTATGCAGCGGAAGAAAATGTTTCTTTTTTCGCTGTGGAAAGAAACCATTGAAAAAAAGACCCCATTTTGTTAGCTTAATGGGCATGTGAGATGACCCTCTAACCTAACCAATTTGGGGCCCATTGATTTGTTCCCTCCAATATAGTCTACATAACTTGTCTTACGTTGGATATCTAGACCCGCTAGTGGATCTTCGACAGGTAAAGGATCTCAGTAAGAATTTTAGAGCCCTTCATTTTTTCGAAAGCTTCTTTTGCTTCTTCTTCAGTGTCAAACTCAAACATGTTTAGATTGTTTTTTGAATGGACAGTGATAATCCACAAGAAAATCTCCTTCTTCCATATAATTGTAGAAAATCTCGCATTTTAGATCCAGCCCCGGAAATGTGAGGCTTCAGCCAGTTTTCTTATACCAACCATATACGCTGCTAAGCGCATATTAACTTGATGATCATGTGTTGTTTGATAAATATTTTCAAAAGAATCGACCATTACTTTTCGTAATTTTTCAGCCACCTCTTCCTCTGACCAATAAAATCCTTGATTGTTCTGAACCCATTCAAAGTAAGATACGGTGACACCACCTGCACTTGCCAATATATCCGGAACAAGGAGGATTCCTCTTTCATCCAAAATTTTGGTTGCTTCAAGGGTTGTTGGCCCGTTAGCTGCCTCCACTACGATGGAAGCTTTAATACGATTGGCGTTTTGTGCTGTAATTTGGTTGGAAATGGCAGCCGGCACCAGAATGTCACATTCTTTTTCCAGTAATTCTTGATTCGTGATAACATTGTTAAATAAAGTTGTTACTGTACCAAAACTATCGCGTCGATCGAGCAGGTAATCAATATTAAGCCCTTGTGGATCATAAAGAGCACCATATGCATCCGAAATACCAATCACTTTTGCTCCAGCATCATGCATGAATTTGGCCAAAAAGCTTCCTGCATTCCCAAAACCTTGAATCACTATGCGGGCACCTTGCAATTCAATGTTTTTTTTCTTTACCGCTTCTTCAATACAGATGGTTACACCCCGGGCTGTTGCCGTTTCACGTCCATTTGACCCCCCTAAAACAAGGGGCTTGCCCGTAATGAATCCTGGAGAATCGAATTCACGAAGGCGGCTATACTCATCCATCATCCAAGCCATGATTTGAGAGTTTGTATATACATCGGGTGCCGGTATATCTTTTGTAGGCCCGACAATTTGGCTGATGGCACGAACATAACCACGACTCAATCTTTCCAGTTCTGCAAACGACATTAATCTCGGGTCACACTTAATGCCGCCTTTTCCACCTCCGAAAGGGAGGTTCGCAATGCCGCACTTTAAACTCATCCAAATAGACAAGGCTTTTACCTCTTCTTCGTTCACTTCTGGGTGAAAGCGTATGCCTCCTTTTGTCGGACCTACTGCATCATTATGTTGGGAACGAAAACCGGTAAACACTTTGATCGAACCATCATCCATTTTTACAGGTATGCGGACAGTAAGCATTCGGATAGGTTCTTTGAATAATTCAAATTCATTATTTGAATAACCTAATTTATCCAACGCCTCTTTTATGACCGTTTGTGTAGAAAGAAATAAATCTAGAGATTCCTTTTCTTTTTTCTGTTCTTCGGTTAGGCGTTCTACAGTAGTTGTTAATGCCATTAATATCACCCCATAATTTAAATAATAAAAGTTTTATTGCATCGTTTTCTTAGTTTCGTATGAATTTTTCAAATGTCCAATGAAATCTTCCATGGACAATCGTATTTTTATACAATTCGACGATTACATCTTTCTGATAAGAATGTTTTTAGAAAATACACAGATTCCATTCTTGCGATAGATGTTTCAATAGCTTAACACCCGTCAGGCTATTGCCATACTGATCAATAGCTGGTCCATAAATACCAATTCCACATCCATCTTGAAAAGGCAGTTCTCTTTTCATACTTGGGGGAACAGTTGCTAAAATACCTCCCGATACCCCGCTTTTGGCTGGTACTCCTACAAAGGCGGCAAATTTGCCTGAAGCATTGTACATTCCACAGGTAAGCATTAAGGCTTTGGAAAGTCTGGCCACTTCAACAGGCAGTACTTGTTGTTTTTGAATTGGGTGATATCCATCATGAGCAAGAATCATTCCAATCAGGGCTATATCTTCCGTATTTACTTCTAAGGAACACACCTTCAGATAAACTTCTAAAGCTTCATCCACCTCTGATTCTAAAAAACCTGTCTCTTTTAAATAATAGGCTATTGCTCTATTTCGATTGGCAGTCTGCCATTCTGACTGAAAAACCTCCGCATTGATGTTCGGACGTTTCCCTATCATTTTTTCGATAAATTTGTAAAGAAACTCCAATTTATTTTTTGATGATTCTCCCGGAAGCAGTGATGCGATGGTAATTGCTCCTGCATTGATCATGGGATTAAACGGCTTACCTGGTTTATGCATTTCAAGGCGGATAATGGAGTTAAAGGCATCTCCAGTTGGTTCCACATCGACCCGATCTAACACATAAGGAATTCCGCGACTTACACATGCCGCTATAAAGCTGATCACTTTTGAGATACTCTGTAATGTGAAAGGGACTTGCCAATCACCCGACTTGACCACTAGTCCATTTGATCCTACGATACAAATACCTAACTGTGACGGGTTTGCCTTTCCCAAAGCAGGAATGTAGCTTGCACATCGTCCTTCTGTACCATAGGAACGATAATGATCCACCCATTCATCCAACCAATCCTGCTTTTGGTTCCCGATTTGATCTCTTTCCTTTTTTTTAATCATGTGAATCAACTCTTCCAACCCTCTCTTTCTAAATTCTTTTTTAGGGAAAACATTTCACGCTCAAAAGAAAACGCTTTCTATTTTCTGATGGAATGATATTATTGATTCTATAATTAGAACTACAAAAGATAACGAAAACCTACAGAAAATTTTTTATCTTTCGTTTAATTTTTTACTCGAATAAAATTGGAGTATCTAATAATAAAGTTTGCATTGTATTGTGGCCAATCTATCTGTATACTAATTTTCAGAAAAATTAGGAAGTGATCTGCTTGAACATCAGTCCTTTAGTAAAAAAAGACCTATTCATACTCGTTTTGATGATGATTACAGTCCCTTTGGCGGGTGAATTAAATTTCTATCCGATTAATGAAACGTTCCGGGTCAGTTTTGGTGTACCAATATTTTTATTCTTTTTGTTATTGTTCCGAAAAATTCCCGCTATTTTGTCTGGTTTATTGACAGCTATACAAGTTGTGGTCTTTCGCATTTTACTAGAATTCATCAACCAAGGTAATATGAATTTGACTTCCTCTTTTGAAGCTAATTTTCCTAGTTTTTTCTTTTATTTTGCCTATGCTTGTTTATTTTATTTGGCAAAAGTAAACCGATTTTATCACCGTCCTATTTTAATTGGATTGATTGGCATCACCATCGAAATATTGTCGGATTTGACAGAGATACTGATGCAATATTTTGTATTGGGAAAAACGATTAAATTGGCAGCACTTAGCGAAATTCTGATTATGGCGATATCACATAGCTTTCTGGTTGTCAGCTTTTTCACGATCATGCAGTTATATGAGGCTCAGGCAAGGGAAAAACATATAAGAAAACAAAATGAGCATATGCTCATGCTCATTTCCAATTTATACGAGGAATCAATTCATTTAAAAAAAACATTGCTAGATGCTGAAAACATCACAAAAAAATCATATGATCTATACAAATGCTTAAATGTTTTGCAAATCGAAGGGACGACTGCCCATACAGTCAAGGACCTCGGCAGGCAGGCATTGACAATAGCCGGCGAAGTCCATGAAATAAAAAAAGATAACCAACGTATTTATGCGGGACTTTCAAAACTTATTTCTGATGAAAGTTTTACAGATTATATGAACCTGGTTGAACTAGTTTCCATTATCAAACGAACAAATGAAAAATATGCCAGTATCCTTGGAAAAAATATTCAAGTTGAATATTCCATTACAGGAGCTCATCCCCCTTACCATGTTTTTACCCTTTTATCGATTATCAATAATATCGTCACTAACGCCGTAGAAGCCATCGATAAAACGGGCAAGATTACCATTAGTATTGAAAGGGAAAACCATTTGGTTAAATTCCAGATCAAAGATAATGGCCCTGGTTTTATCCAGAAACATAAAAATTTAATTTTCAAGCCCGGGTTTACCACTAAATATGATTATTCCGGAAATCCATCAACGGGAATGGGATTATCCTTTGTAAAGGAAATAGTTGAACAACTTGAAGGTGATATTACAGTGCAGAATAGATTAGAAGGAACAGGGTCCATTTTCACTATCCGTTTATCGGCCAATCATTTAATGGAGAAAGGCTGATTTGTTACTTTTTCATATAATAGATGATGATGAAGCCGTTCGTTCGATGCTGGCTCAATTCATCGAAGACGAGGGCTTAGGGGAAGTGGCCGGGGAGGCAGCAGATGGATCCTTATTGGATGGAAACAGGTTAGACATTGATATACTTGAGAGAGTCCTTGCATAGTCTCAATGACGAAAAAACTTCACTGAACCGTTGTTTAGTGAAGTTTTTCTGTTATAAGAAGAGAAAAATATACTATTCGTTAACTAAATTAACATAAGCTTTGTTGACTTTAAGGATAATTTGTTGTTAAAAAAGCAGCTAATTTTTTGCTCTTTTGTTTTCTTTCTTTGCGAACCCTTGCTCGCTCTGGTGCGGTCTCATGCAATTTTTTCTCTTCTTCTGTTTCCGGAATAACCTGTGGAACATGTGTTGGACGTTTATGTTCATCAAGTGCGACAAATGTTAATAGAGCTGTTGCTGCAATTGTACGTTTACCACTTTTTAAATCTTCAGCAATAATTTTCACAAAAATCTCCATAGACGACGTCCCTGTCCATGTCACATATGATTCAAAACAGACCGAATCTGTTGTACGAACAGGATATAAGAAGTCAACTGAATCGGTTGAAGCAGTTACACATTCCCTGCGACTATGGCGAGCCGCTGAAATAGAAGCTACCTGGTCCACATCACTCATTAATTTTCCTCCAAATAATGTATGGTGATTGTTTACGTCATTTGGAAATACACGACTTGTTCTTATAACTCGTGACTCTTTACAATATTTTGCTTCCATAATATACTCCCCTATTGAACTACTGGTACCATCTTCTACGAGATAGCTTTAATTGAGCCACACTATAAAGCTCTTAGTCTTCTAATAATTAAGTTTCTGGATCTTACATATAACTAGTTGACAGTGAAAGAAACTAACGACTGCATTTTCCATTTTATAGCCAAGATTTGGACCATGAAAGTATCGACAAGAATTTTTTTGGGTTTTCTGTATTTCCATGCACAATATCCCCCATGATTCTGTTTCTCATTAGAGAAGTATTTATATGTCTAAGAATAATGCAATTATTGAAATAAATAAAATGATATAAAATTATAACCACATATAAAAAACTTTTATATCGTATAAATTTAGGGGTTAATAATGGATTACCGTTATAAAAAAATAGTAAAAAAAAACCAACTAAATCGGCACGGCATTTTTTTATTTCTCAGCCTTCATATAAAAAGGAACCACGGCAGATCATGCCACGATTCCTTTCTTTGCTGAATATAAATGTCACTGCTTTAAGAATGACTTCTATCTTATTCTTGTAATCAGACTCTTTAAACTTCCTGCATGAGTAAAAATGACTAAATTTTTAATATATCCTCTTCGTTTGGTAAGGAAGATATCGCTCCTACCCTTGTACATACAAGTGCCCCTACTTTATTTGCAAATAAAATGATCTCCTTCAGTTTACTAAAATCATTAAGAATTGTATTAATGGACTCCAAGTTTGCAAACTGATATAAAGCAGCACCGACAAATGCATCACCAGCACCGGTAGAGTCAATTGAATTTATTTCTATACTGTTTATTACACCCACATCATTTCCATTTGAAAGAAGAGTTCCTTCACTTCCAAGAGTCACAGCCACAATTTTCGCTCCCAAATGATGGAGCTTCTCTATTCCTTCATACCTATCCATTTTTCCTGTGATAAGTTCAAGCTCCTCTTCACTTACTTTTACAAAATCAGCCATGGATATACCTTTTCTAGCTAAACTAATAAATTCTTCTATTCTATTTTTCCATAAATCCTTACGGAAATTAGGGTCAAATGATAGGAATATTCCACTATTTTGCGCAAAGTTCATTGCATTAAAGTAGGTTGTTTTAAAAGGGTTATCAAGTAACGCTGTTGCGGATCCAAAGTGTAGTATTTTTGCTCTACTTAGTCTATCTAAATTTAAGTTTTCGTCTGTTAGATGTTGATCTGCTCCTCTATTGAATACAAAATCCCTTTCACCGTCTGCTTGGAGAGAAACAAATGCTAAGGTTGTTGGTGCTAAATCATCGGTAACAACCATCGATGTATCTACACCCACCTCGTTTAAAGTTTCTATCAAGAATGATCCAAATGGGTCATTTCCTACTTTCCCAATAAGACTCGCCACCCCACCTAGCTTTGAAATTGCAGCTGCTACATTCGCTGGGGCACCTCCAGCCTTCTTTAGGAAATGATCACCTTCTTTTAAATTAACATCAATATCTGTACAGAAAAAATCGATTAACAGCTCTCCAACGCACATAACTGAGCGGGATGTTTTATTCATTTATTTTCCACTCTCCATTCTTACCGCTTCTATTAATTTAGAATACAAAGTATCTAGATCTATATCATAAACAGTTCTCTATTTTGTATATAGAGAGATTTAAATAGCTCATATTGCTCATTATATACATATCCATTCTTTTCATTTGGCTCTACTAGCCTATCACTCTTTTTTACCATTTCACTTACAGCTTCTTCCATTGAATTGAAGACTTTTGTACCTACAGCTGCCATAATTGCTGCTCCTTTACAGGCATGTTCCTTCGTCAAGGTAGTACATATACTTTTTTGAAAAACGTCTGCTACAATTTGCATCCATAAATCACTTTGGATAAATCCACCTGAAGCGATAACCTGCTCAACAGGTATTTGCAGTTCATTAAAAATCTCTAATGAATCACGCAATGAAAAAGCAACACCTTCCATCACCGCTCTCAACATGTGGTAACGATTGTGCTTTAATTGAAGTCCAAAAAACATCCCTTTAGCATTAGCATCCATATGGGGTGTTCTGTCTCCATTTAAATATGGTAGGAAGAGTAACTTTTCACTTCCTGATGGAATCTTACTAGTTTCTTTGTTTAACTTAGTAAAGTCTGCGATATATAAAATATTTTCCATTAACCATTTTAATGATAGTCCTGCACTTAAATTAGCACCTAATATGTACCAGTTTTTCACATGACAGAATGTATTTGTACGATATAGTCTGTCATGAACTGCTTGATTTACAGGTGAAAATAACTGTCCTCCTGTTCCAATCGTACAGGAAATTGTCCCCGAAGAAAGGATGCCATTCCCAACAGCCTGCATCGGCTGATCCCCTCCACCATATACGACAGGGGTTGCTAATTTCAATCCAGTTTCATTGGCTGCAATTCGAGTTACGTACCCCGCGATCTCGTATGGCTCACGGCATAGTGGAAAAAGGTTCCTATTTATCCCTAACTTTTTAATTAGATCTTCAGCCCATTCTCTTCTTTCTATATTAAATATTAATGTTCCACAAGCATCTGTTGAATCTGTACCAATCTCACCAGTTATTCTGTAACGTATATAATCTTTAGGTAAAACCACTTTATCTATTTTTTCATAATTAAAAGGTTCATGTTCTTTTATCCACATTAAAGAAGGTAGTAAAAAACCAGGAGAAAGTGAATTCAGTGTTTGCCTTTCTACTTCTTCCTTATTTATTTTATTATGTATGGAGTGGATTTGCTGCTGACTTCTTTGGTCACACCAAATGATCGCTGGTCTTATTACTTGTTTGTCTTTATCAAGTATTACTAAACCATGCATTTGTCCTGAAAAACCAATTCCAGTAATTTCAACCTCATATCTCCCCACTTTTTGTAAACAATGCTGTATGGTCTTCTTTGTAGCTCTCCACCATTCTTCAGGATCTTGTTCTGCCCAATTTCTTGCTGGGGTATTTATGCTATATACCTCACTATCTGAAAAACACTCTGTACCAGTATAGTCAATCAGGCATGTCTTCACACTAGATGTTCCAAGATCTATTCCAAGCAAGTACTTCATCAAATACCCCCTTTTTGATCGCAAAATTGCATGGAGAATGAAGGCTGTCGATCATTCGACAGCCTTTAAAATGTCTTACTTTCAATGAAAAAATCCACTTAATGGAAAGATATTTTATCTTTTTTTACCTTTATTACTCTTGTTCTCTACTTTGTTAAATACATCTGTTGAATTCCATTAAGCTGCACTATTTCCACGTAAGCGATCTAATAATACCGCGGCAACAATTACTCCACCTTTGACAACAAGCTGCCAATAATAGTTAACGTCCATTAGAGTTAAGCCATTACTAATAACGCCCATAATTAATACCCCAATGATCGTTGCTTGTATCTTTCCTTTACCACCTGTTAGACTAGTTCCACCCAAAATAACCGCGGCAATTGCATCTAACTCATACATTTGTCCTGCAGTTGGTTGACCAGAATACAGCCTGCCAGCTAAAACGACCCCACCTAAACCTGCTAATAATCCACTGATGGAATACACATTAATTAATGACTTCTCAACCTTAATCCCTGTTAATCGTGCTGCTTCTTCATTTCCACCAATGGCATAAATATGGCGGCCAAACATGGTATACTTTAAAACATAAAACATAACGATATAAACAAAAGCCATGATATAGATAGGAGTTGG
>NZ_JAGGQW010000042.1 GCF_018613065.1 Bacillus sp. ISL-7 | reverse complement strand
ATAAAAACGGTAGTTTTTCAGTGCCCTCCGCTTAAGCGTCGAGGAGGCTCCCCGGACCGCCCGCGGAAAGCGAAGCGCCTGGAGCGGAAATCAACAGGCTAGTATAAAGAGATTACCCAAAAAATAAAACACCAATTGTGGGTCAATTGGTGTTTGTTTGAAATGATTTATCTTGGCGGGTAAGTAGATAAAGGCGGAGCGCTGCCGTAAGGATATTCATACTCAATTTCCTCAGAAAATTGGACGTAATCGACGGCTACCATTGGGATAAGGTAACGGGCCCCGGATTGTGGGTCACTTAAGACAACATGGTCTCTTCCTGCCGCTTCAATAATCCCTTTAAATTCCTTAGCATTCCATTGATTGTTACCTTCGAACGTGGCAAAGACCGTTACCAATTTCCCTTTATTTAAGCGTAAAATATTTTCGATGTACGACTGCTCAATTGGCAGCATGCCTGGTGTTTGCCCTTGCGGTGCAGATGGTGCTCCTGCTCCTGCCCCGGCGGGTGGAAATTGTGGGAATCCTTGTGCACCAGGTGCGGGATAAAAGCTTTGCCCGCCCCCCGGCATCCCTTGAGCTCCCTGTTGTTGCCCTGCAGCTCCAGTAAAAGGCTGATATCCCTGTGGATTGTAGTATTGATTCATCTTTTTCCCTCCTAAAAAGTGAATAAAACAAGTGGCCCAACATCCTATTAATACTCCCTTAATCCCAAATATGTGCTAAAGGGGGAAAATAAACTTTTTTCCCTTTGAGATTAGTGGCGTTCTTTCTTAGACTCGCTGTTTAAATAGTATGAGCACACAGGGCGGAATATGACTAGCTAATAAGGGGGAAACAGCAAAAAAGTCCCCAGCCGAAGCTGAAGACTTAAAAATTACACATGTAAGAAATTTGCCACTCGTTCTTCTTCAAGCAGGTTACCAACAAAGAATGAGCCGAATTCTCCGTATCGAGCACTTACTTCATCAAAACGCATTTCATAGACAAGCTTTTTAAATTGAAGGACATCCTCCGCAAACAAAGTAACGCCCCATTCATAATCATCAAAACCAACGGAACCCGTGATGATTTGCTTTACTTTACCAGCGTATGTACGACCAATCATTCCGTGGCTGCGCATTAAACTTCTGCGCTCTTCCATCGGCAGCATGTACCAGTTATCGTTGCCCTCGCGTTTCTTATCCATTGGATAGAAGCAGACATATTTGGACTTAGGCAGCGTCGGGTACAGACGGGCTAAAATTTGCGGGTTTTGATATGGATCCTCACCAGCAGGTAAATAGTTACTTAACTCGACCACTGAAACATAAGAATGTGCAGGCATCGTGAATTCAGCCAATCTTGTTTTATTGAATTCGGTTTCAATTTGGTTTAGTTCTTCCATTGTTGGACGCATAATCATCATCATAAAATCTGCCTTTTGACCAACAATTGTATATAAAGCATGGCTGCCTTCTTTACGTTCCTGTGTAGCATTCCACTTCTCAACGAGACTTAAAAACTCGTGGATCGCTGCCTGGCGCTCATCACTAGGGAGCATTTTCCAAGTTGTCCAATCAACGGTACGGAAATCATGGAGGCAATACCAGCCATCAAGCGTTACTGCTGCTTCACTCATTATAATCACTCCTAAATAATCATTCTTCTTATTTACATTCATTACTATATCATAGTTTGACCCAGTGGCGCGCGAATAAACCTTTCTAAATAGGCAAATGGATATTTTTGTGGGAAAAAGTAAATTCTAAAACCTAGAGTGTAATTTTTTGAAAAGATAAACTTTTAGCTGGTGTGAGTGATATCCTTGAAATTTAAAAAAGGTAAAGTATGCTAATTAGGTAGGTTTATTAAGGGAGGATTTTTAGTCGTGAGTGATTTATTTGAAGGATTAAAGCAAAAAGTTTCTGGACGTGATTTGAGAATCGTTTTTCCAGAAGGATTAGACGAACGGATTGTCAGAGCCGCAGGTCGTTTGGGTTCAGAAAAATTAATGACACCGATCTTAGTTGGCAACATCGAACAGGTTCAGGCCAAAGCGGCAGAGGTTGGCGTATCGCTCGACGATGCGGAAATTTATGACCCTGCGAGCTATGCAGGCATGGACGAGTTGGTGGCAGCGTTTGTTGACCGCCGTAAAGGGAAAGTAACCGAAGAGGATGCCCGGAAAATTTTGCTTGATGAAAACTATTTCGGCACCATGCTTGTTTATTTAAATAAAGCACACGGCCTTGTTAGCGGTGCGGCCCACTCCACAGCAGATACGGTGCGCCCTGCGTTACAGATTATCAAGACAAAAGAAGGCGTCAAGAAAACGTCAGGTGTGTTCATCATGGTTCGTGAGGATGAAAAGTATGTGTTCGCCGATTGTGCAATTAATATTGCACCAGACAGCAATGATTTAGCTGAAATTGCGATTGAAAGCGCGAAGACTGCTCATATGTTTGATATGGAACCGCGTATTGCCATGCTCAGTTTTTCGACGAAGGGTTCAGCAAAATCACCGGAAACGGAACGAGTGGCAGCGGCAGTAGAAGAAGCCAAGCGTCGTGACCCATCACTTGTCTTGGACGGAGAATTTCAGTTTGATGCAGCGTTTGTGCCATCTGTTGCAAAAAGTAAGGCGCCGAATTCACCGCTGCAAGGGGATGCGAATGTGTTCATTTTCCCTAGCCTTGAAGCAGGAAATATCGGCTATAAAATTGCACAGCGCCTAGGCGGCTTTGAAGCAGTCGGACCGATTTTACAGGGCTTAAATGCACCAGTAAACGATCTATCACGCGGTTGTAATGAAGAAGACGTCTACAAACTGGCGTTAATTACAGCGGCGCAAGGATTATAAGAGGTTTGAGAAGGGCTGGTCCACGGGTAGTGGGCTGGCTTTTTTAGTGACCGAACCCGGTCCAATCTGTTTTATTTTGCTTCTTTTTGTTAAAATAAGTCTATCAAATCAGTAAGGAGTTACTCATATGGAAGGGTTACTGCGTCAACCGCAATGGCGAATCATCGATCAATCAGCTGTTGGCATTCATTTTCAAGCATTACAATCGTTTGGAACGGATGATACCCTGTGTGCATCGGTCGGATCGGGGCAGGCACCAGCAACCGCTCGGACATGGGTCCACCACAATACCATCGTCCTCGGCATCCAGGATACCAAATTACCATTTTTACAAGCAGGCATTCAATTTCTACAGGAGCAAGGCTATCAATCAATTGTTAGAAATTCCGGCGGCCTCGCTGTCGTCCTTGATGAAGGCGTCCTTAACGTTTCGTTAATTTTTCCAGAGGCGGAAAAAGGGATTGATATTAATCGCGGCTATGAGACGATGTGGCAGCTCATTCAAAACATGTTTGATGACTTCCCGCATCAGATTGAGGCCGGGGAAATTATCGGCTCTTATTGCCCAGGAAGTTACGACCTGAGTATCGATGGGAAAAAGTTTGCCGGTATCTCCCAGCGCCGCCTTAAAAAAGGGGTTGCCGTTCAGATCTATCTTTGTGTGAATGGGAGCGGTAAAAAGCGGGCCGAGCTGGTCAGGCAATTTTACAAACTAGCAAAGCAAGAGGAAGAAACAAAATTTGCTTATCCGGAAATTGTCCCTTCTGTCATGGCATCACTTGCGGAATTGCTCGGGACCGATTTGACTATCGGCGATGTAATGCTCCGTCTATTAAACCAGTTAAAGGAAAATAGTGAATTTTTATATGCTGGGCCATTGAATGACTATGAGCTGGCGTTATTTCCCGGTTATTATCAAAGGGTCATTGATCGTAATGAAAAAATCGCCGCCATGTAAAAAGCCGCAATCCCACCAAAGTGGAATTGCGGCTTTTTTTCAAAGAGATGTTGCGCTTTTGCTCTTCTCCCAATGCTCTATTTATTCTGCTACTTTTTCTAAGTTCCCGTTACGGTCCATTTTGAATTTAGTCGCTGGTCTTTCTTCTTCTTCAAATAAAACAAGCTTGCGGGCGCGGTTCATAATCTTCATTAAGGTCTCGTAATCTTCCTGGATTGTTTCGGTATTCTGCTCAAGCCCCGCGATTTTGGCTGCCATTTCTTCATTGTGACGCCTGACCTCAGCCAACTCTCTTTTCAATCTTTCATTCTCACTTTTTAATGCTTCATTTTGCAGATTGGCATGATGAAAGTTTTGCAAATAAGTAATGACGGAATCAAGCGAAAGCCCTGTGGTATTTGCCTGCCGGTACGTTTGGACGGATGGTTGAACGGGTGCCTGTGCTTGAACTGGCGCTTGTGTTTGGACGGAAGCAGCCGGTTTTACATAAGTTTCTTCTGCCATTTCTGCCGTCATATCTGGCAGTTCAAACGAAGTTTCGAGCGGCATTTCAACTTCCATTGGCATCGTTTCAAACTCCGGTGTTCCCGTGAGCGGCGGACTATACAGCAGCTTCTTCTTGCCGCCCTGATCTTTTCCTAAAACTCTTTGTCTTTGTTTCCGTTGCTTTTTAGCTAGCTGTAGTGCTTTTTCATAGCGGTGACGGACGACAGCGTTCCATCTGAACCCACACGCGGCAGAAGTACGATTCAGTTTATCGCCCACTTCTTCAAAAGCGTTCAGCTGGGTACTTCCTTCTCTTACATGCCTAAGGACAGTCTCGGCTAAAAGCAAATCATTCTCATCTGTCCATGCATCTTGACGAACTTTCATATTTTCAACTCCCTATTATAGTTTTTTTGATGAACCCGCCAATGAATCTTGACGAGTTTTTAAAAGTTCTAGTCTTAGGATGGACAAGTTTATGAGCCTTTATACCAAAATGGTTGCAAGGATAGTAGATTTTTTTCACGAGTTTAGTAAAGATTGCAACTTGCAATCGAAAACAAGAAAATGTAAAATACCATAGGAGTTAATCGGTTGTTTTAAGTAATCCATACTGGATAAAATATAGATAGAGAGTGCCAAAAGAAAGGGTTGTAACAAATGTCCAATGAATTTCGCGTTTGTGATGATTGTCAGGCCGTGAATTTGAAGACATTAATCCCTCGGTTAAAAGAACTGGATCCGGATGCTGAAGTGAAAATTGGCTGCCAATCCTATTGCGGACCAGGCCGGAAAAAGACCTTTGCCTTCGTTAATAACCGTCCGGTTGCCGCATTAACGGAAGAGGAATTAATGGAAAAAGTGAATAAAAAGATAAAATAGTCACCTTTGTCAAATAAACTTAGGTGATTTTTTTTCTCATCAATGTCGAAAAATCCTGTAGAATTTTGCTGAAAACTGGGTGGTTTTTGGGATATAATAGGAAATATATAAGCGAAGGGCTCTGGAAGCCCAACGCGCCAGGAACTAGTATACGAGGAAGAGGGAAGTCTATGGCATATTCGGCGGAAAAGCTAAGTGAAGAAAAAGTATTTAAAGACCCCGTCCACCGCTACGTCCATGTACGTGACCTGGCCATCTGGGATTTAATTGGCACAAAAGAGTTTCAGCGCTTGCGGCGCATCAAACAGCTCGGAACCACATTTTTAACCTTTCACGGCGCAGAACACAGCCGCTTCAACCATTCACTAGGTGTCTATGAAATTGTCCGCCGCATCATTGATGATGTGTTTGCGGGAAGGCCGGAATGGAACGATGACGAACGCCTGTTGACCCTATGCGCGGCCCTGCTCCATGACCTCGGCCACGGACCGTTTTCTCATTCCTTTGAAAAAGTGTTTGATTTCGATCATGAGGAGTTCACCCGAAAGATTATTTTAGGAGATACCGAAGTGAATAAGGTACTGTTGAAGGTTGGTAAAGATTTTCCTGAAAAAGTAGCCGAAGTGATCGCGAAAACTTCAGAGAAAAAGCTAGTGGTCAGCCTTATTTCCAGTCAAATTGATGCCGACCGGATGGATTATTTGCAGCGAGATGCCTATTTTACGGGTGTCAGTTATGGTCAGTTTGATATGGAACGGATCCTGCGGGTGATGAGGCCGCGCGAGGATCAAGTGGTGATCAAAAAAAGCGGGATGCATGCTGTGGAAGATTATATAATGAGCCGCTACCAGATGTATTGGCAGGTCTATTTTCATCCGGTGTCGCGCAGTGCGGAGGTTATTTTGACAAAAATTCTCCACCGCGCCAAGCAATTATTTGAAGAGAACTATTCTTTTAAATATGAACCGATCCACTTTACTTCGATCTTCAATGAAAAAGTAACCTTAGAAGACTATCTAAAATTAGATGAATCCGTGATTTTATATTATTTTCAAATTTGGCAGGAGGAAACTGACCCGATTATTAGTGACCTCTGCCGGCGGTTTGTGAATCGCAATCTATTTAAGTATGCCGAATTTGATCCTGCAAAGGAATACAAAAAGCTCGCCGAATTAGGTTCCTTATTCAAAAAGGCAGGGATTGATCCTGAATACTATTTGGTTGTCGATTCCTCGTCGGATTTGCCGTATGATTTCTACCGTCCTGGAGAGGAAGAGGAACGGCTGCCGATTCATTTGTTGATGCAAAATGGGGAATTGAAGGAGCTTTCTAGAGAGTCAGAGATCGTTGATGCAATCTCGGGGAAAAGAAGAACGGACCACAAGCTCTATTACCCGGCTGATTTCCTAGAGGATGACTCGTCCAAAAAGAATGTCAAAAAGCAAATCCGTGCCCTTTTAGAGCTATAGAACGATTGGTGCCTGACACCCAATATTGATCTGTTGAGATGGAGTAGGAGATGACGAACGTTGTTAAATGATCACGCGAAGCTGATGCAGGCGGTTATGGTTTCCGGTGAAATTATCGGACGAAAAAAGCTGCAAAAGATGATATATATTGCGAAAAAGGTGGCATTCCCTTTTCATGAGCGGTTCCAGTTTCATTTTTATGGCCCCTACTCAGAGGAATTGACGTTACGGGTCGAAGAGCTATGTAATATGGGATTTATCAATGAGGTGAAGGAGAAAAAGGGCGGTTATTTTCAGTATCGCTACTCTTTGACAGAGCCGGGGAAAGAGTTTTTAAGTGTGAATGAGGTTGAGATGCCGTTTTTGCAGGATTGCCTGGTGGATATGAATGAGCAGAATGCTAGATTCTTGGAGTTGGTTTCCACGGTTTTATATTTTGATAATCTTCCAAAAGAAGAGGTCATGAACAAGGTGTTTACATTAAAGGCAAGCCAGCGCTATACGGAAGCGGAAATCGAAGAGGCCTATCAATATATCGAATCCTTAAAAGGTAAAATCCAATAAGTTATGTCGAACACCATTTGGACTGCTGCAGAGTCTGGGTGGTGTTTTTTTGAGTCTATTTGAGCCCGTCTGAAAGACATTTCTCCTGTTCCCTTGTGGAATTTTGTCTATCGGAGCCCGTCTGAAAGACATTTCTCTCGTTTCCATGTGAGGTTTTGTCCATCGTGGCTCGTCCGAAAGACATTTCTCCTGTTCCCTTGTGGAATTTTGTCTATCGGTATCCGTACAATCGCACCCAATTTTCAGTTAAATCAATACTCTTTTAGTTGTGGATTTGTTATGATTTGTATAAAGAGGGAAAAAATGATATTTTGGGGGGCTTTGCGCTATGACAGGGACAATTGCAGTCATTATGGTATTTGGGATTCCGATCACTGCTATCATCACCGGCCATTTTCAGAAGCAGTCGAAAATAAAAGCCAATATGCTGAAGGATGAGCTCGAACTCGAAAAACTCAAACATATAAATTATCTCGCTGAAACCGAAAAAATGAAGCTAGAGCTAGAGAAAATGAAGATTGGAAGTCCAAAAGACGAGATGAAGTTTTTGTAACATCAAAAAGTGCACAAAAAAGGTGTCAGGCACCATGTGAATTTTTCACATGGTGCCTGACACCACTATCTTTATTGGTCGCTTTTTCTGACGCCAGCAATTCCGAGATTGCTTTTGCTCATTTCATCGATCATTACGTGGATTGCTTCTTTGGGTGCTCCTGTTGTTTCGCTGACTGCTTCGGTTACTCTTGAAACAAGTTCACGTTTCTGTTCATCGGTACGTCCTTCAAGCATTTTTACGGTAACATATGGCATGTTTTTTCCCTCCTATATAACGCTTTCGCTTTTCTATTTTAGTTTTCCATAATTCGACGAAAAGTGCAATAATAGATGACGCTTTTGATTTTCTTTTTATAAACGGTTTCATGTATACTAAAAGGAATATAGTATAGATAGAAAAACGGAGTTTGTGCACCATACAAAGTGTGCCATCCGGTAGAGCTGGAAGGAGATACGCGTTGGAAAATTTTCTTGCCTATCCACTTAGCATGATTCCCTATTTGGCAATAACCCTGATGATTGCCTTTACGTTTCACGAATTTGCTCACGCGTTTGTTGCCTATAAATTTGGGGACATGACGGCAAAAAACCAAGGACGCTTGACGCTGAATCCACTCAAGCACCTCGATCCGATTGGAACCATCTTAATTTTTATCGCCGGCTTTGGCTGGGCCCGACCGGTTCCGGTTAATCGCTTTTTCTTTAAAAAGCCCCGTCTCGCAGGAATTCTCGTTTCGGTTGCAGGGCCGCTCAGCAATCTTATTTTAGCTTCGTTAGGCTTCATTGTTGCGTTTGGATTAAACCGATCGGGGGTCATCGTACCAGATAGTTTCTATGATTTTCTGCAAATATTTATCAGGCTTAATATTGTTCTATTTATTTTTAACCTGTTACCCTTTCCACCGCTCGATGGGTACCGGATTGTTGAGGATTTAGCCCCCACCCATGTGCGGGCAAAAATGACCCAGTATGAACAGTACGGTGCGTTGATCTTCTTAATTCTAGTTTTCACACCCCTTGATAAATTTACGATTGAGCCTATTTTTGGGGTGGTCATCCCTTGGGTGTGGGATGGGTTAAGTAATTTCTTTAGTATGTTGTTTTTTTAGGAGGCTTGCGTTTTAATGGATGAAAAAAAGAAGAAACTTGGTTTTAATATTATAAAAAGTGACCCGACGGATGGTCACAAAGGCTACGGAAAAGGTGCATTGAGCCTTGATAATGTGTCGCCGGTCATCATTGATGTCGATGCAGGCGAGGCTGAGATTGATGTCGGTGCAATGCATGCCCGCAGCGTCGTGGAAAAGGGAATTAAATTTTTGAAAACGCAAGAAGAGGTTCCGAACGGGAAACCGTATTGGCTTGTGTGGGTAACGATTGACCGCAAGCAAGAAGGTCCGTACTACGCCGGTGTGACGGCCTGCTTTATGACCGTTGACCGGGAGATTCGGCGCGGCTACAAATCCTTGCCTGAGCACGTGAACCGCATGGATAAGTCTTTGAAACGCCATATCATTGTGGACGACATGGATGCGAATTCGAAAAAGGTGTTAGCCGATTTCTTGCGCAATCATAATGAGGTCTTGTGGAACAACTCAACGGATGAGCTAAAACGTGGTTTATTGGCCGAATAAAAAGAAAAGCGCAAGCACCCGTTGAGCTGCGTATGGAATGGAGCCCTTTGACTGAGATAAAGGAAACACGGAGAGTGTTAGCGCATTCGTGCTTGACTTATCGTAGGGACAAGGGGCGAAGTACACTAGCCGCTGGGCACTGGAGCTAGACAGTTATCTAGGTTCAAACTTTTATACTTTCTTATTTTGAAATAAATGCTTGTAGTTTTTTTAAAAGTTATAGTATTATAAGCAGTGTAAAAACGCTTTAAAACTAGGACAAGAAAAGCTCCGGAAATTTTTCCGGAGCTTCAGATTGTAGACAAAAGGCATT
>NZ_JAGGQW010000041.1 GCF_018613065.1 Bacillus sp. ISL-7 | reverse complement strand
ACCAAGAGTATCTACCCAAAGTGAATATGAATTTGTTTCTATTGATGAATTGGTTCCTGACAATCACCTTCTTCGTTTAATCGATAAATATATTGATCTTTCATTCCTTCTTGAAAAGGTTCGTCCTTATTATAGTGAAATACTTCCATTGACAGAAAGTGTTTCTTTTATTCGTGCCAAAACCTCTGGGTTAACATTTTGGGCATCCACCGAAGTAAAGTGCTATGTTTGTTAACGGTAAAACACTATAAATACTTACTGTAGATAATGCTTCTACAAAGATAGAAAACTGAATTTTTTCGTATCTTTGCTTATTCGATCAAATCCTCAGAATAAACCGAGTGTTTTTTTGTAAATAATAAGATTGTTAAACAATAAAATGCGGAGGAATTCTATGCAACAGGAACAAGCTAAAAAGAATGTGGGTTCTATTCTGAGACCAGAATTTGCGGGAACTGATGCACAAAAAGTAAAACAAGAAATTCAAAAAGATGTAAGCCAAGGACAAGGTGCTATGACTTCCCGAGAGGCAGGAGCCATGCAAGATTAAAAAACCACTCACAATTAAAAAAGCTGCCCCAATATAAAAGTGGGACAGCCTTGTTTTGTATAATTAAATATCGAGTTTCCTTGTACCAATCCATTTCACCATTTCAGGATCTCTATGTGAAAAGAACAAGCTCTGTTTTGTGTCTAACGTAGAGATCTTCTCCATATCTTCTTGGCTTAACTCGAAGTCAAAGATATTGAAGTTTTCGATGATTCTTTCCTTGCGAACAGACTTTGGAATGACAACGATTCCTCTTTGTGTCAGCCAACGTAAAATCACCTGGGCAACAGATTGATCATGCTTTTCCGCAATTGAAACTAACACTTCATTCTGGAAGATATCATTTTTACCTTCAGCAAAAGGTCCCCAAGACTGTATTTTCACATTATTCTCTTTCATGAATTGTGCACTTTCTATTTGCTGGTTGAAAGGATGCGTTTCCACCTGGTTAACAGCAGGAATCACTTCATTATGAATGATTAAATCGATCAAGCGGTCTGGATGGAAGTTACTCACTCCGATAGACTTGATTCTACCTTCTCGATACAATTCCTCCATCGCACGCCAAGAACCGTATACATCACCAAATGGCTGATGTATTAAATACAAGTCTAAATAATCCAATTGCAGTCTTTCCAGTGATTTTACGAATGCTTTCTTTGTGCCCTCATAACCAGCATCTTGAACCCATAGTTTTGTGGTAATGAACAATTCATCTCTTGGTACACCACTCCGCTTAATTGCTCTGCCCACTGCTTCTTCATTTAAATAAGAGGCAGCTGTATCAATCAGACGATAGCCTGCCATAATTGCATCGTAAACGGCTTGTTCACATTCTTTTGGATCATTCATTTGAAACACACCAAAGCCAAGGATAGGCATCTCTACACCATTGTTTAAGATTAAATAGAGATCGATTTGACTAATGGAACTCTTTTCACCTGCCCTTTTTTTTCAAATAATAAAGACTCCTTTTTATTTCCTTTTCTACTTTTTGAAAAAACGTCTCTAAACCCTTATTAGCTCCACCCTCTAATACCCTCTGACCTGCCAAAGCGAGGGCACCTGTTACCTGTGCTTCAGCTTTACAGTTTAGATGAGTCGCCCCTTGTTGATCATTAAAATAAAGTTCAGCTTTACCGGAAATTTCTCCGATATTACCCGTTCCAATTACTTGTAATTGAAGGATGGAGGATGGCTTCTTCTCATGAAGTCGGATCTCAAGGACAAAGTGATCTTGAATGGGGCCCATTTTTATCTCCACTTCAGCTTGGTATACACCTCTGGTCACTTCTGAAAAAGACTTACAACCAGGGAGTGAGTTCCGCAGCACCTTTTCATCCTTGATATATTTCCACACAATGTTCCTTGGCAGCCCGAATGTGTATTCGTACGCGAATTTCACTGTTCCCCCTCCAATTGACCACAAAAATTACAATCAATTATATGTATTCAATTGGATTGTAAATGGTTAAAAGGAACTGAATATGCTGTTTTTTATGATTGGCCGTCTAAGTGGTATGAAGGACAAATCTCGCAGCAAAAACAATAAATTTGTCTTTCACCTATCACG
Organism: Bacillus sp. ISL-7; assembly: GCF_018613065.1. Next base: position 184,305 of record NZ_JAGGQW010000041.1, on the reverse strand, counting down.
ATGAAGAATACATCTCTGATTCTCCTATTAGTAAAAAAACCTACTTCCACTGGGAAATAGGGTCTGACTCTTTTCAGATATTTTATTGTGAGAGAAGCTGCTGCGCAACTATATAACCTGATCCGCCATTCACTCCATGTCCAGGCCAGGTTGCGGCACCGAGCATATACACATTTGGAATAGCTGTCTGATGACCCGGCTGCCCTGGTAATGGTCTAAAAAGATAGCTTTGCGCTAAATCGTGCGCCCCGCCGTAGGGATCCCCCGGTCCTGCGTTCGGGTTAAACCTAGCAATCGTATCTGGGGTGACGACATGTTTTCCAATCACCGCACTTGGGATGTTTGGGATATGCTTACTCACCACATTTAGCACGCGTTCTGTGAACCGCTCGGTTAAATCATGCGTCCATGTACCATCTCCGACATCGATAAGGTTAGCCGCATCCCTACGTGGACGGATGGGCACTTCCAGCACTTGAATGCGCATGATTGCTTTTCCTTCCGGTGCTCTCGTTGGATCGAGGTTGGTAGAACAATCGACCGTAAAGGTAGGATTGGACGGAAGCAGATTGGCAGCTCCCTGGGCAATCGCTAGAGTGAATCCGTCCAGTCCATCTGTTAGATGCGGCTGCCCGACACGGTTAAACCGTTTATCTGGCCAGTTTGGCGGCTCACTTAGCGCTAGATGAATTTGGACGCAGCCTCGGCCGTATCGGTACTGTTTCGCTTGTGCTCGAAGCGGTGGTGAAATCTCCGTATCGGCCAAGAGCGAGAGGTAGAGCTGATCAGGTGTGGTTGAGGCCACGACTGCCTGCTTGGCACGATAGTTTTTCCCCTTTGCTGTTCGGACGCCAATCGCTCGACCGTTCTCCACTAAGATCCGCTCGACAGGAGTGTGCGTAAGAATTTCGCCGCCTTGATCCTTTATCAGTTGAGATAATGCTTGAACCAGTTTCTCACTTCCGCCTTCAGGTATCGGCATCCCGCCGCCCATCAGTGCCATCACGGTCAGCGGTACCCAAATCCCGCTTCCGACTTCATCCGGCGTGCGGCCAAGGTGTGTGACCCAGGAGGCCAGCATTGCCCGTGTCACTGGTGACTTTAAAGAACTGACGGTATTACGGGCGGTTGAAACTAGTGAGGCAGCGAAAGGCGAATAGCCCGCCCCGCCCCCTTCGTGAAGCAAGCGCTTCAGGATCGGTGCAGCTTCAGGACTGGAGAGATCCATATTGAATAATCCAAATACATCGTTAACATATGGATTTAACTGTTCAAACATGCCGGCAAGTGCTGCGCCGTCTCCGGGAGCCAGCCGTTCTGCCTCAGCGATGAGCTCTTCAAATGAACTAGGCAGGACAGCAGTTCGTCCGTCTTCCATCGAAACACCGGTCGGCAGGTCCGTATTTATGTATCGGAGCCCGCGTGCTTCTAGATCCCCTCTTAGTTCAGCGTAGGCTGGTCCGGTTGTAAAGAGAGGATGTGCAGCAGCAAACACATCATGTTTGAACCCTGGAAGCGTCAGTTCTTCGGTACGCAGAAATCCGCCCGGGCGATCATTTTTTTCTAAAACTAGGACGCTGCGACCCGCCCGCGTTAAATAGGCAGCCGTAATTAAAGCATTATGGCCGCTTCCAATCATAATGACATCAAAGTTATCCATCAAATCTCTCCTTTAATAGGATCAAGCCATATCTACGTAAAAAGATATTCTGGAGGATGGATACTAAGTACTAAATCTAGTGCTTTTATAAAAAATTTTAAGCAGTTACTGCCAACAAGTGAGACACTTCAAGAAAACCTTGCTTTGATAGATTGAATGTGCAATTTTTTGCGAAATGCAATCAAGCTCTGAAAAAGTCATTTCTAACATCTCCCGTTAATAGGCTAGTTTATATAATAGTTCAGTTAAAAGTTCAATTCCTGTTTCTAACTCTTCCAAACTCGTAAATTCTTTTGGTGAATGGCTGATTCCATTCTGGCTCGGTACAAATAATAATGAGGTGGCGCAGACGGAACCAAATACTTGGGCATCATGTCCAGCACCTGAGATCATTTCTTGATAACGGTAGTTTCTCTCCTCTGCAATTTCACGGGTCCACGCGTACATCTCAACATCCATCTTAACCGGCTTTACATCCATCCACTGGGAAATTGCCACTTCTATATTTAAGCTTTCAGCTACTCGTTTAAACTCAGTGAAAATCTCGTTACAATAATGATCAATAACAGCTTCCTGATGATGTCGAATATCGAGGCTAAACTCCACCTCACCTGCGATTACATTCGGAACATTCGGTTTGACGTTTAGCCTTCCAACCGTTGCGACTAATTGCGGATCAACACCCCTCGCTTTTTCTGTTAAAAAAGAAATAAAATGGGCGGCTGTACTCACGGCATCCTTACGATACTGCATCGGAGTCGTCCCCGCGTGGTTACTTTCTCCATTGATGTGAACCGTAAAGCGGCGTTGTCCGACAATATGGGTCACAATCCCAATCTGATTCTGATTTTTCTCAAGAATCATCCCTTGTTCAATATGAATCTCCACAAAGCGTTCCACATCATCCCGAACTGGAGGAGTATACTTTTCAGGATCAAAACCCGCTTGATTCATCGCTTCTAAAAATTCAATTCCCTCTGGGTCCTTTATAGCTTTTACCGATTCAAGGTTGTAGGAACCACTGATATTTCTCGACCCCCAAAAGGTAAGCGGAAAACGACTTCCTTCTTCTTCGCATAAAGAGACGACTTCTATCGTTTTCTTTGGGTACCCATAGGTTTGAAATAGCCTTAATACAGCAATGAAACTGGCGATGATTCCATAGGCACCATCGTATTTCCCACCATCGACTACCGTATCGATGTGAGAGCCGGTCAAGATTGTTTTCCCATTGGATTCTGTACCTGGGAATCTTCCAAATAAATTTCCGACACTGTCAAAATACGTATCTAGTTTCGCTTGGTCCATTTTATTCTTTAACGCCAGCTGCGCATCGAGCCAGGATGGAGAATACAAAAGTCTTGTTACGCCCCCATTCTCCGTTTTTCCAATCGAAGCAAGCCATTCAATCATTGCTCCCACATGACCTTTTTCTAAAAACTGTTTGTCTTCTTGAATGGCCATCCACTTCACTCCTCGTAATTAGTTATATTATCTTTCCTTACATTAAACTGGTTATATTCCTAGTTTACATTCAATTAAAATGAACTTCATTAGACGATTCGTAAAAATTCTCATTATCTTTTATGCAAAATAACCAAATCATGATAATATAGATGGCAAATACATAATTTGTAGTGTTTCTTTACAAGGAGCGGTTCAAATGAAAGTAAATGAACTCTTATCCATCCCACATTTAGAAGGAATTAAAGACAAAGCGCTTTTTAGATAAAGTACCGGAAGAAGCAATCATTCTGGCAAACCAGTTAGCCATTCCGATCATTGAACTCCCATTAGAATTATCACTTGGGGAAATTGTCAATCATACTTTACGAGCGATACTCGACCAACGAGCTAGCGAATTAACACTTGCGCTTGAGACCCACAGGCAATTTACCAATATCATTATGCAAGGTAAAGGGATTGGATTATTACTTCAAGATTTATCTCAACTGATTCATCGTCCGGTTCAACTAATAAATCACCATTTCAAGCCGCTCTATCAACCGAATACGAACCTGGACTTTCCTTTGTTATTGGATGGTCTGAAAATTCCTTCTTTGATGACTTCTCCGATTTCAATATCAGTCCGATCCACTAAACAAACCTGGACTTTATTCCCTGTTCACATCAGTGAAAAGAAAAAAGGGTTTCTTATGCTTATTGGAGAGATTGAGAAAACCGATCATTTGACTTCTTTAATGATTGAACAAGCTACCAATGTTATATCTTTTGCACTCATGAAGGAAAATGCGCTTAGACAACAAGAGCGAAGTATTCGCAATGATTTCTTCCTTCATTTCTCGGATGGCACTTTTACTTCTCAACAGGAAATCATCGGTCGAGCCGCGGAGTTTTCATTAAAAAACGATCAGAAATATATTTGTTGGTCGGTAAAATCGACAGGGATGAGCATCTCCCTACCTATATGAAGCGCCTTGAAAAAGCAGATGATATTTATGATTTTATTGAAGGGGAAGTCTCTATTATAACTCCCAAAATTCACTTTTTTACCCAAGGTGAATCTTGTGTTCTTTTATTTGAAGTCGAAGAAAATATCTCCAATCCAGACGCTTACTGTGAATCTGCGTTACTGCAACTTCAAGAAAAAGTATTGAATTACTTCGGGAATACGATTTCCTTAGGTGTTAGTAATGTAAGCCATACTTTCTTAGATGTTAAAAATGCTTACAAAGATGCTTTAGATGCCTTATCACAAGGGCGGCTTTCAAAGAGAACGGCATTTATCCAAACCTATCATACGAAAGACGTTATGGAATTATTGCGAATGGTTCCCCAAGATGACTTAAAGAATTTTTATACTTTTACCCTTAGCCGCTTTGCAGAGACAAAAATAGAAGAAGAGCAGTCCCTGCTAGACACGTTGTCTGTCTATTTAGAAACACACTGTCAAATTTCCGAAACAGCAAAAAGATTGTTTGTCCACAGGAACACGGTGGTTTATCGAATTGAAAAGTGTGAGGAAATTCTCGGAAAAAGCTTAAAGGATTCAGAAACAACCATGCAAATTAGAATTGCCTTAAGGATTAGATCCTTGTTAGAGACTTAAAAGAAATACTTAGACTCAAGCAAATGTGACTTCAAGCAGCTTGAGTTTTTTTGTGTCATGTCTCTTGGCGACAACATCGCAATTTTAGAATAATAAGAGTTACTTTTTCTAACTCTAAAAATCTAACATAAAAAAGCCTATTTCCTTAAGGAAAATAGACTCTAGAATCGATTGCACCTCTTATAAAAATTAAAACAACTTATTTATGTCATTTTCAGAAACCAATACCACTTTCCCGCGTTCGTCTTCTTTTTTAATTTCGTACAGACCATTTTTATAATCGTATATTATTGTATATACATCTCCAGCGAAAAGAACTTTGTCATTCGTGCTCATATAAAGCCCCCCTAATATTTATATATAGATAATTTAATACAATTATCTTTGTGAGTCTCCATTTTTGTTAACTTATCTTACGTAATATTTCAAAGGAGTAATTTTATCCCTGATTAATATACCGCATAAATCCCTGCAGCCTTCGAATGAGACCACCATTTCCAAATCGGATAAATTTCTGTTGGTCCTTCACAATCCCATAATCTTTACTAAAATCTAAAAATTTCAATATGAAGATACGTCGATATTGAACGCGTTCAATTCCAATTCCATAAAACCACTGGTCAATCGTATTATAAACTCCCTTATTTAACCCAAATTGTGAATGACACCATTGAAAAAACTGTAAGTCCGGCAGATTTAGATATTCACTTTTTTCTAAGGAATTCTGTTTTGTTGTTTTTAAGTGAATCCCTACAGGACGAGAATTTGAGGTTTGCATCATGAATATCCTCCTTTTAAGTATATATTTAGATTAAAAAAACTTAACCAACTAATCATTCTCACCAAAAAAACAATAAAAAAGACTCCTGTTAATAACAGGAGCCTTTGGTAGTCCAATCGGCTTTTACAATACTAGGTGGAGATCCAACAAGTGCGGAGCTCACATATTTTCATAAGAATACTTTTTGCTGAGGAGAGGCCTGGTTATCTAAATCCCATTTAACCTACTTGTTTACTTGGTATTGAGATACTAACTGTTGAATACACTATAAATCTTAATTAGTGTTGTTGTCAATCCATTACTTTGAATTTTTAGACAAATTTTTTTATTAATTCCCACTTGACTCTGATTAGTTAATTGATCTGCTTCTTTATTAGTCACTAGAATAAAAAACTCGCCAGTTGGCGAGCTTTCCATTGTTTGTTTTTAAGCGTGGAGTTAAAAGCCTTCATTGTTTATATAATACGTGCGGTTACGATTCCACCGATTTGATCGATTTTTTCTTGCAAACCAGGAATGATATCGCCATTTACTTTATTGTCAATGTCAATCATCGTATAAGCATATTCCCCACGGCTTCTATTAATCATGTCTGCGATGTTTAAATTATAGCTTGAAATAGCTAGTGTAAGCTGTCCAACCATGTTTGGAACGTTTTTATGGAATACTGCCACACGTTTCTTTCCTGTATAAGGTATGGATGCGTTCGGAAAATTCACTGAGTTCTTGATATTTCCGGTTTCCAGAAAATTCTTCACCTGGCGTGCAGCCATAATTGCACAGTTTTCCTCTGATTCTTGCGTAGATGCACCTAGATGAGGGATTGGAATTGCATTTTTCATTTTTAATACATTTTCATTTGGGAAATCTGTAATATACTTACCAACCTTGCCGCCTTCAAGCGCTGCTGCCATATCTGTTTCATTCACAAGCTCTCCGCGTGAGAAATTCAAAATGTGAACTCCAGGCTTCATAATGCTAAAAGTTGCTTGGTTAAACATTCCTCTTGTGTCATCGGTTAATGGAACGTGAACCGTAATATAATCAGAATTAGCAAACAACTGTTCAATCGTCATTGCGCGCTGAACATTTCTAGACAAATTCCAAGCTGTATCAACAGAAATAAACGGGTCAAAACCAATCACGTCCATGTCTAAATCTAGGGCATCATTCGCTACAAGTGCTCCGATGGCGCCTAAACCAATTACTCCCAGCGTTTTCCCCTTAATTTCTTTTCCAACGAATTGTTTCTTACCTGCTTCAACTAGCTTCGGTACTTGGTCACCTTGGCCTTCTAATGTCTTTGTCCATGCTATGCCGTCAAAAAGGTTTCGGGATGAAGCCATCAATGTAGTAAGAACCATTTCTTTTACAGCATTTGCATTCGCACCAGGGGTATTGAAAACCACAATTCCCTGTTCTGTACATTTTTCAACCGGAATGTTATTAACACCCGCTCCAGCACGTGCAATGGCCTTTACATTATGACCTAATTCTAGTGAATGCATATTAAAACTGCGCACAACAATCGCATCAGGATTTTCACTGTCATTGTCAATCGTAAAATTATCCTTATTGAATACATTTAGCCCGCTCTCAGCGATATTATTTAAAGTTTTGATTGTTTTTATTTTGTCTAGTGTTGTTGTGCTCATCTCGTATTCTCCTCTATTCTTATATGATAGTTTGAAATTCCCTAAATTCATTAAGCAAGCGGAAATGGTCAAATTTTATTAAAATCTGTACCTACTTGATTTTTAAAATATTAAAGTAATCTTGGCTCCTAGCCGGTTGAAATATCCCCTCCTATAAACAGAAAGAGGTAAGGAATAAATCCCTACCTCTGCCCAGGCGAACGGCTACGAGACATTATGTGCTCCCTCACGGTAATCCGTGTTTCGCCAGTTACACATCGTCTTTTTAATTTCTCTTACTATATCAAATTTTCTTACAATAATCAAGCTAGAAAATGCATTATTTTTTGAAGTTTGTGTTCAAATTATTTTCCGCTTCTTACATTAATTTTTTCATATCCTTAAGGAAAGCTGCTACCTCTTCCTCTTCTGTTGCCCAGGATGTTACGAGTCGAATCGCCGAGTGATCGGTATCGACCTTTTCCCAAATATGAAAGGCATAATGTTTCTCTAATTCCGTAATCAGCGCATTTGGTAAAATCGGAAAGATTTGATTCGATGGAGAATGGGTTAGAAACGGAATATTTGCTTTGCTGATTTCATCTCTAAGAATGGTAGCCATCATATTAGCATGCGCGGCCAAATCAAAGAACAAATTGTCCCTGAACAGTTCAAGAAACTGAGTGCCCAAAAGTCTCCCTTTCGCGAGCAGTGCTCCCTTTTGCTTCATATGGTATCGGAAATCCTCCTTAAGAGAATCCTTGCAAATCACCAAAGCCTCACCAATAAGTGCCCCATTCTTTGTTCCCCCGATATAGAAGGCATCCACAAGTGTTGGCAGATCGCTTAACTGAAGATCATTTTCTGTTGAACAAAGCGCTGAGCCTAACCTTGCACCATCCATATATAATATGAGATGGTTCTTTTTACAAAAATCACTTAACTGCACGAGTTCACTCCGGTTATAAATTGAGCCAATTTCGGTGGAGTTGGATATGTATACAAGCTTAGGTTTGACCATATGCTCATCCGGATGACCGTCGAGTACCGCTTTCACATCAGATGGGGTAAGTTTCCCGTTCTCTGTTTCAATTGATAGTACTTTATGTCCTGTCGCTTCAATGGCTCCTGTTTCATGCCCCAAAATATGGCCAGTACTCGCTGCCATTGCTGCTTCGTGCGGTCTTAAGAAAGCAGAAATCGCAATTAGATTTGTTTGTGTCCCGCCTGATAAGAGGTGAATGTCAACGTCTGTCCGGCCCATTCTCTCCTTTAACAGTTCAACCGCTTTTTGGGAAAATTGATCCTCTCCATAGCCATCCACTTGGACAAGGTTGGATTCTATTAAAGCATTTAATATTCTAGGATGTGCGCCTTCACTGTAATCGTTCTTAAAGCTATACATTAGATTGCCCCCGTTTAATTATTTATAAGTGTAATTTCATGTCCATCCTAACATATTTTTTAAACAATGATGGGTATTTAGAGGATAAAAAACGGTAATATTTATCTTAATTTATTCATTCTATACTAAAATAAATACTCCTTTATACAAAGATACTTTTTATTGAGCTACACTTCTTCGTTAGTCGAAGAACAAAAAATCCGGCTATGTAGCCGGATTTTAAACTCTTGCACCCGTTAATTCAATAACATTTTTATGTAAAATTATCATTCATCAAGGGAACATTTAGGTTCATATAAGCATTTCTCTGAACTCTTCATCATTTGATCGACTAACTCAGATCTTCCGTAGGCTGTTATTCCTATTATCCCTTGTATGCTTTCTGTAATTTCACAAGATCAAATTTCTTCATTTTAAGAAATGCTTCCGTTAGGCGCGCAAGTTGCTCTGGAGTGCCTTTGCTCATCATCTCGTCCATCTCAGTTGGCACAATCTGCCAGGATAGGCCAAACTTATCTTTCAGCCAGCCGCATTGCTCGGCTTCAGGAACGGCAGAGAGCCTTTCCCAGTAGTAATCAATCTCTTCTTGTGTGTCGCAGTACACCATAAATGAGAATGACTCGTTAAAACTGAATTTGTGCTCATGCGCGCTATCCATTGCGGAAAACCACTGATTTTCAAGCATGAAATCAGAGAACATGATGGTTCCTTCTTTGTCAGGTTCCATGCCCTTAGGGTAGCGGGCGATAAGTCCCTGCTTTGCGTTCTTAAATACGGATAAATAAAAATTAATCGCCTCTTCTGCATTGCCGCAATTATCGCCGACAAACAAAAGTGACGGCACTAATGAAGGCCGCTCTTCACCATCTGGATTGGTAAGGATTAACTGCCAGGACAAACCATACTTATCCTGAATCCAGCCAAACTTCTCACTGAACGGATACTTATCAAGTGGCATTAACACGGTGCCACCTTCGGACAATTTGTTCCAAACCTCATTTATTTTTTCTCCCGCTTCTTTTTCTCGCGATGGGTCAAAATTTACGACGATAGACACTGACGGATTGAGATTGAAATAGGGCCCTGCACTGATTGCCATGAACTTCTGCCCCCAAAGTTCAAACGAGACAATATCGGAGTCACCTGATGGTGTGTCGTGAATTGTGGTTACATTCGTAATTTTTGATTCCGGGAATACCGAAGTGTAAAACTCGGCTGCTTCTTTTGCCTCCTTGTTATACCATAAATGCGGAACGATTTTTTGATTTGTTTTTGACATTGCTGTTCCTGGTTACTAAAATCTATAAAAATCTACCCTTCGCCTCCGAACCAAGAAAAGAGACATACCGTGACGATTCTCACGTCATTCCATCAGGAAGGGAATTGAACCCTTGTCATGAACCTGCTGTTCAAGACACCCCGCGGTGCTTTGTTAGGGCCGGCGATTTGCAACAGACCATTCCTTCTATTGGTTAGACTGACGCAAAGATTGGATTTTAGTACCAGGACTACACCTCCTTGGATTGTAATTCCTGGTTCTTTATTATTAATGTTTTATGAATCACGTCCCATAACTTCCACCAATGGTTTTCTTTGAATGTTTCTATATTTCTTAATAACATCCCCAAATACTTCCGCCTTTGCTTGCCGTTTTTTGACTTATTCTCGGATTCTTCCATTGACCCAAGAATGGAAATCAGTTTTGGCTGTACTAGCGCACGTACCTGGTTTAGGATTTCTTGCGGTATTTTTTCATCAAAACCAAGACCTCTTCTCCCATAATAAAAAAATTAATCGAAGTTTTTTCGTAGTCGATTGATTAATTCTTTTGCTGGCAAAGGTACATAAGTCAAAGGTACAAGAGTGGCTGTATAAACGGCTCTTTTTTTCAATAATTTTGCCACTACTTCATATATCATACTTAAACTTGTTCATCGAGCTCAATAAAATAATGATCTTTACGATATGACACTGCCTCCATGGTTGCAATTAGATTTTGCTCATGAAAAATGTCAATTCGATAGAATCCTGTACGAAAGTTTCGTCTTATTTCTGTCGCACGGGCAACTATTCTGTGTCCTGGTTTTGCTGCTTCAATAAACTGGATAGTTGTCGAGAGTCCTACTGAAGTTTTTCGATATGCATTACAAGCTGCCGAAAATGCGTGGTCTGCTAAAGCGTATATAACTGCTCCATGAACAGTACCATACGCATTCACCATATGGTCCTGCACTTCTAGATTTGCTTCTGCAAAACCAGCTTCGTAGTGTTTTTCATAAATTTGATCCTCGTCAATTTTCTTTTTCACAAATACCTACCCCTTTGATTTATTGAAACGACCATCACCATAGAGTGAAGAAATAGTAATACGTGATGAATTAAAATACCAATTGAACCAAAATCATGTATACAATCGTTCCTCCAGCTATAGACAGGAGCATGTTTTTCTTCCATAAGTGAAGCAACGCCACTACTACTACCCCAATCAATTCGGGTAAACCGTGACTTCCAGAAATTAAACTCACGTCCTTAAAACAATAAATGACCAAAAGCCCAATTACTGCTGCTGGCAGCACTTTACCGAGATATTGTACAATGCGGCGTAGGCTTACCCGATGGGAAAACGATGAATGGAAGAAACCTTGTAAGCACTGTGCCCAAAACCACCATAGCAATCGTAATAATCTGTTGCGTTAAACTCATTGTCATATGGTGCTAACCTCAACTTTCTCCAATGGCTTTCTAATGAGGGTCAGTAACCCAAGAATTGCAAACATCGCAGGGATAATGAAGTGGTCTCCGCCAAAAATAAAGAGACTGACCGTTGAAAGCCCAACACCGATGAGAGCACTGTGTTGCTTTTTCTCTTTCATCCACTGTTCAATGAAAATGACTACAAAGAGAGCCGTCATAACAAAATCGAGCCCTTCTGTGTTGAACTTGACAAAAGATCCAAAAATACCGCCAATTGTTGAACCAATGACCCAATAAGAGTGATTGAGTAGTGTCACAAAGAACATTAACCAGCCCTTGTCTACATTCTTCGGAATATCAACGGTACAATTGATAGAAAAAGACTCATCGCAAAGCCCATAAATCATGTAAAACTTCTTTTTCCCAATTCCCTTATACTTATCCAGCATGGATATGCCGTAAAACAAATGTCGTGCATTCACCATTAAAGTTAGAAAAAGGGCGTTAATCGGATTGAACGCGAAAAGCAATAAATTGGCTGCCACAAACTCCATTGATCCTGCAAATATGAATAGACTCATCAGAATCGGGTAAATTGCACGAAACCCTAATGAATTCATATAGATGCCATATGCGATTCCCAAGAATACAAATCCAGCAAAAATGGGGACTGTATATGGAAAAGCCGCACGAAATGCAATCCATATTTGATTTCTTTTTTTCAAATGATTCACATCCTCGATTGCTAAATTTATTTAAATTTAACATACAAAATCCATACAAAAAACAAGATAATTGTATGGATTACAATTATCCCTACATAGAAATACCCCCTTTTATCAAAACGGGGGTACAAAGTTTTTTTTCAAATAAAATAAACTCGTGAATTCACCTTTTCAAACGATCTGATTTCATTATAAGAATTCCATACAAAAATGATATGATTGTATGGAACAAATTTATTAGAGGTGTACTATGCCAATCAATTCATTTGAAAATTATCCAATGTCTTGGAAACCTGATAAGAAAGCCTTAAATCGTCCTTTTTATAAATCTCTTGCGTTATTACTTGAACAGGATGTTATTAATGGCTTTTTGGCCCCTGGGACAAAGTTACCTCCGCAACGAGAATTAGCGGACTTTCTTGATTTAAACTTCACCACGATTACCCGTGCCTACAAAATATGTGAGGTAAAGGGATTAATTTATGCCGTTACGGGGAATGGAACCTTTGTAGCACCAAATGCCGCCCGTTCAATAACCATTTCCGCTGATAAAACAGCAAACCTCATTGAGCTCGGATTTGCGGCATCGTTTGAGCAAACCAATGCTATCGTAACAGAGGTTATTCAAAAGGTTGTGAACAAAAGTTATGTAGAACAGCTATTAAATTACAACGAACCGACAGGGATTCTACATCAAAAAACGGCAGCTCTAAACTGGATGGAATCATACGGAATTCACACGGACCATGAGCATATAGCAATCGTTTCTGGTGCCCAAAATGCACTGGCAATTGCTTTAGCTGCTTTGTTTGAGCCTGGCAATAGAATTGCCACCGATTTATACACGTATTCGAATTTTATTGAATTAGCAAAAATGTTCCATATTCAGTTAGTCCCCATTCTCGGAGACGAGTTTGGGATGTTACCAGACGAACTTGAAAAGCAGTGCAGCCAAATAAATATACACGGAATTTTCCTAATGCCCTCTTGCTGTAATCCTACCACAGTGATGGTTCCAGAGTTTCGAAAGCAAGAATTAGCTGCGGTCATCAGTAAGCATCGTTTAATTTTAATTGAGGATGATATTCATGCATTTCTGACTGCAGGTATAATCTCCGATTACCAGCAGCCAATGTTCAATTCACTCCCAGAACAGAGCATTTATATTTGCGGCACCTCTAAGTCCATTTGTTCTGGATTAAGAGTTGCCTATATGGTCTACGGGGATGCGTTACGTGAGAAAATTCAGCGGGCTATTTTTAACATCAATGTAAAAACCTCTTCTTTTGATGCAGAAGTGATCACAGAGCTAATCTTATCAGGGAAGGCTCATGAAATTGTCTCTCTAAAGAAACAGCTTGCACAAACTGCAAATGATATTTATTTTGAATATTTTCCTTTAAGGAAGAATGTTGGACACCCTTTTAGTTTTTATCGTTGGCTTCCAATTCATGGATTTAACGACGCCTTTCAGCTAGAATCGGATTTAAAAAGACAAGGTATTAGAGTCTTTCATTCTGATCGTTTTTTAAGTGGGCAGACCACCCCTGATAAGTATTTGCGAATTGCACTTGCTTCCACTAACTCATTAGAAGAGTTAAAAATAGGACTAAGTATATTAAGACAGTATCTCAATTAATTCGAACAAAAATGAAAAACGGATGAGAAAAATCATCCGTTTCTTTACTGTTATGTCTTTGTTATCATGTAGACCGTTAAAGCACAATGTATATCTCAAGTTGACCTAAACTAAGGGACCAACTACAGGGTGCGGTACATATGGTTCCTCTAGTGATGCTATTTCTTCAGGTGTTAGCTTAATTGAAAGAGCTGGTACTGCATCTTCAAGATGCGATATTTTTGTAGCCCCAATAATAGGAGCTGTTACCGGTTCCTTTTGCAGCAACCAAGCAAGTGCAATTTGGGCGCGAGGTACGCCGCGTTTTTCGGCAATGGCAGCAACCTGCTTCGCGATCAATCTGTCCGTATCAGCAGTAGCATCATATTTAGACTTCTGAACTTGGTCCGTTTCGGAACGATGCGTTGTTTCAGCCCAATCACGCGTCAATCTTCCTGATCTCTAAAAATTGTAAGGAAAATAAATAAAATCAACAACTAGCTCCAATAATAGTAGACCTTCAGAAAACCGCCTATTATTGTTATTAAAAACACTGATTGGATACATTTCATGGATTTTTCATCTAAAAAACATCGCCAATGAGCTCTATTGGATACTATTTTAGCCTTTTTTATCGGATTATTGTCGCCAATAAGCCCTATTGGATTCATTTTTCACCTTTTTTATCGGAATATTGTTGCCAATAAGCCCTATTGGATACCATATTAGCCATTTTTATTAGATTTCTGTCGCCAATGATCTAAATATTACCATTTTAGTTACTTACCTATGAAAATTAAAAAGCCGCCCTCACTTTATGCGATAACGGCCAGTTCATTTGAAGATTACACCATTATTTTGCAAATATCATTCGTAAATTCTACTGGGTCATTAATTGGTAATCCTTCAATCAATAGAGCTTGATTGTATAATAACTTGGTATACAGATCTAATTTATCTTTATCATTTTCAAATGCTTCTTTTAATGATTGGAAGACTTCGTGATGGTTATTGATTTCTAAGACCTTATCCGCTTTGATATTTTGGTTATTCGGCATCGCAGCAAGAATTTTTTCCATTTCAATCGATATTTCCCCTTCAGTTGCCAGGCAGACCGGGTGGGACTTTAACCTTTTTGAAATCCTTACATCCTTCACTTTATCAGCTAAAATATTTTTCATATAGTCAAAGAGTTCTTTGTTTTCCGTCTCTGTTGATTCGGAATCGTCCTTGTTTTCTTCCCCTTCGATTCCCAGGTCACCACTTGAGATCGACTTGAATTCTTTTTCTTTGTAGGTCATTAACATTTTAATTGCGAATTCATCGATATCCTCAGTGAAATAAAAGATTTCATAGCCTTTTTCAGAAACGAATTCGGCCTGTGGTAATTTTTCAATTCGTTCAATCGATTCACCGGAAGCGTAATAAATATATTTTTGATCTTCTGGCATTCTTGATACATATTCATCTAAGGTGACCAATTTCTTCTCTTTAGAAGAATAGAACATGATCAGGTCCTGTAATAATTCTTTGTTTGCACCAAAATCATTATAAACTCCGTACTTTAACTGACGACCGAAGGATTGATAAAATTCTTCATACTTTTCGCGTTCTTTCCTTTGAAGGCTTAGTAATTCGCTTTTAATGTTTTTGTTAATGTTTTTAGCGATCAGCTTCAATTGGCGATCATGCTGGAGCATTTCTCTTGAAATGTTAAGAGATAAATCTTCGGAATCGACCATCCCTTTAACGAAACTGAAATGGTCTGGCAGCAAGTCAGCACATTTTTCCATTATCAGAACCCCATTGGAATAGAGTTCTAAGCCCTTTTCAAATTCTTTCGAATAGAAGTCGAACGGAGTTTTTTCAGGAATATATAGGATTGAATTATATCTAATGGTCCCTTCGACGCTGATATGGATATGTTTAATCGGCTTGTCAAATCCGTAGCGTTTTTCGTTATAAAAGTTCTCGTAATCTGCATCGGTAAGCTCGCTCTTATTCTTTTTCCAAATTGGAACCATGCTATTGATAATTTCTTCTTCTTGATAATCCTCGTATTCGGACTCACTGCCTTCCTTGAGTCTTCTGTTATTAACATCCATTTTGATTGGATAACGGATGAAATCAGAATATTTTTTGATAATCGCTTTTAAGCGATATTCCTCTAAATACTCATCATAGTTTTCATCTTCACTATTTTCTTTAATCTTTAAAATAATTTCTGTCCCAACTGAATCTTTTTCTACCTGCTCAATCGTATATCCATCAGCACCTGTGGATTCCCATTTAAAAGCCTCATCACCATCTAAATTTTTACTAATCACAGTAACTACGTCAGCAACCATAAAAGCAGCATAAAAACCTACTCCAAACTGACCGATAATGTCATAGCCATCTTTTAATTCGTTTTCCTTTTTAAATGCTAGGGAACCACTTTTGGCAATCGTCCCAAGATTTGTTTCCAGTTCTTCTTTGGTCATCCCGATCCCTGTATCGATAATCTTAAGAGTACGGTTTTCTTTGTCAGCTTCCAATTTAATATAATAATTGGATTGATCAAAACTTAAAGCATCGTCAGTTAAGGCTTTGTAATAAATTTTATCAATGGCGTCACTGGCATTAGAAATTAACTCTCTTAAAAATACCTCTTTGTGAGAATAAATAGAGTTAATCATCATCTCTAGTAATCGTTTAGATTCTGCTTTAAACTGTATCTTCGACATAGAAAAAGCCCCTTCCTATTCTTAATATGTAAAGACTGATTTAGATTGTCTAAAAAGTAAATCAGCACCTATTAGCACTCTCACCACCTGAGTGCTAATCCATATAATTAAATATCATATTTCACGTTGTCGTGTCAATATGTATCTATTTTTATTTCAACAAATCTTTTAACAAAGTGAAAAAAAGCCACCAATAAAGGCAGCTTATCATTCCGTTTTATGAAGTGCGTTTTTACCAAACTGCAATCTCGTTATTGACCCGGAGCATTGCTGCCTCATGTCCACTACGATCTTCTTTTTTTAATGAAACCTCTAACCTATCATCATTATCGAATGTTTGATCACTAATAATTTTCGACTTCTTTACTTGATGGTTTATAAGCGTACATAAAGAATCTCGATATCCTAACGAGGCGCTTTTTCTAAAATCATTTCACTTCTACACATTTCTTTTGTAATTATATTTTTTAAGCAATTGACATATCCGTAACAATATTGACATATATTTTATCAATCGCATCGGAAGGAGGGTAAACCAAATGGATAATCGAATTTTTTTATTACTTGCTACAATCTTATCTGGTTTCGCACTTATTAGAGTTCCTTTAGCTGATTCATTTCTTGAAGGCGTTTCCCCAGTCACTGATATCATTGGTATACTAACTGTTTTAATCTTCTCACTCGTCTTAATTTATAAAGGAGTTAGAAGTTTGTTCAGTAAGTAAATATGATTATGGAAAGCACTCTATATAGGGTGCTTTTCTCTTTGAATTTAATGTTATCCACCTACTTAAATAAATTAATTATTTTTGCAAACAATAAAATAGTGTTATTTATTACTCAAACCGATTTAAAGGAGAATCTAAAATGAAAAAAGATACATATTCAAAAGGAGAACCAACTATTGCAGAAGGTATGGATACAGAGGATGTACTAAATAGAGATGCCACTCAAGCAGAAATTGAAAATGGGAATTCAACAAATGTAACTGTTTTGTCTCTGGATGAAAACGATCCTAGTTGATTTAATCTAAGGGTAGAACATGTACGATCTCTATAAAGTAATTCCAATACTGTGAAGAAAAGCGAATAAGATCAAAATCGAAAAGGAGTACGGCTACTCCATTATAATTTTCACCATTATTCTCCTCGTTTATATTTCTTGGAGTACCTTTTTTTCATAGTATTGGAAAAACCAAATGGAACTGTTACCAAAATCCGCTCGCTAAATATCCGGCAATAATATCACTTGAATAATATAATCACGTAACGTCCATTTTCTTTACCTAATAAACTTGTCATATTGTACCAAGACAAGTTCTACTTCTCTACTATACTCGGAGAGTCGATCTTCGTCTTAGTTAGGTAGATAACCAATCCCAAGATGGTTATCAGGAAGATTATACTGGTTCCCACCGTACCCAAACCAAGACCGCCGTTTTTTTGAGACTGTGACAGGAAGTCACCAAGAGAAGCGCCGAATGGACGGGTCAAGACATAGGCAATCCAGAAGGACA
Source organism: Bacillus sp. ISL-7 (assembly GCF_018613065.1). Next base: position 166,476 of record NZ_JAGGQW010000041.1, on the reverse strand, counting down.
GCACTGCATTTAGCTTGAATTTGTAGTGCGCAATTGCCACTAACCCAATCAGTACAGCAAACATTAGTGCAGATTTCCAGTAACCCATGTTAAGACCCTCTGCAATTAGATCCCCGGCTACTGTACCCAAGGCGAAGGTGAACAAGATGGCCAACCAGTAGAATGCCTCCCGCTTGGATGTATAGATGGAGTGAATAGACAATGTCTTTTCCCTCGCGTACCAAGCCGCAAAGGTTGCCAGCATGGCAATGGTGAAGATGATGGTGGTTGTTTCTAATGCTACACCGAAATTGTCTACAAGGTTATCAGTGACTAGTGTACCGACAACACTTATTAGCACAACAGCGAGCCAGTAAATCCTTGGCACGTACATCTTCAACTTAAACTGGAAGAACAGCGTAATGATTAACAGGATTGCCATGATATAAGTGGTATTGGTCAAGCCCAGGTTCAAGGTATCGTTCAAAAAGTCTGCAGCTGTCTCCCCCACCGTGGTTGCCAAAATTTTAATGATCCAGAAGAAGATTGTAACTTCTGGAACCTTATTCAACATTTGACGGCCTCTGGATAGATTTGGTATCTCCCCTGAATAACTCATTTAAAATGCTCCTCTTTTTCTTTTTTATTTTGAATCAGCACTCACTATAGCGGTACCCTCTTTTGAAAACACAAACAGCTTTTGCCCAAAATAGTTTAACAACGTGTACAAACAAGTACCCACTAGGACAGAGAGATCAGTTTGAATATTCTTTGGGATGAAGTCATTATTTTTTAAAATGTCTACCACGAAACGCCTTCCCATTTCATATGAAAGGAAATAACAGCACAAGATAACGATTACAAAGCGGACCGCACTCTTTGACAATGAATTTTGGCTTTTGAACGTAACATTTCTATTTAATATAAAACTAACAAAGGCTCCAATCGAATTGCCAACAAAAGTGGCTATCCAATAGGACTGTCCAAGTAGATGTAAAAGAAGATACATGACGGATAACCCTACGACTGTATTAACGACCCCTACCATAATAAATCGAACGAATGAATATTTCATAACCGACTCCTAATTTATCACTGCTTCACTCTGCTTTTTCACTTCTAATAAATTTGTGTACAAATCTTTTTCAACTGCATACCTTGGCCGTCTTTTAACCTCATGATAGATTTTACCGATATATTCTCCAATAATACCAATACCCAACATTTGTAAACCTCCAACGAACCAAATGGAAATAATTAAAGAAGTCCATCCGGATTCGGTGTGACCTAATATTTCTTGGGTGATCGCATAGCCCTCTGCTATGGCACTTATTAACACTGCCAAAAATCCAATAAATGTGACAAATCGAATAGGGGCGACACTAAAGGATGTCATTCCATCAAATGCGAAGGCAAGCATTTTCTTTAGTGGGTATTTTGATTCTCCAGCAAACCTCTCTTTTCTGTCATAGTAGACCTTTGTGGATTTATAACCTACAAGTGGAACAAGTCCACGAAGAAATAAGTTTGTTTCTTTATAGTTTAATAGCTCAACTAAAGCACGTTTACTCATAAGACGAAAATCTGCATGGTTTGGGACAAGTTTAATCCCCATTCTTTCCATCATGCGATAAAAACCTAAAGCAGTTGTCCGCTTAAAATACGTATCCGTCTCTCGGCTATCCCTTACACCATAGACAATATCCTGTCCTTCCCAAAACTTTTCAATAAATTGATGGATGACCGTTATGTCATCCTGCAAATCCGCATCGATTGAAATGACACAATCCGAATGCTTTGAGGCTATCTCTAATCCAGCTAAGAGTGCATTTTGATGACCAACATTTCTAGCAAGCTTCAATCCTCTTATATTTGGATTTCTTTCATTTTCCACTTCAATTAATTCCCAGGTCCGATCCCTGCTGCCATCGTCCACAAAGAGGATCCTGCTGTCTATTGAAATAAGCGACTCCTCCATTAATTCAAATAAAACAGAAGATAATTGTGCCGAAGTTTCAGCTAATACCTCCTCTTCATTAAAACAAGGGACCACAATCGTTAGCACCGGTTTATTCATATGGAATCACTCCTATAACCACATTATTTGACTTGGTAAAGGTAAATTTTCCAAGCAGAATCTCTTTGCTCAAAGGCCTTTTTGAATACAAGTCCATTTTCATCCGCATTTAAGATTGGGACTGCTGAGAAGATATATTGTCCGCCCATCTTTTTAAATACTTTTGTATTAAGTTGTAAATGGTCAATCTTTACCTTTGAATCTTTTTTAAATTCATATTTTTTCCCTAATTTTGCGACAAAAAGATAGCATCTACCGCCCCATTCATCGAAGTATTCCTTCAAGGTAGGATTTTTATCTAATTCTTTTGAAATAATTTTCCGAAACTCTCGTTTATAAGCTAAGGGATAGAAATTATTATAGGTATCAAGTGTATAAAAACCATTGTATTGGGCTATTGCCGGGTGGAGTCCTATACTTGCCACCCTGTAACTACTTTGGGGTTTACCTATATATTTTTTAATTTCATGAAATTGGCTTGTCGCATAGAATTGCTTTACAGAGGGCTTTCCAGCACTTCTGTAGACAATTTCATCATTTGCTGCAAACAAGACGAACATCTGAACAATGAGACATATTTTAACAAATCTCCGCCAATTCTTTCCCATCCTCCAAAGTAAATAAGAACCAACTGCAAACATAAGATAAATGATTAAAGGTCTTAGGAAATGAAATCTTGCAAAGTTGAATGTATTTAGGAGTGAGACTCGCTCCTTAAGAGGCTCCCAGCCTTTATAAAACCAAAAAGCATACCAAACGGATAAAACGATATTAAACATGAAAAGATAAAGATAGCGATTTTCTAACCAGTCTCTTTTTTTATTTTTCAACATCCATAGAACTAGAAAAGAAAGAGGGACTATTACTAAGGTGTGAAGTGTTAATACATGTGTATGGCCTAAAAAATAGTTTTTAAAAACTAATCGGATGGTGCGCCAAAGTCCAAGCTTTGAACTAACAAAATCATTTCTGCTGGTTGGTGCTTCGGGAAACACTAACGAGTAAACAAGACGATACTCTATCAGTAAATAAATAACTGTCATTAGTGCGATACTGGAAAAGAAGAACCAATTGCTTTTTCTTTTTACGAGAAAATCTCTTAACCATAGTAATCCCATGAAAAATAAAAAGAAGAAAAATCCTAACACTAAACTAGAATAGAAAGGTAACAATATAAGAGTGAGCCACTCTTTCCAGGTATGTTTACCCTCTCTAATATTCAAAAAAGCCCATAATGCAAGTGGCATTCCCAAAGTACTTAGCATACCGGACGGCCAAAATGGAGTCAGGGCAAAAGCCACCGATACCCAAACACGGATAGGGTAAGCCTCTTTTTCTTTTACAAAATGATTCTTTAGTAGTAGATACATGCCTAAAAAAGCAAACATTCTTGTGATTGTTTGGCTTATAGAATACGCAAGCATCGAGGGAAACAAGTTATGCAGCCATTGTATCCCGCTGAACTCCGTACCAAAGGCATTTCTAGGCAGACCATTAATAATTTGTGGGAGAGTACTATTGATCCCGCCAAACAATTGGCCACTATCCTTCAACACTTTATACCAGGCAATGTTAGAATCTAGATTATCATGAACCCTTATATGGGCGTTTTCCCCCAAAATAAATAAGGGCGAAACGTAAACTATCAATAAAAGTGTTGCAAAGTATAAATGCTTTTTCTCTTGATTAGCGTTTTTCAAAAAATTAGACATTTTTTCACCGCATTATATAAATTTCTTCGTAAACTAATATCATCGTTTGCTTCATTTATGGCATTTTCTACCTGTTTATGTGCATCTCCAAATTATCAGACAGTTTAAGAATTTTAATGAATTTTCTTTTTACTCCTTTACTTTATATCTTTCTATATTCGATGATCACTTACCAAATGTTTCAATATATTGATACAGGTAAAGTATAGTCTGATAACCTAAAAATTGTATTAATGAAATATTAAAAGTTAATTAAAAAATCCATAGTAAAGGGAGGTGAAATCCCGGTAATTATCGGGGAAAAGCTTAGTTTGGTAAATGTAACTGGCATAGCCCTTATTGCTCTCGGCGTAATCATCAATCCATGGGTCTAAAAGTAAACATATTATGAACGTATCCAATGTACCCTTCTTTGTAACGCTCTTTCATTTACCGCAGATACTTGTTTTTTTACTCGCCTGCTTTAAAAAAGAAAAAGCGATCCTTCTTAAAAAGAAGCATCGCACCTAATTATATCTATCATCCATCGTAGTGTTCTCTTTCTCTCTCTTCTTCCTCAAACATTTCGTCATTATCTTTGATTGGGTTGCCCTTGAGCAAATCCTGTGATTTATGCGAATCGTTTTTTTGCGAGAGAATCTCTTGTTCATTGGTATTTCCGTTCAGTTCCTCAGAAAATTCAGTCACAAAACTTGGTTGTTTTTTCATAATAGGTTTTCCTTTTCTTGTCGTATTTTGTACTCTGGACCTAGTGCTAAATCTCATCATATAATAAATCAAGGAATATAACACAACCATTATGATCCCTGCTACCATCCCTACTCCCTGCCCGGGAATAAACGGCATACATATAAGGACAATAATCATGCTTATTAATGCAATCTAAGAAGTGTACGGATATCCGCGCATTTGACACATTCCTTCTGGAGGACATCCGTTCCTTTTGCGAAAGCGGATATGACTGGCCATAATTACCATGTAAGTAAATATTAAAGCGAAGCCGCTAGTAGTGATTAAAACCAAGTAAACTCTGGGAAACAAGAGCCCAAAACCTAATCCTATAAGCATCGCAAATCCCGAAAATAATATCCCTCGATAAGGTACGTTCTGATCATCCTGAAGCCATTTCGGCGCATGCCCTTCATCTCTGAGCGACCTGATCATTCGCCCTAGACCAAATATGCATGACAGCATGGCTGAAAGAATGGCCGAAATTAACACTATATTTATGGCTCGCCCAGCCCAACCGATTCCCCGTCTCTCAAGCGAGGCTACCATCGGACTCACGCTTTCATTTAATGATGCTGTTGGGATGAGTGGCAGTAGAACCGCAGCATAGAGAATATACAATCCGACCAATGAAAACACCGTATAACGAATGGCTTTTGGAATCGTATCTCGCGGATTCTCTGCTTCCGTCGCGGCTAATCCAATGATTTCAAAACCTGCATAGGCAAAAATCACGAGGAGCATGCTTCCAGCGATCCCCTTTATTCCTCCTGGCATGATTGGCTCTGTCCTCAACTCTCCAGCACCAACCGGCGGGGACCCTGGAAGTACTCCGAAAATTAGTACTAATGCCGTAAGGATGAAAAAAATAATCGCAAATATTTTCACCCCAGAAAGACCGCTTGCGAGCTTGCCAATCTTATCAGCCCCTAATAGGTTCAGGAGCGTTACACCGATGATAATCGCGCTTCCTAGCAAACCTATTGATACATTGGGAACCCATTCCCTAATTAGGATGGATATAGCTGTTGCTTCGCTAGACATGGATAAAACGGTTCCGGTCCAATACAGCCATCCGACAACGAATCCCGTCCCCTCCCCTAGTTCTCGTGATGCAAAATTACTAAAGGAACCGGTTGTAGGATTAGCTACAGTCATCTCTGACAAGGCGTATAGAATTAAATATACCAATCCACCTGCTAAAATATAGGATATTAAAATTGAGGGCCCTGCTGCATGAATGGCGACTGATGAGCCTAGAAAAAAGGACCCGCCAATTACACTTCCTAAGGCCATCATGGTGAGCTGCCATGCAGACAGTCCTTTGCGCTTTTTCTCCATTAAAGCTTTTCTCCCTGCCATTTATTTTGTAAACTGAGGTTAACGGTTATTATTTACTTAGCTTTACAAAAAGATTCTGACATGGAAAAACGTCGGACATGCTTGTTCTCCCTGTTATGCCATATACGAAAGACAAAATTTCTTAATGGATTATAAATTTTTTAAAAAATGCTTTAATACATGGTATCCTTTACATTAAATATCAATGATTTGGTTATAAAAAAGTTCAAAAGAAAATCGGTGAAAATTAATGAAGATATATACTAATTTGGATAATGTGAAGAGCTACAAATCGTTTAAGGACATGAGGAAATGGCAGAGTGAACGAAGGAAGAAAGTGAAAGATTTATCCGTTAACATTGAACAGTGTCCTTCTAAAAAAGTGAGAGAATTAAATGAGAACAGGAGCCAGACATCTTATACTTGGATTGGACATTCCACCTTTTTGATTCAAATAAATGGGATGAACATAATAACTGACCCTGTTTGGGCCAAGCGGATGGGACTAGAAAAAAGATTAACGGAGCCGGGCCTCTCGTTAGCAGATCTGCCAGAGATTGATGTGGTTGTAATTTCTCACGGCCATTACGATCATTTGGACTTCCCCACACTAAAAAAATTAAATGGGAATCCCCAATACTTTGTTCCAGCGGGTATGAAGTCCCTTTTTAACAAAAAGGGCTATCAGAAGGTAACTGAAATGAATTGGTGGGAAAGTACCGAACATGAGGGAGTAACTATTCATTTCGTTCCCGCTCAGCATTGGACAAGAAGGTCGCTGAAGGATATGAATACATCCCATTGGGGGGGCTGGATTGTTCAAACCCAAGAAGAAACGCTTTATTTTGTTGGCGATACCGGCTATTTTAGTGGTTTTAAACAAATAGCCGAACGATTTACCATTGATACGGTGTTTATGCCGATTGGTGCCTTTGAGCCAGAATGGTTCATGGCGCCTGCCCATATATCACCAGAAGACAGTGTGAAAGCATTCATTGAATTAAAGGCAAAAAACTTCGTCCCGATGCATTATGGCACTTTTCGGTTAGCCGACGACACGGGGCCAGAAGCCTTGGAACGTTTAATCCGTGCGTGGGAAAAGCATCAGCTTCGCAAGGAACAGTTAACGGTTCTTCTACTTGGGGAAACGGTATTTTAGTTGGGGGCTTCTAATTTTAAATTACCTGCTCTTTGACTCGCATAGTTCCACTTTAATTGGTCACTATATATTTGTAAGACCATTTTTAAAGGGGAGTGACTTCTGTGGTGAAAAAAAGTTGGGTAACTTTTGTTTTAGCAACTACCTTATTAGGATTAACTGGTTGCGCAAATAATAATAAGAATGCATTGAATGACAATAATGCAGGCAATATGGGAGTAAACAATGTTAGAAACAATGCCATTAATGGGGTTAACGTAAGGAATGTTTCGAACCAAAATTTACGTCTTTCAGGTCGTGCCATTAGTAATGTAGAAAGCCTGAAAGAAGTTGACCAAGCCCATGTAATCATTCGAAATAATGATGCATATGTGGCCGTTCGATTAAATAATAATATTCAAAATGGCACCCGCGCCAATAAAGGCACAACTGGGACAGGGCCAAATATGAATGCTACTTATGGGAATGGCTATAACTCCGGAACAACAGGAACCAATGGCTCTACAAATATGAGTGCTACTACCGGCAATCTTGACAACACGGTTACCAATGGAACAAGAAATAATCTCGGAACTACAACTGGAACCCGTGGGACTACCACCAAACTTGATCAGAAAATAATCGATCAGGTCCGTGCAGCTGATCGAAATATTGACAACGTTTATATTTCTTACGATACCGATACTTTCGGCCAAATGACGAACTATACAAATGATATTCGTACTGGAACAAACAGAAATGGCCTGTGGAACGATTTTACCAATTCTGTTAACAGGATGTTTAGATAAGAGGAAATCAGCTGCCGGATAAATTTTCGGCAGCTTTTTTCTTTAGAATTGTTCTCTCCTGTCACCGCTCACGGTTTGCTTCCTATTAGAAGGAAGCACATAGACTCCTCTCCCGTCCTTTTTGAAACCCAAAGAAATAATTTCAATACTCCATTAATTAACCCTCTAGGTTCAAACCAATTTTTCAATTGTATCTCTATTTACCTTACTTTAACTGGAAATCAACTCCTACTTATTTTCACTTGTTATTCTTGCTATAATAGGATATTCAAGGAGTGGTTGGTATGAAAATAGTAAAATACCTAATAGTTTTTGTATTGCTCATTGGCCTTGGTATTTCTGCGTGGTTTTATTATCCTCAGTACCAAATCCACCAAATGAAAAAACACGCGGTTGCGGTGGTTAATAAGAGTTCTGACCAAATCTCTTATCTCAATTATTATCGAAATTCTAAAACTTCTCAGATTCACCATTTGGCGATTGGTGATTCTATTATACGTGGAGTTGGTGCCGGAAAGAATGAAAGTTTTGTCAGTCTATTTTCTAGCAAATTAGCAGAACAAACCGCAAAACCAATTGAATTTCAAAATCAAGGGATCAATGGGATCACCAGTAGTGAATTAAATGACTTGGTTCAAGAGGGTCGATTTGATGAATCAATTAAGCAATCCGACATTGTCACGATTAATGTAGGCGGTAATGATATTCTTCGAATGGCAAACGGACAAAATTTTCGTACCGTCATTCAAAGCTATGACCAATTGCAAACCACCTTCTCGAAAAATTTGTCTGATATTACATCGAGAATTACCAAGCTAAATCCAAAGGTCACAATTGTATTCTTAGAATTGTATAATCCATTATCACCAGATGACCAACTGTACCCTATAGCTGATAAAATGCTGCCAAAATGGAATGTTAATATATATGAGGTTGCTCATAAAGTCCCTGGGTCGATTGTCATCGAAACAACAAAGGTCATAAACGGGGACCACCTGCAAAATCTTTCCCCTGATGGTGTCCATCCAAATTTGGCCGGTTATACCGCTATTTCGGAGCAAATGATTTATCAATTTAAACATCAATTCAGAAAAAGTGCCGTATAGAACCGAAGAAAGATCGGTAAAAGAACTCTTTAACTTCATAAAAACAAACTCAGAAAAACACCTTCCTCGTTTCATTTTAGGAAAATGAATGTGAGAAGGTGTTTTTTTGATTAAAAATAAATCGCTTAACACTATATTAGAGGTCTTCCCGCATCAGGTGAAAGATTGGGATCTCCGCCACCAGTGATAATAGCGCTGTCGGGCTGAATATCATTATCCTCTAAATTAGCTGTTAGATTTGTTTTGCTATTTTTATGATCATTTACATTATTTTGAAACTCTTGTGGTACATTCTTTTTCTCTTTATCCATGATTACACCGCCTTTTTACTGGTAGTGTTTGTAATTCAAGAATAAATATACGAAGCATGTGTTTCCTAAATCCTAACTGTGACTCTCTCTTTATTTTTAAAATAAACCCATTCCTTGAAGCCGATTTCCTTAAGGCGCCGATGAACTTGATCAAACTCGTCCCCTACTCGATGTGGATCATGGGCATCCGATCCAAACGTTACCTTCACACCATAGTGAAGTGCCATCTCTAAAATATCATCCGACGGATACCAGCCGCCAACGTCTTTTGTTTTTCCGGATGTGTTGATTTCAATCGCGATATCATTTTCTCCTATCACCTTAATGGTATTTTCAACTGCAGCTGTCTGGATGGATGAAAAGGCAGGATAGAATCCTTTCATAGCATCAATATGGCCGAGGATTTGAAACATCCCACTTCGAGCCGATTGCTCAATAAGCGAATAGTAATTTTCTTTCGTTCTGATTTTTTCTTGTTCAGTGAGCCCATTCCAGCGCTTTTTATTAAAAATACTCACCCCGTCCACATGGTGAACCGAACCAATGATGTAATCAAAAGGGTACGGCTCAAAACAGGAACGATAAATCTCTACAGACTCAGGGAAGAAATCCGATTCCACTCCAAGAAGAACCTCGATTTTATCGCTATAAGCTTGTTTCAGCTGCAGTACTTCGTTGACGTATTCTGGAAACATACTTTTTGCCATCGCGATATGGGGACGGAGATGATCTTCGTCACTACTAAAGTAAGGGGAATGATCAGCAATCCCGATGACACTTAGCCCTCGTTCAATCGCGGCATCAATATAATCACGAATCTTTCCGCGAGCATGGCCGCAACGATCATGATGCGTATGTAAATCAAATTTGGGATTTGAATTCAACTTGTCCATGTTAATCACCTCACCTATTAATATGTACATATATCAGAAAAGATTAATCAAAGTAAAAAAAAGAAAACACCTTCCACTAGTTCCGATGTTAAGTGGCGGCGTTTTCTTTTTCGAAACAATTAAACATAATTCTGCTTGATTGAATTGAGAGGTGTCTCTCGTTTATTGCGTCTTCTTTTAAGCCTTTTCGTTTTTTCTTTTTCATAAAAATGATAAACAATAAAGTAAGAACTAAAGCTTAGGATCATCCCAAAAATGGTCATACCTATTAAAGTATGGAAGCCTCCATGAAGGATACTAATTAGACTATGAAGATCACCGTGGATTAACTTTTGAAAAGAAAATGATGACTTGTGGCCTAAATTTACTTTCATCGGAAAAATCAATTTCCCAATTTTTTTTGCAAAAGGTAACAGAATAACTGGAAGAAGGGATAGTTTACCGATGACATTACCAATAATGGATGCAGGTAATGAACCTTTCGCTAAACGGACGATCGGTACAAATAATATATAAATAAGCGAACCTGTTGAAAGAACCAACATTTCCAAACCAAGGCCCAGCGCAAATCCTAAGGATACTTTTCTCGCTCCACCAGGAGATCGAAGAAGTTTAGTTATATTAAACTTAAAAGCACGTCCAAATCGCTGCAATAAATTATACTTTTTTGGTTTTATGCTCATGTAGGTATCTCCTTATTACGATGATAAGTTTATTATACTCTAAATGAGCCATAACTACTATTCTAACAAATCAATTAATTAAGGAAATATAAAGCAGTCCCCATGATGGAAACTGCTCTGCTTTATCTATTGGGATTGGACTAATTTACGCTTGAACCTCTTTATTTAAATGAACCCATTCTTGAGACCGGAATTCTTTGACAGAATCCCTTCTAGTTTCGCCACGAGAATCTGCCTGTTCTCTTATATACTCTGGCAATTGAACAAGTGATTTTAATTCGGCATAGGTACCGCTTGGTTGAATTTCAATATCCACGATATTATAGCTCCACTCTATCTCCGCTGGGATATGAATAGCATTTAGACCAAGCTCAATCGCCGGTTTGATGTCTGTTTTGAGTGAATTGCCGATCAGCCAAGTATTCTTTTTATCAGCGTTTATTTTGTTTAAAACCTGTTGCAATGCTTCTGTATTTTTATGTTCAAAGATAAAGATTCTTTCTTGAAAGTAATCCGATAAGCGTAATTGGGAAATTTTCCTATTTTGATTCTCTTCATCTCCTCCAGTAAATAAATATAATTGATGCCGCTCTGCTTGTAAGGTATCCAAGATTTCATACATATAAGGAAAAGGTTTTACCTTTCTTTGAAAAACACTTTGACCAATTTTTTCTACTTGATTTAGTTCAGACGCTTTCATTTTTCTCCCCGTTTTTTCGCAAAAATACCGATAGGTTGTCACTAGGGATTGCGTATATAAGGAAGAATGCAAGCCATCATTTTCAACAGATTTTATATCAATTTCAGATTGTTTTTGGAGAATTTCCTGCTTTTGTACGGATTTAAACCATTTCTTCATCACATTTGCAAATCTGTTTCTAGATTCTACAAAGTATTTATTACAGTGAATCAAGGTGTCATCTAAATCCAATATTAAGGTTTGTTGATTCATGAACCAATCCCCCCTTAAATAGTGGTGTAACTTAATTATATGAGATAACATCATTTTCATGATAAAATGAGCCTTTCCCATTAAAAGTTAGTGCATTAGTATTAGCGGACAATTTAAAATCGGAAATAAACTTTTCAATATAATAGTGACACGGACAAAAGCCAGTGTCTCGATAGTCCCTAATTAAGATTTATATAGTATAATAAGGAAATTATAGCAAACAGGAGAAGAGAACATTGGAAAAACAAAATAGCAAGTATAGATGGGTCGTTTTTGTATCTATTTTATTAACGTATTTATTAATTGTTAGTCAACGAACAGCTCCAGGGTTAATTTCCGATCAATTGATGACAGATTTCAACATTACAGCCTCTACGATTGGATTACTGACAAGTATTCAATTTTTTGCCTATGCTGGTCTACAAATTCCTATTGGGATCTTGTCTGATCGGTTTGGCCCCAACCTTTTTCTAGTGATTGGGGCGCTTCTTACTGGAATAGGTACATTAATTTATAGTCTAGCCACGAATGAAATAGTGCTTCTTTTTGCTAGATTATTGGTAGGTACGGGTGATTCAGCTATTTGGGTTAATTTAGTGTTGATCCTAAGTCAATGGTTTAAAGTGCGGGAGTTTGTTGGATTACTGGGCATAGCTGGAATGGCAGGGAGTTTTGGCTTTTTGCTAGCGACCGTCCCCTTTTCAGCATGGATTACTCTATCAGGCTGGCGCGCCCCCTTTTTTACATCGGGAATTATGGTAGTTCTCTGTGGAGTACTTCTCTACTATGTCCTAGTAAAAAAACCAAAGACTTTTGAATGGAACGATACCATACCTAAAAAACAGAAAAAGCCTCGTGAAAAAACGCTGATTTTGTTACGTCGTATTTTTTCCACCCGCCAAGCATGGGCCACGTTCTTCTGTCACTTTGGTACTGTTGGAACGTATGTAGGATTTATTGGGTCGTGGGCTGTCCCCTATGGGATGCATGTATATGGATTGTCTCGTTCAGATGCGAGTCAACTGATTATGGTAGGTCTTTTCGGGGCAATTATTGGTGCTCCATTAACTAGCTGGATTTCCAGCCGCTTAGACTCGATTAAACGTCCATATGTTATTGTTCACTGCATTGTGTTTTTATGCTGGTCGTCATTCCTTTTCATGAATGGAAAGCCGCCAGTCTTAATGCTTACGATTATTTTCTTTCTTATTGGATACGGAAATGGAGCGAGTGCTTTAACCTTTGCGATTGTTAGAAAATCCTTCGATATCAAAGAAGTCGGGGTTGTTTCTGGCTTTGCCAATATGGGCGGTTTTTTAAGTGCTGTTCTTTTGCCAAGTATTTTTGGGAAAGTGTTAGACCATTTCCACGCATCTGCAAGTAGTGTTGGATACCAATATGGTTTCATTATTCCTGTCATATTCGCCTCTCTAGGGTTAGTGGGTGGATTGATTATCGTGGAGAAACGACAAGAAATTTTGCAAAGTCAGGTAAATTAATATTCTTAATTAAACAAAAAACTAGGGAACTCATTAGGAACTTCCTAGTTTTTTTCTGTTATTATTCGATTTTGTAATCCATGACCCACTCTGTGTTTGGCAGGTAGTTAATCAGAAAACGGCGTCCTTCCACATTTTTTTCGATTGGATATTGTGGATTTGGGGATATATTTAAACGTTTGTTATGGATTATTACAGTAATAGTTCCTTGGATTTCACCCTTAGAAGGTTTCTCATAAACAATTTTTGAAGGAATCCCTTCTAATATTGTGTAATTCTTTTTTATGTAAGCCGGTGAATCTGCCCAATACGCAGAAGCGCTGAACAAGGCTAGAGCTCCAAGTCCCAGAATCCCTAAGCGATAGATCCACATGACCGATGAGCCTATAAAAGGTAATTCTTGCACCCTGGTGAATCCCTTCCAGACATTGTTTACTTTTAAACTAAATAATATAAATGATAAACCTGCACCGGTTAAGCCAATCGCGCAGAATGGGAAGATATTTGTATAAATGCCAAGTGGGACTAATAAGAAGAAGGTAATACCCAGTCCTAAAATAAATGGTGCTTTCATATATTACTCTCCTTTTCAGCTATATTTTCCATGTAAACTTTCCCGATTATTATGCGTAATTCTTCCCAAAATTACTTCACTCAAATGCACCAGTTTAGATTAAATTTCCACACCATGATAAAATAGTTTAAGCGCGGAATTACATAAATATCGTGTTTCCTTGCTTCAAGGTTGTTAATATTCTACTAATTTATAGAGATAGAAGGGTTCTGCTTGAGCAAATTTGCAAATGGCGACAAAAGGATTCGATTTTGTGTCTCATTGTTAATCGCTTTAATAGGAGGAATTACGTTCGCTGCACTACATACACCTATTCCATGGCTGCTTGGACCAATGGCAGCAGTTTTAATTGGCTCAAGGTTTAGAAAAGTTCAGTTTTACTGGCCTAGTACCATTCGCGACATAGGTTTAGTGATTGTCGGATATTCGGTTGGCCTCTCGTTCACAAAAGAAGCACTTTTGGAAATAATGGCTAAACTGCCTTCCATGTTGCTGATGACAGTATTACTTGTTTGTTTTTGTGCTGGAATTGCTTTTGTTGTTTCTAAGTTAACTGGTGTCGATTATCCAACCGTGTTGATTGGAAGTATTCCGGGCGGGCTATCACAAATGATTATTTTCGCCGAAGAATTGAAAGGAATTAACATTACTACGGTAACTTTTCTACAGGTAGCTAGATTGATTATGATTATTTTCTTTGTTCCGTTTCTTATTTTGGGACCTCTTTTTAAAAATACGACAAACAAAGCTTTGGTCTTGGTTAATAATGGTACCGTCTCCCCTATCCCACTTTTTCCAACCATCATTTGGTTTGCTATTATTTGTGTTGTTTGTGCATTGCTTGCTCGAAAATTAAAATTTCCTACCCCCTATATGTTAGGTCCAATTTTAGGAACAGCAGTCATCAATTTATCAGGCTTACATGGGCCCGCGGTACCAGCTTCGATTCTGGATGCCTCTCAATTTATGATTGGCGGGTACATTGGTTTGCTATTAAATCCTGAGAAACTGGAGCACAAAACAAAAATTATTACACTTGCGCTCCTTAGTGGGATGGTAATGATTTTGGTCTCCATCGGGCTAAGTTTATTACTCGTTGCTTACTACCCTATCAACCAATCAACCAGTTTTTTAGCTTTGGCTCCTGGAGGAATGGATCAAATGGGAATTCTCGCTCATGAGGTCCATGCCGATTTATCGATGGTGACCGGCTATCAACTTTTTCGACTCTTTTTTATTTACTTTGCCGTTCCACCGCTTCTAAGATGGATTTTTAAAGTCGGGATGAGGAAAACAGCAAAGACCCCTTAGGTCCTATGGTCCAAATATTTGTATTTTATTACTTGCAGATGTGTAAACTATCGGAAAAACGGAGATTAGAAAATGGAGAAGAAAATAGCAATCATAACGGATATTCATGGTAATTATTCGGCATTAATGGCAGTTTTGAATGAGATTGACAAGGACGAAAAGACTGAGCATATCTATTGTTTGGGAGATTTGATCGGGATTGGGTATGAAACAAATGAGGTTCTTGAGCTCCTAAGTTCACGTTCTGATATTTCGTTTGTTATGGGAAACCACGATGAAGCTATTTTGGATATTATTGCAGGTAGAGAGCCTTATAGCAGGGGTAGTGAAAAGGTACATCATCAATGGATTGCAGCCCATCTAGACCATAAGTTTATTCCGTTTTTAACGGAGATTCCTGTCACGTTAGAATCGATTTACAATGGTAAAAGATTGTTTTTTGTTCACTATCATTTGAGTGAACTAAATAAATTTATCTCAGTGGATAAAGAGCCAACCGAGGAGAAACTTGACGCCATTTACCAGACATCTAATGCGGATATTGTTTGTTTTGGCCATCATCACGTGATCCATCACTTTAAATCCATGGAGCGACTCTATCTCAACCCAAGCTCTTTGGGCTGTCATTATAAGCCATTGGCCTCTTACGCTGTTGTGACGATTGGTGAACTGGGAGATATTTCTATTACTTTTAGGGAAGTGCCGTATGACAATAAAGAATTTCTGATCGGTTTTAACAGATTGAATGTACCTGATGCGGATTATATTTTAAAGATATTTTATGGCGATCAACATTTGAAATTTATGTAATTCTGTTTACGGCATCTAAGTTTAACCCCGGGCAGACTTTTTTATACGTAAATAATAGCCCTCGATTATAATTTCCAAAAAAATGACGATGAGCTTGATCATTCCAAGCTTATCGTCATTTTTTTAATAGGTATTACTTTTTACGAATGGCAAATACAAGAGCCACTAATGATAACAAGGCTGCAACAACCGATAAGATGGTCGGAAGTGAATTAGTGTTATCAGAGTCTGTTTTTTTAGCTTCAACTGTTTTTGTTTCTTCTTTTTTCGTTTCTTCCATTTTAGCATTGTCGTTGTGGTCATCCGATGATGCGCCTGCAACAATGTCAGTTATGGAATGAGGACTATCTGCTCCTTCTTCCCCTGTCCATTCTACTATGCTGCCATCTTTATAATATTGAAAAGCATCCCAAGCTGCTTTAGTTGCCGTTTCAGGGTTTTTTCCAACAAACGTAAATTGCTGGAATTGACCAGGTAAAATCCCGTCACCTGTTGCTTCGAAAGTAAATGATTTTACTATACCTTTCGCATCTTTTTCATCGGAATATTTCCATCCAGGGACTGGCTGATAAGACTTAATTTCAACTCCAGCTGGTGCTTTTAACGTGAATTTTGTCGTGGCTATATCCTTTTCAACCGGAACTTTAACTGTATATGTTTCCCATGCACCTGTTGTCGACGTTTTCGGTACTACTGTCACATGGGCACTTGCCACACTTGAGAATAATAATAAACCTAATATTGTTGGTAAAAACACTTTAGAAATCTTTTTCAATGTACGTTTCATCATTTTTGCTCCTCAATGTTTATTCATTACTGCAAAAGTAAAAGCTTCCTTCTTAATTTCATTCCAACAATCTCTCTTTTTTATTGCATCCACATCCACTTTGACCATTCATTCTTTTTTGTATTTCTAAGATGGCTTCTCTAAATCGGAGAACAATTCCACCAAAGCCTTTTTGAAATTGATCGGCATGTTTTAATGAATCAAAAGCTAATACTTGTGGCTGGCAGCAATTCAATTTAAAATCTGCGTCAAGTAAGAAATACGCCATTTTTGCACTAACAGTCGTATCCTGAAGGAAATCGCGACAAATGATTTGAGAAACATCTTTTTCTATGTCGTTATATCGTAATAAGCCACAATGAGGACAGCAAAGGTGCTCTACCCTTAACTCATGGGTTATAATTTGAACTGGGTGGCGATTATTTGATTCCTTCAAGCAATATGTACATGCGCTAGAAGATGTGTTAGTTTCTTGTGTTAAGCAGATTCCACCTGAAGTTTTAATGACCTTTTTGTCTTCTATTAATGGCTTAATATCTCGATAAACGGTCATTTCGGAAACTTGTAAACGATTGCTAATTTCTGTAATCGATAGGGTTCCTTCATTATTTAACCAAGTTAATAGGTGCTGTCGACGTTCAATAGGTAACAATTGTGCACCTCCTTCAAGATTTGTTGAAATTGCTATTATATAATAAGATTAGAATACCTTTAAAATATTAACAAGGTATAAATGTGAATAACTTGTGAAATTTTATCAACGAAATCACATTTTCTCACAAGACTTAACAGGTGGTTGAATTAAGAAATAGGTATAAAGACATAAGGAAGATAGGAGGATTTACATTCCTATCATTTCTCTTAAAATACATAGAAGGAGGTAGAGTACAATGATTAAAAGAGTGATCATCCTTTTGGTGCTCTCATCAATTTTAATAGCATTAGTATTAGTAAAAGATCATACTTCTGCTCCTGTTAACAATACTATAACTAAAAACAATGGTTCCTCTGAGTACACCACGGTAGAATACAAGATTAGTAAAATTAAAGGGAAGCAATACTACGGAAAAAGTGATGACGGAACAGATATCATCTTTTCTTCAAAGAACATCCTTTCGGGTGATAAAATACGCGTTCATGATGTGGTCATATGCTATTTTGATAAGAATAATTTAGGAAAAGGTTTAGTCAAAGTGGAGAAGAAATAGATATTATAAGGTCCCTCTTGAGTGGCTTCTGCCCACTTCATTCGAGGGGCAGATTTCTTGTTTACAGAAGTACAGTTGCAAAAAATGAAGTGATTTCTATTCAAAACCACAATTAATTACAGAAAGGAAAATTAGATTGAAGGAATTTACAGTTTGCTATACGTTTGATCATGAGATCATAACCGAAAAAATGATTAAAGAATTAGATGTTAATAAAGAAGATGTTGAACAAGAAGTAGTTGAAATGATGGAGCGTAACAAATACTTTATCGTGAAAAATGATCAAGGTAATTATATAATAAATTCCTATTTAGTTCGTTTTGTACGGATAATTAATGAAAGGATATTAGTCAAATAAACAAACTGCAAGCCTTAGAAGGAATATTTTTCCTCTCTATACAAGATTACTTACATAGTGAACTCTTCATAATTACCTTGTTATAAGCTAATTTAAAACCGTTTCTTTCCATATTCCTGGCGGATATGTTATTCGGTTTTGTCGTCACAGTCAAATGGGTACATCCTTTAGACTTTGCATAATTAATTCTTTCTTCAATTAGTAAATTTTGATAGCCTTTTCCTCTGTGTGTTTGAATCGTACTAGTTAAGAACATTTCACCGAGCTGGTCAGATATTGCCACGAATGCCCCTGCCACACTTTCTTCCTTTTCTTTTAATAAAAAAGCAGCTGAATGAGATAAATTAAAAAAACCTCTTACGGATTCGATTGAATCCTCCGTTGTGTTCTGGTCGCTTGAAAAACCAAGGGCAACGGTTCGTGCCCATTCATATGTTTCTTCAGCACCCACTTTTACTATTGAAACCTCGTCATTTCTTAGGTTTCCTTTGTTTGGATTCCACTCCTCTAATTTGAGTACCCAAACAGCTAGGAATTGTTCTAGAGTGTATCCTGATTCTTGGAGTATTTTTAGTAATGTTTGATCAGAAAAGGGAGTTAACTCAAAATGTATATTTGAACAATTATCTTTTTCCCGAATGAAGTTTTCTACCCTCTCAATATCACTGGATAAAACAGTTCCATTTAAGCCAAGGCCTACACCAAAACAATAATTATCCATTTGAAACACAGTTCCCTTTCCATCTAATGACAAATAATCTCCATTATAAGATGGTGACATTTTCTTCCGATTAATAATGTACTCCATGGTCCCTTGAATTTTTATATCCTCAATTTTTCTTGCTAATCCTTCATAATTTAAAGTCACCCATGTCGGCCCCCGAACGTATTTCATTTTTTAGCAAACATATCCACTAGTAATTCTACACAGTTTTTTTCTTTTGAAAAGTTACGATTATTACCCCCAGCTAAAATTGAGGTAAACAGCATTTTTCAATTTTTGTTTTGTATTAGTAATTTGGTTTAAATTTAACTCATATATTTTATATGAGCATTTTTTATGTATCATATATCATAAGAAATAGGTGAGACTAAAATGTTTGCTGTTCATTTTATTGAAAAAAATAACGTTTTATTAACTCAGCTGCTTAATCGTGTTCCAACCGAAGGTGAAGAGTTAAAAATTAAAGGTCGAAAGGCAAAAGTTGAAAGTGTTAAGAATATTGATGATCTCAATATTCATGTTCAGGTTACCATAGTGGTCGTTAATAAAAATAAACTTGTTGTAGATAATTCAAAAAAGAAAAAGCGGTAAACAAGAATAAGAACGTACATGTTAGATTTTCATCTCTAATAGGTGCGTTTTTTTTATTTCTGTTTTCACAACCTTGAAGTATATTCACAGCTATCTTTTTATTTCCTGACAGTGTTAATTATTGGTAAATAAGCTTAAATTTAGTGGAAATATGTCCTTCAAAATATACAATGCATAAGCTATAAAGAATTAATTTATTGCAAAGAAGGTAGAAGGTATTAAAATGACTCATGGTCATGGTCAATCACAATCCTCATTTATGCCTTGGGAACAGTGGCATCAGCACAACCCACACGGTAGTTGGCAACAATGGCACCACCAACACCCTTATATGCCTTGGCAGCAGTGGCATCATCACTATCCTCATGGCACTCATCATCAGTGGCAACAACAACATCCTTGGGTACCTTGGCAGCAATGGCATCACCAGCATCCACATGGTACATGGCAGAAATGGCATCAAATGTATCCACATAGACAGGACTAATATTTTAAACAATCAATATGGAGGTGAATTATTCACCTCTATTTTTATTAGAAAGTTTATTTATTTCAAATCCACCTTCGAAATTTGGATTGTCACATTTCATAAAAGTTATGTCTCTCTACACGGCATACTCTGAGAGAAAAATTCTTGTACCATTCTTTTTTCCCTTTATCCTGTGCTATTCTATGAGCAGAATTTTCCTTCCAGTTTTTTATAGATTCTAATGAATCCCAATATGACACTGTAATTCCTAACTCTTCATCCCTTGCACTTTCCAAACCTAAGAATCCTTTTTGCTGAGAAGCTAACTCTACCATTTTATCTGCCATTTTTCCATAACCACTGTCACCGTTAGTTCTCTGTGAAGCAAAAATCACTGCGTAGTATGGTGGTTCAGGCGTTTGTGCAATTCCACTCATATTTCATTCCCCCAAAAAGTTTAATCCTATAATAATTTTAATACATTTTCAATTATGAAAAAAGAAGCTGATTATCTACATATGGTAGGTATCCAACTCCTTTTATTCCTTCGTCTAGTTAATTATTGATTAATTCTGTCCCATATGAGTTATCGATGGCACAAAGCCAATCACCTTGTAAATTTTTCTTATATACATAGGTCGCCTTTCTATCCATAGAATATTCCGAATCCTTTTTATCGGCAGCGAGTAGTGTCTGGGAAATGACTAATGCCGTGTCTCCAGCTTCTAGTATAATCATTTCCCCTTGTGATGGTGCAACACTGTTATTGAAATAGTTTGCAATTGCAATAATTGCTTTTTTGATTTCCTCTTTTCCGCGTGTAATCATTCCAGGCTTTACAACCTAAATGGCATCATCGGTGTAGTAATTCATCAACGTATCAAAATCTTCCTGTTTTATTGCCATATCACACTTTTTGATGACCTCTTTTAATTCGTGTTCCATCATCTATCCCTCCCCAACTTAATTATAATTCCATTGTCATAAATACACTATTTGGATCGTCCATGTAATCCGCAAAAGGCATACAAAACTGGAACCCGAAACTTACATATAGTCTTCTTGCTGGTTCAAAAGCATCCATTGATCCTGTTTCCAAGCTCAGCCTGTGATAGCCACGCTGTTTGGCTTCTTCAATAATGTGTTTTAGCATCCGTTTAGCTACACCTTTTCTTAGATGTGAGGAAGAGGTTCGCATGGATTTGATCTCTCCATGTTGATCATCAAGTTCTTTCAAAGCACCGCACCCAAGTAATTCCTTTCCTTCCCATGCACTCCAGAAAGTAATCTCTGGTTTTCGTAATTGATCAAGATTTAATGCATGGATACTTTCCGGCGGGGAATTCAGTCTCATACCATGAAGATGCTCCCCCACTAATTCAGCCACTTCTGCTCCCGTTAAATTATCTATTTTTATTTCCATAGAAAATCCCCCTCAGTCTCTATATTGGAAAATATATTAAACTATTAGCAGGATTAGTGCCAGTAATAATTCCTTTTCTAATAAAAAAAGCGCCCATCGGCAACTTTCTTGACAAAACTCATTTGATAATCGGTAAATTGTCCTTCGGCCTGGTTCCGATGGACAAAAACCTCCTTGAGTTTCGGTTAAATGTCTTTCGTACAAAACTGGAAAAAGTATTGGCAGATATGCAATAAAAATTTTATAGATAAACTAAATAGACCGGCTGCATCGACAGTCGGTCTATTACTCTCTATTTGCTTCATCTGAATGTTCTAGTTCCATTCATTGTACAATTAAATAATGTAATTAGAAAGAGGTTTCCGCATTAATAATAAACCACACATCTCCTACTGCCTGTCCTGTTACATCACCTTTTGATTTATCTTTAATGAAATAATAAAGTGGATATCCTTTGTATGTTACTTGTTCGGTTCCATCATCTGCCCTCTTGATTGTACCAAAGTCACTTTTATTAAACCCGTCTGGAACTTCGAAATATTGTGCAGGGAACGCCGGCCAATTCATTAAACATTCTCCACTACAATTGGTTACACCCGGCTGATCCTTAGCGAAATAGTATAACGCCATTCCTTTTGAATCAGCTAAGTATTTTCCTATCTTATCATTCTCTAATAATTGTAAACGATCATTTTTACTCTCTTTGTCAGTAGTTGAGGATTCACTTTTTGATTTATTCTCTTTCGTAACTTCCTTTGTACCATTACTGCATGCAGCTAACAAAAAGATAAATAAGAAAACGGAAATGAGATAAGCATATTTTTTCATTTAAGTTCCTCCTTTAATAGTGCTTACATTAAAGGAAACGTACAACGCTTTAAAACGGTTTGATGTAAAAATAAAAGTTTTTAGTTCTTCTCAATTTTTAAGAATCCCAACATAAAAAAGCTCCCAATGGAGGGAACTTTAAATATATTTTTTTATACTCTATTTTTCTCTTTCTATTCCATTAAAACTTATTTTGGATAGAGAATCTCATCGATTATCCCATACTCTTTCGCTTCTTCGGCACTCATGAAGTAATCTCGATCCGTATCCTTTGCTACCTTTTCAAGCGGTTGGCCGGTCCGTTCTGAAATAATTTTATTGATATGCTCCCTAAGCTTTAAGATTCTTCGTGCAGAAATCTCGATTTCCGTTGCCTGCCCTTTTGCTCCACCTAACGGCTGATGAATCATAATTTCACTATTTGGCAGTGCGTACCGTTTTCCCTTTTTTCCAGCAAGCAGTAACATCGCCCCAAATGATGCGGCCATCCCTGTGCAGATTGTCCTGACATCTGGCTTAATGTATTGCATCGTGTCAAAAATGGCAAAACCAGCTGTAGTCAAACCTCCTGGGCTGTTGATATAGAGCGAAATTTCTTTATCCTGCGCATCTGCAGCTAAAAATAATAATTGGGCAACAACACTATTGGCCGTATGTTCGTTTATTTCATCCCCAATGATAATAATTCTGTCCTTTAAAAGTCGTGAATAGATATCATAAGAACGTTCTCCACGATTAGATTGTTCGATTACATATGGAATGGTACTCATCCCAATCCCTCCTTGAAAGCAATTTGGCTATGCAGCCATACAGAGAGTGCTTGAAGGAGTGTAATTTGGTTTGGACCGTAATTTACCTGTCACGTGCTTAGGAACTTTACTAATACCTGTTCGTGAAGGAAGCGCTTGAATGAGGATGGTTGGATCTTGATTTTTTAATGCCTCATAAAATAGGTCCGAAAGCAGTTCCCTTTCTTCTTTATCCCAAAAACTGTCAACTGACTGAAAATGCTTCTCTTTGTTTGCTTTTTCCAAACGCTTTTTTGCCCGATGAAGATTGGACTTTACCGCAATTTCTGTAAAATCCAACATCGATGCGATTTCTTTCAGTTGATATTGAAATCCCTCTTTTAACAAAAAGATGATAGCTTGATTTGGGGTAAAGTTATTTAAGAGCAAATCAACAGACTCCATTGTTTCATCAAGTTGATTTACTAAAGCATGATTGGCAAAATCGGGATCTGCCTCAACGGTTTCATTTTTACTTTTTCGAAGCATATCGACCCAGTGATTATAGGCAATCTTATTTAATAAAGCAGTGGTCATCTTTTGCTGGTGATTGCAATATTTTAAAACCTTTATATACGTTTCCTGTGCGATATCGTCTCCATCCCATCCATTACGGGCAAGAAAGTGACAATATCTTCGAAGTTTTGGATAATTTTCGATCCAAAATTCATTTTCGAACGTATCCTCGTTCTGTGATCTTATTAAGTTGGCCTCTCTAAGTTTCTGTGACATGATTTCACTCCTTTTGCACTCTCTACCCTTTAAACGTTTCGAGAGGGATGAAAAGATACGGGGGCAATAAATTTTCTTTTGTTAAAGTTACTTTATGTTGTTGGAATTTAATATAAACTTGACCATTTTAGAAATCAAAAGAAAAGCTTTAAAAATGCCCCTTTTATGATTAGGCCTGATTTATTATTGAATTTTCCAAATATAAATGAAGCTTAAATACATAATTCTAGTCTAATTAAATTGTTAACAAAAAGCTGTCGATTAACCTCAACAGCTTTAGTTTATTTCTATAAACAATGTAAGAAATAATTCACACCTACTTCTTCTTAAAATCCCATTTCTTTATATTGAACATAGCACTGCCTTTTGACGCAAAGAATCTAATTTGGTCGCAATCTGACTCTGGGAAAATCCGTGCTGTAAAGACTTCTTCCCCATCATTTATAAATATCTCAACAGAAGAG
Source organism: Bacillus sp. ISL-7 (assembly GCF_018613065.1). The sequence continues at coordinate 142,180 of NZ_JAGGQW010000041.1, read as the reverse complement.
GTATCTACGAACATATGAATCGAAATCTTATTGCTATTAAGGTAACATGCTCTTGTTGTCCCATAAGCAGTCCCAACCTCTTCACCAGAATAACTGCGATCCAAAATCACCTTTTGTTCGGCAAGATGATATTTAATTACGGTTTTTTTCGTATCATTCGCCCGAAACTCGATTCCACATTCTTCTGCAAAAATATCGGACATTTCACAATACATTTCAAATGTTGTACCATTCATACTTGGGAAGCTTTTCACATCATTCTCAATAAAGGCCGTAATTTTTTGTTCAACTTTACGAAGCAGTTTCATTTCTTCTATTGGCTGTTGGATTAATTTATCATTTTTCACCTTTAATTCGCGAGGAATTGTTAAACAATGAGCCCAGCCGTTAGGATCCGTTGGATATTCTATTTCCGGTAACCCCATCCAGCCAATAAGAATTCTTCTCCCATCCGGTCCAAGTGTCGTTTGGGGGGCATAAAAATCAAAGCCGCGGTCAAGCTCACGAAAATCACCGTGGACAAAATTTCTATTCGGCAGGTTTAGCTTCTTTCCCAGAATATACCCTGATTGATAAATGTTGTGGAAATCATCGCCATGGGGTTCGAGCCCTTGAGGAGAAAATACAAAAATGCCTTGATTGGCGAGTTCAAAATAATCTGGGCATTCCCACATGTACCCAAAATCCTTTAGCTCCGTTTCTAATTCTCCTTCAAAGTTCCATTGTTTTAAATTGGACGAACGATAAAGGACAGCTGCACCGGTTAAATTATCACGTTGTGCACCAATAACCGTATAATATTGGCCATCCTCAGACTTCCACACCTTCGGATCACGAAAATGGTCAGTATAACCACTTGGTACAGTTGAGATTACTGGCAGGTTCTCTTTTTCAATATCTCCTTGTTCATTCATAACAGCCAAACATTGATATGGATGCCTTTGCCAATTTTCATCGCGTGTATTCCCTGTATACATCAAATATAAATTTCCATCCTGTTCAATTGCACTGCCTGAATATGCTCCATGGCTATCTAAAAAATCCCCCGGTGCAATGCCTATTCCTTCGTCTTCCCAATGCACTAGATCCTTTGATTTCACATGGTACCAATATTTCAACCCATGGACAGGTCCTAAAGGAAACCATTGATAAAATAAATGATAGTAACCATTATAAAAAGCAAAGCCATTTGGATCATTTAGTAAACCTGTATTAGGCTGTATATGAAACGATTGCCTCCAAGGGCAAGCATTTACCGTTTTCATTAATTCCTGCATTGCTTCAGGGCTTTCATCTTCCATTCGGCGGTATCTTTTCTCTTTAGTCCACTCCATAATGTTTCTACTCCTTAAATAAATGGAAGAGAATCATTAATGATTCCCTTTCCGATTTTATAGATCTCTAGTTGGCTGCTACTTGCTTTTTCGCATCGCGTTTCCCGAGAATAATAGTAACAAGGAAAGCCACAGCAAAAGAAAGTGCCATGCCGATAATATAGAAAGTAATTGTTCCTGGTTTAATAGAAATGATTCCAGGTAAACCAGCAGCCCCCATGGCAATAGCTTTCACTTTAAACAAAGTAACAAAGCCGGAACCTACGGCAGAACCAACGATTGCACCTATAAACGGATATTTTAACTTAAGGTTAACCCCGAACATGGCTGGTTCGGTAATACCAAGAAGTGCTGAAATACCTGCAGCAGAAGCTACTCCTTTTACTTTCGCATCCTTAGTCAGTGCAAGGACTGCCAGCGTTGCCGCACCTTGACCCACGTTAGACATGGCAGCGATTGGAAAAATGAATGACCCGCCAGTTTTTGCAATATCAGCTAAAAGCTGCGTTTCAATGGCAATAAAGCTGTGATGCATACCAGTGATGACGATTGGAGCATAAACAAGACCAAATAATATCCCGCCGATAAAGCCAGTTGTGTCATATAACCAAACTAAACCGTCTGTCAACAGATTACCCGCTCCACGAGTGATCGGTCCGATTAATGTGAACGTAAGAATTCCTGTGATAAAAATAGATAATAATGGTGTAACTAAGTTATCAAGGAATGAAGGGACTCTCCTTCGTAAAAATGTTTCAATTTTTGCTAAAACAAATGATGAAACTAGTACAGGAAGCACAGAGCCCTGATAACCTACCTTTTCGATTTCAAAGTTAAAAATCTTCCAAATTGGAACTTCGCCTTTAGCTACCGCATCAGCATACCCGTAACCGTTTAATAAGTCGGGATGGACCATGAGCATTCCAAGTGCAGCACCAAGATATGGATTACCACCAAACCGCTGTGTTGCGGAGAAGCCAATTAATATTGGCAAAAATACAAAGGCTGCATTAGCAAATGTATTTATAAGTCCCGCCAAATCTGCGATATTTGGATAAGCTTCGATTAATGATTTTCCTGCAATAAAGAAATCCTTAGCAGTTAAGAGATTATTGATTCCCATTAATAATCCGCCAGCAACAATGGCTGGAATAATCGGAACAAAGATATCCGATAGCATTTTGACAAATTGTTGAATAGGATTTAACTTCTTTGATCCTGCTTTGGAAACTTCCTTAGTAGACATTTCAGATAATTCCGTTAATTTAGCGAGTTCCTTGTATACTTCATTTACTGTTCCTGACCCCAAGATAATTTGGAATTGACCACCCGTAGAAAAAGTACCTTTAACTACATCAATTTCTTCTAATTTAGCTTTATCAATGTTTTCATCTTCGTTTAAAACCATTCTTAATCTTGTTGCACAGTGTGCTGCTGCCGATACATTTTCCTTACCACCAATTGCATCAAGTATCTCTTCAGCAATCTTTTTATAATTCATCAAAAATCACCCTATCCTATTAGTTATTTTGTGGAACCGGTTCCGAATCTATTCAAAAAAAATCAATTAAAGGAACGAGTTCCAAGATGATTTCTTAGGAACCGGTTCCAAAAATAAATATATTAGAGTGGAACCGGTTTCAATTAGATTATAAGATTAATAGATTACCTTGTCAACGCTTTCTTGCTCCATTATTTTAAATTTTGAAAGTGTTGTTTTTTCTATTTGTTCCTCATTAACCAATTTAACTATATTCATTGCGGCTACATGTCCTGCCTCTTTATAGAAAAACTTAGCTGTTGTGATGCCTGGAAATGTGATTTTCGTGATATCATAGCCGCCAAATCCAGTGATGGAAAGCTGGTCAGGCACCGTTAGCCCCTCCATATTTGCTGCTTTTAAAGCACCTAAAGCGATATTATCGGTTGCACAAGCAATAATAGTAGGATGGAAGCTTTTAATAATATTGGGGACATTTTTGATTGCATCTTCAATTTTAAAGCTTGTTTCAAAATACTGAACTTCACACCCAGGTTGTTCTGAAACTGCCTTCATGAACCCAGCTTTCCGTTTGACACCTACTGCTATATCCCTTTCTGAAACACCTAAGTAGGCAATTCTTCTATGTCCTTTTTCCAGAATATATTGGCCTAACTCGTATGCAGCTTGATAATCATCGTGGATAACGCTATGAAAATCAGTATGCTCCTGCCCCACTAATATGATGGGAACCTGAATATTGTCAAAGGCTTCAATATGCCTTTCAGTGATTTCGGTTGCAAGAAGAATTATTCCTGCTACCTTTTGTTTGGCCAAACCATATATGTTTTCAATTTCTCGATCTAGATCCTGACTAGAGTTGGATATTACTAATTGATATCCTTGTTCCCTTAGCTGGTCATCCATCCCAATCAGTGTCTGTGATGTGGCGAATGAATCTAATCTTGGGACAATCGTGCCTATAATATTTGTTTTCTTGGCTTTTAGGCTTTGGGCAAATTTATTAGGTGTATATCCCGTTTCTTTAATGACACTTTCAATTTTTTTACTCGTTTTTTCACCCACAGATCCCCCGTTTAAGTAACGAGAAACCGTACTCTTTGCAACACCCGACAGTTTTGCTATATCCGCTATTGTAATCATATCTTCCACTCCATTTACACCAATCACTATTATGAATGTATTATACACAACTTCCACTCAATAATCGAAATTAGAGATAACATTCGATGTAAACGGCCTTATTTGCTGATTTTTGATGAAAAATAATGATGGACTATTTTTTCAAGCCTGATATAATCCATATATAAAACAATAATTTATTTTTAAAGGTGGACATTATGGCGAACACTTGTAGATATGTTGTCAACGCACTTGGTAAAGGTGGGGAAACATATTATACTCTTTGTAAAGATAAACAAGAATTACAGAATTGGATTACAACCAATCAAGAAAAATTAATCATGGAAGAATTAAAGGTAACTGATAAAAATCAAACTTTATTCTCTAAACTATTTAACTTAAAAAAATTATATTAATCATTTCAGACGCCATTCTTAATAGAATGGCGTCATTTATTTTTTAGATTATTAGTGTATTCACACCTAGCCTTTTATAGTTGGAATTTTTTTTGAATATAATTATACTATATTTATTAGACGGGTGATTTTTTTTGAAAGAATTGAAGGAATTTAATAACCAACCAGGTTCGAATAACAATAAAAATGATGTCAGGGTAACTAATAATTTCACTTTGAATATTAACCTTGGGGATCCATTAAATTTATTTGCTCTAATTGGCGGTATTATTATTGTTAGAAGATTAGTTAAAAAACGTAAAGTAAAAAGAAAAAAATGTAATGACGTATTAATCATTACATTTTTTTCTTTTTTATGTGCATTATTCACTCTTCCAAATGTCTTAATTTCTTTCTCAATTCTATCATTACAGCTCTTGGGTTTTTAATTTCAAAAATGACATATGTATACTTTCCGAAATTTTCTAATTCAAAATGGATAAATGGTACCTTATGTTCACACGAAAGGAAATACCATTAATTACCAAACTTAAAGCTGCCTTCGTAAATGTTGAGTGGTGCAATGGCGGTTCCAGGCATGCGGAGCATCCACATTGGAGGATCAAAGTCATCAATATAAACACTTTTTATCGCCTTGTAAGGAATTTTCAACTGCCACTTTAATGCAAAAATGCTTAAAAGCCCAGTTAACTTCAGTACGAATTCTTCCTCTTTAAAGTGTACTTCCCTTCCCATAAAGAGTCACCTCACCTGCATATTTGAAACATACCATCATCTATATTTTACCATTGGAAGATTCAGTAAGCCAATTAATTATTAAATTTTCTACGTGACCCTAATCGGTGCAGTTATACCATTATAGGCACGTAGACGTGCTCTACGTGACCCTAATCGGTGTAATTATACAATTACAGGCACGTAGACGTGCTCTACGTGACCCTAATCGGTGTAATTATACAATTACGGGCACGTAGACGTGCTCTACGTGACCCTAAAATGTAAAAATGAACAAAAAAGAGCACGTAGCTAATCTACGTAACCCTTTTTGTTTCCAACAATATCAAAGTGTCAATTCCATACGGACAAAATCCAAATACTGTCTTTTCGTGGTGCCTGACACCGAATAAAGACACCAAATAATGACTCCAATAAATGAGACCATTAGACCCCTCTACTGACGAATTTCTGCTTTTGGATGTAGATGAGTCTGATGGATAGGGCTATTCCGGCTGCGAGCAGGCCGATGGTTAGTCCGATCCAGTAGCCTCTTGCTCCTAAACTCGTATAATGTGCGAGTAGATATCCTGATGGAAGACAGATAAGCCAATAGGCTATGAGTGTCATGATAAAGGCAAGGTTGACGTCCTTATATCCTCTTAAGGCTGCTTGGGCAGTTGCCTGGATGGCATCACAAATTTGGAAAAACAGCGCAAAGATTAAGAAATTAGCGGTTAAATTAATGACGGCTGTTTCATTCGAATATAAACCGGCAACTTGATAGCGAAAAATCACTACTAATACTCCAGTCACAATGGCAATCAAGATGGCAAGATAAACTCCTAACCAGCTGTACTGTTTCGCATCTTTATAACGACGGGCCCCAACTTCATACCCGACTAGGACTGTTTGTGCCGTCGAAATACTAATCGGAATCATGTATAGAAAAGAGACGATATTTAAGGCAGATTGATAGGCAGCAATGGTAGTGACATTAAATTTACTTAGTAGGATGGTAACCACCGCAAACATACTAGTTTCAAAGAATGTAGAGAGTCCCATCGGCACGCCGATCTTTAATATCTCTTTACATTTATCCCAAGAAAATTCTTTTAAATCAGCGAAAACAGAGTACGTAGAGAAAGGTTCTTGGGTTTTAACGATAAACACTGTCATCCCCATAATCCCCCAATACGTAATCGATGTTGCATACCCTGCCCCTGCACCACCAAGCTCTGGGAAACCTAAGTTTCCAAAAATGAGCACATAGTTTAAGAAGAAATTGAACGGTAACGACAAAAGCATGATTACCATAATGACCCTTGTTTTGCCAAGTGCATAAATAAATGATCGAAGTACATTAAAAATAAATAGCGGAAGAATTCCATAGCTGAGTCCGACTAGATAATGAAAGGCAGTGTTATGCACACCGGAATCAAGTTTCATTAAATCTAGGATCGGGTTTAACAAAAAGAACCCCAGGATGATGACCACTAATGCAATTAAAATGGAAAGATACATTCCATGCTTCACCACTGATGCTACTTCATTGCTCTTCTTTTCACCAAAGCGTTGTGCGGCAATGGGTGAAACCGCAAGAAGAATTCCGCTGATCCCCGTAAAAATCGGACTCCAAATCGAGGTACCTATCGCTACTCCGGCTAAATCGGTGGAATGGTACTTCCCTGACATAATCGTATTAAAAAACACCATTGAAAACATGCCAAGCTGTGTGATTAAGATAGGAATCAACAAAATAAAAATTTGCTTTGTCTTTTCCTTTAACGTATAGGTTTGATTCATATACAGGTTCTCCTTGAGAAATAAAAATCCGAAACTTCATTATACTCTATATTGGGTTATTATTCCTCAATTAAATTGGAGAACTATAGAAGAGTTTTCCTTAGCTGCAAGATGATTTCTGTTCTCCTGAATTTGTGCAGCAGTTTTCGTGTGTATGATCAGGCCCTCTTTAGTTTCAGTTATCTCTTTGCTTTCCACCTTAAAAAAGTCTTTGGAGGAGTTTTTCCCTAAAAATAATATGCAAAAAAACGCTGGATTCAATTGATCCAGCGTTCATTTATTTAGTGGCCAACTGCTTTTCCCAGTCCACCCGGTTTGTTGTGAACAGCAAGTTTTTCAATCAGTTTATTGCTTTCAGAGTTTAATCCTATTAAGTTTACTTTAACTCCATTTTGATGGTACTTGATGACTACTTTATCAATCGCACCAATCGCAGAATCATCCCAAAGGTGGGCATTCGATAGGTCTAGGTCAATTTCACTAACGTTTTCTTTATAATCAAAACTGTTTACAAAGTCAGTTACTGAAGCAAAGAAAAGTTGCCCTGAAACATGATATATTTTTTTATTTGATCCCTTAGCTGAAAGACTTGATATTTTCACTTTTGAGATCTTTGAAGCAAAGAATATCGCACTTAAAATGATTCCCGCTAAAACCCCTTTAGACAAGTCATGAGTCTGTATTACTGTAACAACGGTCACAACCATCACAATGGTATCGGTAATTGGCACCTTTTTGAATGACTTTAGGCAAGACCAATCAAAAGTTCCAATCGAAACCATAATCATCACACCAACAAGTGCGGCCATTGGAATTTGCACGAGGAATCCTCTTAACGAAACAATCAAGATTAATAAAAACGCCCCTGCGACAAAAGTGGATAATCTGCCCCTGCCTCCAGATTTGATATTAATACCAGACTGACCAATCATTGCACATCCAGCCATTCCTCCAAAGAATGCTGAAACAATGTTCGCAATACCTTGTCCAACGGCTTCCCTGTTCTTGTCACTCTCTGTATCAGTCAGATCATCGACAATCGTTGCCGTAAGAAGTGATTCAACTAACCCTACAATCGCGATGGATAATGAATAGGGAAAAATAATCTGTAGTGTGTCAAAGGTGAATGGAATGTCCGGAATCAAAAAGACAGGTAATTTGGATGTTAATTCTCCCATATCTCCGACGGTCCGAACATCACTGCCCGTAAAAATAGCAACCGTTGTTACTACAATAATCGCAACCAACGCTGAAGGGACAGCCTTCGTAAAACGAGGTAAGATATAAATGATCGCGAGCGCAAGTGCGACCATGGCATACATTTGCCATGACTCCCCGACGAAATGCGGTAATTGAGCGGCAAAAATAAGGATCGCTAGTGCATTAACAAACCCGGTCATTACGGACCTGGGAACAAATTTCATCAATCGCCCTAACTTTAAAGCTCCCATAATGATTTGTAAAACACCCGTTAGAATCGTTGCAGCCAGTAAATATTGCAATCCGTGGTCTTTAACCAACGTCACCATCAGTAAGGCAGTGGCACCCGTAGCCGCAGAAATCATCCCCGGCCTCCCACCAACAAACGCGATTGTCATGGCAATACAAAAAGAAGCATACAATCCGACCATTGGGTCAACACCAGCAATAATGGAAAAAGAAATAGCCTCTGGAACTAATGCAAGTGCTACCACAATACCTGCTAAAATATCTCCCTTTGTATTTCCAAACCATGAATATTTAATTTTATTTAGATCCAAAATTACACTCTCCCTTAGTTTATATATATTTTTTATGAAAATAATACAGCCTTAGCACGTGTAGGTACATCTGCTTTTATTAATGACTTTCAACTCTCATGAAAGTCGGGTCCGTTATTAACAGAACAAAGTATAAAGGATTGTGACAAATTTGTGAAACTCAATATAATCGGATACATTCTATATTTGCTTTGTTTTTCGCCATTTTACTTTGGATTTCGACTTATCTCCAAAAATATAGAGAAAAGTTGTTGGAAGCAAAAATGTATTAAATAAAAAGGATTCTTATCAATTAAGTGTAATAAATGATCGAATAAAAAAAGATTGATTCCACTTAAATAGCGGACATCAATCTTTAGCTTTTGTAACTCTATTTCCACCAAACTTTACGAGGGTAATCTTCCGAATCAATATAAACCGTTTCACCTATTCTGGGTGTTGAAATGGCAAGTAGTCTTTCTTTTTGGGCAGCTTTTGTTACTCTTTCAATTGGATCCGTCCAGTCATGTAAGGCTAGTGTAAAGGCTCCCCAATGAATTGGTATCATTATTTTCCCCTTCACATCGAGATGTGCTTGGACGGATTCTTCTGGCGTCATATGAATTTCCGCCCAACGTCTGTCGTATTGACCGCATTCCATTAGTGTCAGATCAAAGGGACCGTATTTAGCACCAATCTCTTTAAAATGTGGTCCATACCCGCTGTCCCCACTAAAAAAAATATTAGTATCCTCCCCCTTAATTACCCATGAACACCATAATGTCGTATCGCGGTCTGTTAGGCTTCTGCCTGAAAAATGCCTTGCCGGTGTGGAAGCAATCTTAAGTCCTTCATGATGAAGCTCATCCCACCAATCTAGCTCTATTATGATTTCTGGATTTACTCCCCATTTTTCTAAGTGGCATCCAACACCTAGAGGGACAATAAATTGTTTGACCTTTTCCTTTATTTTTCTAATCGATCCATAATCCAAATGATCATAATGGTCGTGACTGATGATGACTATATCAATCGTTGGAAGATCTTCTATGATAAATGGAATGCCTTTGCTATAGCGCTTTATGCCGAAGATTGGAAATGGTGTAGGTGCTCCGCCAAACATCGGATCTAATAGTATTCTTTTTTCATCCAATTCTAATAGTAGAGCCGAGTGCCCAAACCAGGTGATTTTTGGTTGTGTATCATTTGGGTGATCCGAAAGTTTCAATTTTTCTATTGGGATGGCATTCTTAGGTCTTCCATTGGGATTACCTTTGATGAAATCAATTAATATTGAAACCGTTTCTTTAAAGCTATTTTCCATTATTGTTGGAACGCGGTTGACGAATTTCCTTTTATGGGAGAAGTTTTCGGATTGCTCATATTTACTAAGCCTCTCCTTCGAAGCCATTTTCCCAAATGGAGGATAATAACTCAAGAATAAATAAGTAAGTCCAACTAAGCCTAAAACAATAATTAGTGCGATCATACAAGTGCCTCTCCCTTTGACATGTTTATCTGACAAAAATAGGACCTCTATGAGAGCGTCCTATTTTTTAACGATTTTTGATGGGTTATTGATTTTATACAAGACCGGGACATCTACTAGAAATTCTTCGTCTACATCTTTTCCTTTTCCAAGCTTCTTAGCAGCAACTTTACCATCGAATTCAAGTGCATCCCCTATCGCCAATTCAAACTTTTTGAGTGTCTTGCTGTGGCTGCACCAGGCTAGACCTATTTCTAGTGGATTTTCCTCGTGGACAATCTGAACATTTTCTAAGACAACAACTTCATCATTTTCCTCATTAAACGGATTGTAAACGAGCGCGAACTGTTTTACATTGGCAGTAAAATGGACCTTGTCTACTGGAAGTTCAAGTTTTGGAGCCTTCTCCTTTTTAGGTTTCGGTTCCTTTGCTTTTGGTGGCTTAGCTGCTTCTTTTTTGGCAGGTTTTTCAGCTGGTTCTGTGATTGCCTCTGCAATTATTGGCTCACTTTCGTCTACAGTCACAAGTTCAAGTGCAACCGTTTCTTTTTCATCAAAAGTTAACAAGCTTTCTTTTCCAAAGCTTGATTGCTGCATTTCTTTTAAATAGGCTGGATGGATACAGGTGAGATTTCCGTCCTGGAATTCAATCACAAGCGTATTAATATCCAATGCGCTCCCGTAAGTTTCATACCCTTTAATAGTTACTTGCCGCTGATAGTTTCGATCCTTGTACCAGAATTCTTTTTTTGCTTCTCTCGCTGAGGATAAACCCCATTCCTTGAGTTTCTCTTTGTAATGGTCCATATCACGGAATGTTTCATATTCACCTTTGGGCGGAATATACTTCGTCAATTCGGACTGCTCTAATTGAGGACGCTGGATGATCATCCTAACACTTCCTTCCACTATGTATGTGATTTCATTATATTTCAACTTCTGCTAATAAAAAAGGGAAAGAGTTTTTCCTCTTCTCCCTGCGGTATTTTTATGTATTTGCCTATAAATTGTATGAAATTAAAAAAAGGCTCTACAAGAGAGCCTTTTCATTCACATTTATGTGGTTTAGATTATGCTTTACGAACGTTAGTTGCTTGTGGTCCACGTTGACCTTGTTCAACTTCAAAAGTCACTGCTTGACCTTCGTCTAAAGATTTGAAACCTTCGCCTTGGATAGCAGAGAAGTGTACGAATACGTCGTCTCCAGCTTCGCGCTCGATGAATCCAAAACCTTTTTCTGCATTAAACCATTTTACTTTACCTTGTTCCATTTGTGTTTCCTCCTGCTGTGTGCTTTGCACACATAAAATTACTATCCTTGCTCAGTTCGATCTTTTAGACAAAAAGCAGTTTTCCCTTTTTTCATCCTTACCGACTAACAAAAATAATTCTCCTTAACTATAACAGATGGTCCTGGATAATGCAAATAAATATGAGGAATTTATTATTTCTTTTGTAAAAATATTGTAGAAATACTATTGTCTTTTTATCATTAAAAGGCAGTAACACTTCAATCCAGACGGAATATTTCTAAGGGTATCACAAAACACTTTCATAAATGCACCACCGGTTAGTTATTTTAAAATAATTTTGAAAAAATCAAGTATTCTTGTTGTATAATACCTATAGAATTTTGATGAAGATGGTGGATGAACATGCGCACATACAACGAAAAAGTTAGTATCTATCATGGGATGGTGTCTACCATAGCTGTGAACCTTGCCAGTAATTTTTTTCCTATTTTCGCTATTTCCATTCTCGGCGCAAGCAACTATCAAGTCGGTTTGATCAGCTCGCTTCCGCCATTGGTTGCACTTATTATGACAATTCCAGCCGCTATCATGTTGAATCGTTTAGAGCAGCAAAAGAAGACCGTTGCCATGTCCGTTTTATGGGCAAGAATCTTATTTGTTCTTTTAGCTGGAGTCCTTTTTATTCGTTCGGATTATCAAGCATGGACGTTTTTGATCATCGTGGCTCTAATGAATGTGCCCGGAACGATTTCAAATATCGGGTGGCAAACTCTTATTAGTGGAATGATTAACGAAGACCGAAGAGGAGCGTTTTTCAGTGATAGAAATCGACTGTTAACCATTGTAGGCATGATCACAACTTTGATCATTGGGATCGTTATGAAAAACCAAACTAACCATGCGGTCGCCTACCAGCTTTTATTTCTCATGGCCTTTCTATTTGGGTTATTAGAAGTATTTTTCTTAATGAGGCACAAGGAAACGGTACAACCGAAGACGAACAAGGAGCAGGAGCAAAAGAATGCGTCAATGGATTGGTCGATTTTTAAGGATAACGGATACAAATGGTTTCTTATCACTGCCTTATGTTTTAATTTCTCGTGGCAAATGGCATGGGGATTATTTAATATTTATAATGTGAAATATGCTCATGCAACAATTCTTTGGATTAGTATATTTTCAGTAGCGAATCAATTAGTGCAGATATTTACCTTCCCCTTATGGAAAAGATGGGCGGAACAAAAATCCAATACCTTAATGCTCGTTTGGGTTGCTGCTGGAATGGCAACTGCACCGTTTTTGACCGTTTTGTCCACTAATCTAATCTATTTAACCTTTGTCTCGATGACTTCTGGGTTCTTTCTTTCAGGTACCATGCTGCTATTGTTCAACCTGTTGTTGGAGCAATCTCCAAAGGAAAAAAGAACGTATTGCATCACAACCTATAATGTCCTATTATCCTTTGTTGCCTTCATCGCGCCGCAAATCGGCATTTGGCTTCTCGAAGTAACCGGCATACAAAAAGCAATGAACATCATATCCATCCTAAGATTCATCAGCGCAATCGTCTTCTTCTTAATGTACGTTAGATTTATGAAAAATAAAAAACTAGCAGATAATTGGAACTATTAGTTTAAAAGTTTCATATTTTTTTAGAAGGAGTGGATTAGGGAAGCAGGTGGGAAAATGATTAAAATAAATCAGCAAACGATTCACGTGGATGACCTTAGTCATACCCTTACAACGAAAGAACAGAAAGACATCGTTACTAAAATGGAGAAATACAAGGAAATTTATCAGTATCAAACTTTAAGTCAATTCCAATTTGAGCTGCTGTTCCGAACAAAAACGCTGCAAGCTGCCCGAGAGCTTAATAAAAGTAAGGTAAAGTTTACAACCTTTACCTATGCCTTTTGCAATAAAAAGTATTGGGATCGTCTAAGTAATGGCGGCTTTCTCTTGAAGCCAAGTGTTAGGCCCAGCGTCGCCATTCTTGATGTTTTAAAAAATGGAGCCCTTTATGCCTTTGATTGTTCAACAGGAATCGCGATTGTCTTATATCTTGCTACCCTTTATTCGATTGGAAGCACAAGGTTTGATCTACTTTTTAACCGGCTTCTCTTAATGGATTGGCAATTTGATAACGATCTAAAGCTAACTCAAAAATATGGGTATGATTTCATACCTGGTGACATCTTGCATTTCAATAATCCGGATGTCAACCCGAAGGAGTCACATTGGCGCGCTGAAAATGTAATTTTTATGTCCGATGACCAATTCTATGGACATGGAGTAGGGATCAAAAAGGCAGACACCATCATTACCTTCCTAAATAAAAAAAGAAAGCCAAATCCGCGGATCTCTGCATATTTCATGAATCTTATCACGAGACCCGTTTATCGTACATTTTTATAAAATGAAAAGACCGCTACCATCGAAATAGCGGTCTTTTGTATGAACGAAATTTTGCTAGTTCTTTATTTGTTCCAAAATAAACGGATCTTTGATTTTCTTATCTTCCGCGAGCAAAAGGACTTTTGAAACAATTTCGGCTGTTTTTGGGTCCTCGTCCATGAATGGCAGGAAGATTCGACCACGCTGCTGTGAATGGACGGGAACGATATAAATGGCACCTGTAGCCTGTTTATACACATTGGCACTTCCCAGGTGAACACTATAATCCCCAAGACTTCCGTTAATCAACGCAAAATTGCCCTCGATTCTTACATTTTCCAGTCTCATTAATCGAACCGATTCCGTCACTATTACTTTTCTCATTTCAATCGTCGTTAAGCTCGCCTCTAGGTCCACCCCGCCGACATGGGCGATACTGACAACCAAATCAATGTCTCGCATCGTTTCCGAGAAGATCACCTTCGGAATATTTTTAATTTCTAGAGGTTGATAGGTAAGACGGTCGAAAAATTCGATTGTTTCCAAGGTCGGACACTCAACATCCGATGGAGAGAACCAATCGGCTAAAGCATTTAGTTGCACGATAATATTTTCCTTGTAGTAGACTTTTTGAAGTCCAGCTTCATAGCTCGTCGTCCACAAGCGATTTTTTAATAAGGCAACTGTTTTTTGCGGCTGGATTTGGTGACCCGCGTATCTTCGTGTTCCCGTTCCCGCTGCAAGTTCATCTTGATTTGGTAAATATAGTTCTCGAAACACCTGCTTAAACGACTGTTTCACCTTCCGAGCGAATAAATCCCGTTGGAATTCACTCCATTGCCCACTCTCTAAGAGATGGACTGGGTGAGCGATGAAAATTTCATCAGTGGCCTGAATGGAATACTTATCAACCGCCCCAACACCATTTAGACAACCGTCTTCAAAAAAGCCTAAATAGTTCCCCACTTTTAGTACCAATGATGTCATGAGTGGCGTTAACACCGGATTTTTCATCATAGTATAAACTTCACTTAAAAGAAAACCGTTTCCAAGCTCCATCGAGCGTTCTAACTCTTCTTTTGCTCGTTTGTATTGCTCCCTTAAATCGGATTTGATCCCTTTTAAGACAACTATATATTCGTGTTTATTGTACTTGGCTGGGAGTTTTTTTAGTGCTTTATCTCCTTTTACTGCTTTGATATCTCCTCGCCCATTGGCATCAATCACGAGCTGTACAGTCAGATCATCCATCACTTTTGGTTTAAGAAATGGCGCAATTTCTTCCATTTTTTTCGCTTCCATCGCCCACTTTAGCCTTGTTACATCCTTATAGCCTGCATTTCTGGCGAGGTTATCAAGGGCAATCGTGACTGTTTTCGATTCACTGGCACGGCGCTGTGCTCCAAACCTCTTACTTTCCTGTAAAAATCTTTGTATGAATACATACCGTTCGAGAACATCTTGTTCATTTTTCACTGGAATCAAGCTGTAACATAATACCTGATCCTTTGTTCTTTTTTCCTGAACTAGGTTTTTAGTATTTTCAAGTGCTAATTTCCCCAAGACCGCATCCGCAAACAGCTGTGATCTGCGATGATTCGCACCTGCCGAAATGTATTTAGCACATTGATAGAGAATTTGAAAGCGTTCCTCACCCAACTGTTCGTAAGACTCTTTAAACCACCTGATGTCAAAAGCACCATCTTGAAATTCCTGTGGTGAGATGGGCGAATAATGCGCGACAATGGTTTCTTTTTCCTCAGAAAATGTCTCATTGATATGGGCATGGAAATACCAGGCGGCACTCCTCAAACCATTCCAATTTAAGTGCTTTGAAACAATGTCTAGCCATTGCGGGGCATACATCGCTGCCTCTAATAATCTTTTTTCCGACAATGTCTTCCCCTTTAAAAATTGCTTCAGTTGTACGTCGCTGTCTCCCTCTTTTGGATAACTTGTTTTTAATAAATGGGAGAACACTTCTTTTTTAGTGAGATCGCTGCCATTACCATAAATATAGCCGCGCACGAACGATTCTTTATCAAGGCCTAATAAGATTTGAACAAAGGATTCTATGCCTTCATGGCGTTCAATTCCCATTGCTACGGTAGTTATATCTGTTTGGAGATCCCCTCTTTTTAGTTCAATTTCTAATATTCTTTGAACCAGCTGATCTTTAATAGGAATCATATCAGGATAATTTTTTAAAAAATGATCCTTGGGATTGGTTAATTCTGATACATAGTCTCTACTTGTATCCTCTCGACCCAAAAGCTCATGAAAAATGACTTGTTCATCGATCATTTTACGTGCATAAGCTTTTGCTAAATCTTCCATCGACGGAAGAAAACTTTCAAAATTAGCCATCGTATATAACTGATAATGAAGCTTGAAATACACATCAAAGGATCCACTAGTAATATCGGCAAAGTGTTCGGTCCATTCCAGCCATGGATCGATAAGAAAATCAAGCAGCTTATATTCGGTTTTGAGCTTATCTTCAGGGATTGAATGTACCAGAAAATTTAACACAGCACTGATGTTGTCGAAAAGCTCTTTTGAATCTTGACTGGTAAAATAAGCATCGAAAAGCGTTTCTACTTGGGAACGATAATTCAAATCATCAAGAAAGCGATTCATTTCTTCGATGTTTTCGATTGGATAAATTTCTTCTAAAAATGTTTTCCTCCAGCCCTCTACCTTTGGATAATCCATAACCTCCCAAACATCCAGCCTATTACTGTAATAGCTAAAGATCCTGTCCGAGTGAAGATAGAAGGCAGTCTGAATGAGCTCTGATGCTGGTAGCACATGGGTATTAAAATACTCCTTCCAAACTTCAGCTATTGGAAGTTGGTCGATTTGCTGTTTTTCATCCTCTTGATAAGTGCACCTTAATTCCTCGCCAATGTGGAGTGTATCCTTTGAGCCATCATACCACTCGACCTCATATTCCACCCGACGATGTTCATGAATTAATGCGGCTAAACCTTGAAGAAATTGCTTGCTAGAATCTGTGGTTTGCTGTAAAAGGTTTTTTAACTCTTGTTTAGGATGCTCAAGTTCAAGGTTTACTCGATGATTCGGGTCATATAATCCAAACCCATTTTCCAGGTTGTATTCCTCGGTTTGAAACAACTTATCAAGTAATATTTGTTCTTTTGAGCCAGCTTTCATTTTAAGGATTGTATTATTAAACGCTTTAATAAGTCTTTCACGTTCCTCCTGATCATTAATTTCTGATAAGATTTCAAGCGCACCCACTCGTTGCAACTCTGCTTTACTTGATATTAAACGGTCAAGCGCGGTTTCTAGTTGATCCTTTGGGAGTCCTAGTAAAATCTGAATGGCTCCTTGTCGGAGGGCTCCAGTTTTTAATTTTAACATCGCTTCAATCTTTAAAATTTCCTCAGGCATAAGTTCCATTGATTTGATGATTGTGAGTGCGATTTCTCGATTGTTCACACTTTTATCAGCGAGGCTTGCAAAAAGGAAATCGCGTTGTGTTTTATCCGAGTAATCCTTGATAAAAAATGATAGCAGATCTTCTCTTAATTCAGCACTTAGCTTGTCCTTCGATTCAATTAATTGTCTTAGCCAATCCTTATCCAAGTCGTAGGCGGTCAAGAACATCAATTTTCTCGCAATTTCGTCACTTGAGAAAATTAGCGTAAGTCCTTGATTCGTTTTTGATTCGATTTCGAGTTCTCTTTTGGGTATTTGTAAGAACATGTTTTTAAACAACTCAAACTGTCGAGATCGTTCCTTCTTGTTTTCTAAAAATGGTACCTGGTTGAATGTCAGGGTGCTTTCACTTTTTTCAGAATCGTATGACCAATGGATATCGTAGTCATAAACATAGTTTTTGAGAAGATAATATTGTAGCTCTACGTTCTTTTCACTTAAAAACGGGTGTGCTAACTCAAATCTCATACCCGAATTTTGGCTTTGTGTTAAAAAATTGGATCGGTTCTTTTATATCGTCTTCTTCATTCACAGCTGTTGCCCAAAGGCTAATGCAAAGCGTATTTAGGTTCTCGCTTCTAACTCCTTCTTCACGCAGCACTCGATTGGATAGAGAATCTGCCGCGTATTGAATCGATTGCTTAGTCACTCTTCTATCCGAGGATTGCAGGTCCAAGCCTGTCCAAACGTCAAGCGCTCTCACGACGGAACTGTAACGAATAAGTTCGTTGTCAAGGATGACTTTAAGCATGTATATAGTAGCTTCTAATGTACCTTCATCCATATTTTCGACAATGCTTTGGCGCAAGCCCTCTTGCAGTCTGGCAGCAAGTAACAAATCACCGAGCATATTATATCCTTGCTGGCTATGGCTTTTAAAAATACCCTTGATCATTTCATATGTAAGTAGTGTCGTGTTATTTTCTCCGAAAATTATATTGGATAGGGCTTGAAATACCCGCTCATTATTTTGGTCAATTTCATAGGCAATCATATCACTGATCAGAGGATTGTATATCGGCGAACCCTCACGGCTAGATAGATAATCAATAATCGAAAACTCTTCAAAATCCAAGTCAAATATATAAAGGAAGCTCTCGATCATTCCATGGTAGTGATACTCGAGGTTTCTCGTCCGAAACGGTCGTCGCGAATACCCTTCACTGTATGGATATTCACATTTATGATCGACGATATATTGAAAAAGAGCCCCGTATTCTGCTCCGATTAAGGTGTGCACAATTTCCACTAGCGGTTGGAAAATGAGGGGGTCACGGGGGCTTTTTTGTATGAATAGGATGTTTCTAATTTCTTGAAGATTTGTGTCGCGTACAAAGTAGGTCGCGTCCATTAATTTTATTAGCAGCAGCGCCAACTTCTGCTCTGTTCCAGAAAATTCTTTGTTTGCCTTCGCTTCTAAACTCTCATAATATTGATCCTTATTTTTTGCTCTCATACCGTTTCCCCCCATTACCACATACGTCCTGCTAACATTGTCAGCTTTATAAAAGTAAGTTGATCATCCACTTGTAAATCCAATGGCTTATCTAAATCGAGCGACTCTTTTTCATTAATAAATACTCGGTATAACCCATCTTCAAAGGCTTGGATAGCCAGCCTGGCTGCCGTTTGCAGATTGGCTTTTTGGTCGCTATATTTAGTCCCAAACCCTACTTTTCCGGCATGGACTTGCTGTTCGATTTTCTCGTTTGTAAGAAAACTTACCAAGTTGGTTTCTGCTTGGGTTGTTGCATTAAACTCCTGGACTTGGATTGACACTAATTCTGTCAACAGCACTCTAAGTGTCGGCGGAGAACTCTCTAAATGAATCTCCTTACTCGTAAGATAATCCTTCCTCTTAGCCAGACTTTTCATTGTTACAAAGATTTTCATGTAGCTACCTCAATAATAGATTTTACCTATATATTAGCAAACTTCATTGAGGTATACAGCAACAACCCCATAAAAAGACTAACAAAAAAATGTCCACCCAAGGCGGACATTTTACTCATTTTGTCTTTTTGTGGTGCCTGACACCAAAATATTTTAAAAGTTAATATATGCATCCTCGGCTTTTACGGTGTCTTTTATGACTTTTTTGTCTTTTAGCCATTGGGCTGCGGTTTTCCAGGTTTCTGGGTCTTGGTAGCCGAATGGTTTTTCTTTGGCGTCCATTAGCGGGAGAAGAATTTCTAAGCTTTTTGTTTCGACGTCCTTTTCTAATGGTGATGTTTTATCTTCATGGTTCATTAAGATCGAGAGACCATCTTCTGGATGTTTCTGAACGTATTTTTGACCATCTGAAATCGCAGCCATAAACTTTTTATACACTTCTGGTTTTTCTTTTAATCCCTTTTCACTAGCGACCAAAACTAATTCATAATAATCTGGAACGCCATAGTCCGCCGGATTTAATGCTCTCATCGGGTGACCTTCTTTTTCCAGCAATAACTTCTCATGGTTAATATAGCCGCCGATCAGCGCATCAGTTTTTTTCGTTGCCATCGCAGGAATGAGATCCCAGCCCACATCGACCATTTTTATCTTTCCGGCGTCTCCGCCATCAGCTTTCACCATCGTTTGAACGATCGCTTCATCTAATGGAATCGATGGATAGCCAATCGTTTTCCCAGCTAAATCTTTGGGTGATTTTATCGAACCATCTGCTGGCACCATTAATTGATTTAATGGATGACGGACAATTGCTCCAATGGATTGAACAGGAATACCTTCACTGCGTGCCACAAGTACCTGTGGTTGATAGCTAAGCGCCATGTCAATTTGGTTGGCCGCAACTAGTTTAAGCGGATCATTGGTATCTGCTGGCATTTGGATATCAACATCTAAGCCTTGTTCTTTAAAATAGCCCTTTTCTTCAGCGACAAAAAGAAAGGAGTGCACCGCATTTGGATACCAATCTAGCATTAAGCTAACTTTTTGTAGTTTATCGGCAGCCCCCGTGGCTTTATCTGATTCCTTTTCATTGTTTTTACCACAAGCACTTAATAGCAGTAACAATAGACTTAACATGATCAAAAAACTTTTCTTCATTTGAGTTTACTCCCTTTCTAGTTGCGAATCTTATTTTTCAATAGCTGTTTTTCCAATAAACCAATGAATAAAAACAACACAATTCCTAAAAGCGATAATAAAAATATTGCAGCAAACACGGAGTCTGCCTGTAAGTTACCAGACATTCGTCGACTGAAGTACCCTAGGCCTTCACTAGCACCCAGCCATTCACCAACCGTCGCTCCGACAACACAATAAACAACTGACAACTTCAATCCTGAAAAAATGGCTGGCAACGCCATGGGAATCTGGATTTTTTTAAAAATTGTCCAGCGATTGGCGCCCATCGTTAACAGTAATTCCCGGTATTCGCTTCCACCAGATTTCAACCCATCATAGGTACTTACGACGATGGGGAAGAAGGCGGTTAAAATAGTCACGGCAATTTTGCTCCAAATCGAATAGCCAAACCACATAATAAAAATCGGTGAAATTGCAATTAACGGCACCGTTTGTGAGATAACAAGAAATGGATATAATACCTTTTCAATGGAACGAGAAAAATGCATAGCAATTCCCAGCGATAATCCACCGATTACGGAGAGCACAAAACCGATCAGAACTTCCTTTACGGTAGCCGGCAAATGCACTTCAAACAAAAGCTGTCGATTTTCTTGTAATGACCCCCAAATAGCCGAAGGCGCTGGCAAAATAAAGGAAGGAATCATGCCTTGCCTGACGACCCATTCCCATATGCTGACAAGGAGGATCACCACGATCAAAAACAAACCGTACTGTTCCGTCCATTTTTTCAAACTAGCTTTCATTGTGAATCAGCCACTCCAGTTCTTTTCTCATCGTAATAAACTCTGATTGATAGATTAGCTGTGAACTTCTTGGTCTCGCCAGGTTGACCTTTATTTCTTTGATTCCGGTGTCTTGGAGCAAATAAATTCTATCACTCAACAAAACCGCTTCTTCAAGATCATGGGTAATGAACAATACCGTCTTTTGTAATTCCCCCCACAGTCCTAATAACCAGCTATGCATGTTCCGTTTTGTCAGGGAATCGAGTGCGCCAAAGGGCTCATCCAATAATAATAGATCTTTCCCTGTCATAAGGGTTCTTAAAAAGGCCACGCGCTGCTTCATTCCTCCCGAAAGTTCATTCGGATAAGCTTTTTCATATTCTGCCAAACCAAACCGCGATAACCACTCTCGTATTTCAGGTATTCTCGCTTGCTTAGGTTCCTTTGTCACTTCTAAAGGTAGTAACACGTTTTCTAAAACGGTTCTCCATGGTAAAAGCAGATCCTTTTGCGGCATGTAACCGATACTCCCTAATCTCTTTCCAGTCTTTTGACCATTGACCATAATATCTCCTTGATCAGGTTCAAGTAAACCAGAAATCAATTTAAAAAGAGTGCTCTTTCCAGATCCACTTGCGCCTATCACTGAGACAAACTCACCTGGTTTAATGTCTAGTGAAATTTGATCGAAAATAGGATTGGAGTTTTCTTCACTTTGAAAAGAGTAGGATAGGTCTTTGATAGATAACATGGCTGAGCTAGACAGGCCACTCGCCTCCCTGATAGACCATATCCCAGAACATATATTCAAATTTTGATGTAGTCAGGAAGTGTTCTTCTAAGTTGGCTAATTCCCGCTCCGGTTTACCCTCTGTCAATCTATCTAACAAATCGATCAACCAAGTTGCTAATGAACCAAATTCATTAGAAGAGTACATTTTCACCCATTCTCCATAAAGATGGTGGTCACTAGCATTTGGATAAGTATCTGCTAGCATCTTGCTAATCTCCCAGTAGCTCCACATACACGGCAAGAGAGCAGCAATTAATTCCTCGAGCGAACCTGTTTGAGCGACATTAAGCATATACCGAGTATAAGCTAAGTTAACCGGCGTTGGTTTTGTTTCCTCCAGCTGTTGATGGGTAATTCCAAACCTCTCAGCATACTGTCGGTGCAGATCCATTTCCCCGTGCAATGTCTCATGCAAAAGCTTCGCAAATGCGGCCATGGTTTCAATATCCTTTGCCTTAACAGCCCCTATAGCAAACAGCTTAGAGTAGTCAATTAAAAACACATAGTCCTGTTTCATATAGCGGATAAAGGATTCAACAGGCAGATCCCCTGTACCTATTCCGACTACAAATGGATGTTGATGGGTTTTCCGCCATACATCATTTACTGATTGATAAAGTCTTTCGGTGAGTTTCATTTCCATACTCTTCCTTCCTCGTGTTACACCATTCCGCGATAAATACGGCTAATACTTTTGTAAAATCTAATAATTGGCGAATTTCAACTTTCTCATTGACTGAATGGGCATCTTCCAATTTACCAGGTCCAAAGATGACCGTTGGAATACCAGCTCGACCCAGCCAGCCTGCATCTGTAACGGTGGTTGACATGCCCATCGTCGGCTTGTCTGTTAACAATTTTTCATAGGAATTAGCTAAAACCTTCGTTCCAGGATGATCAGAATCAATTTCTAACGATGGAAAAATTTCACCACGATCAACAATCATTGATTTTCCGCCCCAAACAAACTGTGGCGGATTCTCGCGAAGCCACGGATCTGCCGCTGCAACTGCACCAATATGTTGTTCTATTTCTTTAATAACCTCTTCATAGTCTTCATTCGGGTAAAAATGAACCGTAACCCATAGAGCACAGCGATCGGCCACAAATGCTGCATGCCTGCCACCTTCAATTACGGCAGGATTAATCGTATTTGTGCCGGGAGGAAAGCCCTGATAACTTTTCGTAATGGCCCAGTGGCGTTCTAAGTCTTGTAGTCCCGAAATAATCTTCATCATTTTCTCGATCGCACTGGCCCCTTTAACACCGCCACCTGCATGAATCATCATCCTACGGATTCCATCATGAAAAGTTTCTTTACTTTGAATGGTAATCCATCCAGTTATGACTCCGCCTTGTCCTTGAATATGTAAATCACTTGTATCAACCACTACTGCATAGTCAGCGGTATAACCCCTCTCAGTGCACGCTAGCGTCCCAGCCTCTCCAACTTCTTCACCGATAACAGATTGAAATTGGAGATCACCTTTGAGCGGGATACCCAGATCTTTTAAAAGTTTAATTGCGATTAGTGATGCCGCAATTCCACCTTTCATATCGGCCACACCACGTCCATATATGTAGGAATCTTTGCGATAGGCAGAAAACGGAGAATAATCCCATTCTGTATTATCCCCAACTTCCGCGACATCCACATGACCATTTACAATCAAACTATTATATTGATTAGAAGATTCACCAGGTAAATTGCCAACCACATTCGGATCTCCGGGATAGACATCCCACTTATCTGTGGAAAATCCCATGGTTTCTAAATACCCTTTTATAAATTCCTGGACATCATTTGTATTCCGTGCAGGAGGACTAACGGTTGGAAATGCGATAAGCGTGGTCAACAATTCGATTAATTCCGCTTCTCTCGCTTCAACTTCTTGTGAGATTTTTTCAAGCAAATCCTCTTTCATTTGTTTACTCCCTTACTATCGATGATTAGTTCCTGATAGTGGTATCATTTTCACTAACAATCAAAACTTTCTTTCTTAAAAATACGGTTAAAATAATAAATCCAATCAGCGCTCCAGCAAACGAGCTAAATATAAATAATGGAATAAACCCAAATAATGTTGCCTTTTGACCGAGAAAAAGAGTAGCGATTGGGTAAGAAAGCAGTGCCCCAATGATACCCGTTCCAATTACTTCTCCGATAAAAGCAAGATAGATCTTTCTAGTTTTCAAAAATAATAGCGAGGCCAGTAAAGCTCCAACCATACTTCCAGGAAAGGCAAAAATCGAACCAGTTCCCATCAGGTTTCTTAACAGGGATACACAAAAGGCTTGAGCTACAGCATAATAAGGTCCTAAAAGAACGGCTGATAAAACGTTCAAAAAGTGCTGAACCGGGAAGACCTTTGTAAATCCAATCGGTATATAGAACAGATTGCTTGAAATGGTACCGATCGCTATCATCATCGCAGTTAACGTCAGTTTATGTGTTTTGTTCACTAGAATACTTCTCCTTTAATACCGACACTATTTCTTAACGCCCTGGCTGCTTCGATTGGTGATTCTGCATGGCTTATGGCCGTAATAACGGAAACCCCATCTGCCCCAGCTTCCACTACCGAATGAGCGTTTTCTACCGTGATACCTCCGATCCCAACAATCGGAATATCAATGCCATCTTTTCGTAATTTTTCGATCAGTATTGTTCCCCGTGATGGTTTGGCATCCAACTTTGTTTTTGTCGGAAAAACAGGGCCAATGCCAAAATAGTCAGCACCACCGCTTATTGCAGTCATTGCTTCTTCCGTTGAATGGACGGAAACCCCAAGGATTCTCCTATCGCCGATCTTCTCTCGAACTGTGTATACCGTTTCATCCTCTTGTCCGATATGTACACCATCCGCATCAACTGCCACAGCCAACTCGATATCGTCATTAACAATGAAAGGGATATGATGTGCTCTGCAAATGGCTTGGAGTTCTTTCGCGAGTGTATATTTGTCAGCTCCAGTTAATGCGCCGTCACCCTTTTCTCGATATTGAAAAAGTGTAATCCCTCCGGCAATCGCCTCTTTTAAAACTTCGACTGGATCCTTTAAACAGTTGGTGCTGCCCATGATAAAATAAACACTTAAAGCCGCTCGTAAATTTTTCATAATTCAGCCAGTTCCTTTGCAATTTTTCTTTTTCGATATGCCCAATGGTTAGTTGGACCATGTCCCTGCCCGATCTCCAAATGGTTTTCAATTGCGGACTGAATAAAATCCTTTGCTATACAAACTGCTTCATAAAGAGTTTCCCCTTTTGCTAGTTCAGCAGTAATTACTGCGGAAAAAGTACAACCGGTTCCATGTGTGTTCTTTGTCTGAATTCTCTTGCTGGTAAAGTAGTAAAATTCCTTTCCATCAAATAATAAATCAGTGGATTCAGACTCATTTTCATCATGGCCGCCCTTAATCACGACATTTTTTACGCCTAACGCAAGTAGTCTTTTAGCAGACTCCAGTTTATCTTCCACTGTCAGAATCGACATGCCCGTTAGTACTTCCGCTTCTGGAATATTCGGGGTGATTACCGTTGCTAGCGGCAATAAGTATTTTTTCATGGCAGAAATGGCTTCCATTTGCAACAAAGAAGCGCCACCCTTTGCAATCATGACAGGATCGACAACAATATTTTGCCATTGATAATTTCTAAGCTGTGCAGCGACGGCCTCGATTATTTCAGCATTAAAAAGCATTCCTGTTTTCACCGCATCCGTACCGATATCTTCGCCGATCGCTTCGATCTGTTTTACGACTGCCTCAGCCGTCATTGGATAGACAGCATGGACGCCTAATGTATTTTGGGCAGTTACTGCAGTCAATGCCGACATCCCGAAAACATCTAATTCCTGAAATGTCTTTAAATCCGCTTGAATTCCTGCTCCACCGCCGCTATCAGAGCCAGCGATTGTTAATGCTTTTTTCATTTAAATTACCCCCAGTTATCGATTGAATTGTTTAACAGAAGCATGTGAAATGATATCTTCGGAAGAAACTAAAGTTAATTGGTTTAAGAATTCGATTTGGAAACTTCCAGGTCCCATTTCAACTGTTTTTGCTGCTGCCTTCTCTGCCGCGATTCCATAATACGTTAAAGCAGCCACTGAAGCTTGAAGCAGGTCCTTTTCCACTCCTGCAAACGCTCCAATCACAGAGGTTAATAAACAGCCAGTGCCTGTCACCTTCGTTAAAATTGGATGTCCATTTGACACGACATAGGTTGTTTTCCCATCCGAAACGACATCCTCTTTTCCAGTGATGACGACAAGACCATTCAATTTTTGTGCTGAAGTAATAGCTAGTTCAATGATATTTCCTTTAGCATCCCCAGCATCGACGCCCTTAATTTCCCACTTTTCACCAACCACATTGGCAATTTCGGCTGCATTACCTCTAATCACAGAGACTTTTACCTCGTTCATAATTCTTTGCGCGGTTTCGGTTCGATAGCGGGTAGCCCCTGCACCAACCGGGTCAAAAATGACGGGAACACCGGATTCATTGGCCGCTTTTCCGGCAATGATCATCGATTCTACTGTCTGTGGGTTTAATGTTCCAATGTTCAATACTAATGAACTTGCAATCTTGGCCATATCTGCTACTTCCTCAGCTGCATATGCCATAACCGGTGAGGCACCAAGGGCAAGGAGCCCATTTGCCGTAAAATTCGTAACGACCACATTGGTAATATTATGTACCAGCGGATTAACCTTTCTAACTTCTTCCAACGTTTCATACAAACTTTTTTTTTCCATTTCAATTGCCCCGTTTCTTATTTTAAAATAAAAAAACCAGATCCAATAATGGACCTGGTTAGTTAGTCAAAGAAATAATTAACATTCACTTGGCTACTTTCCTCCGCTGGTATTACCCAGATCAGGTCCGAAGGGTTGAAAATTTCTCCATTTTCTCTCAGCCTGTTTACAGGGCACCCCTAGTAGATCTAATACTTTATTTAACTAACTACATAATATTCCTATGGTACTAGAATGTAAAGGAAAAAGTACCAGTTAACATAACATTATTATTGTTTGCTTTTATATGGGAAAGTAACAATAAATGCTGTCCCTTTTCCTTTTTGGGAATGAATTTCTATCTGTCCATTTAATTTTTCCAAGCTTCTCTGCACCAATGATAAACCGATTCCGCGATTTTCACCCTTGGTAGAATACCCTTTGATAAATAAGTGATGTCTTACATCCTCATCGATTCCTTGTCCTGTATCATGGACCTCCAGCGCTAGGACTTCATCGTAAAAGTCAAACCTTAATGTAACTTTTTTATGTGGACGGTCCGCAACAGCATCCAGTGCATTATCGATTAAATTTCCGAGAATCGTTACCACTTCATGGGTTATTTCCTGCTGCTCTGGTTCAGGTAGACTTCCTTCCCCATCAATGATTAATTCACATCCATTTTCCCTGGCGAAGCTAAGTTTTCCTAAAATAAAACCTGCTAAAACAGGATCTTTAAACCGACTGACAACAAATTCTACCTCAGTTTGTTGGTGATCGACAATTTTGGTAATGTATGACGAGACCATTTGATAGTCTTTCATATGAATTAAACCTGATATTACATGCAGTTTATTCATGAATTCATGTGACTGAGTTCTCAGTGCTTCCGCGTATAGCTTTACACCGGTTAATTGTTCAGCTAATTGCTTGATTTCGGTTTTTTCTCGGAAGGTAGCAATCGCACCGACAATCTTTCCTTTGACAACAACCGGAACCCGATTGGTTAAAATGGTAATATGATTGATTTCTTGTTCTTGGTCTAATTGAGATTCCCCCGTTCCTAGAACAGAAGATAGCATTGAATTTGGCATATAGTCATCCACTTTTTTTCCTAAAAAGGGCCCATGAATGCCAGCTTTTTGAAGAAGTCGGATCCCCTCATTATTTACGAGAGTGGTAAAAGCATCCTGGTCAACTGCCAAAATTCCTTCCTTTGTGGATTGAAGCATCGCACTACGTTCCTCAAGCAATTTTGCCATCTCACTCGGCTCAAGTCCAAAAAGAATCGCTTTGATTTTTCTAGCTAGAATAAGGGCTCCTAGAATCCCAACTAGAATTCCTACTCCCACACCGATCAAAATAATTTTCCTACTTTGTTCAATCGCCTGATTAACTTTTTCTAAAGAAATCCCAACCGCGACTGCTCCTATTTGTTTATTTTCTTGATCATACACCGGAACAAACGAGCGTAAAGACAATCCCAATGTCCCATTGGCAATGGAAATATGCTCTTTCCCTTTTAAGACAGGTCCTTCATCCCCACCGACAAAATGCAGACCTACTAGGTTGCGATTGGGATGTGATTTTCTTGTTCCATACATGTCCATCACGACGATAAATTCAACATGCGTTGATTGTTTAATATCATTCGCAAATGTTTGGATATCCTTCTCTGCTGTTTTATTTTTAAGCCCATTCATGACAATCGGGGACTTTGCAACAATCCTCGCAATATCTGTTGCTTTTTCAGCTTGGCTTTTCTCTGTTTCTTCTGAAATTCTGTTGGTGATTAAAATCTCGGTTACTAACAATGCCATCACGACCACGATACAAACCAGCAGGGTTATCGTCGATTGTAAACGAAGTATTGGTTTGGACAACCTTATTTTCCAACCCAACATGATTCCCCCCTTTCTCACAGGCAATCTTTTCAAGGTATTTGCGTTAAACACCGTAACGGTTGATAGGTCTTCCGACGCCGCCGTAATGAATATGAATCTTGACTTTTCCTTCTTTTTCTAAGTAATCAAGGTATCTTCGAGCCGTTACCCGAGCCATTCCAATGCTTTCCGCCACTTCTTCCGCAGAAACAGGTTCTTTTTCCTGCGAAATAAAATGGGTAATTTTTATTAACGTATTCATATTTAATCCCTTGGGCAAACTCTCTCTTTCGCTTTCTTCTTTGCTATCAATAAATAAAATTTGATCGAGCTCCTCCTGTAAAAGAGCTTTCTTTTCTCCTAATTTCACTCGATAGTTTTTATAATTATCAAGTGACTTTTTAATTCGATCAAAGGTAAATGGTTTTATGATGTAATCAACAGCCCCTTGTTGTCGTACACGGTGGATGGTTTCTATATCGCTCGCAGCTGTTATCGCAATCACATCCACAGAATAGGCCTCTGAACGAAGTTCGCTGAGCATTTCCAATCCACCCATATAAGGCATATAAATATCGATAATCGCCAGATCCGGACTGAGTTCTTTCACTAATCTTAACCCTTCCATCCCATTAGAGGCGATTCCAATAATCGAAAACCCTTCAATCCTATCAATGAATTGGCGGTGTACCTCACGAACCATTGGATCATCTTCAATCAATAGTACTTTTAACGGAAACATCCCCTGCTCCCCCTTACATTAAATGAAACTATATTTCCCTTTATATTATTATCATGGCCTATTTTATTAAAATAGTAAATTCATAGATAGCATTTTTTGTTCGATTTTTATGAGAGTTATTTAATGTATTTTCTATAACAAAAGGAACAATAAGACCAATATGACCAAAACCTTACTATTATCTGAATTTTCATTTATTATGTGTTTGGGTGGATTTGAAAGCGGTAACAGTTTTATTAAACAAAGGGGTGTATGAGGAAATGAAACTTAATTTCAAAAATTTGACCGTCCAAGTATTATTGGGGATCGTACTTGGGATTGTCATCGGATTTCTTTTTCCGAAATTCGGTACAGAATTAAAGGTTTTGGCGGATATCTTTATCAAGTTAATTAAAATGGTCATTGCTCCAATTGTATTTTTTACAATAGTCATTGGCATCGGTAACATGGGGGATTTGAAGAAGGTTGGGCGTATCGGCGGGAAAGCGCTCCTTTATTTTGAAATTGTAACGACGTTTGCTTTAGCGATTGGTTTACTCCTAGTTAATATCATTAAGCCAGGATCTGGGTTTAATACAGATTCCGTAAAAGGCGGAGATATTTCACAATTTACCACGCAGGCAAAAGAAACAAGCCATGGATTTATCGAATTTATTTTAGGAATCATTCCAGATAATTTTGTCGGGGCAATGGCGAAGGGCGAGCTGCTCCCGATTTTATTCTTTGCCGTCCTGTTTGGGATTGCACTTGCTTCTTTAGGGCAAAAAGGGAAACCAGTTGTTGCCTTGTTTGAGCAATTTACGGAAATCTTTTTTAAGATTGTTAATATTGTAATGAAATTTTCACCCATTGCAGCATCTGGTGCAATGGCCTATACGATTGGTAATTTTGGTCTTGGTTCGTTAGTCTCGCTTGGAAAATTGATGGGCAGCGTTTATGCAACGATGTTTCTTTTCATCATCTTTGTACTAGGTGGGATCGCGAAGCTATATGGTTTTAATATTTTGAAATTCATCGCCTACATTAAAGAAGAAATTCTCTTGGTGTTAGGTACTTCATCCTCTGAATCCGCTTTACCAAGAATGATGGAAAGACTTGAAAAATACGGCTGTTCCAAATCAGTTGTTGGTCTTGTCGTTCCAACCGGGTATTCCTTTAACTTAGATGGTACTGCTATTTATCTTTCAATGGCTGCGCTCTTTATTGCTCAAGCTTACAATGTCGATATTACGATATGGCATCAAATCACTTTATTAGGTATTCTTATGTTGACATCTAAAGGTGCTGCCGGTGTAACGGGTTCTGGTTTTATTACACTAGCTGCTACTCTATCTGCTTTCCCGGTAATACCGGTTGAAGGGATTGCCTTGTTACTAGGTGTCGATCGTTTTATGTCTGAAGCACGTGCGATTACGAACTTAATCGGAAATGGTGTGGCAACTGTTGTAGTTTCCAAGATGGAGAACGAATTCCACCCTATTGATGAACTTCAAAGTACCAAAACAGATAAATCGATTAGTGCATAATAATTTACAGAAAAATGACTTGGGGGATTTTCCTCCAAGCCATTTTTGTACTGAATTGAAAGCTGCACCTTAACTTTTTGCTATTTCAATTAGTTCCTTTAATTCATTTGTAAATCCTTTCACTGCTCGATTATCAACGACAGTAACAGGAACTCCTAGAAAACCGAATTTCTCCACTTCCTCCTGATATTCAGGGTTTGCCAACACGTCCCTGGATTCAAAAGCAATTCCTTCCCCACTAAGAACTTTTTTGACCATCGTACATTCGATACAGTCTTTTGTTGTATAGACGATTACCAGCTTGTTCATTGTTTGATTTCCCCTTTTGTATTATTTTCAGAAGAATCTTTAGTAAAAAAGATATGCTCGGCTTCCAAAGAATCCCCGATATTAATTACGCCAAATGAATATTTTTCCTGCCTTCTTTTATCGGTAGGTGATCCTGGGTTGAAAAGCAAAATCCCTTTTTCGCATTTTTTAATAGGAATATGTGAATGACCAAAAATAATACAATCTACTTTTTCATCCGCAAATTTTTGAATGGCTCTTCTTTCTGTTGTTTTTCCTGTGCCATGACCATGTGTTATTCCAATTTTAAAACCGGACACCTCAATAACCCGGTTTTCCGGAAATAAGTCCTTGATTTCGTCTTCATCTACATTGCCATATACACCCACAATATTGGCATAGGATTTTAGTTCATTATATACATCAATGGTCTGCCAATCACCGGCATGTATGATTAAATCAGCATTGACTAATTCTTCAATTAATCTAGATGGGAAGCTTTTAGCCCTTTTAGGCAAATGCGTGTCTGAAAGGACGACAATTTTCATAATCATACTCCATTCTAAGTATAAATCATAATAATGCGTTTATAATTGATAAAATAATCTTGTGTTCTTCCATAATCTTTCAGACACTTCTTCTTCAGACAATTTTTTTATTTTTGAAATTACCTTAATGGATTCAAGCATCATATTTAGATGTGTCATAGTTCCCCAAAATGGACCTTCAAATGGCCATGGACCATCTGTTTCAATCATCATTAGTTCTAGCGGATATCTTTGAACTAATTTTTGTATCTCCTCTTCATAGACCACATCAGGTGTAACCGATATATAGTACTTATTTTTTTCCATCCTCTTAATTGTTTTATTGTCTCCTTTAAACCAATGAAAATGAGCCTTTTTAATGGAGTATTTTTCTAAAAGGTCACAAACAATGGGAGCATCCTCATGAACGGCATGGAGGACAATTGGCTTCCCATATGTACTTGCTTTTTGAACAAATGCCTATAACAGCTTTATGTACTGTTCGTACTGGCAAGTGGTAACCTTTTGTTTTTTCCGTAAATAATAGGGAAGCCCAACCTCTCCAATAGCTATCATAACGTCAATATTATCATTCATCCAAGAGAAGAGAACAGCTCATTCTGCTGTTCAACTGTCGGTAGCGGCTGCTCAGGATGGTATCCGAATGCGGCTCTCACCTTTTGATATTTTCCCGTAAACCCATGATTTCTTTTACACGATTCTAAATCATAAGAAACCGAAATCAGATTTTCAATTTGCGGAATAGTTTCCATCAGCTGACTAATCTCATCACCTTTATAATGATCGAGATGAATGTGGGCATCAATCATTTTTAACAAAATGCTCACTTCCTTTATTCAGACTTGTTGTAATAATAACCTACTTTATTCTAAATAAATTTTTCAATTTTCCGACAATAAAACTCGATAATTGTCTGAACACGCGCTTTCCCAAGGAATAATTTAAATTATTTCCATAATGATGGGGCATTTATTACCTAATTCCTTACTATCCTAGGCTTTTTTTGATTAATAAAATGGCGGTTTGGGGAAATATATGATTTTTCTCTTTTTCGACTTTTTATGCATTTCCCTCAAGGAAACATTCCAATAGTCCCATTTCATTTCTCCTAAAAAATTGGGCAGTCTACGTCGAGGTATCCTGGAAGTACTTTGGAAATATGGGAAAGAACATCTATTAGTACAATAACATAATTTCATAAATTGAGAGATATAATTAGAACCAATCGCTTTCTATCACCATAGCTTGTCTAATATAAGGAAATTAAAAACCTTCCTTATTTAAAATATTAAGGAGGGGATGACACATGGCAACTCCTTCTACAGTAAGTGTGGTGGAAGTTCTTATTGCATTCGTTTTGATTGTAGCTTTACTGTTAGCTGTTTTGCTCGGAGCTCGAGCGGACGTACAAGCTTGTATTGGAGACTGAATCGCTACTACTCTTTGCTTATAATTTAGGCAGGATTAAAATGCGCAGTCAATTTAGGGATCTTCTTAGGCAAGTCTAAGAAGGTCTTTTTTATACGATAACGGTAATTTGGAGGTGTATAATGAATCCGTTTAATAGAAATGAAGGTTTGGAAAGACATATTTCTCGTTACGGGTCCACCTTAATTTATAAGACTTCAAGCTCGTATCAAAATATATTCGTTACGGATCGAAGTAAATACGAAGGAATGCGTGGAAAATTCCGAATACTTCAATTTTCTTCCGATGCTGTATATTGGAAAGGTAAGTAATGATAAATTATTGCATACACTATACGCGACGATTTCAGGAATTTATCCCTACGTAAAGCTATTAGCTACCGATCCTAAGAAAATATTGAAACAAAATATATTTTGCGTTGCAAGTCGGCACGTTCTGGAGGACTATTCACCTCGAGAAGCGACCCCTATGCAGATTATGGATATCTTTCCCCCTTTACGGGATTAGAATTTCAAATGGGGCTCCTTACACAATCATTCTATGTACTCAAATCGGACTTATCTTTCTAGAAATTCCATATGGATGTATGATGAACTCTAGAAGATTATTTAAAATTAAATAATCTTCTAGGGTTTTTTCTTTATATTTATAGAATTAAAGCAAAAATATTTCCTTTTATGATGTTATTAACACACTACATTTTTAGTCAAACGACATAAGATATTAGGAAATTTCTGAGCTTATTACTAATTCAAACTAAAAAGGTGGCTAAATTATGAAGGAAAACATTAATGAAAATAGCGTACAGAATACGGGTAACAATTTAGAAAATCTCGCCAACAATTTACTAAAAAATCCAAATTCGCTTGATTTTGGATCATTAATTCAAATGGCAACAACTCTTCTAAAAAACGATTCGCTCATGAATTCTGTTACGGAACTTAGTATAAAAAATCAAAACCCTGCGCCTCCTGAGTCAAAACTTACTGAAAAACGGAAGAAAATCACTAATGATAATAGCGTACAGAATACGGTTAACAATGTAGACAAGGATTCGCTTGATTTGAATTTTATCATGAAACAACTGGCAACAACTATGAAAAATGAGTCATTATTGGATTCAGTTACAGAACTTAGTAAAAAAAATCTAAACGCGACACTCCCAGTATCTAAGGTTTCTGAAAAACAAGAAAATGTAGAGCTGACTTCTTTAGCTGAAAAAATGGAAATTATGGCTAATGATATTTCTGGATTAAGACAAGAAAATGCAGAGCCGTCATCTTTGTCTCAAAAACTAGAGAATATCACTAATGATATTTTAGAGTTAAAAAAAGAACTAAAAGACGTAAAAGAACAAAATAGTGATCTTATTAAATTACTCAAAAAAATATTGAAAAACAATAAAAAATAGTCATTTATAATTAAATACATTTATATTTTTTCGCTTATCCCATTTCTAAACAATAAGAACCTTGAGAATATCAGGGTTTTTTTAATTAAGCTTACAATGTCAAATTCTTTTTAAAGTTTTAGGGTAACTCTCATACACTTACAAACTTTCTTTTTTGATTACTTCACATATAAGGAAATTACAATAAAAAAGAAAGTGTCGACTCCACTTTCCTAAAAAAAATTTTATTCCTTATGTTTCCTTCGACACTCTTTCTTTTCGTTTTTCTTATTTTGTGAGTTCTTTTTCTTCCCATTTTTTTTGGATCAGCTTTTTCCATTTTTGTTATTTCTATTTCCTCGTCTAGCATAGGCATTTCATCCGGCTGGTGTAAAATATTTTCATTAATCGGTTCAAGTGATGCTCTTTCTTCTAGAGGGAGTGCATTTGTCACAACAAGCTGTTCAATGCGGTTGATTCTTTCAAGTAACAAGTCATGCTTTTTTAATCTAAACTGCCTTTAGTAGAATAGTATGGGTCCTTTTCCCACCAGTCCATTATTTGCAAAACTACCATCCCCAAAAAGTTATTCTTAACTAATAAATTTTACGTGAATAAGCCAATGTCCACCCGGGGTGGACATTGGCAGGAAAGTGTCTTTTTGTGGTGCCTGACACCATTAATTGTCTAGCGAAGCATTACTCCTGTAAGAAAGGTTAGAAATACGTGTGTGCCGAGTTTTACTGTTGGCTGTACATGTGTGTCTTTTAGTGGGTCAAGGCAGACGATGTCCATTGCTTTGACTTTTGGATGTTTAGCTGCCGCAAGTACCCCATCCAAAAGTTCTGCTGTTGTCATGCCCCCCGGCGTTGAGGCCGGTACCCCTGGAGCATAGGCAATATCAAGAACATCCATATCGACTGTTAAATAAATGGTATCCACCTTCGCAGCGAGCGCATCTAAACAGGCAACAACCGTTTCTTCAATCCCCTTTTTTCTTGTTTCCCGAAGCGTGAAATAGTTGACACCTTTTTCATCGGCATAGTTCTTCAAATCTTTTGTATTAAAAAATCCATGGAGGCCGATGTTGTACATATTACTACCCTCAACTACTCCGCTTTCAATTAAGTTCCGCATTGGAGTCCCATTTGACGGGCCGTTATCGGTCATATCCCTTAAATCAAAATGGGTATCAAACTGCAGGATGCCAATTTTTTCATTAGGCCTCACTTGATGCAGACCTTTGACCATCATCGCTGTTATCGAATGATCACCGCCAATCGCACACACCTTTGAGGCATCAAAATGTTGATGAAGGGCAGCAGATGCTTCGATGATATTGTCATGACACTGCTGGATATTCGTGACATGCATCGGCACATCACCAACATCCACAGCAGTCATTTCCGACAAATCGATATCCTCATCAAGGTTATAAGTAGTAAAACTTCGCCACGAGCGGCGGAATGCCTCAGGAAATTCCGAGGCACCCGAAGCACTAATCGATGAGCGAGACAGCGGAACACCGACGATAACAAAGTCGGCGTCCTTGCTTTTTTCAGGATCCGAGGCAGCAGTTAGTGGTTGGATCCACTCGTGAACCTTCGCAACCTCTGCCCCTTCATCAGGTCTCACCCATGTAAAACTTGGTGGATTCAGTTTAGGATAGAGAAAGCTCTTCAACTAACTGACCTCCCCTTACAACCACCTGCCCATTTTTCACGACTGTATCCGTATGATTCACGCCATAAGAGTATTGCAGTTTCATATAATTCCCGACGTTAAAAATCGTAACATCTGCTTTTTTGCCGACCTCTAAACTGCCAATCTTTTTCCCTCGATTAATGGCATGAGCAGCATTAATCGTCGTGGCAGTTATCACCTCAGCCGGTGTCATCCCCATTTTTAAACAACCTAGATTCATAATGAATGGCAGTGAAACCGTTGGTGATGATCCGGGATTACAATCTGTCGAAAGTGCCACCGGTACACCCAAATCTACCATTTTACGGCCATTTGCAGACTCCGCCATTAAAAAGTAAGCTGTTCCTGGAAGCAACACGCCAACTACGCCTTTTTCAGCCATTGCTTTCATGCCTTTTTCCGAAGCTTTTAAGAGATGGTCTGCAGAAATTGCGCCTACCTCGGCCGCAAGTTCAGCCCCCTCATAAGGCTCAATTTCATCCGCATGAATCTTCGGAATCAAGCCATATTGCAGGCCTGCTTCAAGAATCTGCTTCGATTGCTCTGGAGTAAAAACACCATGTTCACAAAAAACATCATTAAATTCAGCCAGTCCGAGCTCTGCTACCTTTGGAATCATTTCGTCAATCAGCAATCTTACAAACTCATCAGGATTTTGTTTGTACTCTTTCGGTACAGCGTGGGCTCCCATGAATGTTGAAATAACATCTATCACATGCTTGTCATTAAGCTGTTTGGCCACTTCCAGCTGCTTTAGTTCCGTTTCCCATTCCATTCCGTAGCCACTTTTCGCTTCAACTGTTGTAACACCGTGGCGCAGGAATTGATTCAAGCGCTCATAGCTTTCTTGAAAAAGTTCTTCATGTGTCGCGGACTGTGTCCGTCTAGTCGTCGCATAGATTCCACCGCCACTGTTCATAATTTCCATATAAGTAGCACCTTGAAGACGCATGTTAAACTCATTTTCCCTGCTGCCTGCAAAAACAACATGTGTATGTGGGTCAACAAGTCCTGGAGTTACGAGTTTACCACTCGCATCCACCACTTCTGCCTCATCAATGCGACCAGCATATTTTTCAAAAAGCTCAATATCCGTTCCAACAGCCTGAATCACTCCGTCTTCCATCCAAACACTGCCATTCTCAATAATGCCAAGTTCAGACATCGCGCCCTTTACAAGAGGAGCATCGGAACTCCCTTGTAACGTCACGAGTTGAGAGGCATTTCTGATAAAAATTGGTGTACTCATTAATCTACCATCCTCTCAGTCTTAGTCTTGCTTAAGCATTGGCATTTTGATGCCCTTCTCTTTTGCTGTTTTAATAGCAAGCTCATAGCCTGCATCCGCATGACGAACCACACCCATGCCAGGATCCGTGGTTAATACCCGCTCAAGACGCACTTCCGCATCCTTTGTACCATCTGCAACAATTACCATACCGGAATGTTGAGAGTAACCCATGCCAACCCCGCCGCCATGGTGTAAGGAAACCCAGCTCGCGCCGCCAACAGCATTAATCATCGCATTTAAAATCGGCCAGTCGGAAACTGCATCACTGCCGTCTCTCATGGCTTCTGTTTCACGATTTGGCGATGCTACAGAACCTGCATCTAAGTGGTCACGTCCAATAACGATTGGTGCCGATACTTCTCCGGAAGCAACCATATTATTGATAACTTTACCAAAGCGAGCACGATCACCATATCCAAGCCAGCAAATCCGCGCAGGAAGACCTTGGAAGCTAATTTTTTCCTGTGCCATTTTTACCCATTTGCATAGATGTTCATCATCTTTGAACTCGCGAAGCAAGGCATCATCAATTTTGCGAATATCCTCAGGATCTCCTGAAAGTGCTGCCCAGCGGAATGGACCTTTTCCTTCGCAGAATAATGGACGGATGTAGGCTGGAACGAAGCCTGGGAAATCAAATGCGTTTTCTACACCTTCATCCTTCGCTACTTGACGAATGTTGTTACCGTAGTCAAACGTTACCGCACCCTTTTGTTGCATCGTCAGCATTGCCTTCACATGGACAGCCATGCTTTGCTTTGAAAGTTCTACATACTTAGTTGGATCTTCTTTTCGCAATGCAGCCGCTTCTTCTAATGTAAAACCAACTGGAACATAGCCATTTAGCGGGTCGTGTGCAGAAGTTTGATCCGTTAATACATCTGGATTAAAGCCTTTTTCAATCATGATAGGTAAAATTTCTGCTGCATTACCTAATAAACCAATTGATAATGCTTTACCTGAGACCTTAGCTTCTTGAGCCATTTTTAATGCTTCCTCAAGGTCATTTGTTTTAATATCAAGGTAAGCGGTTTCAATGCGGCGGTCGATTCTTGTCTCATCCACATCGATTGCGATACATACACCATCGTTCATTGTTACGGATAAAGGCTGAGCGCCACCCATTCCGCCAAGTCCTGCTGTTAGAGTGATGGTGTGTTTTAATGTTCCTCCGAATTCCTGACGGGCAAGCTCGGCAAACGTTTCATACGTTCCTTGCACAATTCCTTGGCTGCCGATATAAATCCAGCTTCCAGCTGTCATTTGCCCATACATCATCAAGCCCTTTTTATCTAACTCGTGGAAATGCTCCCAATTCGCCCAAGCTGGAACCAGATTTGAGTTAGCGAGTAACACGCGTGGTGCATCCTTATGAGATTTCCAAACAGCCACTGGCTTACCGGATTGAATCATTAAGGTTTCGTCATTCTCCAATTCTAGCAGCGTTTTCACGATTGTCTCATAAGACTCCCAGTTCCGGGCTGCCTTGCCAATTCCACCATAAACGACTAAATCCTCGGGTCTTTCGGCAACCTCTTGATCGAGATTGTTCATCAGCATGCGCAGCGCCGCCTCCTGAATCCAGCCCTTTGCATGTAATTCAGTTCCTTTATAATTTTTAATAACTCTTGATTTCGCAGTGTTTGTTTCCATACGATTCCACTCCCTTTTTCTTTTTTTCTTATATTTTTATTATAAAAATAAAATCTTCTGAAAAATACGATTGGAACATTAGATAATAGCTAATGTTTATAGGTTGAACTAGATTTTTTTTAGATAGTTCGTCCTATTAACTATAATATTTTTATAAATTAGTTATTATTTTTAGGTTCAATTGCATAAAAAATGACCCTATCACTTTCCTGATGGGTCAACTACTGGCATTATTTTAAGGAACACAAACAAAGTTTTAATATTTATTTTGGAGGGCAGCATGTGCCCTGTATTCTTCATCTTTTTTTACAAAAATATCATATTGTGTTTGATCCTTAAACCCAGCGTCATTGTGAAAATT
Source organism: Bacillus sp. ISL-7 (assembly GCF_018613065.1). The sequence goes on along the minus strand of NZ_JAGGQW010000041.1, from coordinate 102,778 downwards.
CACAGGAGTTTTGATTTTATATTTAACACCTGCAGCATTTAACTTAGCAATAATCATAAAATATTGATCATGTCCAAACGCCGTGTAAACCAACTGCCATTTTCTATTAATATAAAGTTGAAGTAATGAAATGAACAGGAAAAATAAAACCAAGATAATGATTACTGTCTTCATTTTTTCCCTCATCTCCCAACATAAATTAACAAAAATTAGTCAGTCTCCCTCTCGCTTTTAAACATTTTCACTTTATTCATGCGAAATTCTCTTGGTGAAGTACCTACTATTTCCTTAAACATACGGCTAAAATAATTAGAATTTTGATAGCCTGCAAGGATTGAAATTTCTTTAATCGATTTGTTCGTTTCAATCAATAACCGTTTTGCTTCCTTCATTCTTATTGCCGTCAAGACTTCTGTAAAGCTTGAACCGGTTTTAGTGTTCATCATATGGCTGAAATAGGAAGGATTTCGGTCAACATACAGAGCCACATCTTCGAGCCTGAGCGAACTATTGGAAAAATGAGTCTCCATATAGGATATGCCACGTTCAATCGGATCTTGTTTATTTCTGGTGCTATTCTCTGCACCTATAAACAATTTTTGAATAAATAAGATGAGATTTTGAACAGTACGGTAAAGAACCCTATCGTACAAAATCGAATTGAAAATATAGCGGTACTCCTGTTCATAGCTCTGGTTCTCGTTTAAGTTATAAGTTTTCATATATCTTCTTACCTGGGCGAGAATACTTGTCAGCCTGATTCTGACCAATCCTGGTTCAGGATAAGGATCTTGTAATTGTAAAAATTCGTCATAGAGCCACTTCTTTATTTTTTCTAAATCCACGTTTGTCAACATGTCGACCCATGCTCTCTGTTCAGGAGGTGCTAAAAAAGGGTCCATATGTACCCATTCTGGTGAATGTTCAAATTCCGCTACTTGTCGATATCCTTTATAATAGGTGAACTCCAGCATTTTACGGGTTTGCTGGTATTTTTGATTCAGTGTTATTGATGATGAATTTTCTTTATGAACTACGATCGCAAGCGGTTCAGAAAATTCCTCTTCCCACTTTCTCATCGCTTTTTGGCACTGCTCTGTTAACTGAAGACCCCTTTCCTTAAACAAAACCACTACCATATCATCCAAGGCAAAAATACCGTGGACATCCTTGAAAGGATATTCTGCTAAAAAAGAATGCAATGTACTTATTGTTCGGATACTTTCCGTTTGAAAAGCCGCTATATAATAATTTTCTGAAATAGATGTTTGAGAAATAAATAATGCTTCATAAGATATTTCTTTATATGTATTGGGACTGAGGAATCCGTCTGCCTGAATTTTTGTTCCAAGTTTTCGTGATGCTTTTTGGAAGGCAGCTTTTACCTTGGTTGCCGAAAAAGGTTTGATCATTAAATCTAACGCTTGCATGTCAATGGCAAGGCGAGCTTTTTCAAAGGTTCCTTCAGCAGTAGTTAACAGTAAAACTGGGTCATAGATTTGCATCAGTTCTCGGAAGGTTGACCAGCTCTCCTTGGTGATCATATCAAGCTCCATTAAGACAACATCAGGCTTCTCCTGTTCAAATCCAACCACAAATTCCTGATAATTAGAAGCTAATAATATGTTAGTTACAGGGATGGAAGAGGTTTTCAATAACCATTTTAATCCCTCACGTTCGTTTAAATCGCGATCAGCAATCAGCCACTTTCCTTCCATTGTATGTCCCGCTTTCTCTTTAGGCTCAAAATAAATTTCATCTATTTTAAAGTATACATTTTCAGCCATCTCACGGGAACCACAAAAACCATATTTATTATCGAAAGGACTTCTCATCATATTTTCAAGAATTAAGCTCTGCTATACTGCCTGTTGATTTCTGCTCCAGGGGATCCCTTTTAAGCAATCGCCAGCGATGTTTCGACTGGCTGGCTGGCTTTCTTTCAGCCGGCTGACCATGACGAGAATTACTTTATATTAGGAAGAGGAGGGTCGGAGCAATTAGATTCAAAATTAGGGACAGATTTAATTGCCCAACTCCCCATCTTTGCTCCATCTCAAGAGAATTTCGAACCTTCTATTTATAAAAAAGGGTCGCTACTCTTTGATAAGTACAATGAATTGGCGCAAAAAGTCCAAGATTCGATCGCATAAAAATGGTGTCCCCACTAAGGACACCATTTTTATATTGATAAAGAATCAGTACCCTAATACATTCTTTTTGTAGCCATTAAGTACATCATTTATTTTTCTTTTATGATCTTCTTTAATTCCATGTTCATCAAGCGTACTAATAAAGTGATTGATCATCGAGTTAAAATGGTCATCGTTTACACCGATATGCTTGTGTGCTTCAGCAATTTCTTCATTGGTATATTTCGCTTCACCAAGACCCTGTGATAAAATGTCGATGGGTGGTGCTGGAGGCGTTCCTCGTCATGATCTTTAAAGAGTAATAGGAGGGAATCTTCTTCATATGGATAATAGTTCACTTTTCTCTACCCCTATAGTCATTTTTCATATTAATTAATTGGAACTTAGATGAATACAATGCGCCTATGAAGATTGCAGAATTTTTATAGGTGATTGAGTTAATCCTGGTTACATGGATTTAGAGATTTCTTTTTTATTCATTCTTACTTTAATTTCTGCTGTTATTAGCCATATCAATGGAAAAATGACCTGAAATGGAAAGGCGTAGTAGGAATAAACATTAAATGCCCATTCTCTCATTTCAAAGATCCGATCGTAAATCGCAAACGAAAAGTAGACCATTAAAAGTCCTAGTTGAATCACGATAGAACGATAATCAGATAAATTGAATAATTTAGATATTCCTTTGGATGCAGTTAACAAACATATACTGCACTTAATAAATACACCTAAAATAAAGACGACTGCCACAGCCAGTTCAATTCTTTGCAAAAAAGCACCAATACTAATTCTACTGACTGCAACATGGGCAGGGAAGTAAACTTTCGAATTAAGTCCTCCCAAAATAAGAGTATTCCTTAAAGTGATAATGACTATAAATAATCCTGCAAAGGCAGTTCCTTTCAAATAAACCTTATAAGGTGATTTTTTATTTTTTAATCCGTCAAAAACACCGATTAAAATTACTGATTCGGCAAATGGGAAGGAAAAAGTATTAAACCCACCTTTTAGGACTGGTAGAAAACCGTTTCCGAGTATGGGTTTCATATAATTTAAGTGCAATTGAGGAATTGCCATTAATTGAACGGAAAACATGATAAATAGTAGGAGTGGAAGAAGGTAGGCACTCATTCTTCCCATCACTTCAAGTCCCGATCTGACAGTAAGGATACCAACGATTCCTAAACATAATAACGGGACAAACAATGGTGTTTCAGGCATGGCGACAGTATTGATGAATGTTCCGAAATTCCGAATAACTAGTGCTCCAAGGTGAAAGGAATACCAAATATAAACAACCGTAAAAATTTTTCCAATTACTTTCCCAAAAACCAAATCAAACATATCAAACAAACTTTTTTCAGGAAATAGGGATAACAACCTTGCATAAACAAGTATCATCGGCAGTGCAAGTATTACCCCAACTATCCCGCTTATCCAGGCGTCATTTTTTGCTTCTCCACCTACACCGAGGAGAAGCGAGCTACCAATATAAAAAATGATTAATAGACATATTGCTTCTTTATCAGTGATTTGTTCCTTCCGCATTATAGACCTACTTTCCAATAATCGAAAATATAAATTCCTTTATTGGTCCTGCTGGGCTTGGCGGTTTCATTCCTAAACTAAGAATGATTGCAATAGTAAAGGAGAATAGCCCTAATACAGAATTAACCCAAAAGTCTCGCCAATGATTTTGTTTATATAATGGAATAAATTCATATATAACCAGTAAAAGATATACGATTATTGCCAGAACAATCATGTTAATCTCCCATTTCTAATGGATCTGCTAGCATTCCACTACCTTTTATGTGCACGCTGGTTGTGACATGGACTTTTACGTCTTTAAACTTATTTTCCCAGTTGATTGCAATTTCATTCCATTTTCGTGGGTTTTCCTCCCTTATTTTGGCGCCAAATCCAAAAATATCAACCCCATATTCTGATTGCACTGTCTTAATACAATTCTCCACTTTCCTTTTCAATTCTTTTTCAACATTGCTTTCCAGTTTTTTTAATACCTCCTCATCTGTATAATTTTCCCTGCCTTCAAATTCATCCAATGCAACCCTAGTTTTGATTTTGATATTGAATGTAATATCTTGATTTTGAAACACTGGTTCCACCTTTGTTTCATTTTTAAAAATTTCTAATGAAAGCGGAGTTTTTATAGCTTTTTCTTTTCCTCCTACGACAATCAGCCCTCCTTTCACCTCATCTTTAACAAACAGCATATCCTTTGTCAGATCGGGATTTAAAAAGCCAATGAGTTTATCTTTCTTAAACATAGCTGTTCCCATTAATTGTGGTAACTTTTGTTGGTTAGATTTTTTAAATTTTATTGTAGGTAACACCGCAACGATTCCTGGTGCTTCTAAATCGTTAATAAACTTCCATATTTCTGTAACCGGAGCCTTGCTTAATGATTTTTCATTTTTGAGCATTTCATCTATTTCAAAAGATTTTATGTTCTCAGTTACCCCTTGACCCACGAGAACCTCCCTCGCTGTTTTCTCTCTAGACACCAAAAGATTAAGATCTGCCCTTGTTTCAGAGTCCCAATTAAACCAATCAACTATTCTTAGAATCCCTTCTTCCGCGATATCTTTACTGATAATGACCGCCTTTGTGTGACTCCAATACAATTTGCTCCCTGATAAAGAGATTTCGTTACGAACGGCATCAAAAATTGTTTTTCCCTGCATTGTGATTTGAGTTGACTGTGCCTCCATGCCGCTATTTATTTGTACAATTTCAGCAGTAATAAGGTATTGACCATTTTTGTCTTTGTCAATAGCAACTCCTGCAACAATTGCAAGTTTATCGATTTCACGATAATTCCAACAGCCTGTAATTAATATTAGACATAGAAAAGTGATAAACTTCATCCATAACAATTTTCGTATTTTCATTCTGTTAATTACCCTTTTTTTTCTTTCGTGTCTGTCTTACTAGGTTTCGCGCAGCGATTATTTTAGGCCGTAATGTTATAGACCACCACGGCGCACGAATCCATATATCTTGACCATTATGATTTTTCAAGGAAGTAGTACCTAACATGAAAGGACACCGAATGAACGCAAATTCATTAGATGCAGGATAACTACGATCATCCCGAAAATATAGCCGTAAATACCAATAACAGCCGCAAGTACTAATAAAAAGAATCGCACCATAATGACCATCCCCATGGTAGTGGGGCTTAGCAGGCTCATCATTCCTGACAAAGCAGCAACAATGACAACAGGCGCACTTACGAGCTTTGCTTCAACAACAGCTTGTCCTAAAACCAATGACCCAACAATATTTATCGCTTGACCAATATTGGTTGGCATCCTGGAACCTGCTTCTCGGATAACATCAAATACTAGAAGCATACCAATCAATGTAATGACGGTTGGAAAAGGCACACCCCGACGTGATTCAGCTATGCTAATGAGCAAAGGGGTTGGCAGCATTTCTTGATGGTAACAAGTTATTGCTAAGTAAATTGCTGATAAGCCCATTGCAACAAATACCCCAGTAGATCTTAATAATCTATTGAAGCTCGCAAAAATATAATTGCTATAGTAGTCTTCATTTGATTGATATCCTTCAATCATTAAGTATGGAACAGTCAATACAAATGGACTCCCATCCACTACAAGTGCGACCCTTCCTTCTAGTAATTTAGATGCAACAACATCTGGTCTTTCGCTATATCCTACTGTCTCAAATGGTGAGAATCGAGCTTCATCAATCAGTTCCTGAACATAGCCTGAATCAAGAATTGCATCAATTTTTATTTCATCTATACGTTTTTCCAATTCTTCCAAGATCTCATTTAAAGCCAATCCTTCAATATAACAAATACACGCCTTTGTATGTGTCCTTTCTCCAATTTCCTTAAATTTAAACTTTAAGTCTGGACTATTTATTTTTCTTCGGATTAAACTAAGGTTTACCATGATCGACTCTGTAAAACCCTCTCGTGGCCCTCGAACAACCTTGTCAGAATCTGGTTCTGTAATCGACCTTGTTGCCCATCCTTTAGTATCAATTAGAAGCGCAGTATCGTACCCCTCTAATAAGAAAAGAGTATCTCCGTAGATTATAGAACTAACAATACTACTAACCAAATTTGCACTTTTAACTTGCTTGGAGAAGATGATTTTATTCGCAAATTCTTCCAATAGATTATTTGGAGAGAGTTCATCTTTTAAATTATTTTCCATGATTGGCTGAATGATATTTTCGTTTAAAATTTCAGTATTGACCATTCCATCAAAATAGATTAGACAACATTTTGCTTCTTTTAAATACTTATTTTGAAACCTTCTTACCCTTAGCGTTTCATCTTTATTAAATATTTGAGTAAATATTTGAATATTACTATCAATGGATTTTACTAGAGAAATTACTTCTTTTTCCCCTTCATCCGTACAATGTTCCAGTGATTTCTTTTTAAACCTCATTACACTCACCATCCATTTGTGTTAAATGGTAGTATTTCACTAAATACCCAAGATTTATGCAGTTATACAAAAGGATTGTGAATAAATCATGCCCTACAAAAAAGAAAGGACAAATACTATTTGACACCAATAACAAAACTATAATTGTATAAACCTTTTGACGCCTTTCTCTCAATTGTTATTACATTAATCGGCATCCCTGTCTACTACTATCTAAACAAAAACCTAAAACAAAAAAATCCACTTTCAAAAGTGGATTAAACAAGTAAAAAAGGACAAAAAAGGTCAATCGACCGTTTTTGTCCTTTTTATTTGCATTTTCTTAACCTACGTTTAAGCCGAAGTCTGTTGCGATGCGTGCTAGTCCACCTTGGTAGCCAGAACCTACAGCTGAGAATTTCCACTCTCCATTGTGTCGGTATAATTCACCTACAATGATGGCAGTTTCAACGGAGAAATCCTCCCCTAAATCATAGCGAATGATTTCTTGGTTTGTATCTTCGTTTACGATTCGGCAGAATGCATTAGAAACCTGTCCAAAATTCTGACCGCGTGATTCTGCATCATGAATAGTAATAACAAACGAGATTTTCTCCACTTGAGAAGGAACAGCGCTAAGATTTACTTTTACTTGCTCATCATCCCCATCGCCTTCTCCCGTGCGGTTATCACCTGTATGTACCACGGAACCATTTCCGCCCTCTAGCTGGTTGTAAAACACAAAATCCTTTTCAGAAGTCACTTTTCCATTTGCTCCTAATAAGAATATACTTGCATCTAAATCGAAATCTTTCCCGCCGTCATACCGATTTGTATCCCAGCCAAGACCAACAACAACTTTCGTTAAACCAGGATTTGTTTTTGTTAAATCAACCTTTTGCCCTTTAGACAATGAAATAGCCATAAAAACACCCTTTCTAATCTTAATATTTTATATCACCTTCTATTATAAATAGAAAGTTCATAACAATCGAATCCTACCAAGAATTATTTACCTTGCGAACATAATTAAATCAGCAAAATTACAACACTTTCCTTAAGTTTACAAAAATAAGGAATATTTTTCTACCATTATTTACTCACTCTAATAAATTCAAAAGAGATCCTGTATAACTGGTTTTGAGGACTGAAAAATGGTTAAAATAAGAAAGTCAAATCTATTAACAAAAGTTTGTGCTATAATGAACTGTTAGCAAAACGGGGACACCGTTTATTTTAAGCAAGGAGCGATTTTCTTAATGATAAAAATTGAAATACCTAATCCTGATATAGTGATTACGAAAAAGAACCAAGTTGGAGAAAAAATTGAGGCGCCGCTAAGCAGCGTTTATGGTTTTACTGATTACAATAAGATCCCAAGAGACAAAGGCGGGATTATTTTATTTTCAAACGCAAATGACGAATTACTATTTGTAGGAAAAGCAAGGAAGTTGCGCCCTCGTGTAAAAAGACATTTTGAAGATACTGTTTCGCCGATCAAATTACATCGTGATGAAGTTTATCGGATTGCAGTATGTGTTGTGGAAGATCCGATGGAGAGAGAAATTTATGAAACCTTTATCATTAATACACTACATGCAAAATACAATATCGATAAAGTTTTTTATAAATAAGCTTCCTAATAGTGAAAAGAGCAGGTCGATACAAAAACCTGCTCTTTTCTTTTGCTTTGCTTGTTCAATTAACTAATGTCGCCATATTTCAGAATCATTTCCTTCTCAATATGACTTGCTCGAATTCCAAACCTCGGTTTGACTACTTCCACCTCTTCACCAAGTAAAACCTTGATGGCTTGATATGGCAAGTTAATCCCTGACAAGCAACTAATGTGCATTCCCCCGCTCATTCGCGGATTAATCTCCAACAGTTTCGGCTCACCAAAGTTGTTGTATTTTACCTGAATATTGAATACATATGGCAATTTAAACTCTTGGTGAAAATCGTGTGCTAATTTAATGAGTTCAGCCTGTTCCACAAGCTCCCTGACTCTTCCATCCCCCTTCATTCGAGGAATAGCAGCATACAATTCATCATGGGACGATAAACAATCAATACTATATTCTCTTCCCTCTAGAAATTCCAACACCATTAAGTCAGGGAATGTATCTTGCTGGCTCAAAATTTCGCAGGCATGGGCATAGGGAATACGGAAACCAATTCCATGATTGAAAAACTGGTCAATGGACACGATTTGGTCTATTATGACCCGAAATCCATTGGCACCTTCACCAATCACTGGTTTAAAACAAACCGTATGTCCTTTTTCCTTGAGTTTTTCATACGCCCTCTTAAAATCCTCAACATTATTGACGACATAATAGTCCGGAATCAAAAAGTTTGCTGCTCCGTTGGATAAAAGGCGATAGGTATCTGCTTTATTATCCATTGTCCCCATTAACTTTGCTTCAGGGCAAACTAGCACTTTAACACCTAAAGCCTCAAAGTCACTTAGTCTTTTTGAGATGAGGACATTTTCTTTCCTTGGGACAAAAATATCGATCCCATGCTTCTGACAAAACTCAAGACAAAAACCAATATATTCTTCACCAGATATATCTGGCTCGACAAAGGCGTAATCACAATTTTGTAAATAAAGGGCATCTTTGTTCGGATGTGTCCCATAAATGATAAAGTTCCGCTTATCTTCATTGAACCGGATCATATCAATATAATGGGAAACCGTTGTAAACCATCTGTTAAACCAAATCTTCATTTGAATCCTCTTTCTTTTTGTATTAAGACCTCTTTCATTATAGTCATTCATGCTTATTTTTATAAGCAAAATTTGACAAAAAAATCATGCCAAATTGGGATATGCCGAAAAAGTTTATCCGACAGGTTCTTTTTCGGCAATAAAAAAACGTTCTGCAAAAGCAGCAACGTTCACAATATCTCGATATATTTTAGATTTATCCGACCTTTTCTAATGTCTTCCTTTTATTTTCAATTGGTTTCATATTAATTAACAAAATGACAAAAGAACTAAGGCAGCCGATACATAGAATCACCCATAAAGGAACTAAATCCATTGCATCTTTGATTCCTGCTTGTTCCTGAACAATCGAACCATAAATCAATATTAGATTATAAACAAACCCCTTAACATTTAACATAACTGTTAGCACATATCCGATTGGCCGCCGCTGCCAAAGAAAATAGGCAGCAACGATACATAGTGGAACCACGAATGTTAAATCTAATGTGGCAACCAGGTTGTTTGAAGAATTTAAATTAATCATGATTTGTGGTGGATTACCTGTGGTAACAAAATTTATCCACTGAACAATCCATGCTCCCCCAAAGGTTATGGCTAATAGGATCATAAAAATGCTAATCCCTTTAACAGGTGTTTTCTTCTTAAATGACTTTTCAATATTGTTGTAATCTATTAAAACTAATCCGAAAACAATTGAATACATCGACAAAGTGAACAAGGCGGCATATATAAGAAAAAAAGAGTTTAATGCAGCACCAAAAAGATAATAAGAATAATTATATATAGTAAAATTAAGCATTCCTAACCAAACTAACTGCCCTCTTAGTGAACCATGAATCGATAGAAGCAATGCAGCAATCAAAAGTGGCAAGCCGACAGCGAGTAAAATAATATCATTGGCATACCATGCATTCAAAGCAAAGCTGTTGGTATCCTTATACAAGTCGTCAATAAAAAGTCCACCTAATGCGGCAATAAAAGTTAGCACAACAATAATAATGGTCATTATATAAGATGATTTCATCGTGGATTCCATCAAATATCACTCCTTATCTTCTATAGAAATAGAAGAGGCAGTAACCACTAAAAAAGACTTTTTATATGATTTAATTTGGACGCAAATTCCTTGATGGCCTCATAATCTATTGGATTGATCAATGGTTGCACCGCTCACCTTTTTTACAATTTGTTTTTCTAAAAAGTTCATTTCAGATAAGAGAAATTCTCCGCCAAATAACCCCATTGCCGTGGAATTTTTGCGTAATTCTTGTGGAAAGGCATGGTTAAATTGCTCAATGGCGGTCTTACCCTCATGCATGCAACAAAGGAAAAGGCCTACTTCTTTTTCTAAAAGAGTATTAAGGTTGTTTCTTATAAACTGTTTTATTTTTCGTTGAATATTCCCTGCATGAATCGAGCCGCCAATGATAACGGTATCAAAATTGGCAAGTACGAACTCTTCTTTCTCCCGCTTCAAATCCACCGCTAAAACTGCTCCTTCAAGACTTTCACTTAATAATCTTACTGCTTTTTCTGTAGTCCCATGAGACGAGCAATACACAATTAAACTTTTCATGTCAATTACCCCTCCTTCATATTACATTACTAAAACCAGCCACATTTACTATATATTTTGCTGGCTATGAAGATTCAATCTTATTATATAACTAATTTAAATTCTCTCCTGTGGTAATATTGGCAATATTATTACAATTCATCGAAGGTACAGCATGGTGTCAGGCACCACTTCTTAAATAAAGAAGAAGGCTCCATTTGAGCCTTCTTTATTGGTGGTTATGTAGTTTTAATGCCCCCTTAACTAGATAGACTCGTTCAGGACGACCCACCGTTCCGTAAGCTAAATCTGCTGCAATTTTTTCCTCAGACATGAGATGTTCAAGATACCTTCTGGCCGTTGTTCTGCTAACGCCTATTTCTTTGGCGACGAATTCTGCTGTTAACCCGAAATCGACTTTCGACAGGACATCCAAAACCTTTTCAAGTGTAAGCGGATCAATTCCCTTCGGCAAATAAGCTTTTTCGCTAAGGGAGAGATCTATTTCTTTTCGCAGTAACTTGTCCACCTGTTGTTGGGTGACATGGAGATTTTCATTCCTCAATTCTACTAACTTCGTGTGAAAATCCTGATACCGCAGCAATGATTGTTTGAATCTCTCGAAAATCACTGGTTTAATAATATAATCAAACACACCTATACTAATTGCCTCTTGAACCTTATGAATCTCTTTTGTGGCGGTAATCATGATTACATCCATTTGTTTATTTTGCTGCTTTGTTTCTTTAAGTAAATCAATTCCATTCATGTCTGGAAAATATACATCCAGCAAGAGAAGGTCTGGCTGTATTAAATCAATATAGGTCTTTGCTTCTTGATAACTTGCCGCAATTCCTACCGTTTGAAAACCAGCAATCTGTTCAATAAATCGTTTTTGAATTTCTGCAATTCGTAAATCATCCTCAACAATTAACACTTCTATATCCGGGCTCTGCTTCATTCAAACACCCCCTGCTTTTTGGTATCGCTACTGTGAAAATGGTCCCTTCCCCTTCATTCGAGGAAAAGGTTAAATATCCCCCTAAGCTCCTTATGGCTTCCTTAACAAGACTTAACCCAATCCCTGCATTACTTTGACGGTTTTTCGTTGAAAATCCATCTTGAAAAATTTGTTCACTTAGGCTCGTGTCAATGCCTTTGCCGTTATCTTCTATTTCGATAATCAATTCTTTTCCTAGGTCAGTTAAAAACAAAGAAACCTTTTTTTCTTCCTTATTATTTTCTCGTACAGCATCGAAGGCATTATTGACAAGGTTACCTATAATTGTGACTAACGTATCCCTACTGATTTCCGCTGGAACATCATTAAAGCTGCTCTCTCGGTCTATTGTAAAATTGATTTTTAACTCGCTCGATAAACTGACCTTACCTAAAATAAAACCGGCAATGATCGGGTCAGGAATTTCCTTCATTAAGAAGCTTATGAAACCTTGCGCGACATCCACTTCCCTTGAAATGAAATCAATCGCTTCTTTATAAGAACCAAGTTGAATCAAGCCAAGAAGTGTGTAAAGACGATTGGAATATTCATGTGTCTGTGCTCTTAGTCCTTCAGCATATGCTTTTACATGGGACAATTCCTGAATCAGATTGGAAAGCTCTGACTTGTTTCTGAAGCTAGCAACTGCTCCAATTACTTCTCCCTTTTTATTAAAAATGGGAATACGATTAACCAAAAATACCTCTCCAAAAATGGCAAATTCCCGATCATACTCCGCAAGTCCAGTTCGAACAACTTCATATAGATGCGTATTTTCAAGTACATCTTCAATTCTTTTTCCACGGAGAAGGACCTCTTTCGGAACATTGAGAAATTTATGTGCGGTTTCATTGACAACTGTTATTCGCCCATTCGTATCGACTGCGATAATTCCTTCATGGATGGATTCTAATATGGCATGTTTCTCCTGGTACATCCAAGCTATTTCTTTTGGTTCAAGTCCGAAAATCGCTCTCTTAATATTTAAGGAGATTAATAAGGCGGCTAGTAATCCTCCCAGTAAGATAATCATTGTCACCATAAAGATTTTTCTTCTAATCTTTGAAACTTCTTTATCAATATCCGTTTGAAGATATCCTACTGAAACCACTCCAATAACTTCGCCGCCATCACTAAATATGGGTGCTTTTCCTCTCAAGGAAGGACCAAGGGTTCCAATCGATTCTGAGATGACCGATTCTCCTCTAAAGACTCGTTCATTATCTCCACCAACCATTTTCTGTCCTAATCGGTTTGGGTCAGGATGAGAATAGCGAATCTCCTTTCGATTCCCGATAACAATAAATTCCGCTCCAACCTGTTTTCTAATTTTTTCTGCGATCGGTTGTATAATGGCAGCAGGATCGGTACTATAAAAGGCTTTTTGAATCTCTGGCATATTTGAGATGGACTGTGCCACCGATAAGGCCTTCGTCCCTTTTTCGTGCTTAAGATTGGATTCCATTATGTTTTTAAAAGTTATTTCAAAAACCCCGCCAATTAGGATGATTAATATAAAAATACCTAACATTAATTTCGTATGTAATCGCATACAAACACCTCTATCTCTATCATATAGAAAAAAACCCCTTAAAAAAAGGGGTTTTTCCAATAATCAGAACTTTAAAAAGATTATCCTTCTTCGTTTATAACGACATTTTTTCCTCTCATCTTCATTATGACCGGAATAACCAACCAAAGAACGGTCAAAATTAAGAAACTTAATGAGATAGGGCGTGTGAAAAACGGTCCAAAATCTCCATTTGAAATCGTTAAGGCTCTGCGCAGGTTATTCTCAAGCATTGGACCTAGTACAAGTCCTAACACCAATGGTGCAATTGGGTAATCATGTTTATTTAGAAAATAGCCAACTAAACCGCAACCTAGTAGAAGCAAAAGGTCATTAATCGAAACTTGAACCGCATAAACACCGAAAATAGAGATGGCAATAATGATTGGAATCAAATATTTCTTTGGTGTCTGAATGATTTTTGCAAATACCTTAACAAGCGGGAGGTTGAGTATTAACAGCATGATATTTCCAATAAACATACTAGCAATCAATCCCCACGCTACTTGGGGATGATCTTCGAATAATAACGGACCTGGCTGAACGTTATACATCATCAGTGCCCCCATCAGGATGGCGGTTGTGCCCGAGCCCGGAATTCCTAATGTTAATAAGGGTATCATTGCTCCGCCTGAGGCTGCATTGTTCGCCGATTCTGGTGCTGCAACACCCGCAATCGCCCCAGTACCAAATTTCGATGGGTCTTTAGAAATCTTCTTTTCTAATATGTAAGAAAAAAAGGAAGCGAGCGTCGCACCTGCTCCAGGTAGAATCCCGATAAAAAAGCCTAAGATGGAACCTCTGGCGATCGGTCCAGCCGATTCTTTCAACTCTTCTTTAGATGGCAGTAAATTATTAATCTTTGACATTTGTGTATCTTCTTCATCTTTTTCTAAGATTGTCTTAAACACCTCACCAAGTGCAAACAAACCTACGGCAATGGTCAAGAATTCAATCCCTTGGTATAACCAGGGAATATCAAAAGTAAAACGACCAATCCCAGAAACATTGTCAATTCCGATTGTAGCAAGGAGCAGCCCACTTACCGTCATAATTAAGGCTTTCGTAACGGACTTTCCTGCCAATCCGCTCACAGCGCCGAGTCCTAACAGCATCAGAGAGAAATATTCAGAAGGACCGAATTTAAGGGCTAGATTTGACAACGGTTTCGCCAAGGCAATTAGTGCGACCAACGTGACGATTCCTGCCACAAACGACCCAATCGCCGCAATTGACAAGGCACTCCCTGCTCGTCCTTTCTTTGCCATCTGATAACCGTCTAATGTGGTCACTACGGACGATGATTCGCCAGGAGTATTTAATAGAATAGAAGTGGTTGATCCACCATACATGGCTCCGTAGTAGACACCAGCAAGGAGAATGATGGCACTAGTTGCGGCTTGTTCAGGAGGAAGTCCTCCCGTAATGGAAGCGGTAACAGGAATAAGCAAAGCAACGCCGCTCATCGGACCAATCCCCGGTAACACCCCAACTGCTGTCCCAATCAAAACTCCAACAAATGCAAAAAGTAAATTATACCAAATAAGTGCCGCACCGAATCCGTGCATCAAATAATCAAGAGTATTCATAACATATCCCCCTTTCCTTCCAAGAAACGTGGTGCCTGACACCATAACTTAATTGACTAAAACCAAATTGGCCACCCTGGAAGCGTTCCTTTTAATATTTCGACAAATATGAAATAGACAAGTCCAGAAAAACATCCAGCGATTATTAGTGAGGTCAGCCATTTAGCACGTTCCATTGTCTGAAAGCATACAAAAAGAAATAAAAATGTTGTGATCACATAACCAACTGATTCCAGCGTCAAAATATAGATTAATGTGGCTGCCAATATGATTAAAAAAGGCTTATACTGCAATTTTTCTTTTTTCTTTTCCTGTGTTTTTCCATTAAAGGTTTCATAAAATAAGCGAATACTTAAGATCGTCAGCAATACCCCAAGAAAGAATGGAAAAATATCTGGACCGACTACACTTCCATAAGAAGAGCTTGCAATACTTCTGCTTCCGATAATAAATAGGACTCCTACAGCTAGAAACAATATAGCAGCGATGCGATCAAATTTAATGTCCATCCGCAATCCCCCCAATCCGTGCTATGTTTAAAATAAAAGGGAAGGAGAAAGTCGTTCCTTCCCTCTTGGGTTACTTCTACTTCTGCATTCCTAATGCTTCTAATAATTGTTGTACTTGTGATTCCTGATCATCTAAGAACTTTTTAAAATCTGCCCCATTTTTATACTCTAATTCCCAGCCTTGTGTCTCGACTTCTTTTTTCCATTCAGGTGATTGAACTAACTTATCAATGGTTCTTTCCCAATAAGCCTTTGCTTCATCGGACATTTTTTCTGGACCAAATACACCACGCCAAATCGTAAATTCTGCATCGACACCTTGTTCCTTCGCTGTAGGGACATCTTTAAAGTCACCTGATAAGCGTTCAGTGGATGTAATCGCAAGGACTCTTACTTTGCCTGCCTTAAGAAACTCTTTTACGCTAGAGGCATCCGTCCCAATGACATCTGCGTTTCCTCCAAGTAATGCGGTAATCGCTTCGCCACCGC
The DNA here is from genome assembly GCF_018613065.1 of Bacillus sp. ISL-7. The sequence goes on along the minus strand of NZ_JAGGQW010000041.1, from coordinate 86,740 downwards.
CATCATAGGAAACATATTTAATTTTAGTTGGGTCAACCCCATATTTATAGGCTGGTAGAATGGAAACTAAATGGTCCATCGAACCTGGTGCCGAGCCACCAGCAAAAGTCAACTTACTAGGATCCTTCTTAACTTCTTCCAAAACCGATTTTAAATCTTTAAATTTGGAATCGGCTTTAACAACTATCGCTCCATAGTCTTTCGTAAGTTGTGCTAATGGTGTGGTATTCTTATAACCGTACGGACTGTTTCCTTCTTTCTTTAAATTGTTGATAATAATCGGCGGTGAATTGACAAACAGCATGTCATTATTTTCCACTTGCTGGGTTGCATATTCCGCCATAAAAACTGCTCCACCGCCGCCAGGCTTATTCTCAACTGTCATTGGCTGTTTTACAAGCTTTGTTTCACTTAACACTTTTGTAAACGAGCGGGCTGTTAAATCCCAGCCTCCACCTGCTCCAGACGGTGCTACCACGCTAATGGCCTTTGTTGGATAACCGGTGCCTTCCTCTTTTTTACTTGTACTCGCTGTTTCCTTACTGCTGCAAGCCCCCAAACTTAATGCCAATGCTCCTGCACACATTACTGCTGAAATTCTTTTGATAGAAAACATTTCATTTCCCCCTTTGTAAACGTTTTCTTAATTTTACAAAAATTTTGAGGTTTTCATAGATTATTCATTTAAACAGCATTAAAAACTTAACTGCCATTTTGTTCATAAAGTTCATAGGTTTAATTATTGTTATCAATACGTGAAAGAACTCCTGATTCAGTATCTCAGGAGTTCTCAGATTTTCGTTTATAATTTGGACCCAATATCTGCCCAAGTTAAGCTTAAAAAAATTATTGGAAGTTTTTCTTTAGGTAATTCCCTATTTCGCTTACAGCCTTTTTCGCTTCAGGTAAAGTATCACCACTAATTTGCCAGACATGCCACATCTTGTCCCAAACTTTAAAAGTGACATCAACACCTGCATGATGTGCTTGTGTGGCGAGCAATTCTGCATCACTTTGCAAGATTTCATGATTCCCTGCTTGGATGAATAATGGAGGAAGCCCTGTCAAGTCTGCAAAGACAGGTGATACGAGTGGATGGTTGAGGGAATTCTCATTCCCCGCATACATTAGTGCTGCATCCCTTACACCTTGTACACTTAAATATGGATCAACCTCCTTGTTTTTACGGTAACTTTCCCCGCTACTGGTTAAATCGACCCAAGGAGAAAGACAAACAATTGCCCCCGGCAGCGGTTCATTTTGATCCCTTAAGACCAAAGTGGCAGCAATGCTTAAGCCACCTCCTGCAGAATCTCCTGCCAAAATAATCTTGGAGGAATCATAACCTTGTCGCAATAGCCAGCGGTACACGGTAACAGCATCCTCGATGGCAGCTGGAAATGGATGTTCCGGTGCAAGGCGATACTCCGGAAATAACACCTTTACACCCGCCGCTTTCCCAATTCGAGCCGCTAGTGGGCGGTGGGTATTGGCAGAGCAAAATGCATAACCACCACCGTGTAAATAAAGGATCACCTTGTCAGCTAAAATGTTTTCGGAACTAAGCCACTCAGCGTACAAGCCTTCAATTTCAAGTTGCTCAACCTGGCAGTTTTTTGGGAGTTTCCCCAGCTTTCTTGCAGCCGTGTCGAGCATCTGCCGCTGTTCATCCATAGCTCGATCTGATATCCCCTTCTTTAGGGCTCTTTTTACCGAAATTTTAATTCCTTTTTCAAAAAAATAGCTTCGGATACTCGGCATCTTCTTACCTCCATTAATCCAGAATTTGCTAATATCATTATACTAGAAAACCCTTCTATTAAAACAATGCTTTTAACAATATTGTAAATATTCTGTAACCATTCTTCCATTTCCGCCTACCTGTAGTACAATTGTAGTAACTGGTAAATATTTTCGGATTTCGGAGGTTTTTCAATATATGAAACGACTGACTGACCATTTAATTATCATTTCATTTGATTGCCTTTCAGCCTTAGATTTTCCTAAGTTAAAAGAACTACCACACTTTCAATCCCTATTAAAAAATGGGACCTATGTAGAGAAAGTCGAATCCATTTACCCTTCCGTCACTTATCCTTGTCATGCAACGATTGTCACAGGTAATTATCCGAACCGCCACGGTGTAATTAATAACACACTTCTGCAGCCAGGCATGGTTTCTCCTGATTGGAACTGGTTCAGAGATTGTATTCGAGGAACAACCTTGTATGACGAAGTAAGAAAGGCAAATATGACAACAGCTGCTCTATTATGGCCAGTAACAGCCAAAGCAAAGATTGACTATAATATGCCCGAAATTTTTGCGAACCGCCCTTGGCATAATCAAATTCTAGTTTCACTGATGAGTGGAAGTCCACGCTTTCAGTGGGATCTTAATAAACGTTACGGGCATATCCGAAAAGGCCTTAGTCAACCGGAATTGGATGACTTCGTCTTGGAGTCAACCGTAGATACAATTAAAACCAAGAAGCCGAATTTATTGATGGTCCACTTTACGGATTTGGATACCCAGCGGCATTATCATGGTTTTTCTTCAGAAGAAGCACTCGCGGCTATCGACCGCCACAATAGCCGACTTGGAAGAATTATCGAGGCCTTAAAGGAAAGCGGAATCTATGAGAATTCCACTGTAGTTGCACTAGGTGATCATAGTGCATTAGATGAAAATAAAGCCATCAACCTAAATGTTCTCTTTCATGAGCAAAATCTTATAACCACTAATGGATTAGGAAAAATAATTAATTGGAAGGCATATTGTAAAAGTTGTGATGGCTCTGCATATATTTACATAAAAGACAAACAAGATTTCCCCACACAGGATAAAGTAAGACGATTGCTAGATTCCTTACATGAGGATCCTGGAAATGGGATTGAAAACGTTCTCTCAGGGGAACAAGCTGCTGAAAAAGGCGCAGATGGAACGTGTTCCTTTATGGTTGAAGCCCAAAGAGGGTATTTCTTTTTAGAAGACTTCGAAGGGGAGTTCATCAAAACGATCACGAAGGAGGACGTAAACGCGGATCATAAATACACCTTGGCTTGTCATGGCTATTCACCTGAGAAAGAAAATTATGGAACCATTTTTATGGCAGCTGGAAAAGGGATAAAATCAATCACCCTGCCTTCAATCCGTCTCATTGATGAAGGTCCAACATTTGCAAGGCTTCTAGGAGTAAATTTAGGCCAGACAGATGGAAGGACGATAGAAGAAATGTTGAAGAATGAAAAGGAGGAAAATCTATGAGTCGGATGTCAAAGCAAGAAAAGAGCTGGGCGTTCTATGATTGGGCAAACTCTGCTTATTCGATCCTAATCACAACGGCAATCTTTCCGCTTTATTTTAAAGCAGCAGCTACCGAGGCGGGACTTGAAGCTTCCACTTCCACTGCCTATTGGGGCTATGCTAATTCGTTTGCCACCCTGCTTATATCGATTTGTGCGCCTATTCTTGGAAGTATTGGGGATTTCAAGGGGTTTAAGAAACGATTTTTCACCTTTTTCTTTTCATTAGGAATTGTATTTACCTTGCTGCTTGCAGTCGTACCGAGTAATCAATGGCTATTTTTATTAATTTGTTACATGATTACCGTGATTGGTTTTGGCGGAACAAATATTTTCTATGATGCGTTTCTTGTTGATGTGACAACCGAAGAGAGAATGAATCAGATTTCCTCAAAGGGCTATGCATTGGGGTATATCGGTAGTACAATCCCTTTTATTATCAGCATTGCTCTGATTATATTATCGCAGCAAAACATCCTCCCATTATCTGTTTCGGTTGCAAGTAAAGCGGCTTTTGCAATTACCGCCTTATGGTGGGGCCTATTCACGATTCCGATGCTAAAAAATGTCAAACAAGTTTATTATAAGGAACCCGTGCCAAATCCCATTTCCAATGGCTTTAAACAGCTAGTTAAAACATTTAAGAAGATTAAATTATACCGTCCATTATTTCTGTTTTTAATTGCCTATTTCTTTTATATTGACGGAGTGAATACGATTATTACTATGTCTACAGCATACGGATCTGACCTAGGAATTACTTCCACTAACCTACTCATTATCTTGTTTGCGACACAAGTAGTTGCTGCACCATTCGCGATTTTATTTGGAAAGCTTGCCGATAAATATAAAGGCAAAACCATGCTGCTAGTTGGAATTTTTGTTTATATAATCATTTGTACCTATGCTTATTTCTTAAAAACGACGTTAGATTTTTGGATTTTGGCGATGCTCGTTGCCTCCTCCCAAGGTGGAATCCAGGCCCTAAGCCGCTCCTACTTTGCGAAACTAGTTCCAAAAGAAAACGCCAATGAGTTCTTTGGCTTTTATAGTATTTTTTATAAATTTGCAGCTATTTTAGGGCCATTCCTTGTCGGATTCACCGCACAGATAACCGGAAATACGAACAGCGGTGTGTTTAGCTTAGTTATTCTCTTTGCCATCGGAGGAATCATTCTCCTTCGCGTACCTGAAACAACTACTATCTCAAAATCAAATTCTATTTCTGAATAAAAATTTATTAGACCTCACCATGAGGTCTAGTTTTTTTGAAAATAATGGTGCCTGACACCAATAATCTTCAATGTCCCTATATAATATACAAACCGATTTTCTTGAAGATTCGTTTATTAATGTAAAGGGATCCAGAATTGACTAGGGGGACTGCCTTTTTTATGCAAAAATTGAGTGATACCGAATTAATGCTTTTAATTAAAGTAAAGCATCGTCCAGCTTTAGAAGAATTATATGACCGCTATATTAAGCTCGTATATTCCTTCGTTTTCAAATCAACAAAAGATGCAGACAAAGCTAGAGTAATTGTCCAAGCTGTTTTTACCCGCGTGTGGACGACAGAAACCGGTTATAACCCGGAAAAAGGACAATTCGTCAATTGGCTTTTAACGATCACTCGTAATATTACGATTGACCATCACCGCAAGGAAAAAAAGGACAACGCATTGATATCAATCGATCAGGAACAATTGGAGCAGATTCCGGAACATCAATCCTCCAATCCAGCGGAGATTTTATCAAGAAAGCTGGTGCGAGAACAAATCCAGAAAGCCTTTCAATTTCTATCAAAAAATCAAATCGAACTGATCCAGTGGCTTTATTGGGAAGGATACACCTTAAGTGAAATTGCCGAAATGAAAAAGGAACCTATCGGCACGATAAAAAGCCGGCTGCATCAGACACTGAAGGTTTTGCGAAAACACGTTGTCGTGGAAATGGGGGAATGAAAATATGAGTTTAAATATCAGCTGTCCATTTTCCAATGAATTAGTCTCTTACTTGATAGCTGAAACTACTAACGAAGAACGGATTAGGATGGAAAGGCACCTTTTGAATTGTTCGTCTTGTCAAAAAGACATACAAGATCTGCAGGAGGCGTGGACTATGCTCCCCTATGAATTAGACGACGTGGAGGTACCTGTTGATTTAAAGGATGAAGTGATGAACGCCATCTTCCCACCTGAAAACACTTCCCAGACTGTGATTGTAAGGAATAATCAAAAAGAAACAAAAATGAAATTAGTCCGAATTCGCTCCTCTCTTTATGGATTGGCTGCCGCCGCTCTCCTCTTTTGCTTTGGAGGAGTCATTTGGAACAATATAAATCTCCGAGATCAAGTAACAGAATTAACGGAACAAACGAAAACTCCAGCCGAGTTTATCCAGGTATACGCGTTAAAGACAGCAAATCCTGCAGGAGATTCTGCTCAAGGGCAGGCATTAATTTACAAGCAAGGAGATAAAAAACAGCTTGTTTTTCAGGTCCAAGGACTGGCGAATACCAAGGGCTCTGAGGCTTATCAGGTGTGGCTAATTGATGATGGAAACAGAAAAAGTGCCGGGACCTTCCATGTGGATAAAGAGGGCAATGGCTACCTGACCTACCAGTTGAACAAGGAAATATCTTTTGATGCGATAGGAATTTCACTCGAACCAGATGCCAATGGAACCCAACCACGTGGCAAAAAGGTTTTAGGAACATAAATGAAGAAAGCCCATGAATCTCTTACTGAGAATCATGGACTTTTTATTTAAGTATTAGTTGCTTGTTGCTTATTTATTAATACTTTCCATTGGTGATGTAATAAACCAACCTACAGGTGCAGCTCCGACCGGATGGGTTAACGTTCTTCCATCGATCACAGATTGTGCATTGTTATTTGCAATCGTCCCATCAATTTTGAAATTGTAGTAAATACTTCCCTTGTTAATATCCTTATCTTTAAAGCTGAACGTGAGTTGTTTATTATTAAATTTATCTATTATCTGACCGGTCTCTAAATCTATGACTCTAAACGCGAAATTCATGATCACGGTTTCTCCAGCAGGAGCCACCTTTTGGAATTTACTATTATCCCCTTCAAGCACTTGAAACGTGACGTCGTGGGTAAAAGCTCCTTCGGGGATTTGAATTTTAATTCCACTATGACTCAGTTTAGCTGATTCCCCTGCCTCGATCTTCCTTTCTGCAACCACTTTAGAAAATCCCAGTTGTGTAAAATCTGTTGCTGCGAATGCAACTGCACCAAACAAAAACATTGACATAATTGACATCCCAAGTAATACTTTTAAACGCTTTTTCATTTACATGCAACTCCTTCATTCTTATTGGTTCTTCGTTAAAGGTAACGAGGATAAATCCCAATCGGTTTGAAGGAAATTCATATTTTGACTATTTTTTCTTTCTACTTTTTATAAAGTGAACGATTGTACCACCAATAATGGAACCAATCGCAACGGATCCAAACATCATAAAATAGATTCTCTCAGCTAGATCAGCCATTCCCTCACCTGGATAAAGTACCGCCTTCGCACCCATTAGGAATGCTGCTGCTAAAAAGAATACCGCTGGGATCCAGTTCACCCATCGAGAATCTATTTTCATTAATATGAATGGTATGACCATCCCAATAAGAACCAACCCACCGAAAAACATGTGCACCCACCCTTCCTTGTAAATATTATATTCACCTCTGGAATGGGACGTTCATTAAAGATGGTGTATCCCAAATTAAAAAAGCCGGAAAGTTTACTAATATTAGTACCTTTCCAGCAAGGGATTGCTTAGATTAACCTATTTCATATTAATGAAAGTTGGGACATTGACAATTCTCAAATTTTTACAATGTCCTAAAACTACCTAACTGTTACCGTCACATTTGTTAACTTTCCACCAGAAGTAGAGACTAGAGTGAGATTTCCCCCTTGAACTATGGACTTGGCTGAATTAATAGTAGTGAAAGTAAAAGCCCCTCTGTTATTTACATTCACACTTGTGAGCAAGTTTGCTGGACTGCATCACCAATATAAATGGAAACTTTTATACCTGGCCCAAATATATCTGACATACCATTAATAGTCCATCTTTTACCAATTTTTCTATATTAAGCTGTGTTGACGGTAAGCTTATCTGTTGGGAAAAATCCTTTGAATTTTTATTTATAATAATATGTTTATCAGAATATTTCAAATGTATTATTCGAGTTTCTTTCAATCTTTCTTCTTAAATAGACCTAATCTCCTATAAAAGAAAAAGAACGTACCTGGGTACATTCTCCGTCGAAAAATATTATTTTTTGATTGTCCTTAAACACCAATAGACTAGATTATTTTTTCATTAATTTTTGGATGGTGACGAGAACTTCATCCAAGACTTCAAAATCACCTTCTTGAATTCTTTCGACAACACAGCTTTTCAAATGACCTTCAAGCAGGATTTTGGCTACGCTATTTAAGGCGGATTGTGTGGCCGATATCTGGTTTATGACATCATCACAATACGTATCTTTCTCAATTAAGCCCTTAATGCCTCGAATTTGCCCTTCAATTCGATTAAGTCTCGTAACAAGATTATTTTTCACTTTATCCGGATGATGACTCTTACGATCGCTTCCTTCATCTGAGCAGCAGGTATTTTCAAAAAGTTCATCTACCTTCCCTACTTCATTAGACATTGGTCCGCCTCCTTTTTGGGAATATTATATCATACCTCAGGAAAGTGACGGGAACGGTTGCTACAAAAGATTTATGAAAGACATTTAACCTGTACTGTTTCAAGATTTTGTCCTTCAGAGGCTTCTTGAAAGACATTTCTCCTATACTCTTACCAGGTTTTGTCCTTCATATCCTTAATATGCATTGAAAATGTTTTGAAAAAGAAATTATATTTCTAAAATATCTATCCATGACATCTTTTACCCTTATCATCCATAATCACTAAATGTGTTCATAGATAGTATGATTACTATAGCTGGTGACCTAAAATATTGCATTAAATCCTTTCGTGACAATACGAGTAATGATTCCAAGCTTCCATATGGACCACGACGATTTTTGATGAAGGACTAACCTTACTTACCTTTTCAATGTCACTACATCCCATCGTAATCTGATTCAAATGGGTTGGATTAATTGACAGCCCTTGCATGCCAATGCAATACTTGAACTACATTTCATGTTTATGGAATATTCCCTCAATAAAGGAGCAATCGATGAACCCACGCTACTTGATAAATTTCATGACCATCATAATTGTATATTCTGCCATAACATTTTATATCGGTTGGAACGGCTGGGTTTGGCTGCATTCAGTATTTAATTTGCAGGATAAATGGATTTACGGTTTAGTCGTTAGTCTCATTTCCTATTCATACATCATCGGACATTTCATAAAAAAAGTGCCTCTATTTAAAATGATCGGCTCTTATTGGTTTGGATTATTCCAATATGCCATCCTTTTCTTGCCTCTTTCCAATCTTGTTGCCTTTGTTCTCATTTTTGCTGATCTTTCCACAACATCAGTCATCAATTGGGTAGGAGGAGCGGTGTTAATATCTTTTGTTATTCTATTTATCTTCGGAACGTTTAATGCATATAGCCCTGTCGTTCGGACTTTTTCACTTGTCATTCCAAAACAGGTGGGCAATCTAACTGAGCTTCGAATTGCCATGGCCTCTGATATGCATTTTGGCAGACTTTCAGGCATCCGACATATTCGCCGTCTTGTCCGCAATGTAAACGCTCTAAAGCCGGATATCATTTTACTGCCAGGCGATATCATTGACGACGATCCCGAGCCATTTACTCAAAAGAAAATGGGTGATGTAATGAAGGAGTTATCGGCCCCCTTAGGTGTCTATGGAGTTCTAGGAAATCATGAATATTATGGCGGTGGGATTCCAAAGTTTTTGCAGGAAATGGAACGAATCGGGATAACTATCCTATTGGATCAAGTACTCAAAATAGCTGACAGCTTTTATCTTGCAGGTCGAAAAGACAAAACTGATCGAAATCGGCTACCGATTGAAGCTATTCTAACTGATATTGATCCATCCCTGCCAATTATTATGATGGATCATCAGCCAGCTGAAATAACCCATGCGCAAGAAAATCGTGTCGACTTACTTTTATCAGGCCATACACACAGAGGTCAAATGGCACCGAATCATCTGATTACAAAAAGGATATTTGAAAATGATTGGGGCTATCTTCAGAAAAGTCAGCTTCATTCCATTGTTTCATCCGGTTATGGTTTTTGGGGTCCTCCACTTCGGATTGGCAGTCGTTCTGAAATCATACAAATACATCTTACCTTTAAAAAGGGAATAGCGTAAAATACTCACCAATCATTTGCATCCCACATAAGAATAGAAGAAAAATTATTTTTGCGTTCACAAAATGTAAATTTTTTTAACTTTTCTGATAATTTATTCTGGCTTTATTTCCTTATCTTCATATATAATATTTTCATAACTATTTCGAAGGGTGTTGGTTAATTTGGCAAACAAAGCTGAAGCGAAAAAAATCTCTGTTAATTCGACAATTTCATTAAAAGGAATTGTAAAAGCCATTTTCAACGATACCGTTCATGTGCAAATTGGCGGGAAAATCATAACGCTCCCAGCATCTGAACTCCTGCTTGAAAAACCACTTCAATAGTTTAGTCTTACAAAGGTTATTATAATGGAACAATAGGAGTATATTCTTTCCAAAGACAGCCCTTCCCTTTAAAATGAAGGGCTGTCTCAGTTGCAAGACTATCATTGCCAATCATTAATAATCGTTTCTTGTATGCTGCGAATGACATCTCCCCTGCTAATTACACCAACCACATGATTAGACTCATCAACAACAGGTAGTTTTTTAAAGTGATGCTTAGACAATAGAGAGACAACTTTTTTCATTTCATCTTCAGGATGGACGGTTACGATTCCGTGGGTTTTTGCAATCCGAATGACTTCCCTGTCAGCTAATTCTCTCAAGCGATTCTCCATGTTTTCTTTTGCAACATATGTGATAAGAGAAAAATAATCATGAATCCGACGATCGACTGGACTGATTGCCCGTAAAATGTCACCATCTGTTACAAATCCACGTAGCACACCATTCTCATCGATAATCGGTAAACCGCCAATTTTTTTCCCAACAAACAATGTCATTACATCTTTAATGGAAGCACTTGGACTAGCTGATATAACATCTTTAACCATAAAATCCTTTACCTGAACATTTATCATATCGACACCACTCTCATTGATTGAATTTTCGATTATTCGTTTCATCCGTATTTTGCAATTGCTGTAACACATCTGGTGGAAAAACCATCCGGCAAATTACTTTCGAAATTTCTAGAAAATCCGCTCTTTTCCCAGTTTGTCCTTCTTTCCCATGACCATTTTCCACTAAGACTAAAATTGCCCACGCGACAGTTTCTAAATCGAGATCCTCCCAGGTTAATCCTTTTTCTTCCGCTTGTTTCAGCCCTAACAAAATTCTCGAATGAATTTTCCTTCGTGCGCTACCCAAAAATTCAGCAAGACCAGGATCTTTCATCACTAACTCAGGCAACACACGCTGTATCCCTAACTCATTAAGGCGTTTATTATGGGCTTCTAAAAGTGATGCTAATAATGTTACTGGATCACGGGAAATCCAACTAGGTTCAGGTGGGAGAAGCTTGTCTAATTTGTCTTCTAATAATGACATTAAAAGTTGGCGTTTATCTGAAAAATAACGATAAAAGGTACCGGTAGCAACACCTGCATGGGCAGCAATTTCCTTAGCAGTAGTTTGCTCGTACCCCTTCGAAATAAACAAAATTTGTCCACTTTCGAGCAGTGCATTTCTTTTTTGTTGGGCCCGTTCCTGTTTTGGGAGAAAAGGGAATTCACCAATTAATAGGTCATCACTGTCTGGCATTTTATCACCTCAAATATATCATACCACGATTTTAAAATTTGAACCAGAGTTCATGTTTCCGTTGACAGACAACCTCAAAAATGCGATACTTGACTTACGGTTCATGTTAAGTCGCTATTATTGTTTTAACACCCCTTTGCAATATAGATAGATTAAAACATGACCGATTTTTTTTATAAAAATCCCCTTGCCTTAGCAGGAGTTTCTAATATTTTTCCGAATAATTTAATGTATCTTTATTTTTTTGTTATAAGTTCCTATATTTCTACCAATTTTCGAAAGGCGTTGATATTGTGGCAAACCAAGCTGAATCTAAAAAAATCTCTGTCAATTCAACCATCTCCTTAAAGGGAATTGTGAAAGCCATTTTCAACGACACCATTCATGTCCAAATTGGCGGCAAGATCATTACTTTGCCAACATCAGATTTCACGCTTGATAAACCTGCACAGTCATAAGCAAGCTATTTTTCTTGCTAAGAAAGCCCATCACGGTTGTGATGGGCTTTCTTTTTGTGAAATGAGTAGCACCCTTCGATTCATTTCATAATATTCAAAAGATATGCTTTAGCTGCAAAGATTTCTATCCTGGTCATTATCGTTGTACATGAATAGTTTAAGTTGAGTAGGTTGTGACATCGTTGAAAAGTAGTTGTGACTTAGAAAATGGCCTACAAACAGTTATATCTATCCCACGAACTATTGATATTATAACAGCATTTTTATTATTAACAGGTCAAGTGACAGTTGTTAGACTTATTATAGAACCAGGAGGATTTGCCCTATCTGTTGGTGGGCCGCTAACTGGAAGAGCGCGAAATCGAACCTGAAATTTTAATCAAATCTAATTAAGAAGGAAGTGGTGTCCTTAACAGACCTCCCAACATTCGAGCCCTCTAAAGCAGAAATATTTTTATTTTTACTGTCAATTGCCATCTTTATATTTTTCTTTACACAACCTAAGGAAAGCGATGTCTCTACATTGAGATAGTCGCTTTTTTTCATTAGTTCGTTATTTGATTTGTTTTTTGATAACATTCACAGGTCACGATATGGTCATTCACCATTCCTGTCGCTTGCATGAAGGCATAACAGATGGTCGAGCCAACAAATTTGAAGCCGCGCTTCTTTAAATCTTTACTTAATTGATCACTAATATCCGTGATTGCAGGAACATCTTTCATTTCACGGAAGTGGTTTTGAATCGGCTTACCGCCAACAAAGGACCATATGTACTTACTAAATGAGCCAAACTCCTCCACAACCTTCAAAAACGCATGTGCGTTGGTAATGACTGCATTGATTTTTAGCTTATTTCGGACAATTCCTTCATTATGGATTAATTCTTCGATTTTCTTTTCATCATAGCGGATAATTTTTTCTGCTTCAAAGTTATCAAAAGCTTTCCGGTAGTTCTCTCTCTTTTTTAAAATGGTGTACCAACTCAGTCCTGCCTGGGCCCCTTCGAGATTTAAGTACTCAAATAGCAGGCGATCATCATAGACCGGAACTCCCCATTCATAATCGTGATAATCAATATATAGTGGATCCTGATTTACCCAACCGCAACGATTCATCTTTGAAAAGCCTCCAGTACTTCCGTTGATTACATAACTTACGTTCACTTAAGTATGACATAATTTTATAAAAATAAGAACCTCCCATTTATTATTCGATAACTACGAATTGGATTCAATTGTAAGACGTATTTTCACTAGATTTATAGTAAGATAGTTAGATGACATATGTTTAAAGGAGACTTCAAGAATGCATTATAAAATGATTGTACTTGATTTAGACGATACACTATTGCAGGACGACCACACGATATCTGACCGCACAAAGCGTGCACTTATGGATGCACAAGAATTAGGAGTGAAAGTGGTGTTAGCTTCTGGCCGGCCTACGTCAGCCATGTATGCTATTGCTGAAGAACTGCGGTTGAATGATTTCGGCAGCTTTATTCTTTCTTTTAATGGCGCTAAAATTATTAACTGTCAAACTGGTGAAGAACTGTTTAGCAGCACTTTATCGCCTGATGTCGTTCACTATTTATATGAAGTAAGTCGTCGTGAAAATGTTTGGATTCATACGTATGTTGGGGATCAGATTGTTACCGAGGCTGGAAACCAATTCACAAATATTGAAGGAGAAATTACTGGCCTAGAAATAATTGAAGTCGGTAGTTTCGTGGAGGCTGTATCGGAACCTGTGGTAAAAGTGCTGATGCTTGAAGATGAAACAAAACTTGCGGATGTAGAAGAAAAACTGCACCAAGAGTTAGCTGGTCATCTAAGTGTCATGCGTTCCAAACCATTCTTTCTAGAATTTACGGAGCATGGCGTCACGAAAGGTACAAGCCTTAGCCATTTGATTCAACAACTGGGGATTAAGCGCGAAGAAGTCATCGCAATTGGAGACAGCTATAATGACCTTGCAATGATTGAGTTTGCAGGCTTAGGTGTTGCTATGGGGAATGCTCCAGACGATATTAAAGCAAAAGCTAACTTTGTCACTGACAGCAATATGAATGATGGTGTTGCAAAGGTTGTAGAAAAATTCGTATTGAAAACACCGACTCTTGTTTGATAATAAAATTTTATCGAAACAACGCATGGAATTTTTCCGAGCGTTGTTTTTTTGCACTTTTTCCTTTCCAACAGCCCAATCATGTCCCCTCTTTAGTTTTTCAAGCATAAAATATTCCAACCAAATACAAAAAAAGGCGGAGAGAGGTATGGGATTATTCATTAATAACAGTGAACATCCGGATGTTTATAAAAACAAACAAAATCCACAAGCGACCAATCAAGTCATATCAAGACAGGATTTCCTGTCTCAATTAATTTCTGAACAGCAAATAGCGAATACTGCACTCAAAAAAGCCTTATCTGAATTAGGTATGCAATCCCAACATCAAGAAGAAACACACTTCAACCAGTGGAACCATGTTGGCAATCAACTAAATGATTTACAAAGAAGGTTGGAGAGGTACGAGGATGCGAATCATGGGCTTGTCCTCCAACTGAATGAACAGCTCGAACTACAAAAAATGGTTGCAGAAAAAATGGCGAAACAAGAGGCGTTTCAAGGCGGAGTTTTACAGCGCTTAGACAATCAAGAAGCATTAATGGACAAAATCTCCCGTCAAATCAATCATATCCGGTCCATTCTGTTCGAACGGACGAATTATTTGGCTACAAAAATAGACGACGGCTATAAACTTACTTCTTCCTATGTGTATAAATTAATGACGGGTTCCGACCAGCCATTAACATTTTTCTTGATGAATCATAAGGAAGAAGAAATTCAAAAACAGACTGATTAATTTCACTGATTTAAACGTTACAAAAATAAAACACCCCCACTGCAATACCGGCAAACGCACCAGCTTTTGTCACCACGTTCTTTTTAGCTAAGCTGAATACCAATGCTGGGAACAATTGTGTTACAAGGCTCTCGGTCTGTGGATATCCATAATCGATTGGCTGCCCTTGTTTTACACGGTGAAGGGCTCGATTCGATTATCACTTATTTGATCATTGAAACCAACATGAATAAAGCAAATCAGTGTATAACCGTCCTTCCAATTGGGGCCAAGCCAACGCTTTATGGCTCACTAATTATCGTTTCTCCTGAAAAAATGCGTGTTGTTGATATCGCAGCATTGGAGCATGCATGTACCGTTATCTCACTCGAACTTGTAAAGGATCAAGCTATTTTTGATGCACAGGAAAAAATAAATGGGGGGCTCATTGATGTTCTATTTTCTGGACAGGTAGACGGCACCATTCTTCAAAAAGCGAAACAGATGGATTTCGAACCGATGGGTGATTATTTAGCTGTTATTATCCGGTTAGACGAAATGGACAATACACATAAAAGGAACAGCATCATTCGCCACCTTGTTCAGTTGGCCAACCGAGTATTTATAATAAATTCTTTAAAAGGGATGGCGGTTAGAAATCACGACCAAATCGTTGTACTCCTTACTTTTCAACAAAAGGTTTCACCTGCCTATGCACACCATCAAGTTAAAGAGCTGGTGTCTAAATTTCAACAGGAAATCCAAATTAAAAATTGGGGCACTAATGTTTCGATAGGTATTGGGAGAATTCATTCCAGCTTATTAAAAGTTACTAAATCGATGCAGGTGGCAGCGAAATGTCTTCAATTCCTTCAAAGTTATGGAGGGAAAAACCAAGTGATTAGTTATAAAGAACTTGGCGTTCAAAGACTTTTGCTACAAAATACCGAAGAAGAACTTATTGATTTTATCATGGAAGTACTCGGGCCTCTGTTTGAATATGACCAATCCCGTAAAGGCGAACTGCTACCTTCGTTGTTTGCATATCTTGAACACAATCAAAATGCGAAAGAAGCAGCAGAATCCATCCATGTTCATACCAATACATTGATGTATCGGTTAAAAAGGATTGAAGAAATTCTTTCCACTGATTTATCTGATAGTCAACAAATTTTGAATATTCATCTAGCAGTAAGCCTTTATCCTTTTATAAAAGAAAAACTTACTACACTCGCTTAATACCGATATTAAAAAACAGGGCGCTCCTAAATTAAACGGGGCGCCTGTTTATTTATTCAACTGATCTTTTTTTTGGGACTTGGTATCGATTTCTCTAGTTTGGACCAATCAATTGTATTTTCAAGCACAATCGCAAGCAAAATTCCTACAAGTAAGCCGCTGCTTAAGAGCGGTCGAACAAGCATCGGGATGGAACCAAACATTTCAGCAGGAATATTCATGATCGCAATTCCTAGTAGAACAGGTGCAGCGATTCGATAAATTGTTCTTTGGTTAAAGCGAATTCCATTCAAATTTGTAAGTGCTCCGCTAAATAATTGCAAATAGGCTACAAATAAAACTGCATCCCCGACACTGATGGGCAAAGTAGAAAACAGTTGACTCAGCGCAGGCACCGAACCAAGTAATATAAACAAAGCACCTCCAATGACGATTGGTGCCCGATCAAAAATGAGAGTTGACTGTAAAAATCCCAGTGAAGAAATATAGGGTGCATACGGAACCAAACCAAATAGGCCCGATACGATCGAATTAATCCCTGTTAAAACAAATGAGCGGCGGTATTGATTATTTGTGGTTTTCGTCTTTATGATTGGCTCAATCCCTTTTATGGAAGCCATAGTATTCGTTGTATTAACCAAACCAGTGATGACTGCCATCAGAATTAGACCAAAGCTAAAACTAGGTTTCCCCCAAGGAAATAACTGAAAAAGTTCCGTTGATGTACTCGGATTAGTTGGGGTTGATGGAAAAAATAGTGCGTAAACCACCCACCCAGTTACAATCCCAATTAGGATGGAAAAATTCCGAATCACTCCAGGCCCCTTAAGATTAATCCATACAACGAGTATAATTAACAGGACCGATAATCCTGCTGTTGGTATATCAATCTGAGTTGCTGTTCCCAATCCGAGCATCCCTTTTGTAAAAATGACAATAAGCTGGCTCGCGAGCAGAAAAAGCACGGTACTCATAACTACGGGTGTAAATAACCGCTCTAACACCTGTCCCATTCCTAAAGCTCCGAGAATGATAACTAAAGCGCCTGAAATAATAATACCAAGCGCAAGACCACCCCCTATTTCAGTCAAACTGATTCCAGCTGAAGAAGCTGAAGCACAAAGACTTAGGATGGCCCCCCACCACAAGCCAGATTGTCCTTCCATAAGTGGATATTTATGCCCAAAAACAGCTTGCAGGATACAGGCTGTCCCTGTATAGATAAATGATCTTTGCAGTGCACTAGCCACCTCAACAGATGATAAGTCAAAGGCATCCCCGATAGTTAACGGGATGACCACAGTATTTGCAAACATGAAAAATAACCATTGCAGACCAGCCAAGAACATGGTGGTCAAGTGCATTCGTTTCACTGTTCATCCCTCCTTTGTTCATTGTTCCCTTTATACGACTGTAATAATAATACCTAAGATTGTAATCACACAAGCAGTTAGCTTTGCGGGCGTAATTTGCTCCTTAAAATAATACCATGCTAGGAAAACAGCAAATAACGGTGAAGTGAAAGCGAGTGACACAACAAGTGTTCCATCGGCAAATTTTGAGGCAGTAAAAAGACAAATCCATTGGATGATTACCGTAATTCCGCGTAAACTTAGATGTTTATGCAGGCTCGGAAACCACACCTTTGGACGGTAAACTAGATAGGTAATTAGGGCAATACCGCAGGCTCGATAGAAGTAAAGCGTCACTGGATTTACCCATCCATGAACAAGTAACTGCTGCGAAGGCACCATACTAACTCCAAACACAACTGCTGATGCGATCCCCAATAAATTCCTAGTTTTTTTTAATTCAAGAAATGGAGTCAGCGGGTTCCGACCTTTCAAATTTAAAAAATAAACACCGACCATGATAAATAAAACAGACACAAGTACAAATGGATGAAATCCATATAAGACGCTATTCGGAATAAATGTGAATAATGGTGTTAATGCCAATAGGGATAGAAAAAACCGTCCATGAAAATGTCCATGGACGGTCTATCTTATAACCCTTTAGTAAAAATATCAGTCAACACAGGTACGATTTGCTTTTTCCGTGATACAACACCCTTTAGGGTAGCTGTGTTATTTGAAAGGGTAACATTATAAGCTTTTTCTACTGCAGCTGTTTTGCTTCCTAAAGCTAAACCAACTGAATCGTTTGTTAAGATATCAGTTACCACAAACAGGAATAAATCTAAGTTCTTTTCTTCGATAATCGTAGAGATCGCCGCTTCTAATTCTTCTTGACGAGCAAGCACATCTGCTGTATCAACCACATTGACTTGAGCAATTTCTACTTTACTTGAGCCCATTTCAAATCCTTTAGCATCTAGGCTTAGCAGTTCGTTAATTGATTTGTCGCGAACATCTGCTCCAGCTTTCAACATTTCAAGTCCATATGCATCTGCATCGACACCAGCAATTTCAGCTAACTCACGTGCTGCTGCCACGTCTTCTGGCGTACAAGTTGGGGACTTAAATAATAATGAATCAGAAATAATCGCAGAAAGCATTAATCCGGCAATTTCTTTGCTTATTTCTTTATTGTTCTCTTTGTACATTTTATTTAAGATCGTTGCTGTACACCCAACAGGCTCGCAGCGGTAATATAACGGATCACTTGTTTCAAAGTTAGCAATCCGGTGGTGATCGATTACTTCTAATACACGAACTTCAGCGATATCATTTGCACTTTGCTGGCGCTCATTGTGATCAACTAGGATGACCGCGTTTACTTCACTTGAAACTGCTTCAACAAGGCGTGGAGCCTCTGCATTAAACTGGTTTAGTGCATATTGTGTTTCACCATTTACTTGTCCTAAGCGCACTGGTTCAACATCCATACCCAATTGTTTTTTTAAGTCTGCATAGGCAATAGCAGAACAAATCGTATCTGTGTCAGGATTTTTATGACCGAAAATAAGTACTTTTTCCATTTTATTTCTCCTAATCCGATGAATTTATGTAGGTCAAGCCCAATCTACCTGAGAATGGCCCTAACGAAAATTATATAATATTATGAATTAGGATTCAAAAAAATTTTTTTAATTACATTTTTTTTATCATTTGGACTTGCTCTGTTTTTTTCTCAAAACCTAAATCTAGTAAGAATGGGATAACAGGATTTGATAATATGGAATTAATTGTCATGAAGTTGACGGGCTTTTGATGTTCTCCAGATATAGAAGTGAAAATAGACTTTATCGTTTCCTTTTTAATGTCATTGAATAGTTCAAGCTGATATAAAATTACTTTTTCCAGTTGCCCGTCCTTGTTCCACACTCTCTTATATAATGAATATCCTAATGGCTTTTGATTACTGTCGAAATAGATCTGTGTTTCACCCGACTTAACACTCTGCCACTGACATTGCCATGGAACCTTTTCATTATAAAAATGGAAAGTTGGCAGTTGCTCGGGCCGGATAGATTTAAAGGCAATGGGAGTATGATCAAACGCTATGGTCCCATTTAGATAAACAAGTGAATTAATTATTTCATAGCCATGACTTTTATATAATCGAATGGCCCTTTCATTTTCCTTAATGGCTTCAAGTGTGGCAATCTCGACCTCTTCTTCGGAGTAAACTTTTATGGCTGCCTTCATTAAAAGCTTTAACACACCCCTTCCACGGTATTTGGGGGCGATTCCTGTCCCGCCATTCCATGCAGCTTTTTTTCCGTCAATTACACGAAATCCATTTAATACAATCGCTACAGGGTCTTCTCCATCAAAAGCAACTAAAGAGTGCTTCAAAGATAATCCTTCATTAACCAATCGGTTAAAAAACAATTCGGCTGTCATTTCCATTTGCACAAAATAACCTTCAAACCCCTGATTCCAAGCCGTTATTGTATCTTGTATGGTGCATTCTGTTAATCTTTTAAATGTAATTTTCATATTTTCAACCCTTTCTGGCGGATAACCTCCTTTTACTGGCCGATGGCTCCTTTTACTGGCGGATGGACTCCTCTTACTGGCGGATGGACTCCTCTTACTGGCGGATGGACTCCTCTTACTGGCGGATGGCCTCTTTTTACTGGCGACTAGGTTCTTCCTTTGGTATGTATAACTAAATTCAGCATTTTATTAAACCCAGCCAGCTTGTCTTCGCGTTGGCTGGGTCACATTAAAAATCTATTTCACCGGCAAGGGAACAACCTTTTGCCCAATTGCCGCAATTAATTCTTTTGGCATTGGGAAGCTTAATGCAGCTGGGTCCTTCATGACCGCTGGAATCGCCATCTGGAGTGCCTCTTCGCTAATGTTGAATTGCTTGAAATCAGCCGGTAATCCTACCTTATATTGAAGCAATTTAATTTTCCCAATCACTTTTGCTAATGCCGTTTGCGGGGTATCACCCTTTACATCCACGTTCAAGGCTTGTGCCAATTCAGCAGCCTTTGGCAGATATAAATCAGGTACCAATTCCATGACCACCGGCAAAAAGACTGCATTTGCTAAGCCATGTGGAATTCGGAACAAGGCCCCGTACGCGTGAGCCATATTGTGAACAGGTATCGCATTTAAGGCGAAACTGAAAGCTGTGATCCCCATTAAGCTAGCTTGCAATAAATCCATGCGGGCATCAAGGTTCGAACCATCAACAACGGCAACTGGTAGATTTTTTTCAATAAGGCGAATTGCATGTAGAGCATAGGCATCGGTTAGACCTGTTGCGGTTGGTGATGCGAGCGCCTCGATGGCATGCGTTAAGGCATCAAATCCAGTAAATGCCGTAATGACTGGTGGCAGTCCGACGGTTAAATCTGGATCCAAGATCGCCATATCGGCATTAATAAACGGATTGATGATATTCGTCTTCATTTGAATTTCTTCATTAAAAATAACGGCAATCGGTGATACCTCTGAACCGGTTCCCGCGGTAGTCGGAATGGCAATATGGGGAATCGGTATGTAATTTGCTTTTGGGAATGACTCGTACAACAAACCGCCAGGGATCGCCTCTTTTATATCTGTCAATCCCTTGTGGAGCGCATACTTTACCCCTTTTACGGTATCCAGAACACTGCCCCCGCCAACGGCAAGTAAGGAATCTGCACCTATTTCTCTTGCATAGCGGACAGCTTCATTGATGCAGCTGCTTTCGGCATCCTGTTTGATATCAAGAAATTGACCGACAAGTTCTGGGCCAGAGCCATGACCTGTCAGCGAAAAAATATCGGTCACTTTTTCAACAATTCCTGCTGCTTCTAGTCCTCTATCACTTAAAAGGAGCACCCGTTTGGCACCCAGACCAGCAAAAAGACTCGGGACCATCGCCCTTGAGTTTGAACCGCTGTATATACCCGTACGTAACATAAACTGTGATAAGGTTGTTTTCATTTTCATCCTCACCTCTTCATTAGTTTTGGCCAAACAGAATTCCATACCAATTGCGTCGATCTAGTTCAGGCGACATCGATGTGTGGACATGCTTTACCTGGGTATAGGCATCGAGTGATTGCTGTCCCATTTCTCTGCCAATTCCGCTTTGTTTGTACCCGCCAAACGGGGCATCACTTCTGAGCATATGCCAGTCATTAATCCAGACCACGCCCGCCTGCAGTTTTCTAGCCACCGCGTAGGCTTTATTGACATCACGTGTCCAAACTCCTGCAGCTAAGCCATAAATCGTATCATTGGCCATTCGAATCGCATCGTCCAGATCAGAATAACGAATCACACAGAGGACTGGGCCGAAAATTTCTTCCTGGGCAATTTTCATATCATTGGTGACATTTGTAAAAATCGTTGGTTCGATGAAATGTCCTTCCTCACAGCCATCAACCTTAACTTCCTTGCCACCACAGACAAGGGTCGCGCCTTCTTGTTTACCTGCTTCAATATAGGAAAGGATGGTTTCCTTTTGCTTTTTCGAGATTACTGGACCAAGATCGGTGGTCGGATCAAGTGGATTCCCAAGCTTTAATTTACTTGTGAGAGCAACTAAACCTGCAACCACTTGGTCATACAGCTTATCTGGTACAAATAAACGCGTCCCTGATTCACAAAGCTGACCGGAATGGAGAAATACTCCAAATAGACTTCCAGGCAGAGCAATACTAAGATCGGCATCCTCTAAAAGGATATTAGGTGATTTTCCACCAAGTTCTAGTGTGGTTTTCTTAATCGTCCCAGCAGCAATTCCCATAATTCGTCTGCCAACCTCAGTCGAACCAGTGAATGCCACTTTATCGACCTTGGGGTGGTTAACTAAAGCTTCGCCCACTTCCGCACCAGAACCTGAGACAACGTTAATTACACCTGAAGGGACCACGGTTGAAATAATTTCTGCTAACTTCAAAGTGGACAGCGGCGTGTAGCTGGCTGGCTTGATCACAATTGTATTCCCCATCGCCAGTGCCGGAGCAATCTTCCAGGTAGCAATCACCATTGGCAAGTTCCAAGGAGTAATCGCTGCACATACACCGATTGGTTCACGCCAAATAAAATTATGTGCCGGTCCTGGCAATGGCGGCACTGGCAGTGTTTCCGAGAATGGATACTCAACCGTAAAATTGGCCAATGTTTGGAACAAGTCAACCATTTGCAAAATATCACTATTGCCAATTCGGCGTACCGTTCCACCTGAGCTAATCGCTTCTAAGTATGCTAGCTCCTCGGCATGTTCGGCAATTTGATAGGAAATCGCATATAACACCTTGGCTCGGTCTTTTGGCTTCATGTCTTTCCAGTCACCCTGATCAAATGCCTCACGGGCCGCATTTACAGCACGGTCAACATCTTCCGTAGTTCCTTTTGCTGCTCTAGCTACAAGTTCACCATTTGCCGGGTTCAATACATCAAACGTTTCTTGACTGGAAGCTGGCTCCCACTTTCCGTTAATAAAGTGGGGAAATGTTTGAACTTCAACCTTTACTGTCATGAAAATCCTCCTTTTCTAAAATCATTTATAGCACTCCTAAGTCACTATCTGTGTATCTATAAATCTCTTCGATTTTTTTGCCTTGTGCACGCGCTAAGATTTCCATTCGGACTGAGAGTTGTTTTAAGGTAAAGTTCATGATATCTGCAGGATTCCCGTCGAATGCACTAACCTCCCTTCCTGCGATGCCTTCTTGATTTAGCCTAATCGCTAATGGGGTCAGCTCGCCCATCTTGGCTGCCACAAAATCAAAGAGATGTGGATGTTCACAAATTAACCGTTGCAAAAGGAAAGTCCCATAGCCAATATGCCTGGACTCATCCTTTTTTAAATTACCAACACCTTCAAGCAATCCTGGCATGATACCCGCGGTTTCTAATGTTTGATAGAAAGAATAATAACCGGTTTCTGCTAATACTCCTTCAACAAACATGTTGTACACTACCGATGCCTCGGCGATCGCTTCTGGGGATTGGTCGGAAATCAGCCGTTCCATTGTTGTTGGGAGAATCTCATAGAAAATCTTCTGAAAGGTTTCGGTATGAAAGTGAGATAAGTCCCCTCGCTCCCCGATTGCATTCAAAACTAGACGGAAAAATTCTGTATGTTTCGCTTCCTCGAATAAAAAGGTCGTCAAAAACATTTCTTCCTCAAGGCGCCCTTCTTTCGCAATCGCCATGATCAGTGGAAGAAGATCTAATGTAACCGCTTCCTCACCAGCTTGAAATTGAGAAATAAGCCGCAAGATATCTTCTTGTTGTTCCGCATTTAGTGTTTTCCAGTCCTTTTGGTCCTGACTGAAATCAATATCTGCTGGGTTCCAGGTTCCTAACCGTTTTGCTTTTTGGAATAAGCGGTACGGGAAAGAATCTTCAAGCAAACCTCGACAGCTAGTTGTTAATATGGTTCTTTTTTCCATATATGTTCTCCTCCTTTTTTCTTTTACGGTTTGATTACAATTTCTGATGCTTGCTTGCGGAGATGCGTCTTTAATATTTTCCCGACACCATTTCTTGGCAGTGCCTCTAGGAAAACGATTCTACGTGGTGTTTTGTTTTTTGCTAAATGGTCCTGGCAAAAGTGAATTAAATCATCTTCCGTTACTTTTGCACCGGGTTTTTTCACGACACAGGCAACCATTTCTTCGCCCATTCGTTCATCGGGAATACCAACAACCGCTGCCTCAAAAACTTGTTCATGAGCATTTAATATTTCTTCGACATCACGAGGATACACATTAAATCCGCCGCGAATAATTAAATCCTTCTTTCGGTCAACGATATAGACATAGCCCTCATCATCCATCCGGGCCATATCCCCGGTAAATAACCACGAATCTTTTAAGACACGGTTGGTTTCTTCGGCATTTAGATAGTAGCCAGGCGTGACATTATAACCGCGAACGATTAATTCACCCACTTCACCAACAGGAACTTCCTCGCCATTTTCATCGACGATTTTCAACACTACCCCAGGAATCGGGATCCCAACAGAGCCAGGTTTTATTTCGATTCCTTTGCGATGAGCAGTAACAACCGGAGCAGCCTCTGATAACCCATAGCCCTCATACACTTTTGCGCCAAATTTTTGTTCAAAAGCGTGCAATAAGGCAACTGGCAGCGGTGCAGAACCTGATCCGACTGATTCAAGACTGGTGATGTTATATTGGTCGGCATGTGGATAAGATACTAAGGCATGAATCATCGCGGGAACAGCTGAGAACGTCTTAACCTGATGTTTTTCAATCGCTTTAAATACCTCCTGTGTATCAAAGCTTGAAAAAATAACGATAGAGCTGCCTGTTAGAAAGCAAATATTCGAAATCGTTAAGCCATATACATGAGCAAGCGGCAGGACTCCAAGTGTTGTGCCCCGCTCTGTTTCATTATGTTTTGCTGAATTCTCGGCATTAGAATATAAGTTTTTATGGGTTAATAGCACCCCTTTTGGATTTCCAGTCGTACCTGAGGTATATAGAATGACTGCTGTATCATCTGAGTTCACACCATCGACAAGTTGATTTTCGGCGGGGACAAACACGTCATAAAAGTTTTTCGCACGTTCGTCTGATGGCAGATCAACAACAATTAACTGTGGTTTAGCCGGTAATCCTTCAAATGAACTTTCAACATTATTCCTTACTGCGGAGGAGGTAATTACTGCTTTTGCGCCAGAATTTCGTGCTATGTAGTGAAGCTCCTTTGGATGCAAAGTAAACATAACAGGGACAATCGTTGCTCCTGCTCTGGTAATTCCCTGATAGGCAAAGAGGACCTCTGGACAATTGGGCATACAAACTATTACTCTGTCACCCTTAGCAATTCCAAGATTTCGCAAACCACATGCAAATTGGTCCGAGAATTGCTTCGTTTCAATATTAGTGAACGTCTTTTCTTTGTAAAATAAAAAAGGATACTCACCATACTCGGCGATATTTGTTTCCAGCAGGTCTTTCAACTTCACAACATCCGCTCCCTTTTTAAAAATCTTATAAAACACCCGAAGGTATAGGACTACCACTATTACTAGGTCGAACGATAAATAACAACTGAATCTTTTTGCTCATAACTAACCTGCTGTCTTTCTTCAAGTAAATCCAAATGGCCTTGAATTTGTGATAATCCTAAGAACACGGTATTCCCCTGCAATCGTGGATACATTTGCCTGCAGATTTCATAGATGGATTTTCCTCCTGTTGAAAGAATCGCTAGAATCTGTTCACAGCGCTTTTCCTGTTCTAGTAATCTTGTTTTGATCAAGGATAAATGATCACTAAATGCCTCGCCGTGACCTGGGTAAATCATTTCCAACTGCAGTCGGCTTACTTTTTCAAGCGAGTCTCGGTATTGCATTAACGGCCTCGGACGATTGACCTCGCCGGGATTAGGTGGCTCGATAAAGGCATTCACGGAAAAAGACTTTAATAAATGGTCGCCGGCAAAGGTATCGCCTGTTTCTTGGTTCCATAGTAAAATATCAGATTGGCTGTGGCCGGGAACATGAATTACCTCATACCTCTTTCCACCTAAAGGAATAACATCACCTTCATTTAGATAGGTAATATTCCGCCACTTTTCCTCGTTAAATGGCCGTTCGATGATGTGAATGAATGGATCGGCACCACAGTTCGTTAAAAACTTGTGAAAAAAAGCCTGCACTCGCCGATACTCTTCCACACCAACATTAATCGAACCTCTCGCCTGTTCATGGACATAGATTGGCACATCTATTTCTTCCAAAATGTAAGGAATTGCACCCGCATGGTCGATATGGATGTGAGTAAGGACAATCTGATCAATATCCTTCAATGTAACGCCATGCTTATGTAGTTTACTTTTGAGTTGTTGAAAGGACACTTTACCTGGGTTACCCGTGTCGATTAACGTAACTGAATCACCAATCGCCAAAAAGGCATTGACCGTACCCTCAGCAAAATGGGTTTCTAATTCAAGCGGTACAATTCTAAACAATTTAATACCCCTCCCTACTAAAACATTTTTTAACTATCACTTTTTGACAGGAGGAACGACCTAAGCACTATCAAAACTATATTTCTTTTTCATAATAAATATGATTAAGTTGCAGGGAGCTTACCAAGATTGGCTCACTCCCCCTGTTGAGATAATTTACTGAAGCTTATTTTTGCTTCCGCTACCATCTGGTGCCTGACACCAATGATTATTGTTGCAATTCCTTGTCCGCCTCCAATACAGGCGGTGATCAGGGCATATTTTCCAGCTGATTGTTTTAATTCATAGATTGCTTTTTGTGACGAGGATGGCACCTGTTGCCCCGAGTGGATGTCCGTGGGCAATAGCTCCACCGTTTTTATTTACTTTTTCAAGGTCCATCCGAAATAAGGGGCCCGGCTCATGCTTTCTGTCCCGCCAGCAATATAGACATCCCCATCCCCGGCACGTATTGCTTGGGCAGCAAGATTGATAGCATTCAGTCCTGACCCCACTGACGGTCTACTGTTATTCCTGGCAAATCTAACGATAACCCCGTCTGTAAGGCTGTTAATCTAGCGATATTTCCACCGCCTGACAAGACATTTCTATTATTCCGGATTAATATTGGCGCGTTTAACTACTTCTTTAATAACTTCTGCCCCCAATACGTGGGCAGGAACACCTGCAAGAGCACTTCCTTGTCTGCCAATCGCAGTTCTGACGGCTGAAACGATGACCGCATCTCTTTTCATTACGCTTTCACCCCTTGGAATATTGAATGTTGAACTTTTTAATTGAATTTCAAGTAATTTTAGGATATTTTACTGTTCTTTCTATCTAAATAACCCTGTTAGGATTCATCTTTTTTGAAAAATAGGATTCTATCAGCAAAATTTCTGGTTTTATCAGCGAATTCCTCAGTTCTATGGGCGAATCCTACAATTCTATGGGCGAATTTCTTAGTTTTATGGGCGAATCCCACGGTTTTATGGGCGAATCTGCTAATTCAATCAGCGAATCTCATTTTGGTGATAATATTTACATCGCATGCGCCCCTCCATCGACAACCACGATGTCTCCCGTCACAAAGTCCGAAGCTGGTGCAGCTAGGAATAAGGCAACGCCTTTAAGATCATTATCGGTACCAAATTTCCTTAATGGTGTCCCTTCCAGAATGGCTTCTCCCCCTTGATCAAGCAGCCCTTTTGACATTTTCGTCGGGAAAAAACCTGGGGCAATCGCATTTACATATATGCCACTAGGTCCCCACTTAACAGCTAAATCTTTAGTAAAAGTAATCACAGCCCCTTTACTAGAGTTGTAGCCAATTGCATTCATATACTTTGGATTACTGCCCTTTAAACCAGCCACTGATGCAATGTTAATTATTTTTCCTGATTTTTGTTCGAGCATCACTTTTCCAACCGCCTGTGACATTAAGAAGGTACCAGTAACATTGACATCCATGACCTTTTTCCAAGCTTCGAGCGGCATTTCCTCGACTGGTGCTCCCCAAGTGGCACCGCTATTATTTACGAGAATATCGATTCTCCCAAATCGTTCAATCGTCCGCTTGACGACATTCTTGATATCTTCGGGGCTGGTGACATCACATTTTAAGGCAAAACTCTCCACACCCAGTCTTTTTATGCCTTCGCTTACTTCCTCACAGGCTTCCAATTTTCTTGAACAAACCACTACATTTGCACCTGCTTCCGCAAAGCCTTCAGCAATTTGCTGGCCAAGTCCCCTGCCGCCGCCTGTTACAATAGCTACTTTTCCCGTTAAATCAAACAACTCTTTCACATTCATTGATCGTTCCTCCTATTAAATGCATCATTGAGCCCGTTACCACCGAAACCGGTGAAAAGCTTCCTGCACTTCCCTTTATAGACAACCACTAAATACTAACCAGTTGGTATGTAGATATTTGTTATAATACCAAAATTTTCATATTATTCACATCCGACTTGATAACAATAAACCCAGCAGCAAGAAGGTTTTTTCTTCTTGGTGCCGGGTCTAAATATACTTCATGTAATCAATATTGGTGATAGACTACCTCACCTTTTAATACTTCATTTCCTTGTTGATTGACTGCTTGGACCGTAAAGCGCAGATTTTGTTCCTGCTTTTCTTTCAGTGTCGCTTTCAGTGTAATCACATCATTTAAAAATACCATTCCTTTAAAACGGATCGAGTAATCCTGTATGAAGCCTTCGTCATAATAAGTAGTAAAAAGCTTTGCAAGGTTCCCCATTGTCCACATTCCATGGGCAATTATTCCTGGTAATCCCGCTTTTTTCGCCTCATCATCAATCGTGTGTATTGGGTTAAAGTCTCCTGAAGCACCCGCATACTTGATTAAGTCAAGACGCGAAACCGGCTCCAATTGAATTTCTTTGACCGATTTTCCAACTTGTAATTCAGTAAGAGTACTCATTGTGCCAACACCTTCCTCACAGCTTCAGAGATGACAATCGTTGAGGATGAGCTAAAAATTAAAGCGCCGGATAGATCCTCACCGTAATTTTCCACAACCAGGAATCCCATTTTCCCAAAGCTCCCTTTTTTCTCAAAGTAGCTTTTTACTTTGGAATAACAGTAAATTGTTTCGCCAACCCTTAATGGCCGCTCGTAATGAAATGTTTGTTCCCCGTGGATTAGACCTTTATTGGGAAGATTTAATCCTTCGGTGACCCCATAATCAAAAGTTCTTGGAAAGGTAGGAGGTGCAATGTTGGCTTTGTTTCTTGAATTTCTTCCAGTTTCTTCATCAAAATAAATGGGATGAAGGTCACCAATCGCCTCCGCAAATTTTTTGACTGCTCCTCTTTCAACTTCATTTTTAACCTTGTTTGATTGTTTGCCTATCTGGTCTTTAAACAATTCATCCTCACCTCACCTAATTAACATTTTGGTCCGCCGGCAACATAAATTACTTGGCCATTCACGAAAGACGATTTTTCATCAGCAAAGAAGGCTACTGTATTGGCAATGTCTTCTGGCTTGCCACTTCTGCCGACTGGAATATGTGCCACACTTGATTGAATTAATTGCTCAAAAGGAATGCCGATTCTGGCAGCGGTTTCCTTTGTCATCTCCGTTTCAATAAATCCTGGCGCCACTGAGTTTGCTGTAATCCCATATCTTCCCAACTCAATTGCGAGTGTTTTTGTAAAGCCCTGCAAGCCGGCCTTTGCCGCCGCATAATTGGCTTGACCGCGATTTCCAAGTGCTGATGTCGAAGAAATATTGATGATACGCCCATATTTATTTTCGACCATATATTTTTGTGCAGCTCGGGCTGCATTGAATGATCCTTTTAAGTGCACATCCATAACGGTCTGCCAATCTGAATCGGTCATTTTAAAAAATAGATTATCGCGGATTACCCCAGCATTGTTCACGAGGATATCTACGGAGCCAAATGCCTCATAAACCTCTTTCATTGCATCTTCAACCTGCTCGGCATCAACGACGTTTGCAACCTTTGAATAAACGTCATAACCTTTTTCTTTTAATTCACTAGTTGTTTCACTTAACGCCTCTTCGTTCAAATCAATTATAGCTACCTTTGCTCCTTCTTGTGCAAAAAGCTCGACAATCCCTTTGCCGATTCCACGGCTTCCACCCGTAACAAAAGCAACTTTTCCCGTAAATCTGCCTGCCATTTCTATTCCTCCTGAGTTTAATAAATTTATAGATTGCGCTTACATTTAAATTGTGGCTATGTTATAGTTTCATTTGATTTAGTTGTCAATAACCCTCATTGGAGACACTTTTCTTTGTTTTTCCCTGATTTCTGTTGTCAATAAACCTCATTGGAACCACTTTTCTTTGTTTTTCCCTGATTTCTGTTGCCAATAGCCCTCATTGGAGACACTTTTCTTTGTTTTCCCCTGATTTCTGTTGTCAATAACCCTCATTGGAGACACTTTTCTTTGTTTTTCTTGATTTCTGTTGCCAATCGTCTGGACCTTACAAATACAATAAATATGTCTCTTCACGACTTTATTTTGAACATCGAAATATAACAGAGACAATGATTATACGTATTGACCAATCTTCACATGACCTTTAATCAGGTTACGTGCGATAATCATTCGTTGGATTTCGTCTGTGCCGTCGTAAATTCTCCATAGTCTTGCTTCACGATACCAGCGCTCAATTGGTAATTCTCTTGTATACCCCATCCCACCGTGAATTTGAAGGACACGGTCAACGACGTTGTTGCCCATATTTGCACCATATAATTTTGCCATCGATGCTACGTGTCGATTATCTTCCCCATGATCTAGAGTAAAGGCAGCGTTCAAGACTAGCCATCTTGCTGCTTCAATTTCAACCGCAGAATCTGCGATTTGCCATTGGATTGCTTGTCTTTCAGCAATAGGTTTCCCAAATGTAACCCGTTCCTTGGCATAATCAATCGCCATTTGCAGCAAGCGTTCAGCGGCACCGACTGCTCTTGCCCCAACAACCCAGCGTGCAAACCCAATCCACTCGAGACCGAGATTATACCCCTTGTGTAATTCACCCAGAATATTTTCCTCCGGAACACGGACATTATCGAATACTAAGCCGGCTGGACCCCATTCTCCCATTGTATGTATATACTCTGATTTCCAGCCCATATCGCGATCAACAATAAAGCATGTAACCCCTTCGCGGCCTTGTGTTGATTGATGTCGTTCCTTATCCGTAATCGCTATCGCCATAACGAAGTCCGCTTCGTTTCCGCCGGTAATGAACGTTTTTTCACCATTTAGAACCCATTCACTGCCATCTTTCACAGCTGTCATTTTGATATTTCTGGTATCAGAACCAGCACCTGGCTCTGTCATTGCAAAGCAGGACTTTTTCTCACCATTTATTGTTGGAAGTAAGTATTTTTTCTTTTGTTCTTCGTTGCCATAGTAAAGAATATTATCTGCACCACCGCCGAACTGGAATGGGACAAAGGTTTTTGACACTTCCATTAACACAATTGCCATCATCATTTGACCAAGATCTGCACCACCATATTCCTCTGGAGTGTTAATTCCCCAAAAACCTGCTTCCTTCGCTTTTAGTTGCAGCTCTTTTAGTTTACTTGCAGGAAGACTCGGTTTACCTTCTCGTTCATTACGAAGTACATCGTTTTCAAGAGGAATCAGTTCTTTTTCTACGAATCTTCTAATTGTTTTTTGGACCATTTTTTGTTCATCAGTCAATCGTAAATACATACCATTCACTCCATTCTTATTCTAAACATCAAGTTTAATGCCGTTAATTTATAAATCGCAGGCATACCTACCGGTTGGTATGTTAACTTTATTTTATTCCGAACTTTCAGATAATACAAGGTAATATTTTCCTAATAAAAAAATTCTCTAGCTACTTCACTAAAGGACTTTTCAGATGTGTTTTAAAGCGATTTCACATTTGTGAGAATAAATAAATCCGTTAAAAAATTCATTTTTGGCGACTAATTTCCTTTCAATTTACAAAAGATAATGGTGATATTCATTAGAATATCGTCGTTTCAAATCCTTTGATGAGGTGATTTTAGATGAGTTATAAAGACCATTTAGATCCGCACTCAGAGCTCTTTCACCACCATACGACGCGTCCAAAACGTCAAAATTCACAAGTGAATGGGCAAACTCAAGTGACGCACAACACGATCATCTTAAGGAGCAATGCCAAGGCCCACCGTTGGTAAGGCTTAGGCAAAGAAACGAGTAATGGCAGCATAAACAATTACTGTCATTAGAAATGACCTTTTCTCGAATAGCAATTTCGAGAAAAGGTTTTTCTTTTTCTAAGTAATTTGTTATTACAATATTGATAATGTTTGTTCCAAAAGATATCATAAAATCTAATAAGAAAAAAACGGGAGTGGAACATGACATGTTTGATGACTTTACGATTAGAGATGCCGATATGTGTGATTTGCCTGCAATTGTTGATATATATAATACAACCATAGCAAGTAGGATGGTTACAGCCGATCTTGAACCAATATCAGTAGAAAACAGAGTTCAATGGTTTAACGAACATTCATCAACCTTTCGTCCATTATGGGTTGTAGAAAATCAAGGAGAAATTTGCGCATGGGTTAGTTTCCAATCTTTTTACGGAAGGCCCGCCTATAATGCGACAGCAGAAATTAGTATCTATATTCATCCCGACTTTCGAGGCAGGAAACTTGGTAAATATTTAATCCAAAAAGCAATCGATTCCTGTCCAAGTCTGCAAATCAAAACCTTACTAGGTTTTATTTTTGGTCATAATGAACCTAGCATTAAACTTTTCTCAAGTTTTGGATTTGAAAAATGGGCACAGCTTCCGAATGTGGCTGAGCTGGATGGCATTGAACGTGATTTAGTTATCCTTGGAAAAAGACTCTTCTAAAAATCTTGAAATCGAAGAACAGATAGCTTATGGAATACACTCCATAAGTCTTTTCCATGTAGGCAATCAGATAATAATGTAGTAAAAGTTTTTATAGTTATTAATATTTCAAGCGTTACATTATTCCAAAATAATGGATTATCTAGTACTATAGACTAAGGAGTAATAAATTCACACTACTC
Organism: Bacillus sp. ISL-7; assembly: GCF_018613065.1. The sequence continues at coordinate 54,033 of NZ_JAGGQW010000041.1, read as the reverse complement.
CTTGTTTTTAATAAACTTTATTCCTTGAAGAGAACTGGAGATTTCCATGAATAAAATAAAGATCATCATCCTCTACTTTTTTACAAGTATTATTTGGATATATGGGTCCAATTATGTAATCGAACAATATGTGCCTTCTTCACTTATTGAGTTGGTGTTAAGGTCAAAAGAGATCTTTTATGTTGCCATGACTGGAGGGTTCATTTATTTCTTCATTAGTAAAAAAGAGGAGTTAGATGTTTCCCAGGAAGATCAGAAACGTCTATCAACTTTAATCAATTCAATGGTTGATTTTGTTAACTTTAAAGACGGTGAAGGCAGATGGATTGAAGCAAATGAATTTGGTTTACAATTATTCCAGCTTGAGAATGTGGATTATCGGGGGAAAAAGGATTCGGAATTAGCCGAGTATACAGACTTTTACGGTGATGCTCTCAGATTTTGTGAAACTTCTGATGAAGAAGCTTGGATTAACCGAGAAATCACTCGAATAGAGGAAGTCCTTCCTGTTCCAGATGGATCAGTAAAAATATTTGACACGATTAAAGTACCACTATTTTACGAAGATGGCAGTCGACAAGGTTTGGTCATCATTGGACGTGATATTACCGAAAAAAAGGAAATGGCCTTAAAATTAGCAGAGAGTCAGCAACAATATAAGTCATTATTTGAATACAGTCCAGATATTGTTTATATGATGGATTTAGGCGGAACTATTACCAATTTAAACCCACAGTATGATGTCATTACAGGCTTCAAACGGGAAGAAGCAATTGGGAAAAATGTAAAACAATTATTACCGAAAAGTTATAAACGATATCTTCCAAAGTTCATTTCCACTGTTGTGGAAGAAATAAAACCGGTCATGTATGAGCTGTATATACCACATGCAAACGGGAATCGGATTATCTTACAATGTACTTCCATTCCAATGATAATTAATGGAAATATCACTGGGATCATTGGCTATGGCAGTGATGTGACCACCTTAAGGGATGCAGAAGAACGTCTACGCAGGACAGAAAAGCTATCAATCGTTGGAGAATTATCTGCCAGCGTTGCCCATGAAATTCGGAATCCGCTGACGTCATTAAAAGGATTTGTCCAACTTTTACAAATGGAAGATGAGAAGCATCAATTTTTTTATCAAATTATGCTCGACGAATTAAATCGTATCAATGACATTGTTGGTGAGCTTTTGTTATTGGCAAAGCCTCAGCTTTTAAAATATACCAAAGCAGATCTTCAGAAGCTATTAATGGACGTCATATCATTATTAAACACCGAAGCCAGTTTATATAATGTTCAAATTGAATCTCTTTTTCCAGAAAACGACATATGGATTGAATGCGAACCAAATCAACTCAAGCAATTGTTTATCAATTTGATTAAAAATTCGATTGAAGCAAGCCAAAATGGCGGAACGGTTTCCATTATTCTAGAGCAAATAGAAAATAGTCATGTGTTAATTTCCATTAAAGACAATGGCTGCGGAATTTCAAAAGAAAGATTAGAGAAAATTGGCGAACCTTTCTACTCTTCTAAAGAAAAAGGAACTGGGTTAGGTTTAACGGTTAGTTTCAAGATTGTTCAATCCCATCAAGGCAATATCCATTTTGATAGTCAGAAAAATCAAGGGACTTCTGTTCAAATTTCATTACCGATCAAGCAAAAAGACCCTAAAAACAACCAGCGCTCGATTCCTGAAGGAGTGTAAGACAAATGAGTGATTAGCCCGTCCACTACGACGGGTTTTTCTTTTTCTTCCGATTCCGGAAAAAAGCAATAATTAATAACATGGAAGGAATGATAATTTGAAAGGGCCAATGTAAATAAGTAGGTACTACAACCAGCCCTTCCTTTATATGTTCCGAATAATTAGATGCAATCGTAACTGATGCAAATAAGACGATAATTCCGAGTGGGAACCCGAGCTTTCGTTGGTTTTTTAATTGAAAGATATCAGCGGCACCAGCAACTGCAGCATAATAGTAGATGGCAATCTTAAAAAAACCTCCAATGATTAGATAGAGCATAAACAAGACATCGAGACGTTCGATAAAATCGGCAATTTGAATTTTCCCTACTGTCGTTAATAGTGGGAAAGTGGAAAGACTAAAGAGATTTACCCCTAATACTGAAATATTTACTATTACTGTAATGGTAATATTTATTCCGCTTAATATCATTCCACTTAAACAGACTATTTTAACCTTCTTTTTATCATTTACAAACGGGAGCAGCATTGTAAAGACGACCATTTCTCCAAAAGGAAAGTTTATGGTTTGGGTTAAAAATGTCTTTATTACCGGTTTCAACCCATTCTCTAAAATCGGTTTTAAATTTCCAAAATGAATTAACCCAGAAAAGATAATTAACAGCATTCCTAATATCGCAGTCAGGTAAACAACCCCAAAATAAATTTCTCCAACTCGGGCTATGACCTCAAACCCCTTATGGATTCCATAGATAATAGTAATGATCATCAAGGTATTGATCACAAACAATGGTGTACTATTATAAATAGTGGTTGTTAATAACTCTCCAAAATCTCGCAATACCCTTGCTGCAAGATAAATAAAATAAACTATATATAAGAACCCAATAAACCGTCCAAGCCATTTTCCAGTTATTTCTTGAACATAACTAGTTAAAGGAAGGTCAGGATAGTACATATATAATTTGTAATAAATAAAAAAGATCATGATACCGCCAGTTAGACCGAGCAAAATGGCTATCCAAGCATCCTGTTTCACATCTGACGCGATCCCAACAAGAATCGCACTACCCATTTCAAACAAAACGACCAGAACGAACAATTGGATTGTACTTATTTTTGCCTTTTCCATATACGATTGATCCCCCCCTTAAAAAGGGTTATTTATTTAAGCCGGGCTTGTTTGTTTCTTCCTGTTACGAATAAAAGCAATGATTAGTAAGATTGAGGGGATGATAATTTGAAAAGGCCAAAGCAAATAAATTGGTACAAAAATCAGCCCTTCCTTTATAAATTCTGCAAAATTTGATGCAATCGTTATTGATGAAAATAAAACGAGCATTCCAATTGGAAACCCAAGCTTGCGTTGATCTTTAAATTGAAAGATATCGGCAGCTCCGGCCACTGCAGCATAATAATAAATGGCAATTTTAAAGAAACCACCAATGATTAAATAGAGCATAAATAATACATCTAAACGCTCGATAAAATCGGCAATTTGGATTCTTCCTACTGTGTTTAATAAGGGGAAAGAGGACCGACGAAAGAGATCCACTCCCAAAACAGAAATATTTACTACCACTGTAATGGCAATATTTATTCCCGCTAATATCATCCCACCCACACAGACTATTTTGGCCTTTTTTTTATCATTTAAGAACGGGAGCAGCATCGTAAAAACAACCATTTCTCCAAAAGGAAAGTTGAGGGTTTGAGTTAAAGAGGTTTTAATAACAGGTTTCAATCCATTCTCTAAGATCGGGGTTAGATTACTCAAATGAATTAAACCCGAAAAGGTAATTAGCAGCATGCCTAATATCGCTGTCAGGTAAACAACTCCAAAGTAAATTTCTCCAACTCGGGCTATTACTTCAAACCCTTTATGGAGCCCATAGATAATAGTAAGGATCATCAAAGTATTGATCACAAATAGTGGAGTGCTATTATAAATAGTTGTTGTTAATAACTCTCCAAAATCTCGTAATACCCTTGATGCAAGATAAATAAAATTGACAATATATAAGAACCCAATCAACCGTCCAAGCCATTTTCCTAAAATTTTTTGAAGATAACTAGTTAAGGGCAGGTCAGGATAGTACATATATAATCGGTAATAAATAAAAAAAACAAGAATTCCGCCTGCTAAACCGAGCAATATCGCTATCCAGGCGTCCTGTTTCACTTCTGAACCAAGACCAAGAAGAATGGCACTACCCATTTCAAACAAAACAATCAGCACGAACAATTGGAATCCACTTATTTTTGCCTTTTCCATGTACGATCGTCCCCCCTCCTTACTTCGCGTTATTTATTAATGTCTGACCAAAATGGATTTGTCCGTACTCCTTCGCGACGTACGTAAGAATCTACCTTAACATTCACTTCCAGGTTTGCAAAATAATCGTTCCAATTCCCCTTTAGCTTCTTCCATAATTTAGGGTTAGATTTATGTACACTATCACCAAACCCGAAGATATCACACTTTAGTTTCTGGGCTTCCTTTACTGAAGACTGTATTTCCTTTTTAATTTCTTTTTCAACTAACTTTTCAATTTTCCCAATAATTGTTGGATCCATCAAGTCAATTGCGGTATTCGCTTCACTAATCCAGCCTTCATTCTCAATTTTAATATTTATTACAGGTTTTCCATTTTTAAAGATAGTTGAAACTTTGGTTTTTGACCTAATAGGCACCATACTAATGGCATTTTTCATACCATTCCACTTTAGAGTTATATCGGTACTCTTCGCTTTATCTAGGACCCAGATCACTCCACGAGCCTTGTTACTTTCAATCCAACCAGTCAATTCACCGTCTTTAATAACCGCTAAGCCATCAGCTGAGAGGTAAGCATCGGTTGTTGTTTTTTGCAAATTAGTTGCTTTATTGGCTTCTTCTTTCTTACCAATTAGTCGATAACCGTTTAGAATAGGTTCTTTTCCACTGCTGACAATTCCATCAATGAGATCATCTATACTTATACTTATATTTTCCCCTTTCATAGCTTCAGTTGATTTGATCTCCTTTGTAATCTTAGTAACAGGCAGTTTATCGAGAATAGTCAGAGTTGTGACTATTTCCTCTGCCGTAGAATCTCTTGCTATAATTAGCTCTGTAGTTGTTCTAAATTCTGGATCCCTTGCAAAGGCATCTAACATTTTAAGCATTAGAGTTCTATCACGTGCCACTTCCTCACTAACAACAACTACATTGGTGTGCGCATAATATAAACGACGCGAAACCTTTTTCGTTGCATTTCTAGATGCTTCAGTAATGGTTCTACCAGTGCTTTTATAAACGGCTATCGGCAGCCCCTGGCCTCCTCCACCTTGCGCAGCTGAAACATTCGCTGGATTAACAAGCTGGAACGAAATATGGTATAGATCGTCCTCTCCCCTATCAATACCAAGTGCCAACACAAAGGCCAAATCAGTTAACTCTTTCTGATTCCAGCAAGCACTCAGTATCGGCAGAAACATGATTAAGATTAAAATAATAATGAACCATTTTTTCATCATTCTTCACCATTTTTAGGTTGATTTTCTGTTGGTTTAGGTGGACCAGGCTTTTGATGCTTCCCTGTCCTCTTCATATTGCCCTTGCTAATAAACATTGGTCTATTTTTCATAGCCCAGACTGGAAAGCGAACAAATGCGTCTTGTTGATTATGGATGTTGAAAGGTGCTAGCGGCATCATGTATGGAATTCCGAACGAGCGAAGCGAACATAAATGAAGTGACATGAACATCAGCCCTAACATGATTCCATAAAAGCCCAATATCGTAGCTAATCCCATCAGGACAAAGCGGACTAATCTTGCCGCAATCGCCATAGCAAATACGGGTGTGGAAAAATTTGCGATTGCAGTAATTGAAACGACAATAACCATTACAGGAGAGACGAAACCAGCCTGTACGGCTGCCTGACCAATTACGAGGGCTCCGACAATAGATACGGCCTGACCAACAGCCCTTGGAAGCCTAAGCCCCGCCTCCCTTAAAATTTCAAATGTAACCTCCATGATTAATGCCTCAACAAAAGCAGGAAAGGGAACATTTTCCCGTTGAGCGGCAATAGCAATCGCCATCGTCGTCGGGATCATCTCTTGATGGAAGGTGGTCGCAGCAATATAAACTGAAGGTCCAATAACTGCGATAAGGAATGCTAAAATTCTTAACAATCGAATTCCTGTTGATATGTCAAATCGTGAATAGTAATCATCCGGTGCCTGGAAAAATTGAATAAAAATTGCTGGAACTGTAACTACAAACGGAGTGCCATCTACAATAATAGCAATTCTCCCCTCCAGTAAATGTGATGTTACGACATCCGGTCTTTCTGAATGGTAAGTGGTTGGAAATGTTGTCCAAGTTTGGTCTTCAATCAATTGCTCTATATATCCAGAACCAAGCACCGAATCGATATCGATTCGTTTAAGCCTTTCTTTGACTTCTTCAACAATTTTTTCATTAGCAATTCCTGTTATATACATTATGGCGATATCAGATTGGGAAACAGCACCTATCTTCATGGAATCCACTCTTAAATTAGGGCTTTTAATCCGGCGGCGAATTAATGCCGTATTCGTTCGAAGAGTTTCTGTAAAAGAATCCTTTGGACCACGAATCGATAGTTGTGTGGATGGCTCAGTAATCGAACGCTTTTCCCATCCTTTGGTTTCACCGCTGATTGCCTTATTGCATCCCTGTAAAAAAATAACTGTATCTCCTGAAAACAATTCATCAAATACTTGATTCCAATTATAAATGGTCTTGACACTTCCTAGTGCCATTGTTTTATCAAGCATGAATTGAAATATATCGACTGGTTCATCGGGGACCTTTGCTTCCATTAGTGTTTCTAATATATAGTCAGCAATTGAGATCATATTGGCCAATCCGTCAACATAAACGAGGGCACCTTTATATGCACCAATCTTAAACTCACGGACGATAATATCGGAACTATTGCCAACTTCCTCTAAGATATGAGATATATTCTCTTGATAATCTCTTAAAATAGGCGTGTCTTCTGGTTTTTGCGGATCTTGTTTTTGCCTATAATTATCGTCCTGTCTCTTTTTTTGTTTATTTTTGAGCATTTTAGACAAAATCGACACAATATCCGCCTCCTGAAAAATTATTTGAACTCTTTTCTCCCAATACTGGATATATTGCCCAAGGTATATCACTTTATCCCATTGAAAGTGGTTTTTTATACAACCATAATTAAAATATACGGGTTAGAATAAGGAACAGCTTAGAAAAGAACAATAAAAACAAGATATTCCTAAGGGTGTGGTGAGGTTGAAAATATTGTTTGTAACGACCCTGCTGGCATTTGGCAGCTTAATACTAATTATTTCGTTGGATCTTTTGATGGGCGCAAGTATTTCAGGAATTATTTGGAAGGCAATTAACCCTTTTAGGGTAATGGAGGCAGCCGAATATATCATTGTTTTATTATTTATATTGTTTTTCGTCATTGATTCCTTCGGTGCTTATTTAAATAAGAAAAAAGGGAATTCATCTAACTAAAACGTAAAAATAATACGGTTTTCATTTTTCATGAAAATATAAAAAAAGATAAGAGCTTACCTTATAATGGCAAGCCCTTATCTGAATTAGTATTCGATCTTTCTTTTTCTCTTTTATGGAACAACCGTATATATATAGCACCTACAGCAGACAGACTCCCCCACCATCTCCTCTTTCTTTCATAATTTGCACCATACACATAACGGTTCCAAAAATAGTAGATGAATTCCTCTACAATCAGCAATAGGACGAAACATAAAGCAGAAATAGTAATCCAAAACCACATTTTAAGGACCCCTTTCCCCATGGATCATTAATTCTATTCCAAAAACAACAAAAAAGTACTACTCAGGGTCAAACCTAAATTTCCACTTACCATATCTCTCATCCTTATTTTAACAAACATTTAGCAAATTGTAGACATTATGGTAATAAATGTAGAATTTAGGTCAACAGTCCTAGAATTGAAGATATGAAAAAATGCCTCTGGTTTTCATCATCAGAGGCATTTTTTTATCTTTCTGGGTATGCAGATAGCCAGTTTTCATTAGATTATTTTGGGTCCTTGTATTTTAATGCCCGTTCACTGTCCCCATAGCCCTTGGTGGTTGGATCCTGTACGATTCCTAACATAGACAGCACTACAAATACAGCATTTAAAAAGGTTAACACAGAATTTTGAATAGCATCAGTGAGTTGAAAATCAATGATCCCAAAGGAATTTAAACATGCAAACACCATTTGAGCAACAATCATAATTTGAGATACAAACGCGATAACCCAGTTCCGATTTCTTAATCGGACTTTCCAGTTAATCATCTTCCCCAGCCCTTTCCTTTATGTCAAACAATCTTTCTATTAACATATGCTTGGACTAGGAATTGGTTGTCCGCGAATGGTGCGGAATTTCATTGGATAACCTCGTAACTAAACTTCTCTCCGCATTGCTTTTAATACATCAACTTTTGTTGCCCGCTGTGCTGGTCGAAATCCTGAGATAATCGTAACACCATAACAAATTACAATACAAATGATTGGTAAAATAAGCGGAATGTCGCTAAATATCAAGTCTAAGTCCGATTCTTGACCAAATGCCTGTTTGATAATTAATGGAATCGCAAAATTCACCGCATAGCTAATCCCATAGGAAACGACTGTACCAATGAGTGCACCAATCAACCCAATATAACTGCTTTCAAGCAGAAAGATTCGTTTAATTGTTTTTGGACTCGCCCCGATTGCTTTCATAATTCCAATGTCAGGAGCCCGCTCGGTCACCGCCATCGTCATCGTATTATAAATTCCGATAGAAGCGATTAAAATGGCGATCGTTCCAATAAATATGAGTCCTGCTTTTGCAATCATAAATACCATATTTACCTCTTTTAATTCATTTACCACTGAATACGATGCATAATTCTTGTCTTTTAATTGATCAGAGATACTTTGGACGGCTTCCATGTTTTTAGCATAGATTTTAACTTCATCATACGAGTTTTTATTGACATTCAGGTCGACAGGTACTTCACCATTGGCATCGAGCTGGTACCCTTTTGGTGTTCCGGTAAACGTCTCAATTTCCGTTAGCATATCATCCGAAATAAACACACTTCGATCTTCGGCCCATTCTTTCGTTGGCTTTTTAGAGATGCCAACAACCTTCAATGGAATCGTTTTTTCTACTTGTTTGCCCTCTTTAAACTTCCTGACCGTTAACTTAATTTCCTTGCCAAGTAATTCGCCTTTATAGAGATACTCCTCTTTAACCTGACCCTTTTCATCGTACAAATCATCGCCAGCATCCTTTTCTGCGAGATTAGTTAGGAAATCGTACCCTACTGCCACTTCATCTTTTCCCTTTGGCAGCCTGCCCTCAGATAATTCAAAACCGGATTTTATTTCTGCTGGAAAATTCGCCACAAAAGTTTGCGTTGCTTCTTGATAATTCCCAATCGAATAGGTGCTTTCCTGTTGCAACATTTTCCTTCTTGTGACAGCTTTGACATCTTTAACTTTTTCAAAAACTTGAATATCTTTATCATTTAAAGGACGAAAAACCCCTTGATTTTTTGTTTCTTTGCCATGGACATCAATTTGAGTAATGACCCTGCGTTCAGTAATTTCCTTTACCACTGATTTCTGTAAGCCAAACCCGACAGAGGCGAGAACAATTAGGAAGGCACAACCCATTGCTGTCGCAAGAATCGTCATAAATACTCTCGTTCTATTTTTCTTCATATTCTGGCGGACGAAGCGGAATTGATCTTTTAACTTCATAACAGCACCCCCTCGACAATGCGGCCATCTTTTAACTCAATCTTTCGGCTGCCGATATCGGCCACCTTGTCATCATGGGTGATTATCAAAAAGGTGATTCCTAAATCCGTATTTAATTCCTTAATGAATTTCAATAACTCTTCCTCTGTTTCACTATCAAGGCTGCCGGTCGGTTCATCGGCAAGAATAATCGGGGGATTCACAATTAAGGCACGGGCGATACTTACCCGCTGCTGCTGCCCGCCTGATAATTCTCCTGGATAATGATCCTGGTACTCTAGCAGACCAACTTTTTTAAGCATTTCTTCCGTTTGGATTTTTCGTTCCTTTTCGTTAATACCTTTTAATATAAGCGGCAGCTCCACGTTTTGAAAGGCAGTCATTGCTCGGAATCAATTGAAAGCTTTGAAAAATAAATCCTAGATTATTAATTCGAAAATCTGCAAATTTCGTTTCAGTCAAATTTGATACCTTTTCCCCGCTGATCCAAATTTCACCCTCTTTCGGATGAATGAAACCACTCACTAGATTAAGAAGAGTCGATTTCCCAGAACCACTCCTGCCAACAATCGTAACAATTTCACCTTTTTCGACCGTCAAAGAAATATCTCTTAGTACCGGAATAATTGTTTGTCTTCCTTTTTTTCCAATCACAAAATCATGGCTTAAATTTTTTATCGTAATCATTATTTCCTCCTGTTTCCCATTCATTACACCTAATAGACGAAGTTTTTTTTAATGAACCCTACATAAATTTAAAATATTTTTTTATCTACTTGTTAGACGTAACTAAGTTTTATTTGTTCCATGGGGGAATAATAATAGCCAAATGGCTTTTACTAGTCTTTTAATTCGATAAAATTTATAATAAAAGAATTAAAAATTACTCTTTTAAAGTAAGGAGATCACATGGAGAAATTGCATCCATTTCGGGAAAAAATCGTTCGTTTCTGGAAAAAGAAACATTTAACACAAATATTCTTATTAATGACCTTAGTGGTTGTTTTAGCGACCATCCTCTATTTCGGCTGGCTCGCGATGAGAGCAAATGTTCAATCATTAAAGCAGGGTCTCAGTCAACCGACAGTTATTTATGATAAAAATGGAAAAGTGGCTAGTAATGTCGCTACCAATCGGACGAAGGGCGTAAAGATCGAGGACTTGCCAAAGTATGTCCCCAATGCGGTCGTTGCCATCGAGGACGAACGCTTCTATCAGCATGGCGGTTTTGATATCAAAGGGATTGCCCGTGCCTTTTTCAGTAATTTGTTTGCGGGAAGAATTACAGGCGGTGGCAGTACCTTAACCCAGCAGCTAACGAAGAATGCGCTTCTCTCACCAGAACGGACCTATAAGCGAAAAGCTGAGGAATTATTTTTAGCGGTAAAAATCGAAAAGGTTTATACCAAAAACGAGATTCTGCAAATGTATATCAATCAGGTTTACTTCGGGAGCGGTGCCTGGGGTATTAGCAATGCATCAAAAAAGTATTTTAATAAAAATATCGAGGATGTAACGGTCAGTGAGGCAGCGATGCTAGCCGGACTACTGCATTCACCGAATTATCTTGACCCTTATAAAAACTATGATTTAGCGATGAAAAGACGAAATACAGTGTTAGCAAAAATGAAAGAACTAGGGATGATAAATAATTCACAGTATACGAAGGCTAAGAAAGAAAAGATTCGCCTTCACGACGGGGGGGGGAGCTTTGTTGAACGAAAATACCCTTATTATGTGGATGCTGTTTTAAATGAAGCTATCAATAAATATGGCATAACACAGGAGGAAATTTTAACAAGAGGCTATCGAATTTACACTTCTTTGGATCAAGATCTTCAGTCTGGCCTTGAAAAGGTCTATAGTAAAAACTACTTGTTCCCAAGGAGCCAAGGGGGGAAATTAGTTCAAAGTGGTTCCGTACTAATGGACCCAGCATCAGGGGGAGTCTTAGCCCTTGTTGGCGGCCGCGGCGAGCATGTATTCCGAGGCTTTAACCGAGCAACACAATTACGGGCACAGCCAGGGTCAACGATCAAACCATTGGCAGTATATACACCTGCTCTTGAAGAAGGATACAACTATTCATCCAAGCTTGTCGATGAACCAACCACCTTCGGAAATTACAAACCAGAGAATTTTTCAAAAACATATTCTGGAAAGGTTGAAATGTATAAGGCACTTGAGAAATCGCTGAATATCCCGGCTGTGTGGCTGTTAAATAAGATTGGCCTAGATAGAGGGATCGATTCATTAAAAAGGTTTGGCATCCCTGTTACAAAAGAAGATAAAAACCTAGCAATCGCACTTGGCGGGATGAGTCAAGGGGTCTCCCCCCTTCAAATGGCAAACGCTTTTTCAGCTTTCCCAAATGGCGGGAAGCGTGAAGATAGCCACTTAATTACTAAAATAGTTGGGCCGACTGGAAATGTTTTAGCAGAGAGGGAAGCGAAAACCACAAAAGTGACGTCAGAAGAGGTCACGGATGAAATGACTTCGATGCTCTTAAATGTAGTAGAAACCGGGACGGGTAGACGCGCCCGTATTCCTGGAGTGCAACTTGCAGGAAAAACAGGATCGACCCAGTTACCATTTAAGGATGTCAGTGGAACGAAGGATCAATGGATGGTTGGATATACTCCAAATCTTGTCGGGGCAATCTGGTTAGGATTTGACCAAACCGACCGAGAGCATTACCTGCCAAGTGCGAGTTCGGCCAATGTGGTGCCAATTTTTAAAGATATGATGAAGGAGTCTATTCAGCATCTTCCGAAAGAAGAATTCGAAGTTTCTTCAATTAATGCACAGCTAGCCGGGGAAGCTCCCCCAAATCTAAGAATCAATGAACAGGCGAAGAAGATAAGCAAAGAATTAAATGAAAATGCTCAAAAACTAGGTGAAACCATAAAAGAACAAGCCCCTGGATGGAAAAAGGGCTTGGATAAGGCTTTATATAAGCTCGGCGAGGCCGTAAATTCATTAGTAGAAAAGGTTAAGAATAGAGGTGAATAGCACGCAATCGATGCGTGCTATTTTTTTATTTCCAATAGGTTGAAAAATCTTCCTGCTGTTTTTATAACTGTTTCTTCCTGTCCTGGATCATACACAGCCAGAAAGCAGGTAGCTGGTCCAGCCGATTTTAAAATATCCACGTTTGTGATGACCATTTCCTTTGACACTTCTTTATTAGGGAACATCTGATTGATCTCATATAAAATCCCTCTGGAACCAACAGGCCAGACCATGACATCTTGAATCTTGCTGATCATTTGAAAAACGGACAGAGGGGCAACTTGATCCTTTTGTTCGATCACTTCGTTTCCAACAAGAGGCCTGCCTACCACTGCAAATTTCAATTGGTTAGAGTAAGCTAGCTCTGTCGTTCGAGCAATGGACTTTTTCCCAAGAACGACTAAACCAAGAGCAGATTGCATGAGTGAAAAGTTACTTTCTGTACTACCAGTTATCCGTACATCCGATAAATTTAGTTCATGCAGCCCTTTTTGTATTCCTGAAACTAACTCGGCCCAGGGTTCATTTCCGCAGAAGTTGTGGAGCACCACTGAAATGGGCTCCCCCCCTGCTGCTATACATTCCATAACGGCAACTCTAAACGAAAAATAAGCTACCGTTTCGTATGGGACATGAACTAGATCTTGTTCCTTCTTCCCGATGGCTCCGCTATTGTCGCATGCAATAATGAGCGAGTCCATATTGTTAAAAGGAATGGTTATAATATCTCTCATAATTTTTCTTCACGCTTCGCTAAGTCAAAAGTGACCAATGAAGAAAGCCTTGGAATTGCAACCAGTGCGATTACTGTATTGATGACCGAGCCGATTAGCAGTGAAGGGACAATTCCTATATAAAAACCGACATTCATTAAAAAAATAAATGGTAAGGGAGCAACAAATGCATTCCCAATAATGAAGAGCGCACTTGCTAAAACCTTATTGTTTTTATAAAGACGTCCAAACATCCAAACGAGCAATGCCATTTCGACAGCAATTAAAAAGTGCATTGGCCCCAATGGGAAACCACCTATTAGAGCGGATAGCAGATGACCAAATGCAGCCACAACAGCTCCAGCCCTCGCTCCAAACAGGACTGCTGCCAATAGCGCAGGAAAAACATCCAATGCGACACTGCCGACAATGGCTGGAATTTTAATCATTGCTCCGACAACTGACAATGCTGTTAACATGGCCAGCCCGCTCACCACTTTTCCCTTCATACTACTTTTCCTCCTTACGCTTCCCATCCCTGAATACTTTTGCACTGCGCACATACTCAACGTCGCTGACATTTAATCGGAAGTTTATAACTCTAGCCAATGCAAAGAAATAATCTGATAAGCGGTTTAGATACATTAAGGCTAATTCAGGTGTTTTCGAATCAGCCTTGACTAGCTTAACAACTAATCTTTCCGCTCTTCTTGTCACCGTTCTAGCAATATGAATCGATGCCGCGGGCTTAGATCCTCCTGGTAAAATAAACCTTTCTAATTCTGGTGCCTCTTTAATATATTCATCTATTTTCTTTTCAAGGTAATCAATCGATTCTTGCTGCAGCTTTATTACTCGCTTCTCAGTCACATTAGCAAGGTCTCCTCCACAATCAAATAATTCATGTTGAATTTTCTCCAGATCATCAAGCACGTCCTTGAATAATTTGGGGTCAAGCTCTTGAATCGCCTGACCGACAAAACAATTCACTTCATCTACCGTTCCATACGCTTCCACACGGGTATCATCCTTGTCTACCCTGCCACCAATTATACTTGTTTTTCCTTTGTCACCTGTTCTTGTGTAAATTCTCATTGAAACTTCTCCCCTTTACTTAATCGTTTGATTTAATCCATACCAAATGACGTCAACCTTAGCTGATTTTACGGCGATATCTTGATAGGCCCATCCTGTTACATCCCGCCACAGTCTATTTTCTACTTCCAATGGCACAATTCCTTTTGTAATATCAGTCCCAATCACAATTAATTGGCGATGTAGAGCTTCCTGCTCCCAAGAAAGCCAATTCTCGAGACATTTATTCCAAATCTCTCGACACTTGTCGCCATCATATGTCACAGTTAAATCTTTCAACCATATTTCTACACCCTCAAGGATCATCACATCCTTGCCAAAATCAATTAAATTTAACGGGAGAGAATGGTTATCATAAGCTGAGACCCAATGTTTATTCTCGTAAACAGTGTAGGTATTCTTTACCCAAGCCCGTTTGCCGTTAAAGGCACCTCCAATAATAAAGTGCACCGCATCCCCCTCCTTAAAGATTCTTTTTCAAATATGAGTTCAAACCCCTGATCATGATTAACCTGCCACTCCCAAAATTCTTTTTGGTGTGGGGCAAATTTTGATAAAAGATATCTGATGACTCCCCCATGAGTAATTACTGCTGCGTTCTGCAAACTAGAATCGAGAATCTCTCCAATCAACCTAGCCCAGCCAGCATCAACTCTCTTGGTGAACTTATCAAATGATTCACCGTCGGGCGGACAATGCGTAACAGGATCTGCCAGCCATTGACGATAGAGTCTATTTTCTTTCAAGTCTTCGTACGTATTCCCTTCCCATTGACCGAAATTTATTTCTCGTAATTCTTTTAATAGGGATAGATTAGAGTTTGGAAATAATATTTCCGCTGTATCAGTACATCTTTGCAAATCACTTGAAAAATAGCGCTGATAGCTTTTTGTTACCGATATAGGTTTTGATTTCGGACATAACGGCGAATCGTTCCACCCTAGATAGGCTTTTCGTCTATTTTCTTCTGTTATACCATGACGAAATAATGCAATAACCACACGGTCATCCACAGGATTAACTCAGTCCCTTCAACAGTCGCACCTAATACATCCCCCGTAATTCCACCGAACCATTTCACAGCTTTCCGACGAAAAAGGAATAAACAGCAGGCTGCAGCGAAAATCAATAAACCTATTATGAAGAATTCTTTTATGAATAAACTAACCAGAATTAGAACACCAACTAAATAAATGGGATACAGCCATAATGCCTGCGGTTTCGCCGCACTTTGGAATAACGTGCCCAGCCCTTCATTCTTTGCTGACTTTACCGTTAACAACAGAACACCCATGACAGTTTTACTTAAAAAAGGGATGACAGCAATCATGATAAATAGTATATTTTCGACCTTTGCTGTACTCTCATACATAAATAGAAACCGACAGCTTAATAAAACAAGAATGGAGAGAACGCCAAATGCACCCGTTCTTGGATCCTTCATAATTTCTAGCCTTTTCCCTTGATCTTGATAGGAAAAATAAGCATCACTTGCATCCATCCAGCCATCCAGATGAATTCCTCCGGTCAGGAGAATCGTTGCCAGCCAAAGCAAGAATGCACAGGCAAGATGGGAAAAAGGAGTATATTCAAGACACAGATAAAATACCGCTGAATAAATGATCCCTTGTATTAATCCAACGAGTGGGAAGGCTTGGACTGCCTTTTTAAGATGGTCTTTATCCATTGGTAACTCGAGTGTGATAGGGATTGCTGTAAAGAATTGAATATTAATCAAGAAACCTTTCAAGAACGTCATGTTTTTGAACCCCATTGATTGATAATCTTTTTAATCAGATCCCATTTTAGATGACTTTTCATTTCGTCTGCGATAGAATCAAATCGTTTGTCTTTATAGTCGCTAATTGAACGGATTTCTTCTGCAGGGAGTCCTTTCCTTGTCCGAATCATGTTTAACCAGTGATTTCTCCACTCATCATTATGAAATAGATGGTGAAGGTACGTTCCAATGATTTGACCATCATTTGCGAAATACCCTTCTTCTTCCCCGTTTGCTAATGTTATAAACGGACAGACCTCTTTAGAAAATATCGTCTTTCCTAAATGGATTTCATATCCTACGATTGGCTGGTGAATGGGTAATTCTATCCTCTTGTGATACTGGGCAGTGACTCGATTTGTTTCTTTTTCTTTATAAAAAGTGGTAGCAGCAGGAATCACTCCTAACCCTTCCACCTTGTAGTTCCGTATCCCAGTGTCGGAACCAACTTCATCGATCAAATATCTGCCAAGGATTTGATACCCTCCACAAATCCCAACAACATAACCGCCATTTTCTACGTGGTTTTGGACTAAGATATCTAACTGTTTATCTTTTAAATTTTTTAAGTCGCTAATCGTACTTTTTGTACCCGGAAGGATAACGGCATCTGGCTGTCCAAACTCACTCGCATGATTCACCAAACGGATCGAAACATCTTTTTCAAATAAAAATGGTTCCAGATCACTGTAATTTGAAATAAACGGCAGGTTGATGACGGCAATATCAATTGTCCCTTCATTCCGATTAGAAAATTGGCTGCGAATCGATAATGAGTCCTCACCATCAATCATATGATTTTCCACAAACGGCAATACACCTAATACAGGTACACCCGTTTTCTCTTCCAGCCACTGAACTCCGTCCTCAAATAGGGTAATATCACCGCGGAATTTATTGATAATCACACCGACAACTCGTTGCCTTTCGTAAGGCTCCAATAGTTCAAGTGTGCCAACAATACTAGCAAATACTCCGCCGCGGTCAATATCGGCTACCAGCACAACTGGTACCTCCGCCAATTCGGCTACCTTCATATTGACCAACTCGCGGTCCTTTAAATTGATTTCAACCGGGCTGCCTGCTCCCTCAATCACCACTACATCATATTCATCGGCAAGCTGATGTAGAGAATTCTTAATTACCTCTACCCCTTTTTCATAAAAATGATCCCGATATCCTCGTCCCGAAAGGGTTTCGATCGCTTTTCCTAGATAAACAATTTCTGCATGCTGATCTGACCGTGGCTTTAATAGAATAGGGTTCATCCAAACGGTTGGCTCCACTCTAGCAGCTTCCGCCTGAATCCCTTGTGCTCTGCCAATTTCTTTACCGTCTTGTGTCACGTACGAGTTATTAGACATGTTTTGAGATTTAAATGGGGCGACCTTTACTCCCTCATTGGCAAGTATTCGGCACATCGCCGTTACGATTAGACTTTTTCCTACATCTGAAGCCGTACCCTGAATCATGATTCCTTTCATTGCGTTACTCCCTTCATTACGATAGGAATCCCTGCCTCCACTAAAAACACTAACTTCGCTTCCTTGACTAAATATTGATGGATTTGGCCCAGTAAGCGGCCATAAGTAAAAACCATTTCATTGCCAAGTAACGGCTCGTTTAAGACTTCATTACTGACAACAATTATTGTCCGAGCACGATTTTTTATCGAAGTAATCCCTGTAATCACATTTTCTTTAACCGTTTCTAAAAAATGTTCATCCCACGCTTGCTCAGAAGAAAACAATTCATTATTTAATAGAGTTGTGACACAATCCAACAAAATAACATCCTCGCCATTAAAGTCATCAGCTATTTTCCCGATTTGAACTGACTGTTCATATGTTTTCCACCGGTAAGTCGCTGAATCTCGATCAAGTTGGTGCTTTTCAATTCGTTCCTTCATTTCTTGGTCAGAAGGAACTCCGGTTGCCAGATAGGTAAGATGGCAGCCTGTCCTACGAGCGATCTCTACTGCTTTCCTCTCAGCAAAGCTGCTCTTCCCACTTCTTACTCCGCCTGTTATGAAGATTAATGATGATGACGCCATTTCGCCAACACTTCCATTAGTTGATTATTTTCTTGATTACTTTTTATGGCAAACCGAAGCCATCTTCCCTCTAAACCAGGAAAGTTAAAGGTATGCCTTGGTATGATGCCTTGATTTAGGAGGAACTCAAACAACGCAAACTGATCTTTCAAATGCGGATCCTTCAATAAATAGAAATTCACGTTGGAAGACGAAACCACAAATTCTTCCTGTGTAAAAAAGGCAAACAGCCTTTTCCGCTCATGACTAATATATGCCTGTGTCTCTTTAATAAAAAATTTATTTTGCAGACAAAGTTCCCCTGCTGATAACGCAATGGTATTGGTACTCCAATGTGATTGTAACTGGCTAAGACCCGAAACAATCGCTGGCTGAGCGATTAAATATCCCAAGCGTATTCCTGGAATTGCAAACATCTTTGTCAGCGAGCGAATAATAATTAAATTTGAAAACTTGTTTATGTATGGCACAACTGATTCATATTCTATTAAAAAATCAAAAAATGCTTCATCCAAAACGACCAAGCAATCTCGCTTTTCACATTCCTCTATGATCGAAATAACCGTAGAGGCCGGATAGTAAATACCTGTTGGGTTATTTGGATTACACAAAAACAAAGCATCTGCATCCATCAAATTCGAGTGTAAATTGACCGAATTCAATTCAAAGTTGGGCTCCACTAGTTGATGGTAGACAATTTCACATTTGTTTGCCCGACATGCTTGTTCATATTCCGAAAATGTTGGTTCCACGATGACTACTTTTTTGCCGGCAAGCATACGGGCAAGCAGCGTAATAAGCTCTGCTCCTCCATTTCCAATTAGGATTGTATCGATCGGGGTCTGCTCCGATTTTGCAACCCTTTCTTTCAGCTGTGTTGCATAAGGATCTGGATAAACATTAATTTCTTTAAAAAAATCCAGCCATTTTTCTTTCAAAGCTGATGGCGGGCCAATTGGGTTGATATTTGCGCTAAAATCAATAAACTGTAACGGGAGTGCAAGGCCCATTGCCTCATATAAATATTGAGGATTCGAGCCATGTGACGGCCAATTCAAGGACCATTCCCCCTATCCATAAAAATAATAAAAATAAAAAGACCGTTTTGCTAAGAATTTGATTGGCCTTGATGATATGTTCCGCTTGGATGGACTGAATGGGTTCACCCATTTTTGCCCGGTTCGATATCAATCCTTTATAATAATTGATTCCGCCAAGCTGTATCCCTAAAATAGCTGCGACAGCCGCTTCACCCCAGCCGCTGTTTGGGCTCGGATGCTTTTTCGCATCACGGAATAAAATCGTCCAAGCTTTTCTATAAGGCATCCTTAAGGGACGTTTTCCTATCAGCATGATGATCCCTGTTACTCGACTCGGAATCCAGTTCATCACATCATCCCATTTTGCAGACGCCCAGCCAAACTCTTTATATCTATCGTTCAAGTGGCCTACCATCGAATCACATGTATTGGCTGCGCGATAAACCATCGCCAGCGGGGCTCCACCTATTAGTGCCCAAAATAAGGGGGCCGTCACCCCATCACTAGTATTTTCGGCCACGGTCTCAATCGTACCGCGAGCGATTTCACTCTCATCCAAGGAATCTGTATCACGGCCAACAATATAGGATAGTTTTTTCCTTGCTTCAGGAAGGTCCCCTTCAATTAATGGACGATAGACTTCTAGAGAAGCCACCTTTAAGCTTTTTTGAGCAATGGTTGTAGAAATAATTATACCTTCTACTAAAATTCCAACAACAGGATGAATCCAATATCCTATTAAAACTAATATCAAAACGACGAAAAAAACTAAGAGTAAGATAAAAAGGAGCATGGCCAGCCCTTTCCACCGCTTAGAATTGCCATTATTCCAACGTTTTTCAAGAAATGTTATCATCTTTCCAATCCATCTTACAGGGTGGGGCCAATCGGGTGGATCCCCAATAAACAGGTCAATAATATAGGCAACTGTGATTGAGATTAAATGATGGACGATCATTTGCATTTCCTCTTGCTGGATTTTTGAATCGCTTCGATCGTGCACTGATAAACTGCCTTGCTAATAAGCTTGCCTAACGGGGTAATCGTACCCGCAAATTCTAATACTTCACCCGTTTGAGTAGCAGCAATTAAGATACTATCTGTCGATGTACCGGTGGCGATCGTTCCGGTGACTTCATCGATTACCTTTAGATCATTCAATGCCTTAACCTTCGCTTCAGTTGCGGTCATGATACTTTGAATAAAAGCTTCCTCTGTCAGCTCGCCGCTCACAAAAATCCAGGTATTGATTGTTCCTGGTGTCATTTCAAATGTATGCTGTTCACTTTTCGAAGCATCAATCGCATTTCCTACTCCAGCTGTCACAACAGCAAATATCGAGAAGCTATTATGTTCAAACCGCTTGTATACTACATCTTCGAGGACAACTGCGGTCATCATGCCAACAGTTTCCGATGGTTCAAACCCGTTTGATTTTAAAAATGAACTCATTTCTCTACGATGATCACTACAGTTGTAATCCTTGTTAACATGGCGGTTCACAAATGTTAGGTGCCATCCGGTTCCCGAACCAATCACCCCAGATGACATCGTCCTTAATGGCATGGGTGATGTTAATTCGATATATTCTTCTGAAATATGCAGCATCGACTCATCTAGGTCAAAATCGACAACTTTCTTATTCACTTTTGGAAGTAAAACCATCTGTGGTGCAGCGATTTTGGGATGTGGATGTTTTTGAATGTCTGTATGATACACATCCCTTATTCGATCTTCTCGAAGCACCTCATTAGGAATATGATCGATATTTATCCTGCCATTTTCGAGTAGCAGTAAGCGATCACAATAAAGCCCAGCAAGGTTTAAATCGTGAAAAATAGAGATGACTGTTAATCCACTTTCTGACGTCCATTGTTTTAAGAAATCTAATAATTCCTTTTGGTACGACAAATCCAAATGGTTAGTGGGTTCATCTAACAAAAGTATTTCAGGCTCTTGGGCCAAAGCTTGGGCAAGAAATACTCGTTGTTTTTCACCGCCTGATAATTCTTGAATATTTTTATTTTGGAATCTGGAAACACCAATTTGCTTCATTACTCGCTGGACAACCTCTTCATCGGCATTACTCCAGGTTTGAAATAACCCCTTTTGATGTGCATAACGGCCAAGCGAGACAGTTTCTTTTACGGTGTATGAGAATGATTGTGTTGAATGTTGTGAAAGAACGGCAATCATTTGGGCCAGTTGTTTTGTTTTGTATTCCTGCAGCCGTTTCCGATTGATAAAAATCTCACCTTTTTGGATGGGCAAAATTCCACTAAGCATTTTCAAAAGGGTTGTCTTTCCACTTCCATTCGGCCCCAATATCCCGAATAATTCTCCCTTTTCCACATCAAAAGAAATGTCTTTCAGAACCGCTTCACTCGAGTATCCACCGGAAATCTGTTGAACACTAAGCATCCTTTAACCACTTCTTTCCGTCCTTTTTCTTTGGAGCAGGATTATTGCAAATACCGGTGCACCAATTAAAGCTGTGATTACACCAATGGGTAATTCTGTAGGAGATATGATTGTTCTTGAAATTAGGTCAGCTAAAATTAAAAAACCGCTTCCTATTATGATCGATAACTGAAGGAGATGCCGGTGATCGGGACCCCATAATAATCTTGATAAATGAGGAATCACTAGCCCGACAAAACCAATGGTGCCTGACACCGCAACCGCCGCTCCTGTTAAAATAGAGCCAGCTGTTAAAATAATTAGCTTTCTTTTTTGAACATTGACCCCTAAATGCTGTGCCCGCTCTTCCCCAAACGACATGGCGTTAAGTTCCTTTGCATTAAAAATCAGCAGGCCTGAGCCAATGATAAAAAATGGCAAAATGATCTTTATGTACTCCCAGCCTCTCATCGATACACTTCCTAATAGCCAGCCAATAATTTGCCTCAACTCATCTCCAGTCAGCGCAATCATCAGCGAAATAATTGCCCCTAAGAAGGAGCTAAAAATTATCCCTGTTAAAATAATCGTTTCCACTCTCATGGAACGCTCTATTTTACTGGCGAAAGTAAGGACTAAAAAGATGGTTAAAAAGGAAAATAAAATACTTAGCAATGGTAATGTGAAGGAACCTATAAAAGGAATCGATAGATGGAAAAACAGTGTCAACACCGCTCCAACTGACGCCCCGGAGGATACACCCAATGTATAAGGATCTGCTAACGGATTTCTTAGCAGACCTTGGAAGGCTGCCCCTGCAATAGCAAGAGAAGCCCCGACAAGACCAGATAAAATCACTCTAGGTAAGCGAATGTTAAGGACAATACTTGAATACATAGGGTCAATTGTCTCCAATGAAATAACCCCAAAAACTTTCGCACTGAAAATCTTAATAATTGTTAAGATTGGAACCGAAACTGTTCCAATTGAAATCCCTAATAAAAAAGCTAGAACAAGGAACATTCCAGCTATTATATAGGCTAAATACTTATTATTTAAAAATCTCAGGATAGACAGCCTTTGCAAGATCTTCTACTCCTTCAACGATCCGAGGGCCTGAGCGAGTCACGCGATCAGAATCCACATCGACTACATGCTTATTTTTTACAGCGTTGACCGTTTCCCAGCCCTTTCTAGTTAAAACTTGTTCCGCCGGATTTTTGACATAGTATCCATAGGTAGTCAGGATTACATCTGGATTGCGTTTAATCATCGCCTCTTGATCAATTTTAATCCAGCCTTCTTGATCATTTGCGATGTTTTCCGCATTAATTATACTTAGCATTTGATCCATAAAGGTATTCTTGCCAGGTGTATAAATTTCTGGAGCGGGCGAAACTTCAACTAATACCTTTTTCTTTTCTTTTATTTCCCCAGCCTTTGCTTTAATTTCGGCCAATTTATCCTTCATCCCTTTAATCATCTCATCGGCTTTCGCTGTTTCACCGGTAGCTTTCCCAATCATATCAATGGAATCATAAACTTGGTCAAAATTTTGCGCATCATTAACAACCAAAACGGTAATTCCAGCATCTTTAAGCTGCTGAAGCCCTGCTTCAGAATTATGAGCTGAAGATGCATGTGCTAACACTAAATCCGGTTTTAAGGAAATGATTTTTTCTAAGTTTATTTCCTGTCCGCCGATTTTTTCTTTTTTCGTCGCTGCTTCCGGATAATTATCGAAATCAGACACGCCCACCACTTCTTTGTCCAGTCCTAATGCAAATGCAATTTCTGTATTACTTGGAATTAGTGAAACGATCTTTTCAGGTTTCTTTTCGATAATAACTTTAGTTTTGGTAGCATCTGTAAGTGTAACTGGATAGGTTATTTCCGCTGTTTTCTTCTCAACGCTGGATTTATTCTCTTCCTTCACTTGGTCTTTCTTTTCAACACAACCTGCTAAAACTCCTACTGTTAATAATACTACTAACAGCAATGAATACAACTTCTTCATTTTTCTCCCTACTTTCAGTTAATAAATATTATGTAACAAAAAATAAATCTTCTTGTGCAAAAACAAAATGGCTTGGATAAAAACAAAAAACATCTCCACTATGTAATGGAGATGTTGGTATGATTAGATTCAGGTTACTAGCAATAAGTAAAGGGAGTCTAGCCTTCAACACCGTCCCATCCTCGTAGGTTTATTGGCGCACAAGAATTAGGCAGGTTTCCTGGCTCATGATCATCGCTTCCTATGCCTTCCCATCTTAGTCGACAGTGGCACCATATAGGTTGCTCTCATTTACAGTGGCGGGACCGCGTTGGCTTATACCAAGCTTCTCTTTTAAGCCGAAAATCTTACAATAAGATTTTAGCACCTAATAATAAAAAATATTTTTTGTTAAATTCATTATAGAAAAGATGAAATGAATTGTACATGTATTTTTGCAATAATTTTAAAGTTCAATCGTTCTGCACAAATTGGCCATTTCAATTGCAGCCGAAGCGGCATCCCATCCCTTATTACCAGCCTTTGTCCCAGCACGCTCAATCGCTTGTTCAATAGAATCTGTGGTTAGTACTCCAAAAATAACAGGAATGCCACTACTTAAATTGATTGCGGAAACACCTTTTGCCACTTCATTACAAACAAAGTCAAAATGTGGAGTAGAGCCGCGAATGACCGTACCAAGCGTGATAACAGCATCATATTTTTTGCTATTAGCCATTTTTTGGGCGATTAATGAAATTTCAAATGCACCAGGTACCCAGGCAATATCTACGTCTGTCTCACTGACGCCATGTCTTTTAAGTGCATCCTGTGCACCGCCTAATAGTTTACTTGTAATGAATTCATTAAAACGTCCAACCACGATTCCAACTTTTAATCCTGAGCCAACTAAATTTCCTTCAAAAATATTACCCATGAGTATGCCTCCTAAATTTGTTTTAAACTTCCCGCTTAACTAAATTTTCCTTGTTGCTTCGGTATTCTACTAAATCTTTAATCGTTATCATTTTAATGTTTAGCTTATCAGCAATTTTGCGCAGCTGTGGAACACGTGCCATCGTGCCATCGTCATTCATGATTTCACAAATGACACCAGCAGGCTTGGCACCGCATAAAATTGCAAGGTCTACAGCTGCTTCTGTATGCCCCGTTCTGCTCAAGACTCCGTCTTTTTTAGCAATCAACGGAAACATATGCCCTGGTCTTAAAAAATCGGATGCTTTTGATTCCGGGTCAACCATACTCAACACCGTTGCTGATCGTTCAAATGCAGAAATTCCAGTGGTAGAAAATTTATGGTCAATGCTTACGGTAAAAGCTGTTCGATTTGGATCCGTGTTCTTGGAAACCATTGGATGTAAGTCGAGCTTTTGAGCTAATGCCTCGTCAATAGGAACACAGATTAGACCTCTTCCGTGAGTGGCCATAAGATTTATGACCTCCGGCGTTGCTTTTTCAGCAAGAGAAATAAAGTCCCCTTCATTTTCCCTGTTTTCATCATCGCAGACAATAACAACCTTTCCTTCTTTTAAATCAGCAAGAGCTTCGTTAATCGTATTAAACACGCAACATCTCTCCTTTCAAAATGACAAACCCTTTAAGATTGGACTTTTCCAAACTATAATTTAATTAAAACCATTGTCTGCTAAAAATTGTGCCGTTATCCCTGTCTTATGATTTTGCGCAGTATCACCGGAAAGGTTTTTCATAAAATGACCAACGTATTTACCAATCATATCGCATTCTAGATTAACGATATCCCCTGACCCCTTTAGTCCCAAAATCGTTTCCGACAATGTATGGGGGATGATCGATAGTGTAAAACTATTTTCAGTTACCGCAAAAACAGTCAAACTTGTCCCATCTACCGTTATAGACCCTCTTAAGATTACATATTTTAATATGTCCTGGTCTGCTTCAATCTCATAGTAGACAGCATTTTCGAAGGACTGTTTACTTTTAATTATGCCTGTTCCATCGATATGTCCTGAGACAAAATGGCCGCCAAACCTTCCACCTGCTGCCATCGCCCGCTCAAGATTTACTCTGGAACCTCGCTTTACCATATTTAAACTTGAAGCTTTGACCGTTTCGGGCATAACATCTACCGTAAACAGCTTACCCGTAAAGGATGTCACCGTTAGACATACCCCGTTGACCGCAATACTGTCGCCAAGGTGAACATCATTAAGTATTTTTTTTGCCTCAATGGCTAAAACAAAAGACTCGCCAGTCCGCTGGATGTTCGCGACTACCCCAATTTCTTCAATAATTCCAGTAAACATAATTTCCTTCTCCTTACTATGGTTCCACTTAAATTCTTACCCTAAAATGAAAAAGACCCTGAAGACAATAAGTCCTCAGGGTCCTGTAAAAGACAATAGAAAATAAAGGGTTAAAAATAGGTACACTACACCCTACAATTAAACCTGTCTTTTCCTTCTCCCATCCAGACTTTAACTGTCGGCTCTGGAGTTTCACCAGATCCACCGTTTAACAATAATATGTTAACCGGGTCACGGACTAAGAAGCAACGCTTCATCACCGCCGGTTAGGAATTTCACCTGACCCCGAAGGAAATATACAATTCTTATTTTAATGATAGTATACTCTATTGGATCAGTAAAGGGAAACGCACTAAAAAGTATTTTCATACTAAAATCATTTGATCATTGTTTCACATAAAATCCATAAGCTAAGGTGATTTCTTCTCCCCTTAGCTTGCTTCCGTTGAAAGAATTAGTTTACTCTTTATAAGTCTTTACTGGTAAATAAATATCAAAGTGAAGCTCCCCAGAAGCATACAGATGTTTATGCTCTTCTTTATATACTTCAATACTTAATGCGTTGTGATCCTGTTCATAGCCATATTCTTTCATCCAAGCATATATTTGTTGATATGTATTTTCGACTTCCTCTTGCTTTCCTTTATGGGTAGCAAAAACATAATTTTTACTCGGAATCGTAAATCCAACCATACCATCAGGAATTTCGTCAATTTTTTCGACGGGCGTTGTTACATAATAGGTGAACTCTGTTTCCCTGCTATGAAAAGGTGCAATCAAGACAGGTTCTTTCGTTTGATAGGATACTTCTTCTAGTCGATTAACCATTTCTTGAAAAAGACGTGGAAGTGTATTGATTTGTGAGTAAGTTCCATTCCATGAAATCCCAACAACTTTCATTTCTTCTTTTTCTATTACCTGGATACTCATGCTAATCCCCCTTTTAAATCATCATATTAATATAATTCTAACCATTGCCCTTAAATTCCTGCAAAAATAGTTCGACTAATCATTTAAAAAACTGACGAGATTTCAGCTCCTGTTACCATGAAAAAAGACCGTCCATCTTAATGAACGGCCTTTTACTAGTTTAATAGTCACTTTACCTCTTGATGAATAGCTAGATTTAACCCTTTGGCTACTTTCTCACCATATTCTGGGTCTGCTTTGTAGAAATGTTGAATTTGACGAAGCTTTATGTCATCCCTCTCAACTGGCTTCAATGCGCCTACCACAGTTTCAATTAAGCGGGCCTGCTCTTCTGCTGACATTAAGCGATATAAATCACCGGCTTGTGTGTAGTGGTCATTTTGATCATAGGCCACTGGTTCAGCAAGTCCATTAACCTGGAAGGCAGTTTGTTTATGTTCAGGTTCTTCCTTTGGTCCTCCAAAACTGTTTGGCTCATAGTAAACCGAACCACCACCATTATGATCGGAACGCATCGCCCCATCACGTTGATAGTTATTTACTTCTACCTTTGGACGATTAATTGGGAGCAAATTATGATTCGGTCCTACACGATAGCGGTGGGCATCCGAATAAGCAAATAGTCGGCCTTGAAGCATTTTATCCGGCGAAGCCTCAACACCAGGGACCATTGTTCCAGGAGAGAATGTGGCCTGCTCGACTTCAGCAAAATAGTTTTCCGGATTACGGTTGAGCACCATACGTCCAACCTCGATTAATGGGTAGTCCTTATGTGACCATATCTTTGTGACATCAAACGGATCGAAGCGATACGATTCAGCATCTTCAAAAGGCATGATTTGAACATGGAGTCTCCATGCTGGGAAGTCACCCTTGTCAATTGCATGAAATAAGTCTTCCGTATGGTAATCAGGATTATCTCCAGCTAACTTACCAGCAAGCTCTGGTGCCATATTCTTAACACCTTGTTCGGATTTAAAGTGATATTTGACCCAAACTGCCGCTTCATCCGCATTAACCCATTTAAAGGTATGGCTGCCATAGCCATTCATGTGTCTAAGTGTTGCTGGAAGTCCTCGGTCACCCATTAAATAGGTAACTTGGTGTAAGGATTCAGGTGACAGTGACCAGAAGTCCCAAACTGCAGTTGGATTTTTCAAATGGGTTTTAGGATCTCTTTTTTGAGTATGAATGAAATCAGGAAATTTAATCGCATCGCGAATGAAGAAGACTGGCGTGTTGTTCCCTACTAAATCATAGTTTCCTTCTTCCGTATAAAACTTAACAGCAAACCCACGCGGATCACGAACTGTATCAGCTGAACCAAGTTCACCTGCTACAGTTGAGAAGCGAATAAACATAGGTGTGCGTTTTCCAACGCTATTAAACAATTTTGCTTTTGTATATTTTGACATATCATTGGTCACTTCGAAATAGCCATGTGCTCCGGCACCTTTGGCGTGGACAACACGCTCAGGAACTCTCTCACGGTTAAAGTGTGCCAATTTCTCTAGTAAATGTACATCTTGAATCAATGTTGGTCCACGTGATCCAGCCGTCATAGAATTTTGATTATCACCGACTGGTGCTCCATTTCCTGTTGTTAAGTGTTTGTTACCATTACCCATTTGATCACCTCGTAAACTATTTTTTAAAGCTTAAACAAATTATAATATAAATCTTATTAAAATCAATACTAAATTATAATTAATATAAATTAATATTGATTATCATCAGAATAACATGTACCCACTATTACAAAGCTATTAAAAATAAAGGACGTTATTCCAAAAATGAGAAATAACGTCCAAAAAATTTTTATTTGGACGAAAATAGCTTATAATGTGGTTAACACTT
Source organism: Bacillus sp. ISL-7 (assembly GCF_018613065.1). The sequence continues at coordinate 25,319 of NZ_JAGGQW010000041.1, read as the reverse complement.
TATTAGGAGGATTTTTTATGAGTGATTCAAACCAAACCAATCCACAGGAAGAACCGAAGAAGAAAATAAGTCTGCAAGAAGCAATGAAACAACAGCTGGAAAATAAGAAAAACAAGTCAGCCGCTGGGAATTCAAGCTCGAATAGCTCACAGGCAACTAAAAAGCTGCAAAGCCAGCAGACTAAAAAAGTAAGTAATTCACGGAGAAAAATGGGTGTCTAGTGGTCAAAATAGAGTAGACATAGTCCCAGGGGCTTTAGTCAAAATAGTCCTAAAAGCAGATCAAAGAAGCGGGAAACTCACTGAGGGGACTGTTAAGGATATATTGACAAAGTCAAGTTTTCACCCTCATGGCATTAAAGTGCGGTTGACGGATGGTCAAGTTGGCAGAGTCAAGGAAATCAATCGTTAAACCAATCCTCTACATTTATGTAGAGGCAGACTGTCGACAAATCCGAAAAACTCGGGTTTGCCGGCAGTCTTTTTTATGTCTTTGTTAATTTGTTTGTTGATTTGCGCTCCAGGCGCTTCGCTTTCCGCGGGCGTAGCGGGGAGTCTTCGCGCCTTCCGCTCCAATCAACATGTGCCAAAATCAACAATGAGCTTTAACATAGTCTTTCAATAAAAAACAGACCCAAATGCTTGGGCCTGTTTTATCGGCGGGTCATTATGCTTTACGGACGTTTACTGCTTGTGGTCCACGTTGACCACTTTCAATTTCAAACGTAACCTCTTGACCTTCATCTAATGTTTTGTATCCTTCGCCTTGAATAGCCGAGAAGTGAACAAATACATCTTCTCCACCTTCACGCTCAATGAATCCAAAACCTTTTTCACCGTTAAACCATTTTACTTTACCTTGTTCCATTTTTGTAGCCTCCTAGCATGTAACAATTACATGTAAATTGCAAATTCAATTGACTTGCCTAATTATTTTTACCCATTTCCTGTTTGCATATACCATACTAATTCTTAAATAAATTTTTTCGTCCAAATTTTATTGTGAAAGCACCCATTTATGGATTGCTTGCGCCACACCATCTTCTTCGTTGGTTGCTGTTACCCAGTCCGCGGACTCCTTTACCTTATCCTGTGCATTTCCCATCGCTACACCCAAACCAGCTGCTTTGATCATCGCTAAATCATTGAGGCTGTCGCCGACGGCCATAACATTCTTCATATCCAAACCCAGCCGGCTGCAAACAATCCCAAGTCCTTTCGCTTTATTAATTCCAGATGGATTTACTTCAATGTTCTTCAGTGTTGAATTGCTTAATTCAAATTCACCTTTAGCCTGTAATTCATTAAAGATTAGTGCTCTTGTTGCGTCATCATCGATGTTAAAGCCAAATTTCATCCATTCCAGTGTATGTAGGTCAGCCGGCATTTCATTATGCCAATTACGCTCGGTACTAATCGCCCAAAATTTTGTGTTATGCTGTTGAGATAACCCCCACATCCACTCAACCAGCTCCGATTTGACCAAATTCCTTTCCACTAACTCCCGTTTCTCATCCCAAATTTCACTTCCATTTACCGTTACCAAATATGAATTCAGCTCCAATGAATCAGCATGCTCTCGACTAGTAATCACAGAACGTCCAGTACTTAGAACGACAAAAATCCCTTTGTCCTTTGCAGCTCTGATTGCCTGGCGATTTGCTTCCGATATCTGGCCTTTATTATTTAAAAGTGTGCCATCCATATCCAGTGCTACTAATTTGATTTCAACATCATTTTTAAAATTATCCATATGTATTAACGTGCTCCCTTCTAACTTTTTCCATTATAAGATTAACACCATTACTAAAAACTAATCAAACAATTAAGTATACCTAATATATTTACGTTAAACAAAGAAGAACCCTGCGAATTTACATACATTCATAATACATGAGTATCATAAAGTAACAGATAGGCACTCTTTTGCATATAGTACCCATAAGCCAAAGGATAGAAAGGTGTTTAAAGATGCCATCGGTTGTAATCAATTTATATTATTTAAAAATCAATAGTATTTCGGGTAATGGTTCCATAACTATAGGGGAAGCAGCTCATAATAGTCCCACTTCCAATACTAAATCACAAGGAATTAATGCTTCATATGGAGACACTTCACCGACTGAGGCAATGATGGAAAACCTATTAAATGATCCTGACGTCAATGATCAAACTTCAATTGGAACTACTGATGTTGCCAATGTAAATAAGCCCATTCAACCTGTACTACCAATCTAACATTATAGGGGTTATATGATATGCCATTTCAAATAAATATTTTAAATTTTAAGATTAATGGAGCTACGCAAAACGGAAATGTTGATATAGGTCCAACTGTGCATAACAGCCATACTGCTAATAGTAAATTTGTCGGTGCAAATTTTTCTTTGGGTGATTTTTCACCGGCTTCTTCCCTTATGAACTCAGGCAATGTAGATCCAGATGTTAGTGATCAAGATCAAATAGCTAACCCTTCTATGCCTATCGCCAATCAACTTTAAAGGAGTAGAAAGATGGATATAGAAAAAATGAGAAAATGGCTAGAGATTACAAATGAGTATAGAGAGAGCAATTTTTGGTCTAGCGTACTTAAGCAAAAACATCCTGATGAATTTTTTAGAGAAGCGGTATGTAATCCAAAATTTGATATTTATCTAAATGAAAATTATTACTTTATTATTTTTGAAATACCTGGAGTAAATCGAGAAGATCTTTCAATTAACTTAATCACAAATACACATTTAAAAATTAATGGCAAAATAAAGCCGGTTCTACCATTTGAAATGGGAATGAAAAGAGAGCGAATCTATGGTGATTTTGAACGCGTCATTGAACTTCCAGAACCAACTTATGCTCATTTAATGCAAACGCAAATTTATAATGGACTACTTCATATATCCTATCCTCGAAAAAGTGTGTTGGAATAATTTTTAATAGAAAGAAAAGAATATATTCAAAAAAAAAACGCAGTGAACTCACAAGCGTTTTTTCTTGTTTTATTAATGGTGATGATGTATGCCCATTGTTGGGTTGGTAATTAGCCATTCTTCTTTTGGTAATTGGAAATATTGAATCCAGATATTATTTAAGGTCGGATCATTTTTATCAAGAATAAAGTCAATTTCTTTATCACTTGTAACCACTACATCGTTTTCTGTTGGTGTATCAAGCTTTAAATCATAATGGGCGTGGTCCCCGTGGATACTTGTCACATATACTCGAAACAATTTCCCTAGTGCCTCTTCTTGTTCCATCATTTTCTTCAATGCTTTTGCTGCATTCCGATTAACTTTTACCTTCATTTTGTGCTCTCCTCTAACTATGTATTCCTTCGTATTATCCCACTTTTTAGCTAAAATAGACAATTAAAAGATTTGTGACAACAAAAGACAAATTAAATTTTAGTATAAAATCAACTTACCTTATTCCCCCTTATAATGGATATTAAATCCTTAACAAATTTGTCACAATTTAATTCAAAAAGCTATATTAACATCACGGTAAAGTTGTTAATATAAGTCTTAGGAAAAAACATAAAGACTAATTAATATTAAATAATAATTAATATAACCATGTTTGTTTCAGTAAAAAATAGAAAGGAAATAGTTTTTCTTGTTTGTGAAAGATTTCACGATTATAATCTTAAAAGTGTACATTATGGAAGGGAGAAATATTCATGTCTAAAAAAAGCTACATAATTCCACTGTTAGCTTTATTACCGATTCTACTTTTAAGCGGCTGTTCGAATATGGTCGTGTTTGATCCAAAAGGACCTGCAGCACGTGATATTCTTGATTTGATTAACTGGTCACTTATTTTTATGCTGCTAGTGGTCGTCGTTGTATTTGGTTTATTTGGATATATCATATGGAAATATCGTGCGAAACCTGAAAATGCAGATTACGAACCGCCTGAAGAACATGGCAGCACAAAATTAGAAATAATTTGGACTGTCATTCCTATTCTGATTGTCATTGCTTTAACGATTCCTACTGTTAAAACAATTTATAAATTAGAGAAAGTACCTGCCGGGTATGAAAATAAAAAACCTATTACCATTAATGTAACATCAGCTGATTGGAAGTGGATTTTTAGCTATCCAGAACAAGGGATCGAGACAGTGAACTATGTGAATATTCCAGCTGGCACTCCGGTACAGTTTAAGTTAACCTCTGCTGGTACAATGCAATCCTTCTGGGTTCCTGCTTTAGGTGGTCAAAAGTATACCATGAACAAGATGGAGACAGAGTTGTATCTCACTGCAGACAAACCTGGAGAATTTCTAGGTAGAAATACTAACTTTAACGGCAAGGGATATGCTGATATGGAATTTACAGTTGAAGCGAAATCCCCGCAGGCCTTTGAAAAATGGGTAAAGGAAGTCAAAGATACTGCACCAAAGTTAACAGAAAAGAAATACTATCAACTTCTTAAGCCTACACACTTGGGTCGTGAAACATTCCTTGGAACTCATCTAGCCTGGGTAAACCATGCTGATATGAATTCTAAAACTTATACAAATCCTGAATTGTACGAAGTACATGGCGTAAAAGGAAAGATTTTTAAAGAGAAAGAAACAAATGGTCATTCTATGGACATGGGCGAAAAATCAGATGGAGGTGAGCACAATGGGCATTAATTGGCATGACTTTTTTATCGTCGGCAACCCATTAATACTAGGTTCTCAGATTGCTATTCTATTAACAATGATAGGAATAGTAGCAGGGGTTACCTATTTAAAGAAATGGAAATGGCTGTGGAGAGAATGGTTGACAACGGTTGATCATAAACGGATTGGGATTATGTACATCCTTTCTGGTGTGCTGATGTTTTTCCGGGGAGGCGTAGATGGTCTTTTAATGAAGGCTCAAACCTCTCGTCCAGAGATGAAATTTTTAGATGCGCAGCATTACAATGAAATTTTTACAACACATGGTGTTATCATGATTTTGTTTGCAGCGATGCCATTATTAATTGGTTTAATGAACGTGGTGATCCCGTTGCAAATAGGTGCCCGTGACGTGGCATTCCCTCAACTTAACGCGTTAAGCTTCTGGTTGTTCTTTAGTGGTGCGATGTTGTTTAATATTTCATTTGTTATTGGTGGTTCACCAGATGCCGGATGGACTGCTTACTTCCCTCTTGCAGGTAAAGAATTTACTCCTGGAATCGGGAATAACTATTACGCTATTGCCCTGCAAATTGCCGGGATTGGTACCCTAATGACGGGAATTAATTTTATTGTCACTATTTTAAAAATGAGAACAAAAGGCATGACACTAATGAAAATGCCAATGTTTACTTGGACTTCATTCATTGCATCGGTTATTATTGTAGCTTCATTTCCAATTTTCACTGTTGCACTTGCATTGATGACCTTTGACCGGATCTTTGGAACGCACTTTTTCACCTTAAGTGGTGGCGGTATGGATATGATGTGGGCAAACTTATTCTGGTTATGGGGTCACCCTGAAGTATATATTGTTGTCCTTCCCGCATTTGGGATGTTCTCTGAGGTTATTTCAACCTTTTCTAGAAAAATGCTGTTTGGATATAAATCAATGGTATTCTCCATTGTTGGCATTGCGTTATTAAGTATGCTTGTTTGGGTTCACCACTTCTTTACTATGGGTGCCGGACCAGGAGTTAACTCTGTTTTCTCCATTACGACGATGATGATTGCCATTCCAACGGGTGTCAAAATGTTTAACTGGTTATTCACGATGAGAAAAGGTCGAATCGAGTTTACAACGGCGATGCTGTGGGCGCTTGCGTTCATTCCTTGCTTTATCATCGGCGGTGTAACAGGGGTAATGCTAGCCATGGGTGCTGCAGATTATCAATACCACAATACCCTATTCCTTGTCGCTCACTTCCACTATGTGTTAATTCCTGGTGTTGTGTTTGCGGTATTTGCTGGTCTTTATTACTGGTGGCCAAAAATGTTCGGCCATATGCTAAATGAAAAAATCGGTAAAATTCATTTCTGGTTCTTTACAATTGGATTTAACTTAACGTTTATGCCGATGTTCTTCCTAGGCTTAGACGGTGCTGTCCGCCGTTCATACACTTATTCAGCTGAATCAGGCTATGCACCATTATTCATGTTATCTACCATTGGTGCAGTGATTTTAGCTATAGGCTTTGGTGCTCTTTGCTATAACATTTATTGGAGTGCACGCTATGCGGACCGTAATATTTCAAATGACCCTTGGAATGCAAGAACCTTAGAATGGGCTACTGCTTCACCACCTCCATTCTATAATTTTGCAAAACTACCAGAAGTGAAATCTGTTGATACCTTTTGGAATATGAAAAAGAATAACGAAGGATTGACCCTGAAAGACGACGAAATTAAAGAAATCCATATGCCAAGTAATTCCGGCTTGCCAATCTATATGGGAGTGATCTTTGGAATCGCAGGATTCTTCCTTGTTTTCGAATGGAAAATAGCTGCACTTGTAGCCTCAGTTGGAATTATTATTGGATTAATCATTCGTTCGTTCGATTATAACGATGGCTTCCATGTTACTGTTGACGAAATAAAGGAAACGGAAAAAGCGTGGCGTAACGTCGAAAAAGGGGGGAACAGCCATGTCAGCTAATGTAAATACAGCTTTACCACTCGAATATCAAACAGAACAGAACCGGATGAATATTCTAGGATTCTGGATTTTCTTAGGAGCTGAGATTGTCCTCTTTGGAACTCTCTTTGCCGTCTTTTCCGTACTCAATGCACGGTATGCTGGTGGTCCTACACCAAAAGACCTTTTTGAAATAAAAGATGTGATGATTGAAACCATACTGCTATTAACAAGTAGTTTTACTTGCGGTCTTGCGATCTATGAGATGCGTCGCAATAACCGTAATGGTCTATTATTATGGTTTATTATTACCCTTCTACTTGGTGCTGGCTTCGTGTTCATGGAGATTACGGAATTCATCCATTATGTCCACGAAGGTGCAACGATGCAAACTAGTGCTTTTCTATCTAGCTTCTTTGTATTACTTGGGACACATGGATTGCACGTAAGCATGGGGATTGGCTGGGCAATTATGGTGATTATCCAAATTTTAAAAAGAGGGTTAACACCTGTTACTGCCCGTAAAACATTTATTATCGGTCTATATTGGCACTTTTTAGATCTTGTATGGATTTTTATTTTCACATTTGTGTATTTAGCAAGGATGGTGGCATAAATGGCTAAAAATACAAAAGGGTTTCCGCTTACGCACGTGTTAGGTTTTATCATGTCATTATTGCTAACCTTTGCTGCACTTGGTGTGGCACTGAAAACCAATCTTCCTTTTAAAACAATACTCTGGATTATAGGTTCCTTAGCTGTAATCCAGGCTTCTCTTCAACTTTATATGTTCATGCATATGAACGAAGGTGAAGACGGAAAATCCCAGATCATCAACATCATCTACGGCTTCTTCATTGCCTTCGTAACCGTTGCTGGATCCATTTGGGTCATGTCGTTTGGAATGTAAGTAAGGAAATATAAATAGGGTGTCAGGCACCATGTGAAAATTTCACATGGTGCCTGACACCCTTCTTTATTTTGGACTATTTTTTCTTTTGTTCCGAACTAATTGGTAGCCGATAAAAGCTATATAAAGCGGTATTGCTACGTATATGAAGTACGGAAAGCGATGCTGTTCTTTTTTAAAGACAAGGTATATGGCGTATCCCAAAAATAGTGTGACGATAATTCCGTATTTTGGCAGCGGGATATCCTTTAGGCTAGGAATTTTAATGGTACTAACCATCAAGTAGCACAGAATAAAAAAGGCAAAAGGAAGGATAATCGCTGGCATTTTCCCGTGGAACAAGGTAAGAAGTGTTAACAATCCCCCTGCGGCCGTTATTGGGACACCAGTAAAATACTTATTAGATGATTTGACCGCATTAATATTAAACCGTGCTAACCGATAGGCACCGAATAAAGGAAATAGGCCAGAAATGGCCATACCAGCTACCCCAAACTCTGAGAAATACGAATAATATGCCATCATCGCTGGTGCCACCCCAAAGGTAACCACATCTGCTAAGGAGTCCAATTCTTTCCCCAATTCACTATCCACCCGTAACATTCTTGCAATTCGGCCATCCATACTATCGAGCATCATCCCTATCAAAATTAAAATGGCTGCGTTTTTGTAATCCCCTTGCGCAGAATACATAATTGATAAAAATCCAAAAAATAAATTAGAAATCGTAAATAAATTAGGAATACTGTTTCTGATGATATGTATCACTCCATACTAATTAAGATAATCATGCAATACCCTTTTCTCGTTGTTTCTTCTTATTATAACGTTTCTCTTGGTAATATTGAAAAAACAAAATCGCCGTTGTAATCCAGAACCCACTTGCAAAATAGCCGCCGATTATATCGCTTGGATAATGGACACCTAAATAGATTCGGCTGATTCCGATTGCTAAAATCATTATAATGCTTACGGAGATTAACACACCTCTGCCAAACCTGCTTGGAATATGACGCCATAATAAAAACGAAAGAATACCATAAACCGTAAAAGCATTCATCGCATGTCCACTTGGAAAACTATAGCCTTCAATATCAATTAAACGATGGAAATCAGGACGGACTCTTTGAAAAAACTGTTTTAAGATACCATTTAATATCGCCGATCCCGTGATTGCCGAAGCAAACAATATTAATTCCAAGCGATGATGAAGTACTTTATAGAGAAAAAGTAACAGAAAAAGACTAAGAACAATGACAAAAGGGGCAGAACCAATAAACGTAAAAAATTTCATCACATTTGTAAGAACCAATGTTTCAGACCCTTGGACCATATCAATTACCGTACGGTCAAAATAGATGATTTTCTGATCACTTATCAATAAGGATATCAAACTAAATCCAATTATGGAAACAGCACTAATGCTAAAGGCAATAACAAGATACGTTTTTAAATTCATCAACTCAAACCTCTCAGGCAAATTGGAATTGTGATTGTACGATAATAAGGTGCTCTTAGTTTAAGCCTTTACTGTCTATACTATCACTGAGACTTTGAAAAGTATCTCAAAAATGTATGTTCTTAGTTAGGAATAATAATAAAAGGCAGAACTTTTTAGTCTGCCTTTTAATAGGCTAAAATGAATTAATAATTATAAAGTCTCTGGTTCTTTTCTTACTGGTTCTGTGCTGTTGTCTTTTGAAAAAAACCAGCCTGCGGCAGCAATACCTACCAAAACAACATAAAAGGTTACTTTCCATCCCATTGAATGCGCAAATTCCTCGCTTAAAATAGCCAATGCTGGATGTGATAGAGTGTAAACTGCAAGTTTCACACCAACCCAGCCAACAATCGTAAAGGCTGCAATCTCTAGACCCGGACGTTTTTCTAAAAGTTTTACAAACTGATTTGCTGCAAACCTCATAATAATTAGACCAATAATCCCGCCGGCGAAAATAACTAAGAATTTACCACCATCTAGACCGCCGATATTAGGCAGTGGAGTGTCTGGTAAAGCAACCGCCATCGCGACAGCAGCAAGAATCGAATCAACCGCAAAAGCAATGTCAGCCACTTCGACTTTTAATACAGTCATCCAAAAGCTGCTTTTTTTTGATCCTTCCTTCTCCTCTTTATCCTCTGCTGCCTTCCCTTTGATTACCTTACGGAATATATGATTTCCAGCCATAAACAGTAAATAAAGAGCCCCAATTGCTTGAACCTGCCATACATCAACAAGAAATGAAATCACGAACAAGGAAGCAAAGCGGAACACAAAGGCTCCGGCTAAACCATAAAATAAGGCCTTCTTACGTTTTTCCTCGGGTAATTGCTTAACCATAATTGCGAGTACTAAAGCGTTGTCTGCAGCTAACAGACCTTCTAATGCCACCAAGATCATTAACACCCAGCCGTATTCGAGTAACAGAGTTAAGTCCATGAATGTTTCCTCCTCAAAAGTTTGTTTTTTTTAATTTACTCCCTTACGCCATAAAAATAGGCCTTTACTGGTTACAGTAAAGGCCTAAAAAAACACAAAAAGACCTTTACAGTAAAGTAAAGGTCTTGCTAACAACGCAAATGTTGCCAATAAAGCCGGAGAATTGAATTCTCGGAATGACGACTTTATTGTAGCAGCTACTCCCCTTTAAAAAGGAAATATTTAATTACTCATACTATAATATAATTCAAGTTTATTGTCAATGTGAGTTTACATGTTTAATAAACTAAAATAGTTACAATTCGTAAACCTCTGCATATTTTTTCTCAAGGTATTCGACTAGGTATTCGGCGTTTAATTCCTCACCCGTTACCCTTACAATCAATTCATTTGGGGTGTAAAGCTTACCGTACTGATGAATATTTTCTTTTAACCAATCTTGAATCAGGTCAAATCTCCCGTTTTCGATATGGCTGTAAAAATCAGGAAGGTCTTTTTGAATCGTACGCAGAATTTGAGCTGCATAGAGATTTCCTAATGAATAGGACGGAAAATAACCAATACCGCCAAATGACCAATGAACATCTTGGAGTACGCCTTCTGAGTCAGTACTTGGTGTTACACCAAGGTAATCCTGCATTTTCTGGTTCCAGACTGTCGGAAGGTCTTTCGCTTCGATCTCTCCGCTTATTAATGCCTTTTCAATTTCATAACGAAGCATAATATGCAAATTATACGTTAACTCATCCGCTTCTACACGGATAAATGAGGGTTTCACCGTATTAACCGCACGATAAAATTCATCCACAGTAATAGTTTCGAGCTGTTTCGGAAAATACTCCTGCAGTTTAGGGTAAAAGTATGTCCAGAAAGCCTTGCTGCGGCCGACCATATTTTCTAAAAACCTCGATTGCGATTCATGGATACCGAAAGATGCTCCACTTTGGAGAACTGATTCCTCATAATCAGGGTTGATATGCTGTTCATAGATTCCATGACCCGCTTCATGTATTGTACCGAATAGTGCGGACCGGACGTTTCTTTCTAAATAACGAGTGGTTAACCGTACATCTCCAGTATTAACGGTTTGGGCAAACGGATGGACTGTTTCATCCAACCTGCCGGCCTCCAGGTCAAAACCAATGATAGGCAAGATAAAGCGATTAAATTCTTTTTGTTTTTCAATTGCAAACGATTGATCAAAAATTTCCGCTTGTGTCCGGTTTCCATTTTGTTGAATACGTTCTAATAGTTTAACACTAGAATCTCTTAACTTGGCAAATAGCGGGTCCAGTCTCTTAACCGTTAATCCCGGTTCAAATTCATCCAGGAGCGCATCGTATGGGTGGTCAACATATCCATATATTTCAGCAAATTTCCGTTTGTACTCAACGATTTTTTCTAAATAGGGCAGGAAGCAGGCAAAATCATTGTTTTCCCTAGCCTCTTCCCAGGCATCATTTGCCTGTGCTGTTAGAATGCTATATTCCTGAAAAAGGTCAGCAGGAATGCTCTTCGATTTTTGGTAGTACGCTCTATATTCTCTAACTTTTGCTTTTGTTACTTCATCTAATAAAACAAAGTTGTCAGGAAGAGTTAGTTCAGCTAGCAAGTCGCCCATTTCCTGAGAGACAGAGAGTTTAAAAATTTCCGTCCTTAGTGTGCCAGTTGCCTTGGCAAATATACTTCTCCCTTTTTTCGGTGCCATGACCTTTTGATCCCAATCAGCCAAACCGATGATACTTGAAAAATGTGTGATTTTTTCATCCAAACCCTTAAATTGAGCTATTGCCCTTTGTACAGCTGGATCGATCACTTTCTGTTCCATAATATACTGACCTCCTAATCAATCTCTTTTTCTGTTTCTAAAGATGTTCGTTCAAGAAAACAACCACATCCAAATTTATTATAAATTAAAATTTCAAATATGGGAAAAAATTAGAAATTTTTTTATAGACAAAAAATTCATAGAAACATAAATACTGTCGATAAATGATCCCATCACTTAAAGAATTTGAAAGAATTTGAACAATTTTCATACCACTATTTACAAATGGGCAGGATATATATGTAAACATTTTTGTTCTGTAAAAAGGATGTGCAGGCAATTTGGATAAACAGAAAAAGAAGAAGTCATACTTCCCCTTTCGTTTAAATATCATCTTTTTTAGTGTTTTTTTACTATTTTCTGTTTTGATCCTCCGGCTTGGCTTTGTGCAAATCGTGTATGGCGAAAATTTTAAAAGAGATTTAGAAAGAAAAGAAGATGTAACGGTCAGTAATCCTGTCCCAAGAGGAAAAATACTTGATCGAGATTACAGAATCATCGTTGATAATGTCCCAAAGAATGCGATCAGTTACACGAACGAGGGATTTAGCCAACCACAAATGCTTGAAACGGCTGAAAAATTATCAAAACTAATCAATAAAAAAACAGACAAGGTATCCGAAAGGGATAAACTTGATTTCTGGATTATGAATAATCCTGAGCGTGCTAATGCCAAAATCACAAAAAATGAAATGGAATTATTTTATGCCAAAAAATTAACAGACAGGGATATTTATCAATTAAAATTAGAGCGCATAACACCTGAAGAATTAAAGGAAATAGATAACGATAGACTTGAGGTACTTGCACTTTTTAAAGAGTTCAATAGTGGATACAAATTTACAACACAAATTATTAAAAATGAAGGAGTTACCGCTAAAGAATTGGCCGTTGTGAGCGAAAATCTTCATTCCCTTCCAGGGGTGGATACTACTACCGACTGGGAGAGGTGCTATGCTTTTGACGGAACCTTAAAGTCTGTGTTAGGAAAAGTCACCAAATCAGATGAAGGGCTGCCAGCTGAACAATTGGAATACTTCTTGGCTCGGGATTACAGCCGTAATGATCGTGTTGGCAAAAGCCAACTTGAATGGCAGTATGAAGATGTTCTTCACGGCTATAAATCAAAATTAAAAAATGTTACTGATAAAACAGGCAATATAATTGAAAATCATCCCGTATCAAAGGGAAAAAAGGGAAAAGACCTTGTCTTAAGCATTGATATGGATTTGCAAATGAAAGTTGATCGGATCATAGAGGAGGAGCTTTGGGCAGCTAAAAGATATCCTGGTACTTTCTTAACTGACCGTGCCTATGTTGTCTTAATGAACCCAAAAACAGGTGAAGTTTTAGCCATGTCAGGGAAAAAAATAGTCAGGAACAAACAAACTGGCAGCGTTGAAATGGAAGATGATGCCCTCGGGACCTTTACCACCACGTATAACGTGGGTTCGACTGTCAAGGGTGCCACGATTTTGACTGGTTATAAAACAGGTGCGATTGGCCCCGGGACTGTTTTTGATGATAAAGGTTTAAAAATTCAAGCTACTCCTCTAAAAAAATCGTATGCCTACTTAGGTAAAATAAACGAAATTAATGCCCTAAAATTATCTTCCAACGTTTATATGTTTCATACGGCTATTAGAATTGGAAAAGGGCATTATGAATATGATAAACCCTTAAATATTAGCGCGAAGGCTTTTGACACGATTAGAAACTCATTTGCTTCGTTTGGTCTTGGATCAAGAACTGGAATTGATTTACCAAATGAACAAACTGGATTTAAAGGTCAGAGCCACCTGCCTGGATATTTGCTTGACCTTGTGATTGGACAATATGATACCTATTCCGCCATGCAGTTGGCACAATATGTTTCAACAATTGCGAATGGTGGATATCGAATGCAGCCACATGTGGTCAAACAAATGCTCGAACCACAGGAAGGGAAAGATGAACTAGGTCCTGTTATACAAGAAATCTCTCCAACCGTCCTTAACACGATTGATGTGAAACCAGATTGGATGGACCGTGTCCGATTAGGTTTTAAAAAGGTCATGCTAGAACGTGGCGGTACGGCCTATAAGTACTTCAGCACTGCACCCTACTCACCTGCTGGTAAAACAGGTACAGCTGAAGCCTTTTATGACGGACCGGAGCGATATAGGTTTGGTAAGGAACCTCCTCCAGTAATGAACCTAAGCCTGATTAGCTACGCCCCTAGTTCGAATCCAGAAATCGCCATGGCCGTTATTGTTCCATGGGCATATCAGGGAAAAAAAGACAACCGAGCAAACCTGAAAATTGGCCGCCGTGTACTGGACACCTATTTTGAAATGAAAAAAAAATAAATCATGGTCGAGGGTGCCAGAAAATGGCATCCTTTTTCGTTAGATCGTTCCCCTTTTTGTCACTTCTTCTTGAGCACTGATTTCAATGCCCTTTCAATTTCAGCATAGCCGGTACATCTGCAGATATTCGACTCCAGCCATTCTTTAATCATTTGATCATCTGCTTCTGGATGCTTTAGTATTAACGAATGGCAATTCATAATAAAGCCGGGGGTGCAGTAACCGCATTGAAAAGCAAAGTTTTCCACAAAAGCACGCTGGATGGGTGTATTCTCCAACCCCTCAATAGTTGTTACTTTTTTTCCCACCGCTTCAACAGCAAGCATTAAACAGGACTTCATCGGCCAACCTTCTACATTAACTGTACATGCGCCGCAATCTCCGTTTAAACAGCCCGGTTTTGCACCTGTCAAACCAAGTTTATCCCGGATCGCATATAAAAGTGTATCGGCAGACCGAACGGTTACACTTCGATTTTCTCCATTTATATTCATCGAAATTATGTGAGATTTCAAGTTACGCTCCCCTCCTTTTTTTATTGTATGAATCTGACTTCAAGTTCCATCCAAAACTGCTAACACATCCATCAATAGATTCCGCAAAACAAATAGCCTATATTTTGCTGACCCTTCTACATCATCTAAAATAGGCTTTGGTAACTTGGAAAGCCCCTCATCAATCCTTGAAACTACTGGCAGATCTCTTTCATTTAACGAAGCTTCAAGTTCCTTTGACCGAAATGGAAAAGGGCAAAAGCCACTGATTGCGACACGTACTTCCTGACCTATTTTTAATGCCGCTACCGTGATCAAAGGGTAGCCCGTATCCCACTGCTGACGACGCTTGAAACTAAAGAACGGTGCTTTGATAAACCGTGTTTCTGTTACTATTTGAACGAGAAATTCCCCTTTTTTCAGTTGAAGCTTTTCTAAAAATATCTCATTGATTGGCACCATCTTTTTTCCTTCTGGACCGACAATTAAAACTTGGCTATCAGAAAGTAAAAATGGCAAAACAGCTTCCCGGTAAAAAATTCGAGCACAGATATTCCCACCTAAAGAAATCTTCCCTCGAGCCGTATGATCAGCGACTTGACTGGCAGTTTTCGTTAATAATGGGAAAAGATTTGCTTCTTCTATTTTTGTAAGTGAGAGGGTACTGCCAAGCAGCAAATGCTCACCACTTTCCTGCATTGCATTACATTCGGGGATATCCTTGATATCAATAACAGCTTCGGTATAGGCTAAATCTATTCTTCCAAGTGTAATTAATTCGGTTCCTCCCGAAAAGAACATAGGCTGCTTGCCCTGCTGATCTAAATAGTGATGTAAATCGGCTGCTTCTTTCAATG
The DNA here is from genome assembly GCF_018613065.1 of Bacillus sp. ISL-7. The sequence continues at coordinate 9,859 of NZ_JAGGQW010000041.1, read as the reverse complement.
TGGCCGGCTTATAATAATCAAAATCAAAGGGAAGCATTATTTTTGCGCCTCCTTTGCTTTCCAAATCAACTCTGGAATGAGCGGCAAATGGTGGAGCGAAACTCCTGCCGCTGTCGACAAAGCATTCCCGAGTGCAGCAGGCATGCCCATAAGACCATGCTCTCCTACACCACGGGCTCCATAAGGCCCATCCAGCTGCGGTGTTTCCACAAATTCTACTAAATATTCTGGATTCTCTCCGTAGCGAAGTGGCCGATACGTTCGAAGTTGGGGATTCAGAACCCTGCCAAGCTCGTCAAAATAAAACGTTTCCCTTCCTGCAAAGGCCAATCCCATGCTCATGGCACCCATAACCTGACCCAAGGCTGCTTTTTCATTTAAGACTCTGCCAAGATCAACAACGGTACAAGCCTTCAGTAGCCGATAGGTAAGATCCCTTTTATCCAACTCGATTTCCACTCCATAGGCTGCTACCGTCCATTCGGGTCCAGGTTTTCCAGCCCCAGTCTCAGGATCTAGATGGGTTAGATGCCGCAAAATATAATTACCACGACCTATTATTTGTCCACCAATAGAATTACCATTTGGATATTGATAACCATAGCAAATATCTTTAAAAGGGACTCCGATTGATGGGTCATCCCGTAAATAGACTCGACTATTTGCTACTACAAGATCTTCTATTGGCGCCCTTAAGACCGTTGATGCGATATCTTTCAATTGGATAATGATATCCTCTGCTGCCTCCAATAGAGCTCTACCCGCCATAAATGTTCCCCTGCTAGCGACTGTTTTCCAGTGCTCTGGTGTTGTTTGAGTATCTACTTCCATACGTACATAAATTTTATCAACATCCATTTTCAGCCTTTCAGCAAGCATTTGAGCAAGGACTGTCTTCGTCCCTGTTCCAATTTCAATCACACCGGATAGCAAATTAATACTACCGTCACGATTAAACGTTAGAATGACCCCCGATGGTGCGTTGGGATCAATGGTCGATGTTTTCCAGCTGCAACTAACTCCTTTTACCCTGATCATCCGTTCACTTATTTCTTTGATTGGACCTTCGTCCCATTTCATTAAATCTCTAACTCGCTCAATACATTTTGATAAGTTACCTACATTACTTTTATTTAGGCGGACCCTTGTAGGGGTGGTATTCCCCGGTTTTATGGCATTAATTTTGCGTAGTTCCAGCGGGTCTATCTTTAATTTTTGCGCCAGTAAATCCACTGTCCGCTCAATGGCAAAGGAAAGTTCCGAATGACTAAATCCTCTAAATGGGGCTGCATAGGGGTGGTTCGTATACATGCAGTACGAATCGCACCAGACATTTTCAATATTATACGGACCAGTGCAATCGGCTGCACCTGCTCTTGTTAGATCAATTGCTTTATCAGAATAGGCCCCGCCATCCCACAAAAAGCGAATGTCTGCTGCTTTAATTTTGCCACTACTGTCTGCTCCAAGTTTAACTTTTGCATCTAAACCTATGTGACAGGGAGAGGTTAATATATCTTCTTCTCTCGTATTCAATATCTCTACTGGTTTTCCGCCAACTGCCTTTGAAGCTAGATAGGCCAAAACTTCAAGCTGTACGGCTGCCTTCCCGCCATAGGCTCCACCTACGAGTGGAGTACGGACAATAATTTTCCCCATATCCTCACCAAAGTAATCAGCGATAAGCCTTTTGGTCATAAAAGGTGCTTGTGATGAAGTGGTAATAATGATAGTCCCCTCAGGTAATATCTCAGCAGACGAACATCTAGTTTCCATTGCGACATGATCAGAAGGGGAAAAGGAAAAACTCGCTTCCACCACTGTTTCACTTTCGCTCCAGCCCTTTTCCCTATTGCCCTTGCGGATTTTAATATGGGTAGCAATATTGGTGTCAGGCACCGGGTGAGAATCTTCTTCTTTTTTATAATCACCTAATCGTTCATGGACTAATGGTGCCCCTTTTTCAAACGCTTGTGACGGTGAATTAACCATCGGCAGCAATTCATATTGGACCTTAATAAGATCAGCAGCCATTTTAGCCTGCTCAGGTGAATCGGCAACAACAAGCGCAACCGTTTCCCCATGATAACGAACCTTGTCTACTGCGATTGGCGGTCGATCTCGGATTGCTTCCCCTGTTAATGGGTAGTGCTTCCCAGCGAGGATTGCCCTTACCCCGGGAATCTTTGAAGCCTCCGTTGTGTCTATTTTCACAATTTTGGCATGGCCATAAGGACTAATGACCATTTTGCCAGACAGCATCGGAATCGTATGATAGTCATGAGTATATTTCGCCCTTCCAGACACCTTATCAAACGCCTCTTTGCGAATGACACTTTTCCCAATAACCTCCAAATCCTGTCCTCCCCCCATGTATAAGTGGATTTTATACTGAGTAAATCCAACTTATAACTGCCTATAACACTGTTATTACCTACTGAAGAACAATCTCCGCTTACTCGGGAATGGTCCACAGAAGTTGCACTCTTTCATGGACTGGCTTTCTCCACACCTCAATCAATTGAGCAACGATACTAACAGCGATTTCCTCAGGACCCTTTGCTCCAATATTCTTACCCATAGGTGAATAAATCCAGGTTGGGACATTTTCATATTTAAGCAGCCTTTTGGTTCTTTCCCGCGGCCCTAGTACACCTAAGTACTTTATATGCTCCTTGCGTACCACCTCTAATATTTCTTGATCCCTCTCAAAATGATGTGTCATGATGACCAAAAAATCATAAGGAGAGAAGGAAATTTGCTTCAAAAGCTTTTTAGGAAAGCCCAATAGGAGCTGCTCAGCTTTGGGAAAATATTTTCTTTGACAAAACTCTTCCCGCCAATCACATACGGTAACTAAAAATCCTGTTTCCGCGGCCAGGTGAACAAGTGGTTTTGCGTCTGGTCCTGCCCCGAAGACTATGAGCCTTGGCTTAGGTTGATACGTATGTTGATAAATGGAATCAGTTCCAGGTATGATTCCACTTTTAGATGTAAAGGCAATTTTAGGAATATCCCCTGACCAATTTCCAAACGGATCCCCTTCCTCCTCAATAAACAGATACTCCCCCAATTCATCGAGCTTTTTTAACACGATTACAGGTTTACAGTTATCTAGGGATCTTTTTACAACAAAGAGATCCTCAGTTAATTTTTCAGAGACTGGCTCTAGTAAAATATCAATTGTTCCATTGCAGCCATTCCCTTGACCCCAACTCATATCGTCTTCATCTGCCAAATTATAATGGAACATTTTTGCTTCTTGCTTGATGAAAACCTCTTGAGCTTTAATGGTCAAATCTGTTTCCAAGCAACCTGCAGTTAACATGCCAAATTGCTTCCCATCTTCACAAAAAAGCATGGAAGAACCTTCTCTTTTATATGCTGATCCTTGAACACGAACAATGGTTGCTAATACCTTTTGGCCTGGTTGATCAATGACTTCTAAAATCGGATAAATATCATCCATAAGAATCCTCCACTTCATACTCAAAAATCCCTATCTTATTTATATTAGTTTGGAGGCTATTCCTAGAATGATAAATTTTCAATGTGGCAATCATAGAAATAAATATATTGCAAAAAATAAACTGAATCTAAATCCAGAAAAGGATGAAGACATGAAGAAAAATCGTGCATTATTTTTAACAGCTGTCGCCTCTGGAACGATGTTAAATCCACTTAATTCATCAATGATCGCCTTAGCATTACACAGTATACAGAAGGATTTTCAGCTTTCCTTTACAACCGTTTCGTGGTTGATATCCAGCTTTTATTTAGCAAGTGCAGTAGCACAGCCGGTTACAGGAAAAATTGGTGATATTTTTGGGAGAAAAAAAACCTTTTTAACGGGACTCATTTTAGTTGCCTTGTCAGCGTTTGGTGCACCTATGTCACATACCTTTCTCATATTGCTTGTCATGAGACTGTTTCAATCGATTGGGAGCAGTGCCATTTATCCAGCAGGGATGTCGTTAATTCGAGACCATGTCAAAGAAAGACAGGCCTCAGCCCTTGCCGTATTATCGATTTTCGCTTCGGCAATGGTAGCACTAGGGCCTACTATTGGAGGTTTCTTAATTGTTTGGGGCAATTGGCCAGCCATCTTCTGGGTAAATTTCCCCTTTATTATCCTCAGTTTTCTGCTGGGGTGGTATATGTTTCCGAAGGACATCAAACAAGATAAGGCTCATATGAAGAAATTATTCTCCAACCTGGATTTTCTCGGAATCGGGTACTTCGCTGCCGGAATGGTATTCTTTTTATGGTTTTTGTTATCTTTTGAAGGAAAAATTCATTATCTATCGGGGTTTGTTGGAATCATCTTTTTCGGTTTATTTGTTCTGAGGGAGTTAAGAGTCAAGGAGCCATTTATTGATATTCGTATTTTTAAAACACATCCAAAGCTTTCGATGGTGTACATCCAGTTCATCTTTTTGAATATCTTTTTTTATTGTTTATTTTTCGGGCTGCCCAGTTATTTTCAAGAAGGATTGGGTTTAAGCGTGGAAATGAGTGGCTTGTTAATGTTATTTATGTCTGGAGTCAGCATTATTATTTCATCTGTAACGGGAAAATGGATCGACCGGGCCGGTGTAAACCTGCCGATTATGGTTGGCTCTTTTATATCAATTATTGGTGCACTGGCTTTTATCCTGTTTTTTGTAAATACTTCCTATTTGGGTATCGGGATTATTTTATCAATCATGGGCTTAAGCTATGGAATTGGAAATGTTGTGCTCCAAGTGGCCATGGTTAAGGAGAGTCCAAAAGAGATTATCGGGACAACATCCGGCTTATTTCAAACCTGCCGATATTTGGGCTCCATTTTATCCTCAATCATTTTAGGATTAATCTTTGGGAAAGAAGTCACTGCGGAAAATATGAAAATCATCGGGGAAGTTTTACTGTTCACGGGCATCATTAGCTTTTTAATGAGCCTATGGTTTTCTCGGGAGACATTTAACTTTAGAAAAATGCGGCATATTTGATCACACACTATTCGAATTTCTATCCACATGACTCCCATGAGGACAAAGTTTGCTCTTCGAAACAGACTTTTGTCCTCATGAACAACTTAAGAATGAATCGGCAAGACATAAAACAACACACAAAAAAAGTGAGCAACACTGGCTGCTAATACAAATAGGTGCCAGACTGCGTGGTGATATTTAAACCCACGCCAAACATAGAAAATGGCTCCGATTGTATACAGTGCGCCCCCAATAGCTAAATAGGTCATCCCTTCCAAGGATAGATTATTCACTAATGGTTTCCATGCGAAGACAATTAACCAGCCCATGACCACATAAAGCGCCGTTGATGAAAAAAGGTACTTTTTCACAAAAAAGCATTTAAAGACGGTACCCGCAATCGCAAGTCCCCAAACGATTCCAAAAAGTGACCAACCTAGTGTTCCTTTGATTACGATTAATAAAAATGGTGTGTAGGTCCCGGCAATAAAAAAGTAAATAGACGAATGATCAAAAATTTCAAAAATGTCCTTTGCCTTTCCTTCAGGAAAACTATGAAGCAAGGTAGATGACATATAAAGTATAAACATTGTTACTCCAAAGATCGTGAAGCTAACCACATGCCACACCGTTCCATATAGGGATGCATATACAATTAAAATAACTAAGGCAGAAATACTTAATAGTGCCCCCACTCCGTGTGTGATGGAATTAGCTAGTTCCTCTTTTTTTGAAAAAGTATGTGTAACTGCCAATAGGATTTCCTCCTTTCAAGTAGCGCGATTCAATTAAATAGAAATGATATTCATGAAAATAACATGATTATCAAAGAAGGACAATGGACATTTGTCATCTACCAAAACTAAAAAAAGTGAAACTTATCGTTAAGTATCACTTTCCTTTCTAACCTTATTAACATTATCGATTATTTTCTTAATATTTTCTCTCGGACTCCAGCAATTAAATTGGTAGTTCGTTTTTGTCTCAAAGCCTAAACGACTACAAAAGTAGTGCATCCCCTCTGGCTTTTTTTCTGCTTTAAAATGCCTGCATGTCGCACAACAATGGAAATCTTTCATTTACTCTCCTTTTCTTTTCTTAAACTATTAATCTTTCGTTCATAATTTATTAATAATTTTCCATTAAGATTTAAATAGGTTCACGGAAGAACCTTAAACCTCCGCCCCCTTAAAATATAGATTAGTTTGAATACCCGGCCCCATGGCCGGGTAATTTTTTTTTATAGTACTTTCCACACCTGGATAAGTATACTTCTCCTAAACCCTGTCAATAACAATACCAATCAAGGAAATTGATGAGGTGTTGAATATGAAGGGAATTTATTTTATCAATGATCGTATTTGTTTAAATGGTCTAACTAAGGAAGAAAGTATTTCAGTTCAAGAACAATCCTTAAAGAAGATGATCCACGACCAAAAAATTCAAGTAGTAAAGTTCAACCCCTACCAGTTGAATGACTATTACACCATTCCACATGCACTTTTATACGATTTAAAAAAAGAAAAAGTTTCTATCGATTGTTTTTTGTATTACTCCTCACAGGTGATCGAAGATTTTATTTACAGCTATCCAGCTAAATGGCTTATTTTAAAAAGCTTCTTTAAGGAACTAATCTCCGTTGAGGAACAAAATGATTTAAATATTCAAGAAGTTGTTTAATCAAGAGAATTCTTTGCCTGCTTTCGATAAACAATAACAAAGTTAATCAGGATAATGATGACCATATAGGCGCCGTAAAGTCCGAAAGAATAAAGCTTGTTGTTACTAAATGAAGCACCTGCATACGACAAAAGCAGAATGTTTGGAACTTTTCCGATTATGGATGCGATAAAAAATGTTAGCCATCTTACATGACTTAATCCACAAATGATATTGACAACCGGAGCTGGAATGATAGGAATTAATCGACAGGTTAATATCGCTACAAAGGAATTTCTGTTTAAATACTCATCGTATTCCTGAACTTTTGGATATTTCATCAGTTTATCCTGGGCAAAATCGCGAAAACCATACCTGGATAAGAAGAAGAAAGCCATCGTCCCAGCCATGGCCCCTGTTAAGGATACAAGCATCCCTTGGGCCGTTCCAAATACAGCTCCGATCATTCCTGCTAAAACTGGAAACGGGATGACAGGAAAAAAGACACATATCGACACTAATAACATACTAATGAAAATCGATAAGGCTCCGCCTTGTTTAACAAGATGCAGTAATTCATCCTTTTGAAAAAAACCAATCGCAATAATTACAAGCAATATCCCTATACTAAAAATTCTTTTATACATCCGACAACTCCATTCACTTCAATTTTTTTAATTAGTCTTATCATACTATATTTTTAATTTTGAAAAAATAAAAAGAGCCTTTCAGTGTTGAAAGACCCTTCTACTTATCTATTAAAATGCAGTCCTTGCACCAAGGTACCTTGGTTTCCAGTAGGAATTTGTCATATCTGCAATCGATACACCTTTTGATCCCGCTTGAATGAATTGGTTGTTTCCCAAATAAATCCCTACATGTGTTGGACCTGGAGCGTATGTTTCAAAGAATACCAGATCTCCGGGATTTGGGTTGCTGACAGCCTTCAGTCCAGACCATTGTGTTGCTGCCGTTCGTGGAATGGTTACTCCAACTTTATTAAATACATAACTTGTCATACCACTGCAATCAAAACCTGCCGGCGTATTGCCACCCCATAAATACGGTGTTCCTATGTATTTTTTTGCTTCATCCATCACCAGTTGCGCCTTTGATACTGTTGGTGCAGGTACTGGATTTGATGTACCACCCACAGTTACCTTTAAGACTTGTCCTACATAGATCATATCTGATGTGAGGTTATTCAATGATTTAAGCTGGGCAATGGAAAGTTTGTAGCGCACTGAAATAAGGTAAAGTGTGTCCCCTTTTTGGACCGTATAGGTAGGTGCAACTAGTTCGTGGCTGTGTGGTGCTAATAATGATAGCTTCTGATTTACATAGAGATTATCACTTGTTAGGTGATTCCAAGTTTTCAAGTCTGCAACCGTGACTTTGTTTGCTTGTGAAATCTTCCAAAGTGTATCTCCCGATTGGACAGTATAATTATTTTCATGTGCACTAGCAGAACCAACAAATGTAGAAAACAGGATCCCCGCCGTTGCTGCGAATGATAATAGATGTTTTTTCATCGTAGCATCCTTTCAATTCGTTTGTGTACCTACATCATAAACGAACATTAAGGATGGAATAAACCCCAAGGATATGGCTTACAAGGTAAAAAAATCCAATACTAGCAAAGAAAACCGAAAATATAACAAACACAACTAAGTAACTATCCACTATATATCATGCTTTTCATGGAATCTTACATTATTTATTAATATTTTCGTAACATAAATGTAACACAAAAGAAGTTTATGATTTTTATAGATCTCACATAATTCTCACTAGGATGTAGAAATATTGTAACAATACTCCCATCCACTGTGGGCTGATAAACCTATAATAAACCTATAGTTTATAAATATTAATGAATTTGGGTGATGATGATGCAAGGAATAGGAAAAGGACATCCACATGCTATGGGGCACCCTCATGGAATGAGAAATGTAATAGATTATGATAAAAATCCATTTATCGTTATTTGGGAAGTAACGAGAGCCTGTCAGCTTAGGTGCATTCACTGTCGTGCTGATGCGCAGCTTACTCCAGACCCACGGGAACTTTCACATAAAGAAGGAATCAATTTAATTGATCAAATTTATGAGATGGATAATCCAATGCTCGTTTTAACAGGCGGGGATTGTATGATGAGAGAAGACCTTTATGAACTTGCTGATTATGCAATTAAAAAAGGGATGCGCGTTTCGATGACACCTAGTGCCACAGCGAATGTAACAAAAGAAAAAATGAAACAGTTCAAAGATGTCGGACTCTCACGCTGGGGCTTTAGTTTAGACGGCCCAACACCAGAGATTCATGATCATTTCCGCGGGACCCCTGGATCATTTGATTTAACCGTTGAAAAAATTAAATACTTAAATGAATTAGACATGCCGCTCCAAATCAATACAGTAATCTCTCGTTATAATTATGACTCGCTTGAACAAATGGCAAAACTAGTTGGCGAGCTAGGCGCAGTTATGTGGTACATTTTCTTACTTGTCCCAACAGGCAGAGGACAATTGGATGCATGTATTTCTCCTGCTGAGCATGAAAAGGTGTTTCGTTGGTTGTATGAATTAAGCAAAACTGCACCATATGATATTAAAACCACCGCAGCACAACATTACCGCAGGGTTGTTTTACAGCAAAAGACGCGCGACCAGTTAATTGAAAAAGGTGAAATTCATTACGAAGACTCGATTACAACTGATTTTGCTTCCATGCATGATGGCTTGAAGCGTGCACCAAAAGGGGTAAATGATGGCAACGGCTTCGCCTTTGTCTCCCATATTGGAGATGTTATGCCAAGTGGATTACTTCCAATTGTCGGTGGTAACATCCGTGATACCCCGCTTGCAGAAATTTATCGTGAGGCAAAAGTATTTAAAGAACTACGTCAACCTGATAACTACAAAGGCAAATGCGGCGTCTGTGAATACAACAAAATGTGCGGCGGTTCCCGCTCACGAACTTATGCCGTAACAGGCAATTATCTGGAAAGTGAACCGTTCTGTGTTTATATACCACAAGCGATGCGGAATAAAGAAACTTCACCAATCGTATAACCATTATTAATTAGTAAAGAGGCATTCTGCTATATGATATGCTCCCGATAAAGTAGACAGATGAAATAATAAAAATCTGTTTACTTTATTGGGGGCTTTTTCTATGGGGAAATATTCAGCACAAGAAAAATTTGAGATAATAACGGCTTATGA
>NZ_JAGGQW010000040.1 GCF_018613065.1 Bacillus sp. ISL-7 | reverse complement strand
AATAGTTTCATTTGTATCTCGTTAAATATGATTTTGCTCATTTTCATTTCCTCCGTTTATATCTCCCAAATGATTATAAACGGGTTTTAGCCCATTGGACACAAAAAACCCGAATAAGGGACTCTTTTTTAAGTGTCCATTATTCGGGTTATAGTTCACACTCCCTGGCAGCTTTTTTTATTACGCTTTTGCTAATTCAATTAAAAGGTCACCGGTTAATATTGCCTCACCACTGCTGACATAGATATCCTTTACAACGCCTGAAAAAGGTGCTTGAACCGTAGTTTCCATTTTCATCGCTTCGGTAATCATTAAATGATCGCCACGTTCAACCTTTTCTCCTTTTTCAACGACAACTTTGACCACAGTTCCTGGCATCGAGGCAGCAAGGTGATTTTCGTTTTTCGGGTCTGCCTTCAGCTTAGATACCACCGTAGATTTTATATTCTCATCTTTAATGGAGACTTCACGCGGTTGACCATTTAACTCAAAATAAACGACCCTCGTGCCATCGGCTTGAGGATGACCCATAGAGACAAGTTTAACAATTAATGTTTTTCCCGTTTCTATTTCTACTTCTATTTCTTCACCCAATCGCATTCCATAAAGGAACGTAGGTGTGTCTAGTACTGATATATTTCCATACTGTTCATCCGTTTTAATGTACTCCATAAAAACCTTTGGATATAAAGCATACGAAATGATCTCAAAAGCCGTAACCTGTCTACCAAGTTCTTTATACAATTTTTCCTTCAATTTTTCAAAATCAACCGGTTCAAGCAATTCACCTGGACGAACTTCTAGTGGTTTTTTACCTTTTAATATAATTTTTTGAAGTTCCGCTGGAAAACCTCCATAGGGCTTGCCAAGAAATCCTTCAAATAATTCAACGACAGAATCAGGGAAATCTAACATATGTCCCTTTAAAAGCACATCTTCCTCACTTAAATCATTTTGAACCATAAATAGAGCCATATCACCTACGACCTTTGATGAAGGCGTCACTTTTACAATATCACCGAACATATTATTAACTCGTGAATACATTTCTTTAACTTCATCCCAACGCTCACCAAGGCTTACTGCTCTTGCCTGTTGTTGGAGATTGCTATATTGCCCACCCGGCATTTCATGTTGATATACCTCAGTGTGGGGGGAAATCATTCCGCTTTCAAAATCCTGATAATATTTACGGACATCCTCCCAATAATAAGACAATTTTTCTAGTGCTTGGATATTTACTTTTGGTTTCCGAGGATTCCCTTCAAGTGCATAAAATAACGAATTAGCACTAGGCTGAGAAGTTAAGGCTGCCATTGTACCCAATGCTGTATCAACAATATCCACTCCACCATCAATTGCACGAGCATAGGTATAGAGACCATTTCCACTTGTGTCATGCGTATGGAGATGGATAGGAATATCGACGGTTTCCTTTAACTCAGAAACCAGCCTGTACGCTGCTTCAGGCTTCAATAAGCCTGCCATGTCCTTAATTCCTAGGATGTGGGCACCTTGTTGTTCCAGCTCTTTGGCCAAGCTTTTATAATAGTGAAGATTATATTTCGTCCTTGTCTCATCTAAAATGTCCCCTGTATAACATATCGAAGCCTCGGCAATTTTACCGCTTTGACGCACTGCATCAATTGCAACTTCCATACCTTTTACCCAGTTTAAGCTGTCGAAAATTCGAAAAACATCAATTCCAGCTGAAGAAGATTGGTCAACAAATTCACGAATCAAATTATCAGGATAATTTTTATATCCCACTGCATTGGCCCCACGTATTAACATTTGGAACAGTACATTTGGAATTTTCCTGCGTAGAGTTACCAATCTGTCCCAAGGATCTTCTTTTAAGAACCTGTAGGCAACATCAAAAGTTGCTCCGCCCCACATTTCAAAAGAGAATAAATCAGGTAAAAGTTTTGCAGAGGGCTCAGCTATATGAAGAATATCAGTCGTCCGCATACGGGTTGCTAATAGCGACTGATGAGCATCTCTAAATGTTGTATCCGTTAATAAGACCTGCTTTTGATTCTTGACCCATTCCACAAGTCCATTGGCACCATACTTGTCAAGAATTTGCTTCGTCCCCTCTTGATACGGTAAATCATAGGGTAAATTAGGAATTCTTGGCTTCGGAAATACTGGTCTTTTCTTCTTTTCAATACCTGGAAACCCGTTAACAGTGACCGTGCCGATGTATGACAGCATTTTAGTTCCGCGGTCCTTTCGGAATGGGAAAATGAACAGTTCCGGTGTTGTATCAATGAATGAAGTATCATATTCGCCATTCCTAAATTTCTCATGCTTCACAACATTCTCTAAGAATGGGATATTTGTTTTGATCCCTCTAATCCTGAATTCCTGTAAATTTCGAACCATTTTTGATGCAGCTTGCTCAAAGGTTAACGCCCATGTAGAAAGCTTTACTAATAAAGAGTCATAATACGGTGTAATTACAGCTCCTTGAAAGCCATTTCCAGCATCAAGACGCACCCCAAAGCCGCCCCCTGAGCGATAGGCCATAATTTTACCGGTATCAGGCATAAAATTATTAAGCGGGTCTTCAGTTGTTACCCTTGACTGTATAGCAAATCCATTCATTTGAATTTTTTCTTGCTGTGGTATACCGATAATAGGACCATGTAATTCGTGCCCCTCTGATACCAAAATTTGCGTCTGCACAATGTCGACTCCTGTTATCATTTCTGTTACAGTATGTTCCACTTGTACACGTGGATTTACTTCTATAAAATAAAAGTCATTTCCTGAAACCAGAAACTCTACTGTACCTGCATTTAGGTAATCAACATTTTTCATCAATTTTACGGCCGCCGCACAAATCCTTTCTCGCAACTCAACAGAAATAGACACACTTGGAGCAACCTCCACTACCTTTTGATGGCGTCTTTGAACAGAACAATCGCGGTCAAAAAGATGAACAATATTCCCATGCCGATCACCAATGATTTGCACTTCGATATGTTTAGGACTTTCAATTAATTTTTCAAGATAAACTTCATCATTCCCAAAAGCGGCTTTCGCTTCCGACTTTGCTCGTTCAAATGATTCACGGATTTCCTCTATGCGTTTAACAATTCTCATCCCGCGCCCGCCTCCGCCAAGAGAGGCCTTTATGATTATGGGTAACTTGTGTACTTCCACAAAATCTTCAACATCACTTACCTCTGTTACGGGACCAGGACTACCAGGAATCACTGGTATTCCAGCTAGCTCTGCTTGATGCCTTGCTTTTACCTTATCTCCAAACATATCAAGTTGTGTAATGGACGGACCGATAAAAATAATCCCTTCTTCTTCACATCGCTTGGCAAAATGAATATTTTCTGACATAAACCCATAACCTGGATGTATGGCATTTGCTCCGCTTTTTTTGGCTATAGCAATGATGCCATCAATGTCTAAATAGGCATCAATTGGTTTTTTTCCTTCCCCAACCAAATAAGCCTCATCCGCCTTATAACGATGATAGGCCCCAGAATCCTCTTTCGAATAAATTGCAACTGTTCGAATATTCAGTTCAGTACACGCGCGAAAAACCCTTATCGCTATTTCTCCCCTATTGGCAACCAACACTTTATTTATCTGTCTTGTCATTTAAAGCACCTCATATTCTATGTATTTTTAAAAACGCGAAGAAGCAAATATTGTCCTTCGCGTTTTGATTAAATATAGAAAACATTGCCATCTTTTGATTGATTCCTATTAGTCACTTGATCCTGTTTATTTTTATATTTTTTTTCATATTTAGTGAACATAGAAACATTTACAAGTATTCCTGTCGCTCCCGCAAGCATCAAGAGTGATGATCCTCCGTAACTAATAAATGGCAGCGGTACACCAGTCAGTGGAATTAGTCCAGAAACTCCAGCTAGATTGATAAAGGACTGAATCCCAATCATGCTCGAAATACCAATAGCAAGCAGACTTCCAAAAGGGTCCTTACATTGTAAGCCAATATAAATTCCCCTTAATACAATATAAAAAAGGAGAATAATAACGAATCCTACACCCCAAATCCCTAATTCTTCCGCAATTACAGCCATAATGAAATCCGTATGTGATTCCGGCAGATAACCAAGCTTTTGAATACTTTTCCCAAGACCCAACCCATTTACTCCACCAGAACCGATGGCGATATAGGAGTTTGCCAAGTGAAAACCTTCATTATTTACATATTTATCATTAAATGGATTATCTAATACAGCAAAACGACTTAGTTGTTCTTCAGAAAAAAACTTCCCCCAGGAAACTAAAATAAGCGGCAGAAGGACGATAAGCGCCATAATAAGTAATTTACCGATACTTTTAAAATTCATACCAGAGCATAAAACCATCATACAAGCTATGGCTATGATAATAGCTGCTGTACCGAAGTCAGGTTGAAAAATGATAAGTGCACATATGAAAAAAAGATATACTAAAGGCGGGAGAACACCTTTGTTAAATTGATTGATATAGGCTTGCTTTTTCGCATAAACGGCTGCTAAATAAATAATGGCAGCAAGCTTGACAAACTCCGATGGTTGAAATAAGAAAGTGCCAATTGAGTACCAGCTTTGCGCATTATTTTTTTCTACCCCAAATACAAATAATCCTAATAGAGATAAAATAGATGATAGCACAATCAATACCAGAACTTTTTTGAACATCATGATCTTATATGGAATAATTGCTGCGATAAGGAAGATCACAGTAAAAATCATCAGCCATACTTTTTGTTTTTGGTAAAAATAATCTGGTGGATAACCATACCTTTGAACTGCGGAAGCCATGCTTGAGCTATAGATCATAACAAGTCCAAATAAACACAAAAGGATGGTGGCAATAATTAATGAAAAATCATATGATTTCAATATTTTTTTCAGCATTTAAAAAGTCCTCATTTTCAATATTGATTTATATCCCTCTATTATAATAGAAAATAAACATTTTTACTTGAGGAAAAGTTAATTTGTTACAACAATTTAATAAAGAATATTCTGAAATAAGGAAATTGATTGAGCCCGTTTTTGTTTTCTTGAAATAATAAAAAACCCAAACAATTAACACGGATTGTTTGAGTTCTTTGCTACTATTTCCTTAACGATGAATCGTGAAGCGCTGATAATTCTCTTTCTAATGTATCTAGAATTGCCTTACCGTCTTTACTATCTATTAAGCCTAACCGAACAGCAAAATCTATTTCTCTTGATAAACCAAACATTTGTGTATCCAATACCTCTTCATAAAGAGGGCATTGAGGCATCGTGAGATTGTCCATTTGCACTTTGATTAGCTTTAATATTTTTTCAGCGTCAGCCTGTAGTAAGGCATATGCTTTTTCCTGGTGATTCACGATCATTTCAGACGCCAACATTGATCCCCCCATTTCAGAGCGATAATTCAACTTATCTATAAATTTTACCGTTTACAAAGGAAAATTGCAAGAACTATGAAGTGGATTGCACAAAGGAGTTTGTTTAAAACGGCAGCTATTCAGATAGATTTTATCCTCTTAAGGAACCTGCTTTTACTATTATGACATTTTGCCCAAAAAAAGTTATACTAATTATGCAAGGGTTAAGGGGGAATGAAAAATGGAAAATATCATTATCATATCTGGAAAAGTGAAATATTCGATCACGCTTGATCCAGGTGTGTGGATTTTCGACGACCGACGAGTTGATTTAACGACCTTTTTTTCAACAAAATTAGAGAGTACCAATTCATTAGATGAATATACTAAAGCTGTTTCTAAGCATTGGGACCGTGAAATTATGGAGGGTGCCATTTATCCTCCTACATTGAAATCTGAAAAGAAATTCGAGAAGGAAAAGGTGTTAACTGGTACCTTTGGTATTCCATTGAAGCCTTTTTTATTAAATTCGGAGCCTGCTCGTGATGCTCACACTTTTGTAATTCAGAGCACAGAGGGGGAATATGAGTACCCTCTTGAAACAGCCTATGATTTTATATTGGGTTTCTCCGATAAAGGTAAACCACTTACGTTAGATGGCCCCATTCATGTCTATTTAGGTGATGGTTCAAATCAACAAAGTCCAATTAAAAATATAAAGAGTTTTATCATAAAATAAGACGGGTGCCTTGGGCGCCCGTTTTACTTTTATGATTATTTACAGCAAATCTGCTGCCAAAAGTGCCAAACCTGACCTTTCCCCTTTCATTAATTTAACATGTCCGGAAATGACTTGATCCTTGAACTTTTCTACAACATACGTTAAACCGTTGTTATAGGCATCAAGATATGGATGATCTATCTGTTCTGGGTCACCCATTAAAACAATTTTACTGCCTTCTCCGACACGGGTAAGAATAGTCTTTACTTCATGCTTCGTTAAGTTTTGTGCTTCATCAATAATGATAAACTGCTTTGGCAAACTTCTGCCTCGAATATACGTTAATGCCTCTACCTCAATCGAACCCATACCTGCTAAAATCGCATCAAGTTCACCAGGCTTTTTAGTATTGAAAAGATATTCTAAATTATCAAAAATTGGCTGCATCCATGGTCTTAATTTCTCTTGTTTTTCTCCCGGTAAAAACCCTAAGTCTTTTCCCACAGGTACAATTGGTCTAGCCACTAATAGTTTTTTATATTCCCTGAAATCTTCCGTTTGCATTAATCCTGAGGCTAATGCAAGAAGCGTTTTCCCTGTGCCTGCCTTCCCCGTTAATGTAACAAGATGAATATCCTTACGAAGTAATAATTCAATTGCCATGGTTTGTTGTACATTTCTTGAATGGATCCCCCAAACATGCTCTTGGTTTAATGCTAATTTTTTTACCTTCTTACTCGTTTTATCTACCATTCCTATCGCTGAAGCAGAACTACCAAGAGCATCTTTCATTACTAGAAATTGGTTTGGATAAAATGGGTGATTAGCGATCTCAGAAAGATTTAACTCCCCTTTTTCATAAAAACGACCTAGTAATTCTATTGGCAGGAATACTTCAAAAAAACCTGTGTAAATATGATCGATTTCTACAACACGGTCATTTAAAAAATCTTCAGCATCTAAACCTATGGCATCTGCTTTTACCCTAACTAGGGCATCCTTACTAACGAGAATGACTGACTTTCCATTTTCCTTTGTTTGTTCTTCTAAAAATAAATTTTTTGCCACAGCTAGAATACGATTATCATTTGTTTTTTCAACAAATATATCCTGAAGCTCATGAAAGGTACGATGATTCAATTCAATTCTGATGGTTCCACCGTTTTCAAGCGGTATTTTCTCGTGGAGTTTTCCTGAGGCCCTTAGGCCATCAATTAATCTCGAAACATGTCTTGCGTTTCTCCCAACTTCATCCATATATCTTTTCTTTGAGTCCACTTCTTCAAGAACCACTGCAGGAATAACAACTTCATTATCTTCAAAGGAGAAGAGGGAATACGGGTCTTGTAACAAAACATTTGTATCTAACACGTATATTTTACTCAAAGCAACGCCTCCTGCTTTCCTTGTTGTTAGGTTTGTTAAATTGCGGAACAACCCTTTTGCTAGATTGGACTTTGGTAAAATATATGTTTATTGGAATAAAGATAGAAGGAGTTCCGCACAATAAATGTTAGTGAGACCATTCAATAATTCGGAGGAAGAGGCTTAATTTCAATTATTTATAAGTAATGCGGAGGTGGATAATAAATGAAGAAAACCCTGATTATTACTGCGTTATGTCTGATCCTAGCCGGCTGCAGTACAAAAAAGGAACTAACAAACAATGAGAACGCATCATATGTTAAGGTAAAAAACAGCTACATTGAAAGTGTTGACCGAAAAACGGGACAGGAAATCTCCAAACGTTTAGTTAGGCTGGCGACAAGTATCCCAAATGTTAACGATGCAACTGCAGTGGTATTAGGAAGATACGCGATTGTCGGAATTGATGTAAATGCGAAAATTGATCGTTCCCAAGTTGGATCCATAAAATATTCTGTAGCCGAAAGCTTAAAAAAGGATCCGTACGGAGCAAAAGCAGTTGTTGTTGCTGACGCTGATACAACACAGCGTTTAAAAGAAATACAAACAGATATTAATAAGGGCAGACCAATACAGGGTATTATGGAAGAGCTAGCAGATGTAGCCGGTCGATTAATGCCTGAGATACCAGGAGACTTAATTACTCCAAGCCCTAAAAATGCCACCGAAAAACCTGATAAAAAGCTTCCTGAAAAGGATAAAAAGAAACTAGAAAAGGAACAAGAAGACCAATCTAATCACTATAAATAAAAATGAGAAAAGCTTAGGGATTCCTAAGCTTTTCTCATTGCCTCCATAACTTGATTGTCTAACTTTTGGGCAGCGTTTTTATCATATGTTTTATCATATTGAACTTCAGAGACTATTTTAGATCCATAAAACATAACATCCCTTACTGCTGTTATGGCTACTTGTATCAAAGCCAGCTTTAATGGTACGTCTTTAAGTCTCTCTTCTATTATTTGGGCTGTCCCATGAATTGCGTATGTAGATTCATTAGCAATTATATTAATAACGACTTGATTGTTATTAATTAAATTCTCAAGAATTCTGGAACGATTATCCACCGCAAAATAAATGGTACTTTCATCTTTTGCTAATACCCAAGAAATAGAACTAATATTTGGGCCCCCTGATTCATGATCTACTGTTGCCACTGTCACGAACCGTTCCTTTTGCAGTTCATCATATAAAGGCTTGATTAGCTTTGGTTCCACTTGGTTTGCCATTAAAACATCCCCTTTACTTATTCCTTCACCCTGTTAAAAAACAGATATTCTCATATTACTACTATCCCATGCTTTCATCAAATTAAACCAATTGATTACATTCAAACTTTCTGCCATGATATACTAGAGGAAACAGTCGGTTATTAGAAATAGTTAAAGAGGTGTCTTAATGAGAGTTAAATGCGTAATTTGCGATAAAATTGAAGCGATTGAAGATGAATCGTTTGAGGCCAAGCGTCTACGTAATCGTCCCATCCATACATATATGTGTAAACAATGTAAGACAAGAATAACTGAAAAAACAAATGCCAGATTTGAAACAGGCAATTTCCGATTATATCGTGCGAAGTCTGAAGAAGATGATTGGTAAAACGAAAAGCCGTAGCGTCCCTAGGCGCTGGAGCTGGACAAGAAAAAACCATCATGCTCATTCCAAAGTGGAATGAACATGATGGTTTTTTTATTCTTCTTCTTCGATTGGGTAATTCTCGTACTTTTCTGGCTCTTGATTGATTTGGTTTAGCATAACCTCAATTAATTCCTGAGGATAACGAGTTTTTTTAGTTTCTTCTCCTTGCTGATAGGAAACATAATACATGACATTATCTTTTGTTACCTCAATGTTTGAGAGGTGAAGTTCAGCTATCATTTCTTCAAAAAGGTTTAGTGTATCTCGTGCTGCAGTGTCATCAGGCCTTGCGTCGCATACAACCTTAATAGTAAGCCAATTATATAGTGTATCCTGTACGGATTTCATTTAATTAAACCCCCGTTATTTCGCTTCAGCCTGATCCTTTTTCGTTTGATGTAAGCGTATTTTATAGATGATCAATAACACCGCCGCACCTGCAAGTCCTTCTGCAATTGGTAAGGCATAAGAAAAAATAAGCATTACAAAGCATCCAATTAAAAGGCAAATATAGATCACGATATTTTTCAAAAGAGGCAGTTTTTTTGCAAAGCCTAACTTATATACAATTGCCGCTAAAATTACAATATATAAATACTGTAACCACACAGCAGTTTTTACATCTGTTAGTTCAATGAAAAATCTAAGACTAGGAGAGAATCCTTCCATCTTCTTGCACTCCTTTTACTTAACTCTGTTCAGCATATTTTTTCTTTTTAGCTGCTCTTTCACGTTCGTTTTTATCAAGAATTTTTTTACGAAGACGAATCGATTCTGGAGTAACCTCACAATATTCGTCTTCATTTAAATATTCTAATGACTCTTCTAATGTCATAATACGCGGTTTTTTAATTACAGATGTTTGATCTTTGTTAGCTGAACGAACATTTGTCGCTTGTTTCATTTTTGTAATATTTACGGTGATATCATTTTCACGAGTGTTTTCGCCAACGATCATACCCTCGTAAATTTCCGTACCTGGCTCAACGAAAATGGTTCCGCGGTCTTCAACTTGCATGATACCATAAGTCGAAGCTTTTCCTGATTCCATTGACACTAGAACACCTTGGTGTCTTCCGCCGACTTGACCTGGTAACATTGGCTGATAGCTGTCAAAGGTATGATTAATAATTCCATAACCGCGAGTCATTGTTAAGAACTCGGTTGTGTAACCAATTAATCCACGTGCAGGTACATTAAAGATTAAGCGTACTTGACCTGAACCATTGTTAATCATGTCAATCATTTCTCCTTTACGGGCACCAATGGATTCCATTACTGAACCAGTATGTTCTTCTGGGACATCTATTTGAACTCTTTCAACTGGCTCACAGCGTACACCGTCAATAACTTTGACAATAACTTCTGGCTTTGAAACTTGAAGTTCATAACCTTCACGGCGCATGTTTTCAATAAGAATTGATAAATGGAGCTCACCACGGCCAGAAACGATCCAAGCATCAGGTGAATCCGTGTTATCAACACGTAAACTTACGTCAGTTTGCAATTGAGAACGAAGTCTTTCTTCAATCTTCCTTGAAGTTAAATATTTGCCTTCTCTACCGGCAAATGGGCTGTTGTTTACGACGAAAGTCATTTGTAATGTTGGCTCATCGATTCTTAAAATTGGCAGGGCTTCCTGATGTTCAACAGGACAAACTGTCTCACCCACATTTATATCTTCCATTCCTGAAACAGCAATTAAGTCGCCGGCTTTGGCTTCTTCTATTTCTTGGCGTTTTAATCCAAAGAAACCGAAAATCTTGGTGACCCGGAATTGCTTAACTGAACCGTCTAACTTCATCAGTGCTACTTGTTGACCCACGTTCATCGTACCGCGGAAAACACGACCGATTCCAATTCTGCCAACATAATCATTATAATCAAGAAGGGCAACTTGGAATTGCAACGGCTCTTCATGATTATCAACAGGGGCTGGGATATATTCAACAATCGCATCATATAAGGATTGCATATTTTCATCTTGCTTTTCAGGGTTTGTACTTGCTGTACCATTAATCGCTGAAGCGTAGATAACTGGGAATTCAAGTTGATCCTCAGTTGCTTCAAGTTCGATAAACAAATCGATCACTTCATCAATTACCTCTGCAGGTCGTGCAAAGTCACGGTCAATTTTATTGACAACAACAATAGGAGTTAACTTCTGCTCTAATGCCTTTTTAAGAACAAAACGAGTTTGTGGCATACAGCCTTCATAGGCATCAACTACTAACAATACACCATCAACCATTTTCATAATCCGTTCAACTTCTCCGCCAAAATCAGCGTGTCCCGGAGTATCCAATATATTAATTCGTTTATCTTTGTATTGAATAGCTGTGTTTTTCGCCAAAATGGTAATTCCGCGTTCTCTTTCTAAATCATTTGAATCCATTGCACGTTCTTCAACATGTTCATTAGTACGAAATGTACCTGACTGTTTTAACAATTGGTCAACCAAAGTTGTTTTACCGTGGTCAACGTGGGCAATAATTGCAATATTACGTATATCATCTCTTAATTTCAAACAATTCCACTCCTACCTATATTTTAAAAATAAAACTATTTATAGTTTCTCATTTATAACTAAAACATTATACCACAAATAAAGTGGAAACCCCTAACCATTTTATTGTAGAATAAAAATATACTTAAAACAGTGGGCCTTTAACTAGCTGTATTTCAATGAAAAAGGGGTATAAAATGATGAAAAACGTGAAGTGGCCTTTACTTGTGTATGCCATCCTTGCAGCCGCAAGTATAATGGGGATTGGAATCGCAATAAGCGAAAAAAGCTTAATAGGAGCAATCGGTTGTTTCGTTGCAATTATTGTAATAATGGGAATGGGCTTTAAAACAAAAAGAAAAATGCGCGAGAACGGTGAGTTATAAAAAGAAGCCTCGATTGGCTTCTTTTTTACCATTTTCTCTCTTTTAAGTAATCCTTTAAGATTGTTTGGTGGAGGCCAGGTTTAGCTGTTAATAATGAATCCTGCGAAAGGAAATTCAGCTTATCTCCCCATAAATTTGTCACTATACCACCTAGTTCTTCGATTATTACTGCCCCAGCAGCAATATCCCATGGTGATAAACGCATGGAAATATAGGCATCCACTCTTCCTGTTGCAACAAAAACCATTTCGAGCGCAGCAGAACCATAAGACCTTGTTCCTCTCGCTGCTTTAACAAGAGGAATCATTAAATTGTGATCGATCCGATGATTTTCCATCACCCATGTGGCATTGAGTGCGATGATGGATTCCTTAACGGTTGTTTCCTTTAGTACATCTAGAGGCTTTTCATTTAAATAGGCCCCATTTCCTCTTTTAGCATGATACAATTCGTCATGTACGACATCATATATGAGTCCGATCTTTCCAACACCATTTTCATACACGCCAAGGGAAATAGCAAAATTTCTTTTTTGATGGACGAAATTCATCGTCCCATCGATTGGATCAATCATCCAAACAATTCCCTCAAGATTATCAAGTGAATCACCAAATCCCTCTTCGCCCATTATTTTATGATCTGGATACACTTCTCTAATTTTACTAATAAAAAATTGCTCAATTTCTTTATCGATATTTGTTACAAGATCATTAGCATTCGTTTTTGTTTCAATATTTAATGTTTCATTAAAAGATAACCTGATTTTAACCCCTGCCTCATTTACCCATTCCTTTGCATGAGCATAAATTTGATCCCAGTTCATAATTCTCCTCCAAATATCCTATTTCTTCATTAGTTTTCATGTATGTAGTATGATGCCGGACAAATTAGATGATGTACCTTTAGCTTAATCAAATTGATGTAACACAGCAACTTTTTGGCGTATTATAAGTTTCAATTATAGTAAAGGGCAATAATAAACGAACCCCCCTCTTTTTTGCTGGAGTTCGTTTTAGATAAGTTCAGGATATATTCTATTTCGATTCATTCTTATTTATTTCTCCTTGGATAAAAAAAAACCGTCTTATTTATCAAAGGGCTTTTAATCGTAATAATTCTTGGCGGATTTTTTCTAATTTTTGTTTGCAATCCTTCATTTTTTTCTCGTTCTTTTCCTCAATCGCTTCGAATAATGTAGCTAATTCATAATCCATTTCCAATCGCAAAACTGCAGTTCTTTCCTTTTCGCCTGCTTTTTTAAGTGAGGTATTCATAAGTTGTTTCACGTTTCTCCTCCCCTTCCTAAATTTAACTATTTTTTCAGATTATTTTTTTTACTGTATAATATGAGTCAGGGAGATATGTTGCAACAAATATGTGCTTTAACCTAGAAAGCATCTCACTACTCGTCTGGTAAGTGGTATGCTACAATTAAGTACAATTGTTTTGTTGGAGGTTTAGTTTATGAGCTTTAAGGGATTTACAAATGAGGACTTTGATGTTTTTTTAATAGATGGTTTAGAGGCTAGAATGGCAGCACTAAAAGAGACAATTCGTCCAAAATTAGAAGATTTGGGAGAATACTTTGCCCCTACAATATCTGTATTAACAGATGATGAAATGTTTGTTCATGTCGCCAAACATGCAAGGCGCACTATTAATCCACCAAAGGATACTTGGGTCGCATTTTCAAACAGCCCTCGAGGTTATAAAATGCTTCCGCATTTTCAAATTGGCTTGTGGAATACCCATTTATTTATATGGTTTGCCGTAATTTATGAAGCACCCCAAAAAGATAAGATTGCTGAAAGGTTTTCAAAAAAAATCACTAAAATTTTCAAAGATACACCAAAAGATTTTGTTTGGTCTCTTGATCATACAAAACCAGAAGCAATTGAACACCGTCAACTAACAAAGGATGATCTTCATTCGCTGTTTGATCGGCTGCAAAACGTAAAGAAAGCAGAATTGTTATGCGGCTATACAATCAACAGGGAACAAGTCATCCAATTAGGTTCAGATGGGCTAATACAACAAATTGAGGACGTTTTTAATAAAGTAGCCACACTTTATAAAATCTCTCTTAATAAAAAATAATAAGAAGAAGCTCCCAGACCAAATAGTTCGGGAGCTTCTTTTTATTTCATTTTAATTATATCCCCAGATGAAGACTCTTTTGCTTTTTTTATGGTCCGATAGGACGAATAACCACTCATTTCTTCAAATTCACCACAAATAGTTTTTTCTTCCGCCTTGCTTGGGACAATTTCTTTAAATCGACGATACGCCTTCATTACAGCATCACGTTCAATTCCGTTTTCATACGCCTTCTCAATGGTTTCAAAAAATGCAATTACATCAACAATTTCATCTGTGCTCCAATGATAATCAATGGGATATTGGTATTCCATTCTTTCACCTACTAACTATTTTAACTAAAATGAATCATACATTTAATTTCCCCACTTTGCACGAATTTGTTCAGCATCTTTCATCATTCGATTGAATAACTCATGAACCGAAGGGACATCTTTAATTAATCCCATCACTTGTCCTGCCCATGCAAAGCCTTCATCAGGGACACCATCATAAATGTAGCGTTGGTTAGCCATTCCACTAATGAAATCTTTTAACTGATCATAACCTCCATTGTTTTTTTCTAACTCAAGAATTTTTTCTGTCCAGCTGTTAGCAAGTGCCCTGGCGGGAGTTCCTAGAGTTCTCTTGATGACAACCGTTCCAGATTCATTTCCTTCCACTAAAGTCTTCTTATATATCTCGTTTGCATGAACACATTCCTTAGTCGCAATAAATCTCGTACCCATTTCAATCCCTTCAGCACCTAAGCTAAGGGCTGCCATGAGCCCTCTGCCATCACCTATTCCCCCTGATGCAATAACAGGTATAGAAACGGCATCTACGACTTGAGGAACTAAAACAAGCGTGCCGACATCATCTCGTCCTAGGTGGCCTCCCCCTTCTTGACCGACGACCATAACTGCATCTGCACCGAGTTCTTCTGCTTTGACAGCCTGTCTTCTTGCCGCTACAAGGACAAGTGTCTTAATCTGCGTACCTTTTAATTGTTCAAATATGGGGGCAGGATTCCCTCCTGTCATTGAAACAACCGGGACCTTTTCATCAATAGCCACTTGGAGAAGATCAGCAAATGGCCTCCCATGCTGTCCAATCGCAAAATTAACCCCAAAAGGATTTTTCGTCATCTGCTTCACCTTTCGTATTTCAGCTCTTAGCTGTTCAGGTTCACCTAAAGACATAGCTGTGATTTGACCAAGACCTCCGGCATTTGATACCGCTGCGGCCAATTCAGAATAGGCTAAATAAGCTAGACCCCCTTGAACAATAGGAAATCGTATATTTAATAATTCAGTAACACGTGTTTTCCATTCCATTTTAACCCCTCCTAAAAACTTCTATTTGTTATTTCGTCTCTTTAGGGTAATTTTCCTTTTTAAATGGGAAACTATCGTAAACCGACTCAGTAAAAACATTTATTTCTTTGCAATGAACGGTATTAGTGCTATAATTCCTTTGTTTTTATGTTTTTGGATGACATAATTAGAGTATTTTTACAAAGAGGTGTGGTTATAAATTGTCTCAAAATCAAACACCGCTATTTAGCGGTTTATTAGCACATGCGAAAAAGAACCCAATTCAATTTCATATTCCTGGTCATAAAAAAGGAGCTGGGATTGACCCTGAGTTTCGAAACTTTATCGGTGATAACGCCCTGTCTATTGACCTAATTAATATTGGTCCACTAGATGACCTTCATCAGCCAAAAGGAATCATTAAGCAGGCTCAGGATTTAGCAGCCGAAGCCTTCGGAGCTGATCGAACATTTTTTTCAGTACAAGGGACAAGCGGAGCAATCATTGCCATGATTATGGCTGTATGTGGTCCAGATGATAAAATTATTGTTCCAAGAAATGTTCATAAGTCAATTATGTCTGCTATTGTCTTTTCTGGTGCCATCCCTGTATTTATCCAGCCTGAGATTGATAAGGAATTAGGAATTTCTCACGGAATAACACCTGATGCAGTAGGAAGGGCTCTAGAGCAACATCCTGACGCCAAAGCTGTTTTAGTAATCAACCCAACATATTTTGGCATCTCCGGAGATTTAAAAAAGATTGTTGAAATTTCTCATTCCTATCATATTCCTGTTCTTGTTGACGAAGCCCATGGTGTTCATATTCATTTCCATGATGACCTTCCACTTTCAGCTATGCAAGCCGGTGCAGATATGGCGGCTACTAGCGTCCACAAACTAGGTGGATCGATGACTCAAAGCTCGATTTTAAATGTGAAAGAAGGACTCGTTTCCGCAAAACATGTTCAGTCAATTCTAAGCATGCTTACTACTACCTCCACTTCGTATTTATTACTTGCATCACTTGATGTCGCTCGGAAGCAATTGGCTACGAAAGGAAGGGATTTGATCGATAAAACCATCAATTTAGCGCAATCCATGCGGAAAAGAATTAATGAGATTGAAAATCTGCATTGTATCGGTGAGGAAATTCTAGGGTCAGAAGCTACCTTTGATTATGATCCAACCAAGCTTATCATTTCAGTTAAAGAACTAGGATTAACTGGATACGATGTTGAAAAATGGTTAAGAGAAAAACACAATATTGAAGTGGAACTTTCTGATCTTTATAACATTCTTTGTATCATCACGCTTGGAGACACAGAAGTGGAAGCCGACTTGTTAATTAATGCCTTAAAAGATTTGGCAGATGAGTGTAAACATCGCACCGAAAGAATTGAACCTGTTGAAGTTCTTCTTCCTGAAATTCCTGTCCTTGCCTTAACACCAAGAGATGCGTTTTATTCTGAAACAGAAGTTATTCCTTTTGAAGAATCTGAAGGAAGAATTATTGCAGAATTTATTATGGTATACCCACCCGGTATCCCAATTTTTATTCCTGGTGAGATTATTACTAAGGAAAACCTCCATTACATTCGAAAAAACCTTGAGGCAGGTTTACCTGTACAAGGTCCAGAAGATGATGAAATTAAGTCAATTCTTGTCATTAAAGAATACAAGGCAATAAAATAAAACAACAAAAATACAGGATTCCGATATCGGAATCCTGTTTTAATTTATGTTTAGTTATTATAAATCTTCCTCTGTATGATGATCCTCGCAACATTTGCATTTAGAATAAAGCACCGTTACTTTTTCATCTTCAAAATGATCAATAGTAGAGTTACAAGTTTGACATACTAAAGTACCCATTTGTTCAACCCCCTTTTCATTATTGAATAATCACAAAACGAAGTATTTATATATCATTAATGCAATAATAATATATCACATTAGAAATATCAAGCCTAAATTGTATGTCACATTTAAAAAAATAATTAAAAAAAGACCCTATTGGGCCTTTACTTGATAAATTATTCGTACTGAGTCTCAAACGGGATGATTGGTAGTGTTTCGCTGAAAAACTCAGCTAAATCTGCTGCTTGCTGTTGATCAGGGATACGGAATACGGTTTGAAGGTAATCAATATCTTCGATGTCTTTTGGGTCGAGGAGAGTGGAACGGCCAGTCTGCATGCAGACAACTAGAGGTTTGCCGAAAAACATGTTGGTGAAAATTATGCCGAAATCATAACGGGTATGTTCGGTTGCAAATCCAATAAACCTTACCTTCGCATTTTCATGTTCATCATAGAGCTTATCAAATAATTCCATAAGGCTCCTCCCTTTTTATAAGAATGTTTAGAATATTATTATAATTCATTTTTCCTAAAGAAACAAGAAAACTTCTACTTTTATTTAAAGCTATAGTTGTCATAAGATTTTATTAAATGCTAGAATAGAGAGGCATATATAATGGACTAGGGGGGAATGATGATGGCTGTTAATGCATATATTAAGCTAGTGCCTTCATCTGCTAAACAAACAGTAACAATTGAAGAAGTTAAAGAATTATTTCATGAGTATAAAAATAACACTACAAAAACTGGTAATCAAATAGGTTGGCAATATGGAGAATCAGCTTTTCCCTATGTAATTAAAGAAACATCAGAAGCGGACGGAAAATGGTTCTATTTACACTCTAACGATGACCGCTACTATGCCATTTTATTAGGTGTAGA
Source organism: Bacillus sp. ISL-7 (assembly GCF_018613065.1). The sequence goes on along the minus strand of NZ_JAGGQW010000040.1, from coordinate 126,336 downwards.
CCAGGAAACTATTCGAAATGAAGAAGGACAAGATCTAGAACAAACATACATACAAGTTACATTACCCGAACAATCTACCTATGGAGATAAGGGTAAAGCGAATGAATTTTGTAAATACCTTGCGAAAAAGCTGCAAGGGGAACTCCACCTTTTTAATGAGAGAATCATGTATTATTATCCCCGTAAATAAAAAAAGCTCCTTTTGGGGCTTTTTTTAGTGAATAAACAATTCCATTGTATAGTGAATCGAAGTATATATAACAAGGCTTAAAGTAGTGATAAAAAGCGTTTTGCGCACTGATTTTGTGACCTGGTTTCCTATTAAAAATGCTAAATAAAAGAACACAAAAAACATAATGACTTTATAAATTAGCTGGTCATGCTTTGATAACCATTCAATAAATGTATATCCGCTCCAAATGATAAATTGCAGTATCACAACAATATAGACCCTCATATTTATCACCACTCTTAATACATTCACTTCTTTTTAGAATGCTCGTTCTTAAGTATATGTTCTAAAAGCGAGAGATATATTTTATTTTTAAGTTGACAAGGATTTTTTTGCTTTTATCTTTGTATAAATACAATTCGGTAAAAATAGTAAAAGTCCTTTCCGTTAGTTAACGAAAAGGACTATATATTTATGAATTATTTCATAATATGGATTGGGCTTCCTAAGGCAACTTCCGCCGCTTCCATTGTGATTTCTCCAAGTGTAGGATGAGCATGAATAGTCATGGCAAGATCTTCAGCAGACATTCCAGCTTCAATCGCAAGTCCCAATTCTGCAATCATATCTGATGCATTTGTGCCGGCAATCTGCGCTCCGATGACAAGTCCATCCTCTTTACGAGTAATTAATTTCATGAATCCATCACCACTGTCGAGTGATAATGCACGACCATTAGCTGCAAATGGGAATTTAGCCGCATTTACAACAATTCCTTCTTCTTTTGCTTGGGCTTCTGTATATCCAACTGAAGCTAATTCAGGATCAGAGAAGACCACAGCAGGAATACCTAAGTAATCAATTTCAGAGGTGTGACCAGCAATTGCCTCTGCGGCAATTTTAGCTTCATATGAAGCTTTATGTGCCAATTGAGGGCCAGCAACAACATCACCTATAGCATAAATATTGCTAAGATTTGTGCGGCATTGCTTGTCAATTTCAATTAGACCGCGTTCAGTTAATTTAACACCAACTTGTTCTAAGCCCATTTCATCAGTGTTAGGACGTCGTCCTACCATTACAAAAACATAATCTGCTTCGATTTTCTTTTCTTCGCCTTTTGTTTCGAACGTTACTACCACACCATTTTCAGTTTCTTCAACGCCCTTGGCAAACGCCTTTGTAAAGAACTCTGCACCTTTTTTCTTCATGCTTCGTTTTACGAGAGCAGCCATTTGCTTATCAAAAACACCAAGACCTAATATTTCTTCTGCACCTTCTAAAATGGTAACCTGACTGCCAAAGTTTGCGTATGCACCGCCAAGCTCAATCCCGATTACGCCTCCGCCGATAACGACGATTTTTTCAGGGATTTCATTTAAGTTAAGTGCCCCAGTAGAATTCAAAACACGTTTTGAATATTTAAAGGCGGGTAACTCAATAGGACGGGATCCGGTAGCAATAATGGCATTTTTAAAGGTATAAGTTTGCGCTGAATTTTCATCCATTACACGCAGCGTATTGCCATCGACAAAATATGCTTCACCACGGGCAATGTTTACTTTGTTTCCTTTTAATAATCCTTCAACGCCGCCAGTTAATTTATTTACAATTCCTGATTTAAACTCTTGAACTTTTGTGAAATCCACTTTTACATTTTCAGCAGTAATCCCGAAGGTTTCAGAATGCATCGCTGTTTCATAGCGGTGACCTGCTGAAATTAATGCTTTAGAAGGGATACATCCTACATTTAAGCAAACGCCGCCAACATATTCTTTTTCAACAATTGTCACTTTTTGTCCCAACTGCGCTGCACGAATAGCTGCAACATATCCCCCTGGGCCTGCTCCGATGACTATAGTATCTGTTTCAATTGGGAAATCTCCTACGACCATTTTATTACGCCTCCATTAACAATAGTTCTGGATCGTTCAATAAACGTTTAATATGATTTAATGCATTTTGTGCTGTTGCACCGTCAATCATGCGGTGGTCAAAACTTAATGAAAGTGCTAAAACCGGTGCAGCAACAATTTCACCGTTTCTAACGATTGGTTTTTCTGCAATCCGGCCAACGCCCAAAATTGCTACTTCAGGATGGTTAATAACTGGTGTAAACCATTGCCCGCCAGCTGAACCGATGTTTGAAATTGTACAAGATGCGCCATTCATTTCGTTAGGTGCAAGTTTGCCGTCACGGGCTTTTACAGCTAATTCATTAATTTCATTTGAAATTGAGAATACTGACTTACGGTCTGCATCTTTTACTACTGGAACTAACAATCCTTTTTCAGTGTCTGCTGCAATTCCAATATTATAATAATGTTTATGAATGATTTCACTAGTAGCATCATCAAGTGAAGTATTTAAAGCTGGGAATTCACGTAATGCACTTGTTAATGCTTTAACGATGTATGGTAAGAAGGTAAGCTTAATGCCTTTAGCAGCTGCCACTTCTTTGAATTTCTTCCGGTGTGTAACAAGTTTAGTTACATCGATTTCATCCATTAATGTAACGTGAGGAGCAGTGTGTTTGGAGTTAACCATTGCTTTGGCAATTGCCTTCCTGATCCCACTCATTTTCTCGCGAGTTTCTGGATATTCACCTCGTGGAATAGCTACGGCTGTTGTTTGCGGTGCCTCCACTTTAGCTGTTTCAACCTCTACAGCTACATTTGTCGCAGCTTGTGGCGAAGGTGCTGCTCCACCGCTTACAAAGAGATCAATATCACCCTTCAGTATCCGTCCATTATTTCCTGTTCCAGCTATTAAATTGATACTAATGCCTTTTTCACGGGCATATTTACGAACAGATGGCATAGCAATAATCCGACGATTTGGATCAACATCTGCTTGTGGTGCCACTGCTACTGCTGCTGGTTGTGGTGCTGCATCTTGTTTAACCTCAGGTGCAGGAGTTGATACTGCTGCTTTTTCTTCTTGTTTCGGTTCATCAGCATGTTCATCGCCTTTAAATTGTAGGTTTTCATACCCTGGGGCATCAAAAGTGACTAAAACCTGTCCAACTGTAGCGACAGTTCCTTCTCCTACTAGTACTTCAAGAACTGACCCTTCAACTGGGGACGGAATTTCTACCACTGCTTTATCATTTTGAATCTCGCAAAGTACATCATCTTCTTGAACTTTGTCGCCTGGCTTTACAAACCATTTAACAATTTCGCCTTCATGAATACCTTCACCGATGTCAGGCATTTTAAATTGAAATGACACTAGGATTCATCCTCCTAAATTACATGTATTTTTGAGCATCGAAATTATAGTAATTAGAACGGCCAATTACGTATTTAATTAAAATGTTAAAACTTTTTTAGCTGTTTCAATTACATCCTTATAATTCGGCAGCCATGCAGCTTCCGCTTGCGGGAATGCAAAAATGGTATCAGGTGCAGCCACACGCAATACAGGTGCTTCTAAGCTTAGGATTGCGCGGTCGTTAATTTCAGCAACAACGTTTGCAGCAATTCCTGCTTGTTTTTGAGCTTCTTGAACAACGATCGCACGACCTGTTTTTTCAACTGAAGCAATAATCGTTTCAATATCGATTGGACTTACTGTTCTTAAGTCAATAACTTCTGCAGAATGACCTTCTTTCTCTAGTTCCTCTGCGGCTTTTAATGACTCGTGAACCATTGCTCCATAAGTAACGATAGTAATATCAGTTCCTTCACGTTTTACTTCGGCTTTTCCTAGTGGAATTGTATATTCACCTTCTGGAACTTCTTGACGGAACGAACGGTATAACTTCATATGCTCAAGGAAAATAACTGGGTCATTATCACGGATTGATGAAATGAGAAGTCCTTTAGCATCATATGGAGTTGATGGAATAACAACCTTTAAGCCAGGCTGTTGCGCCATAAGTCCTTCTAAACTGTCTGCGTGCATATCAGGTGTATGTACGCCGCCTCCAAATGGCGAACGAAATGTTACTGGAGCATTAAATTTGCCTCCGGTACGATAACGAAGACGAGCTGCCTGACCAGAAATTGAATCCATTACTTCATAAACGAAACCGAAGAATTGAATTTCTGGAACAGGGCGAAAGCCTTGTAAACTAAGACCGACCGCTAATCCGCCGATTCCTGATTCAGCAAGTGGCGTGTCAAAAACACGATCTTCGCCAAATTCATTTTGCAACCCTTCGGTTGCACGGAAAACACCACCGTTTACACCCACGTCTTCACCGAATACTAATACATTCGGATCATTGCTTAATTCCACACGCAATGCATCTGTAATTGCTTGAATCATTGTCATTTGAGCCATGGCTTACTTCGACTCCTTTTCTTTATATATTTCATATTGCTCTTTTAAGTTTTGCGGCATTTCTTCATACATAAATGACATTAAATCAGTTACCTTTTGTTTAGGCGCTGCATCAGCTTTTTTAATTGCTTCTTTAATGTCTTCTTTCGCTTGTTCGATTACTTCATTTTCTTTTTCTTCCGTCCATAACCCTTTATTTTCAAGAAATTTACGGAAACGTACTAATGGATCTTTCTTTTCCCATTCATTGTCAAGGTCTGCTGTACGATAACGAGTTGGATCATCACCAGCCATGGTATGAGGACCATATCTGTAAGTTAATGTTTCAATGAATGTTGGGCCTTCACCATTAATTGCACGCTCACGTGCATCACGAGTTGCAACATATACCGCTAAAGGATCCATACCGTCAACTTGAATACCAGGAATACCTGCTGCAACTGCTTTTTGAGCCAAAGTTTTGGCAGCCGTTTGCTTGTCAACAGGAGTTGAGATTGCGAAACGGTTATTTTGAGCAATAAAGATAGCTGGAGCTTTATATGCGCCTGCAAAATTCATTCCTTCATAGAAATCCCCTTGAGATGTACCACCGTCACCTGTATACGTAATTGCAACTGCTTTTACTCCACGCTTTTTCATTCCTAGTGCTACACCAGCTGTCTGAACATACTGTGCACCGATAATGATTTGCGGGATAGCTATATTAACGCCCTCAGGAATTTGTCCACCTTCAAAATGACCTCTGGACCATAAAAAGGCTTGGTATAAAGGTAATCCATGCCAGATAATTTGTGGAACATCACGATATCCCGGTAGGATAAAATCTTCTTTTTCTAATGCAAACTGTGAAGCTAATTGAGATGCCTCTTGTCCTGCAGTTGGAGCGTAGAATCCTAATCTTCCTTGGCGATTTAAAGAGATAGAGCGCTGGTCAAGAATTCGTGTATAAACCATACGGCGCATTAATTCCTGAAGCTGTTCATCTGTAAGGTCTGGCATCGCAGCTTCGTTTACGACTTCACCAACTTCATTAAGAATTTGAAGTGTTTGAAATTGTTCCTCTACAACTTCTAGTGTTTTCTTCGCATCAAGCTTGGCGTTCTGAGTTTTAGAAACCATTTAGGTCACCTCTTCCTTTCAATTCAAAACTTAATTTTTTTAATTATTATCCACTAAGTTAGAATACCCAAAAACTTAAGAATAAAAGACAGATGGACAATGTCATCCTTTTTTCTTTATCATTTGGATAAACTCTTGATATTACACTCGATTTTGGTAAGCATAGTACATGAAAAATACTTTCAAATAGTTTTTCACATAAACGAAAAGTTAAAACAAAATATCTTTCACCTTACCATCATCTTATTCTGTACCACTATTTTATGTAACATCATTGATACAATTTATTAATACTTTTTAAGTTTACATCATTAGTTTTTACACGTCAAATACTATATTTTAATATTTTTCACCACGTTCATATTGCTAATATTATAAACATTTTTTCGTCTGTATTACTTTTTTTTGACATCTGTTATATATAATACCTCATTTGATTTATTTGTTATAATATACAAAAAATCGGCCTATTCAGCCGATTATTTTGATGAGATAATATTTATTTGCTTGATTTAAGCCCTGCTTGTTTATAAAATGACAACTTTTTATCATTGTATTGTTCTGTTAACATATTAAATTTTTCATTGGCATTATAGACTCTTTTATACGTTTCATTTAACTTATTTACCTGTGCTTCAAGGTCTTCAAGTGGAAGATTTTTATTTTTAAACATTTCGTACAATTCTTTATCATTTTTCAGTGCTTCATTATACTCTAGGTATAACGCTTCATGCGCTTTATATCTTTCCATCATTATCTCATATAGTTCATTAGCTAATTTCGTTAAATCGCGATCTTCTAATTTATCCTTAATATCCCTAGCCTTTATGAATTCTTTCTGGGATTCTTTAATGCTGTTGGTTTCTTTGTCCATCAGCGCTTTTCTTTCATCAGCTAATAATATTGCTTCATCTGAAAGTTTTACGATTTGAGCATATTCTTTCATGCCAAGTTTGATAATCTGGTCATAAATTTCTTTTTCTTTTTTTTCAAGTGTAACAAGGGGATTCTGTTGTTCCTCAAATTCTTTTTCGGCTGAAACGACTTTTTCTAACACATCATACATTTTTTCGACTGGAGACTTTTCTTTCGTACACCCAGCAAAAATAACAATCAAAACGGATAAACATAAAATAAAACCATACTTTTCTTTTAATGACACATTATATACCTCCTGCCTATTCCAATTCCTACTATATCGACACCAGGTTTGTTTGACAATACAATATCCCATAAAAAAGGTTGCAAATCAGTTACCTGAATCAAATATTAACTTTTTATCAATTGTCTGATAGACTATTTATTATTAATAATTTTAGTTTAAGCACAGGAGTGAGTGGAATCATGATTACGATGGAAGATATCATTCGAGATGGTCATCCTTCCCTTAGAAAAGTGGCTGCAGAAGTATCCATGCCGCCATCAGAAGAGGATAAACAAATATTATTTAACTTATTAGAATATGTAATTAATAGTCAAAATCCTGAAAAGTCGGTACAATTTGGTTTACGCCCAGGAATTGGATTGGCTGCTCCGCAAATAAATGTTCTAAAACGGATGATAGCTGTGCATCTTACAGATGACACAGGCACTCTTTATAGTTACGCATTATTTAATCCCAAAATTATCAGCCATTCTGTTGAAAAGTCGTATTTACAAGCTGGTGAAGGCTGCCTTTCAGTAGATAGAGCCATTCCAGGATACGTTCAAAGATATGCTAGGATTACTGTAAAGGGAACAAACCTTAACGGTGAAGAAGTGAAACTACGTTTAAAGGGACTTCCTTCTATCTGCTTTCAACACGAAATCGATCATTTAAATGGTGTTATGTTTTATGATTATATCAATCATGAAGACCCGTTAAAACCAATCGAAGGAGCCATAGCCATCGAAAGGTAATCAAACTGGAGGCGCCTTGATTTTGGGCTCCAGATGTATAAAGAACCGGCCCCTGCCTAGGGTCGGTTCTCAATTTAAATTAACTGTAATTCTTTTAGCCCATTCCAGATACCATCTTCGGAAACATCGCTTGTAATAAGATCTGCAAGTTCTCTGGCTTCAGGGACACCATTTCCCATGGCAACGCCTGTTCCAACTGCCTTCAACATTTCTAAATCATTTAAACCATCTCCGAATGCATATACATCCTTCAACTCAAACCCCAAACGTTCGATCATTTTTTTTATTCCTTCTGCTTTTGAACCACCCTTTGGTAAAACATCGACAGAATATGGATGCCATCTGATAAAATCAAATTGGGGATAGTCAGAGAAATATAAACTTTCATCTTTATTTTCACAAAAAAGGAGGCTTTGATACATTTTTCGATTGACATAAAAAGAATCATCCTCTTCAGGATGTGGGAAATTTAGGCTTCCCATGCTTTTTTCAACAAATGGATGATGCTTAACACTTGCCTTCATTGTTTTTTCATTCATAAACACTAATGGATGATTGTTTGACTTCGTATGGTTAAATAATTTATTAAGCTCATTTTCATTCAAAGGGTTCTCATATATAACTTCATTCTCAAAAACCACAAATTGACCGTTAAAGCTCACATAGGAGTCAATTCCAAGTACATTCCGCAGGCCTTCAAACATAAACGGAGCTCTGCCAGTGGCAATTGCGACAAATACATCATTCTTCTTAAGTAAATTAATGGCTTTTATCGTGCTTTCGGGTAGGTTTTTATCATGGTCGAGCAAGGTGCCGTCTATGTCAAAAAATACAATTTTCTTCATTTAATATGTACTCCTTTTTATCGAATCCTCTAAACTGTGAAAATGTACTCCCCACAGTTCTTTATTCTTTAAAACACTAAACTTTATATTAAAAAAAGTCAATTTATAATTTGTCAATGTAATTCCATGTTTAACCATGATTGAATCAGCAATTTCATCATATAATATAGTAAAAATACTCTTATTTTAAAAAAACTTCAATAATCTGCCATCGCTTACTTTACATTGGACAAGGATTGTATAAAATAAGAGGTAAGGAGATGATCCACTATGTTAAAGAAGCTAAGGAAGAAGCTTTTAAAACAGTGGAAAGAATTACTGCGAAAGAAATCCATTGCCTAAATTTTTTTAGGGCCCTTCAAACTTGCGAGGGGCTCCTTCGTTATTGTAAATTGTAAAAACAACGATTCTTTTTTACATACTTTTCATATAAGTCTAACGGTTTCCAAAGAAAATAAATGAAAAAGATGAAAATGTTTTATATAATAGAAAAAGTTATGATTCAGTTAGGAGCGAAATTGTAATGATATTTAAAGTATATTATCAGGAAAACATCAAAGAAGTACCAGTCAGAGAGAATACAAAAACCCTATTTATTGAAGGAGAATCGGTAAGAGATGTCCGCTCAAAAATTGCCGACCGTGGGTTTAATGTTGAATTTGTTCAAGAAGTAAAGGGAGCTCATTTAAAATATGAACTTCAAAATGAAGACTATAAAGTATTGGAGAAATGATAATTTATGAAATTTGTTAAGAATGATCAAACTGCGGTTTTTGCCCTGGGTGGTTTAGGCGAAATTGGCAAAAACACGTATGCGGTTCAGTTTCAGGATGAAATAATATTAATTGATGCCGGAATAAAATTTCCTGAGGATGAGCTATTAGGTATTGATTACGTAATTCCTGATTATACCTATTTGGTTAAGAATCAAGATAAAATAAAAGGATTATTTGTTACACACGGACATGAAGATCACATTGGCGGTATTCCCTATTTATTACGCGAGATTAATGTTCCAATTTATGGTGGGAAACTCGCTCTTGGATTAATTAAAAATAAACTAGAGGAACACGGCTTATTAAGAAATGCTAAGTTGATAGACATCAAAGAAGACGATATCATCAAATTCCGCAAAACATCGGTTACTTTTTTCCGCACCACCCACAGTATTCCTGATTCTTATGGGATTGTAGTTAAAACTCCGCCCGGTCAAATTGTCCATACTGGAGATTTTAAATTTGATTTTACCCCTGTAGGTGAACCTGCCAATCTAACCAAAATGGCTGAAATAGGTAAAGAAGGCGTTTTATGTTTACTATCAGATAGTACAAATAGTGAAATACCTGAATTCACCATGTCAGAACGTCGGGTAGGCGACAGCATCAATGATATTTTCCGTAAAGTGGACGGACGTATTATTTTTGCTACCTTTGCATCTAATATCCATAGATTGCAGCAAGTGGTAGAGGCAGCAGTAGAATACGGAAGAAAAGTAGCGGTTTTTGGCCGAAGCATGGAAGCAGCTATCAATATCGGACTTGAATTAGGGTATATTAATGCACCTAAAGAGACTTTTATTGAAGCGAATCAAATAAACCGTCTTCCTGCTGATAAAGTTACGATCCTTTGTACCGGAAGTCAGGGCGAAGCTATGGCTGCTCTTTCAAGAATTGCTAATGGGACACACAGACAAATTCAAATCATTCCTGGTGACACAGTGGTATTTTCATCTTCACCTATTCCAGGGAACACAATTAGTGTGAGTCGAACGATTAATATGCTCTATAGAGCCGGCGCGGAAGTTATTCACGGTAAACTAAGTAATATCCATACTTCTGGTCATGGTGGACAGGAAGAACAAAAACTAATGCTGCGTTTAATTAGACCAAAGTTCTTTATGCCAATCCACGGTGAATATCGAATGCAAAGAATGCACGCTAAGATCGCGGTTGATTGCGGAGTACAAGAAGAAAATTGTTTTATTATGGACAATGGTGAAGTGTTAGCTCTTTCTGAGGATACTGCTCAGGTTGCTGGAAAGATTCCATCAGGTTCTGTTTATATCGACGGCAGTGGTGTGGGCGATATTGGAAATATTGTCTTACGTGACCGTAGAATTCTTTCTGAGGAAGGATTAGTTGTTGTGGTCGTAAGTATTAATATGAAGGAATTTAAAATTGCTTCAGGACCTGACCTAATTTCTCGAGGATTTGTTTATATGAGAGAATCCGGTGATTTAATTAACGATGCTCAAAATCTAATCACCAAGCATTTAAATAAAGTGATGGAAAGAAAGACAAGCCAATGGTCTGAAATTAAAAATGAAATTACAGATACATTAGCGCCTTTCCTATACGAAAAAACAAAGCGCAGACCAATGATTTTACCAATCATTATGGAAGTGTAAGAATAAGAAAAGCGGAAGCGCCTCGAGCGCTTCCGCTTTTCTTATTCTAGTACTTTTTTTTCAAATCGATTGATGTCTTGGTCGGTTCCAATCACGATTAAAACATCATTAACGTGAAAAGTTTCTTTGGCTTGTGGAGAAACAATAATTTCTTCTCCTCTTTTTATGGCGACAATATTCAAACCATATTTCTTGCGAATATCCAAATCCATAATCGTATGACCACTAAGTTTTCCATTTGCAACAATTTCAACGATACTGTGTTCATCTGATAGTTCAAGATAGTCGACCACATTACTCGAAGCCATATTGTTAGCAATCCGTTTTCCCATGTCTCTTTCTGGGTGAACAACACTGTCTGCTCCAATTTTCCTCAAAACTTTTTCATGGTAATCGTTTTGAGCCTTAGCTGTAATACGCACTACACCCAATTCCTTAAGAATAAGAGTTGTAAGTATACTTGATTGAATATCATCACCAATAGCTACAATCACATGATCGAAGTTACGTATCCCAAGGCTTTTCAAAACAGCTTCGTCTGTTGTATCCCCTACAACCGCATGAGAAGCAATCATTGCATACTCATTTACTCGTTCTTCATTTTTATCGATAGCAAGAACTTCCATCCCCTCATCGGTAAGAGTTCGGCAAATACTTCCACCGAATCGACCAAGCCCAATGACTGCGAAACTTTTTTTCATATATAACTCCCCCGGTTAAATCATTATCTTATTATGTTTCATTTTAGCATCATTCGTCAGATTTATATAGAGAGAGCTACCCCTTCTTATTCCTGCCCCTGTCTGGACTTCCTCTTTTTAAGATAGTAAAGGAGAAAAAATACTATAATAAATAAAATGGCTAGAACTGGCAGGTTACCAACGAAAAAAACAACCAAGCCTGATAAACCAACTAATAACATATTGATGCTTTTCATGAATTGTTTTTTTGTTTTCTCCCAAGTATTTAATTTATCTTTATTAATTGAAGGTACAACTACGCTTTTTTCGTAAAGGGTTATGTTAACCGTCGAAAGGGAGGTTTGGTTTTCTAAATACTTCATCTTTCCTTCAATGATCTCAATTTCCTCTTGTACGGATGCTAAATCAGCAGAAATTTTCAATAAATCTTCTGTTTTTACTGCACTTTTCATGAAAGTGAGTAACCGTTCTTCCACCACCTTTTTTGATTTTAATCTGGACTCAAGATCAACATATTCCTCGGTTACATCCTGCCCGTTTATGCTTCTTTGCAAAACCTCTGCTGCTTGGCTCTCAGCATCATGTAAAAAGGTCTGAAAGTGCTTTTGTGGTATTCTAATTTTAATGCTGCCACTTACCAGCTCGTTGCCCTCTTTTGATACATTGGACTCTGCTATATAACCTCCATATTTTATTACTTTTTCTTCAAGGATACGGACAGTCTGATCAAATTTCTTTACTCGCAGTTGTAGATCAGCTTGATAAATAACCATTTGGTTTTGAATTTTTATATTTGCAGCTGCGGAACTTTTTTCAGCCTTTTCTGTTTCACCCGAGTAAAAATCTGCTTCCTCCCCATTGCCAGATTGGGCTGAATCCATAACTGTATCATTACTTTCTTTCATTTTTGCACTTTTATCTTCGCTGCTGGGACTGCACCCTGTTACCCAAAATAATAAGATAATGAAAAAGATAGGAAACCAACGTTTTAGCTTTATCATTCTTACACCCCTTTTTTCTCTAATGGTTAAAGCTAGGTATATATAAGTACCGACGATTAAAAGGAGGCAAGGTTACAGGTTAAGAAAAAAATAAAAATGCTGCCCGTTGAATATAACGGACAGCACTTAGATCGTTTTTTATTCTGTTTTTTCCAACTCATCCAACACTCGGTTTACACGCTTCTCGAGCATCTTCATGCCGCTTCCGCCTGCTTGGAAATGGCGGAGCTTGCCTTCTTTGTCAAATACATAATAAGCTGGTACATATTGATTTTCAAGGGCTTCTGTCAACTTGTGATCACTGTCGACAAAAATCGGTTGATTGATTCCATGCTCAGCTGCCACTCGTTTAATTTCATCTAGGTTAAGGTCGTTTTCAGAACGCGGCATATGAACAGCAACCACATTTAACTGGTCCTTAAAATCATCACGGAATTGATTTACCTGCGGCATCGCTTCCTTACAAAGATGGCAGCTAATCGACCAAAAATGAAGCAATGTTGGTTTTTCTCCGATTAGGTCTTCTCTTGTCACTTCACCGTTTAACCATTCAGTTGCCCCAGTTAACTCTGGCATTGGTTCACGTAATTTCATGGATAATCCCCCTATTAAAAAGACCTAACACTTTAAAAGGTTAGGTCTATCTGTTTTGTGCAAATTATACGTTCAATGTAGCTTGTCCAGGCTTCCAGTTTGCTGGGCAAAGACCGCCAGTTTGTAATGCTTGAAGAACACGTAAAGTTTCATCCACATCTCGGCCAATGTTGTTGTGATTTACAACAGAATACTTTAACTCACCCTCAGGATCGATGATGAATAAACCGCGTAGTGCGATACCTTCTTCTTCAATTAATACTCCATAATCACGAGCTACCACATGGTTAGTATCTGCAGCAAGAGGATAGTTTAAATCGCCAAGACCATTTTCTTTGCGATCTGTTTTAATCCAAGCAAGATGAGTGTGGATTGTGTCAGTAGAAGCACCAACGATAACTGCATCTAAATCATCAAACTCTTCAAAACGATCGGACATCGCTGTAATTTCAGTTGGACAAACAAATGTAAAGTCCATAGGATAAAAGAACAACACAGTCCATTTATCGTTTTTCATGTTTTCTTCCAAACTTACTTTTTTAAATTCTTTGTTTGGCATTACAGCATCCATTTCAAAGCGTGGTGCTTGTTTACCTACCATACGTTCTGGCATTCAAATCCCTCCAAATATTTAATAAATGAGTATTTATAGCAATTCTCATTTGCTATCCTTTTCACAATTCTAATTATAGGACACATCTTATTTTGAGTCAATATTAAATTATAATTAATTTAATTAAATACTTATTATTAATTATAACCTTATTTCCCCTTCATAAGTTTTCCCTAATTGTGTAAGAATAATCGACGATATGTAACAATTTCCCTTTTAATTCTCTTTAATTTTATCACGATTGCTAATCAGAACAAAATAAAACGCCTTCTTATATAAGATTTAATCTATTCCCTAAATTAGAGATATAGGTTGTCATTACTTTAACAGCTACTTCAATCGCACCTTCTTGTGGATTTAATTTTGAATGGTGTAAACCATAGGGCGAACCGACACCCAGCCAAAACATAAGCCCTGGAATCTCTTTAAGCATATATCCAAAGTCTTCTCCCGTCATCGCTTCCTTGCACTCGATTACTTCAACATTTGTTTCATTTTGAAGATATTTCATAAAATCTCTTGTAATAGATTCAGTATTATAGACTTGATGATACATCGAACCATAATCAATGACTGCTTCACATTCAAAACCTGCCTCGATTCCCTTCACAAGAGCCTCAATGCGATGTTTAACCTTTTTCATCGATTCAGCAGAAAGCGTCCGGATGGTTCCCTCAAGCCTTGCATTTTCAGCAATAATATTTTGAACAGTACCGCCAGTGATTTTTCCAATCGTTATAACCGCACTATCTAAGGGGTCGACATTCCTCGAAACAATCGTTTGCAGCTGGTTTACCAATGTACATGCTGCGACAACCATATCATTCGTTTCATGGGGTCTAGCGGCATGCCCCCCCTTACCCTTTAGATCAATAAACAGTTCAGAAGTATTAGCAAATAGTAATCCTTCCTTAACCGCGATAGTTCCAACTGGATACTCTGGTGCAATATGTAAGGCAAAAATCAGGTCAGGCTTCCATTCCAGCATCTCATCTGATTTTAACATCGGTTCCGCTCCGCCAGGCCCTTCCTCTGCAGGTTGAAAAACAAACATAAGGTCGTCTGCAATTGAGTTATTCGTAAAATAAGTTAGTACCCCAAGAGCGATGCTCATGTGGAAATCATGCCCACATGCATGCATCTTGTTATTGTGGATCGATGAGAAAGGTAATCCTGTTTCTTCGCTAATTGGAAGTCCATCGATGTCTGTTCTATAACCAATCGTTTTTTGGGGATTTAAGCCATGAACCTTTACAAACAACCCTGTCTTCCATTTTTTTATCGTGATACGATCTTGTGGTAAAGACTCAAGGTAAGATAATAAATAGGCTTGTGTCTCAAACTCTTGAAATCCTAGTTCCGGAATTTGATGAAGGTCACGGCGGATTTTAATCAATGGATTCATTTATTAACTCTCCTTTTAAAAAAGAAGCGTGGATATGCTCCACGCTTTTCTGCTTATACTTTGAGAACTATCTAGCTCCAGCGCCCAGCGGCTAGAGTACTTCGCGCAAAGGAAGCGGGCTTTTAAAGTTGACGAAGTTCTTGCATTATTTCAGTTTTTGACTTCGTTTTTTCATCAATATCTTTAATTTTCCTTGCCGGCATCCCTGCTACAACTGTATAAGGAGCAACATCTTGAGTGACAACTGCACCTGCAGCGACTACTGAACCTGTTCCAACTGTTACCCCTTCAAGAACAACGGCATTCGCTCCAATAAGAACATCATCCTCAATAATAACAGGCTTCGCAGATGGGGGTTCAATAACACCGGCCAAGACAGTTCCCGCCCCAATATGACAATTCTTCCCGACAGTAGCTCTTCCACCTAGAACAACACCCATATCAATCATCGATTTTTCACCAATAACGGCACCGATATTGATAACGGCTCCCATCATAATAACGGCATTATCACCAATTTCCACTTGGTCACGAATAGTAACACCTGGCTCAATTCGGGCATTAATATGCTTATTATCTAACAAAGGGATTGCAGAATTACGACGGTCATTTTCAACCACTTGATCTTCAATTTTTTCTTTATGTGCTTCTAATACTTCATTAATTTCAGACCATTCACCAAAAATGACACCCGTATTTCCATTAATAAAAGTTTTTGTATTGTTTCCAAAATCAATTCCTGCTAATTCACCTTTTAAATACACCTTTACAGGTGTAGATTTTTTACTATTTTGGATAAAAGAAATAATTTCATTTGCATCCATCATCTTCATTATTTTACCCCCTATGTATTCGTACTAAAAAATACTTTAACAAACAAAAGAAACGAAAACAAGAAAAACTACCCTAATCTCCTGAAGATTCAGCGATATGTTCCTTAATTAATTCTACAAATGCTGAAACTTGCTTTAATTGAAAGGCCGATTCATAGCCCAGTAGCCATGTATCACGATTTAGAGGTTCATTATTCTCATTTAAAAGCGGTATTTTGAAAATTTCCTTTTCTGCTTTAGTTAATGTTATGGCGGGCAGGATAGCGTAGCCAATGCCATTGAAAGCCATCTGCTTGCATGTCTCAATTTGATCAACCACAACGGTCCTCTTGGGTGAAGTCTTAAAATTGCGCATCCACCAATCTTGAATTTCCTGGAAATAATTTGAATCACTTTTAAATTGAATGAAGGGGCGGTCCGTATTTAAAACTTGTTCCGGACTGGTAATATCCCTGTCAACTAAATAAAGAGGATCGTTAAATAGATGAACCTTAATTCCTTTCCAATCGGGTGTACCACGGATAATCCCAATATGAACTTGATCGTCATATAAGCATTTTAAAATTTCGCTGCTCCATCCAGTTACTAATGAAATTTTGGCTTGAGGATATCTATCAATAAATTTCTTTAAAACCTGCGGAAGCCAGTTTTGGCCTACAATCGAAGCAACAGCAATCTTCAAAGTACCTGACACACCTGATTGAAGGGAGTGAATGGTTTCACGCACCTTTTCTTGCTTAGTTAGTACTTCATTTGCAAATTGGATGACATGCTCACCTGAGGGGGTTAGAGCTAGTCCTTTTTGTGAGCGAATAAATAATTTCGTTCCCCAATCTTTTTCGATTGTTTGCAATCGTTGCGAAAGGGCTGGCTGTGAAACAAACAGCCGTTCCGACGCCTTCCGCATATTCATCTCCTGGGCTAAAACGGATAATAATTGAAATTCTGATAATGAGGACAAGATTGTTCCCCTCC
Source organism: Bacillus sp. ISL-7 (assembly GCF_018613065.1). The sequence goes on along the minus strand of NZ_JAGGQW010000040.1, from coordinate 109,485 downwards.
TTAAAAAAGCTCTGTGAACTTACACAGAGCTATCGTTCTTTTTCGGTATAAAAAATATTAACAGTAAACTTATGATTGCCAAGGCGAAGACAACATAATAAACAGAGTGAAGAGAAATGGTTAACCCATTCTGCAAGAAAGTCCGGACTGATTCTGAGAGATTTTCTCGCTCAGCAGATTTTAAGAGTAGATTGACATCATCTACTGATAAGGAATGATCATTCTTGCTTAAATATTGACTCAACCTATTATTAAGGATTCCCCCCAGTAATGCCGCACCAATTGTATTTCCTAGATTTCTCATAAACATATTAGATGCAGTTGCGATGCCTCTCTGTTCCCAACCAACCGTACTTTGAATCGAGACAATAAAGGCAGTGGATGTTAAGCCCATCCCTAATCCAACGAAAAAAGAACCCACTGCTGCCCATAAAGGCCCTGAGGAGGCTGACATCGTCAAGAAGGCAATGCTGCCAATGATTAACGAAACACCACCGATAATAGAAGTTTTTCGATAACCCATCGTTATCAACAACCGTCCCGCAAGTGTGGATGCAATTGGCCACCCGATTGACATAGCTGTCAACGTAAAACCCGCAACAATGGGTGTTTGTTCCATAACACCTTGCACAAATGTAGGTAAAAAGCTCGAAATTCCAATTAACATGATTCCCGTAGAAAGCGAGGTAGTGTTGGCTATAAGAATAGAGCGTTCCTTCCAAATTGAAAATGGCATTACTGGCTCTCTAGCACGGGCTTCCTGAAATACAAACCCAAGTAATGTTACAGCGCTGAAAGCAAAAAAGCTTAGCGACTGCCAAGATCCCCATGTAAAGCGGCTCCCACCTTCTACAAGGATAAACATTAACGAAGAAATTGTCATTGTTAACAAAATAGCACCAAGATAATCTATTTCATGTTTTTTCCTTTGGACATTTTCATGTAAGAACAGCCATAGGCCTACTAAGGACAGAATCCCAAGCGGAATGTTTATCCAGAATACATAATGCCAACTTACATATTGGACAAGTAAGCCTCCAACAGCAGGTCCTGAAATCGCCGAAACACCCCATACACTAGCTAGGTATCCCTGAATTTTAGCCCGTTCTTCTGCAGTATAGATATCGCCAATTATTGTTGTCGCAATCGATGTGACAGCACCTGCTCCAAACCCTTGAATCAAACGAAAAATAATCAACATTTTCATTGATGTGGCGAATCCACAAAGAATGGATCCTAATAAAAAAATTAATATTCCAATCGTAAGAATTGGTTTTCGACCAAATAAGTCGGATAATTTACCATAAATAAGAACGGTTACAGAATTCATTAACAAGTACGCAGAAAATACCCAACTATATAGTGTAAACCCACCTAAATCAGCGACAATTGCGGGCATTGCGGTAGAAACAATCGTTGCTTCAATCGCCCCCATAAACATCGCTAACATTACGGCGGCTAGAACTAGTGGCTTTTTCGTTTGCCTGCTGTTGGACTTTCCTTTAGATATCTTCTCAGTAGAAGAACTCATATTCACACCTCAAACTTAAAAAAAATCAAGCCCCCTGCTTGGGGGCCTAAATACATCATTTTTCATTTTTTTTTATTATTTTATTTAATTGATTTAATAACGTACTTCTTGGCAAAATTCCTTCAAAATATCCATCTTCAGTCTCAACACAAAGAAATGGTTGGTTAACAAGTAATTCAAGACATTTTTTTAAGGATGCAGTAATTTTAACTCGTGGAATAGAGCCTTTCATGACCTCTTCCACTCGTTTTTTCTCAAGTTGTTCAAATTCAATTCTTTCTAGTCCAAGGATAGAATCCATAATAATCGGGGTGCTAATTAACCCATGAAGCTTGTAATGAGGGTCTAAGACCGGTATAGCCGTATACCCGCTTTTTGTTAAAACTAATAAGGCATGTTCTAGATTATTACCTATTTGAACATGCGCTACCCGTTCGGAAGGGATCATTAATTCTTTTATTGTTAATTTTAAAAATTCACCGTTGGGAAGACTGATCATCGCCGAAAACTCCTCAAAAATTTGTTTTTCTACAGTTACATTCTACCATAGTATTCGGGAGTCTGTGCTAATTTTGGTAATGTATAATTAGAAACCTAAAATACAACCTCCGCAGTCGTTGACATAAAGAAAACTCGCCAACTGGGCGAGCCGTTAGGCGAAGACAGCGGCGTAGTTGCACTTATACTTTCTTATTAGCCGAAAAATAAAGGAACCCTAAAGGTTCCTTATTGAATCAAATCAAAAATTTCAATTGTAATCATATCAACATTATCAAATTGATATCTTTTTGGTTTTTCCTTCTCATTATATACTTCTAATTCAAATGTCTCCGTTTTCGGATGAAATGTTACTTGACACTTTCTATCACCGTTTACCTCGAAATAGCGTTGTGCTGGCTCACCACTATTAGCTTGTTCCTGAAGATTTTTTAATCTTGTTAATATACCTTGAAGCTGTGACATATGCTCCGTCTCCTTTCAAACCCAAACAAACATCTACAATTATGTTTCTCATTTGGCATTTTTCTATCCGATTGGATTACTTTCATAATTTTCCAACCGCATAATTAATATGCCAATATTAAAAGAATAAAATAACGTTGTCCATTTGTCCAAGTAAAAATAAAAAAATAAGGAATTTTTTAATACACTTCCCTAAAAAGAAGCTAAAAGATAGCAAATTCAGTGCATTTTAAAGTAATTGGTCATGTTGGAATAAATATTGATAGGATATATCGATAAACAAATAATCTTCCCCATTCATTGGGAATGAAAAAGTACGAATTGTTTCCCCAGTATCAATATCACAATATAAATCAGATAAGATTCCTTTTCGTTCATTTCTCATTTTGATAATATTTTCTAAAAAGTAAGGACGCCAGCTCCAATTTTTTTGAATGTACTCGGATTGAGTGATCCAGCCCTCTTTTTCTTTAAAGATATTAGCAGATTTCTGGAAGCCATCTTCATCACAAACATACATTCTAAAGGCAATCTGATCCAATTCTTTTATTAGTACTTGGAAAAGGTTTTGATATGTTGCATTTCTGTTCTTAATCACAATTTCTTGGACTTTGGCTTGAAAAAATTCTGCAGTGGTATAAACTGCTTCTAATTTCTTTTTTTCATATGAGATAAAGTCATGAAACTTCTCTTTTAAGCGATCCTTTAGGAAATCACGTTGAATGAACTCTGCTGCTGGCGGGTGTAAATAATAACCTTGATAATAACGACCGCCATTTTTCCATGCAAACTGCAGTTGGTAGCTCATCTCAATATTTTCAAACAAGAGTGTGGCACCAATTTTTCGTGCCAAAAGAGACAATGTAAACAAGACATCGTGATAATTTATACCAGTTGACGTCGATTTTAAGGCTTGTAGGTTAATTTTCAGTATATCTGGTTCAAGTTGACCTATTCGTTCAAAATAGTTACTTTCACTGTCAATTCTTGCTATCGCTATTTTAATCCCATATGTTCGATAATATTGCAATAAGTGATCAAATTGGTCTAAATCCCCAGTATAATTTCGATCTGAAATTTCCAGAACAATTCGATTTAACATCAAGCCCTTTTTTTCAAACGCAAGTAGCTCTTGTAAAAAAGGTTCACCATGTCCATACATTAATAAATCAGCATTCCGATTCAGAAAAATACTTACATCCTCATCAAGCTTTAACGCTTTTTCAAGTGCCAACTTGACTAATAACAAGTCCACTTCAAACTTATATTCATCAGGAATTTGATCATCCTGAAAAAAGGCCCCTAAACTGATGATTTTCCCTTCTGATTCATATCTCCCCAATACCTCATAGGCAATTACGCGTTGTTCATCGGCACTAATAATCGGTTGAAAATAGGGAAATACATTTTCAAGATCCGATAGTATTTCCAATGCATCCATCCAAGTACCTCCAAAATTTTTTTCTCATTATACCATACGCAAAACGACGGATTCTCGTTCTTTTCCAAAAGGATACCATTATAGTCGCTTATAAACAATCATATCCTATACCTACGCTGTTCTATAAGGAGGATAAGTTTTGAAAAAACTTTGCTTATTAGCCTCGATCCTTCCCATGCTGGGATGCAGCCACTTTAATGCTGATACACATTCCAGGACAGAAAGTAAACAGCCTCTTTCCACGATATCCGTGAAAGAGAAAACTCAATCCAGATCATCTGTCGTTTTTGAAAATAACCGATATACAATAAAAGAACTTAATCAACAAGTGATTTATGGAAAAAATGAAGTCAATAAGAGTGATTCAGTTAGCACTACTCCCAAAAAGAATTCTGCTATGCTAAATGTGGTATTAATTAAGCAAAACCCTGAACTTAGATACGGCTGTGAAGTCACAAGCCTAGCAATGGTGCTAAATTTTGCAGGCGTTAAAACAAGTAAAATGGATCTATACCGGTCTATACGGAAGGATGTAGACCCGCTTATCAGATCTCCAAAGGGAGATATAGTACGTTGGGGAAACCCAGCAGATGGTTTTGTTGGGGATATGACAGGCAGAAGAGCAGGGTATGCAGTATTTGACCAACCGATGATTGCCCTAATCAACCAAAAGCTCCCTGGAAGAGCAATTAATTTAACAAATATGCCATTTGACAGGGTCTTAGAGCATGTTTCTGCAGGGTATCCAGTGGTTGTATGGACAACCGGGGATTACCGTCTTCCAGACCGTTGGGAGGGCTGGTATCACGGGAAACAATACATTAAAACACCACTTGATTTACATGCTGTCGTTTTAGTTGGTTATGACACGAAATATGTCTATTTAAACGATCCACTTTCTGGTAAAAAACAAGTAAGAGTAGGTAAACAACAATTTATTTCTTCTTGGAAAGCATTAAAAAGCCGTGCCGTAAGCTATAAGTAGGAAAAGCAGCCACATTGTTGGCTGCTTTTTATGCATGTTTTAATTTTTTTTGAATAAGAACATACCAAGGACCTTTTCACTTGCATTATCGAAAGTTTTTAAAGAAAATACAAAGGGACCCTTCTTTTTATAGAAGGTGAATAAAAGATAGGTTGGTTGAAAAAATGGCTAAAAATCAGACGAGGAGAACCTTTCTAAAACGAACACTGGGTTCATTTCTTACCGTTCTCGGATTAAGTTCGGGAGGTTATCTTTATGCTAATCGAATTGAACCCTCATTACTCGATATTCAAGAACTTCAAATCAAACATCCACTAATCCCTAACAGCTTTGATGGAATAAAAATGATTCAATTTAGTGATACCCACCTTGGTTTTCAATATAATCTTCATCAATTTAATCAATTAGTTAATAAAATTAATAGTCTTAAGCCAGACATTATTTTATTTACTGGAGATTTAATGGACGAGCCAAACCAATATACAGAAATTAATAAACTGATGCCTATTTTGAAGAAATTACAGGCTCCGCTTGGAAAATACTGCATTTTTGGTAATCATGATCATGGCGGCTATGGCTCTGATATTTACCGGAATATTATGGAAACGACTGATTTTTCCGTGCTTTTGAATGATTCAGCACCAATTAAATTAAGTGATGGAAGCATAATCTATCTGCTTGGGATTGATGATGTGATGCTAGGGAATCCTAATATATCTTTGACATTAAAAAATGTGCCTAAAAATTCGTTTAAAATATTATTATCCCATGCACCCGATCTTGCAGAAACAGCTTCATTGTATCCAGTCCAATGGCAGCTAAGTGGTCATAGCCATGGAGGACAGATTAAAATCCCATTTTTGGGGGCTCTTGTGACTCCTCCCTTTGGAAAAATATATCCAGAGGGTCTTTATTCAATCGGCGAGCATAATCCCCTCTCACTATATGTAAATAGAGGAATTGGAACAACACGTCTCCCTTTTCGCTTTATGTCAAAACCTGAATTAACTGTCTTTACTCTAAAATCAGAAAAGTAGAAAACGAAATAACCTTTCGAACATAATGATTATAAAGTTTCTATTTATTCTTTTTATAGTGTAGGATTAAGTTAACATCCTAAATTCTCTTTTATTCCTAAGATTAGAAGAATTTTTATAATTTTCTTATCATAATAGCCAAAAAGACGCACTGTTTTATTCCTATTTCTTAAAAAAAGGGGTATAATATAGATGTTTTATATAACTGAAGGGAGAACATATTTTGAATTATGATCAGAAAGGCCCCCTAATAAATCTAAATCTAACCATCGAAAACCTCGCTCAAGCTATCTTTATTGTGAATCGCCATGCAAAAACGGCTACAAATCCCAAATTATTGTACAAATTGAAACAAGAATCATTAAAAAAATTGATTGAAGAAGGCAAGGCAAAAAAAGTTGGTCTTCATTTTTCTGGAAATCCGCGTAATAGTCAGCAGCAGTCAGATGTGCTTGTTGAATGTGGAAGATACACATTTCATATTCCTCCAACTAAATCAGATTTTCTCGAACTACCTCATTTTGGGAAATTAGATGAACGGGTACGAAATCCAAAGGCAACACTCTCACTTAATTCAGCAAAAGCATTACTTCAACTATATACTGGAATCTCAGAACTAGATCAACCCCCAAGCAATCATAAAAAGAGCAAAACTTACCAAAAGCCTATTTTTAAAAAATTAGGAGAAAGATACTCCTAAAAAGAACTGAAAAAGCCAGCTCAAGCTGGGCTTTTTTTGATTTATAAATCTGGATTACTTTTGCTAATGCTTCGTGATGATTTTGTGAACAATATCACTATTATATAGACTGTTAATAAATGTGGATTTAAAATACAGTTATAAGTCAAATAGTCTTAAGTTGATTATAATTTCAAAAGAGGTGCTTGAGAAATGAAAGGAACAGCGATTCTTTTTCAGGAACAAAATGTTACATTTATTGAAGATGTTGATTATTCTATTTATGAAGAAATTAAAGAGCAATGTGGCTGCGAGAAATGTAATTGCAAGCTCGAAAATAAAGTAGTTAATTTTGGTTTTGTGTCACCAGTTTTTTGGCACGAGGACGAAGTTGACTGGGACTATGGTTATTAAAACACTTTAATTTGAATTAAAACTCCCCTTCCCCAAAAAACGATTTGAGAAAAACTCAGATCGTTTTTTATTTCTACATGGTGGTAACTTTAGCTAAAAATAGTCTATAATCATTATATTCATAACAGATTAAACCCAGTCGGAAGGATGGACAATATTGGAGCATTTAATTAATCAACGAGTAAAAGATATAGAAATCTCGGGAATTAGAAAGTTTTTTAATATGGTTGCGCATGTTGATGACCTGATTTCATTTACAATTGGACAACCTGATTTCCCGACCCCAGAACATGTAAAAAATGCAGCTATTGCAGCAATTGAACAAAACTTTACTTCCTATACACATAATGCAGGGACGATTGAATTAAGGGAAGCGGCGTGCAATTTTGTAGAAAAAAAATATGGCTTGCATTATAAGCCTGAATCAGAAGTGATTGTTACTGCAGGGGCAAGCGAGGCAATTGATATTGCTTTTCGGTCTATTTTAATAGAAGGTTCCGAGGTCATATTACCTGGTCCAATTTATCCAGGCTATGAACCAATTATTCGAATGATGGGGGCAACTCCAGTGCATGTCGATATTCGGCGAAACCAGTTTCGCTTTACATTAGAAATGATCAAACCATTTATTACCGAGAAAACTCGCTGCATTGTACTCCCATACCCTTCGAACCCGACTGGAGTCAGTCTCTCAGAGTCAGAGCTAAGAGAAATAGCAGAATATATTAAGAATAAAGATATCTTTATCCTTGCTGATGAAATATACAGCGAACTTACTTATGATCAGCCACATCAATCGATTGCTTCCTTTCTAAAAGAACAAACCATTGTAATAAATGGGTTATCCAAGTCCCACTCAATGACAGGATGGAGAATTGGCTTTTTATTTGCACCTGAAGGTATCACCAAACATATTTTAAAAGTCCATCAATATAATATATCTTGTGCCACTTCGATTGCGCAGAAGGCAGCTTTGGCGGCCGTTACAACAGGTATTGATGATGCGCTTGTGATGAAAAAGGAATATTTAAAAAGAAGGGATTATGTTTTCAAGCGATTATCTGCTATGGGACTTGATGCCGTCAAACCGGATGGAGCGTTTTATTTCTTTGTGAAAATTCCTGATACCATCGCATTAAGCAGCTTTGATTTTGCCCTTAAGCTTGTTCAAGAAACAAAAGTGGCCGTCGTACCAGGCAGTGCTTTTTCTGAATATGGAGAAGGCTATTTCCGGTTATCGTTTGCTTGTTCTATAGAATTATTAGAACTTGGCCTAAATCGGCTGGAACAATATTTACGAAATTGGAAATAAACGAATTTTACCCTCACATTTAATGTGAGGGTATTAATTTTAAAAATTATTGGCCTTTATATTTCCCATTGTTTTTTGGAGCCTTTTCTTTTTTAGCCTTTTCTTTATGTGCTTGATTTGCTGCAGCTGATCCGAATTCATTGGCGAATTCTTCGTTCGCTACTGCAGAATCAAACCCCTTTTTGTTTTTTTGTTTCGCGTCGTTCTTTTTTGTCCTTTTAGCCATTAACAATTCCTCCTAATTCAAGGTTTCTCTTATAGTTTCAAGAAGATAGGAGGAATTTATTCAACTATTAGTTCTTCCAATATTTATAAAGCGCATGTGTGCCGCTATTTTCTTCTCCCATTTCGGCTAATTGGTCGTATAAAGATTTAGCTAATGAGAGACCTGGTACTTCCATTCCCATTCGTTCAGCTTCATTTATCGCTATTTTCATATCCTTTATAAAATGCTTTATGTAAAAACCAGGTTCAAAATTTCCGGCTAACATTCTTGGTGCAAGATTGCTAAGAGACCAGCTTCCAGCAGCTCCAGTTGTAATACTTTTCAGGACATTTTCTGGATCTAGCCCAGCTTTTTCAGCATATATAATTGCTTCACAAACACCCATCATGTTTGAAGCAATTGCAATTTGATTGCACATTTTTGTATGCTGTCCAGCACCTGGTTTGCCTTGGTAGACCACGTTAGTTCCAAGCAACTCCAATATAGGACGAACCTCTTCAAACGCTTCACTTTCACCGCCAGCCATGATGGAGAGCTTAGCTTCCTTTGCACCTACATCTCCACCAGAAACAGGTGCATCAATCGCCTGAATTCCTTTCCTTTTAGCCTGTTCATAAATTTTAATGGCAAGTGACGGAGAAGAGGTTGTCATATCGATAAGATAGCTTCCAGATGTTCCATTTTGAATTAAGCCATTTTCGCCGAAATATATTTCCTCCACATCGGTTGGATAGCCGACCATAGTGAAAGTTATAGATGCTTTTTCAGCTACCTCTTTCGGCGTTGCGGCCCAGTCTGCGCCTTTATCCAATAGGTCTTGTGCTTTTTCCTTTGTCCTTGAATAAACAACTGCAGAGTAGCCCGCCTTTAATAAATGTCCTGCCATACTTTTTCCCATTACACCTGTGCCAATAAATCCAATTACCGTATTTTCTGGAGTAAGCAAAATAATCTTCCCTCTCTTTGGAATTTTCCTTATATATTTTAGCATTAAAATTTTGTTTGATAAAAAATTATGCATAAAAAAACCGGAACGTCCCAGTCGCTCCGGTCTTCGTGCTCCATCTCCAAAGTTATGCACAAATATATTTTGTCCTTTCAAACGAGAACATAATCACTTTTTATAACTCTGAAGAAAAATTTGTTAAATAGGCACGACCGAATACTTCTTGATTATTAAATACTTCAATCGAAACAGCATTATCCTTTTCAATCATGTTTTTAAGGTCAAGAATATGTAAATCTTCTCTTAGGGGCAACGGATCCATAAAAATATATTTCTCACCTTTTCCTTTTACTTCTAAATATTCACCGTTCAACACTTGATCTTCTCCGTACACTATTTCTCGTTTACCGATTGCAGAAGCTAATTTGTCATCGTGAATAGTAACTTTCACCTTATATAATTGTTGCCCTGCTAATATTTCATTGTTAATTCGAAAACGGAATTGAAGTTCATTATTTTTTGTTAACAAGGCGTCGGCATAGCGGTTTACAATTAATTCATTGGAAAAAAGCAAATTACAGCCGCTTAGCAGAGAAGAACTGCATACTATTAGGATCAATACAGTAATGAATCGAATATTTTTCAGCATCTATAACACTCCCTTAATATTTTTACCATAGCCAAAATACATGGGTAATAAACGTAAAGAAAGGTTAATATAGGAAAGTTATTATATCGCTTTGATCATCCCTCCATCTACTAAAAATGAACTGCCTGTCATATAGGAATTAGCATCAGATAATAGGAAAGCTGCAACATTTGCAAATTCCTCTGGTGTTCCGTATCTCTTTAATGGAATTCCTTCCTTTACTTGCAATGCGATAGCTTCCCGATCGACTCCAAGTTTATCTGCATTTACTTGATCTAAATGATTGACGCGGTCAGTTGCAATCCGGCCAGGAGCAATGGTATTAATAAGAATATTATATTGAGCCAGTTCTAAAGCAAGAGTTTTTGCTAGTCCAACTATTCCCGTCCGAAAGGTATTCGAGAGTATTAAGCCTGGAATTGGTTCTTTAATCGAAGTAGAGGCGGTGTTCAAAATTTTCCCGCCCTGCTCTTTTAAATAGGGCAAAGAAGCTCGGATCATTCGAACATATGATAATAAATTCAATTCAAAGGACTTCTGCCATTCCTCATCTGTTAACTCCTCAAACGCCCCTGCAGGAGGCCCTCCAGCATTATTAACTAGTATATCAATTCGTTGAAACGATTCTGCTGTTACTTTTACCAGCTGATTAATGTCGTTTACATTAGTTATATCAGTTTTTTGGTAGGCTACTTTTCCCATACCAAGAGATTCAAGCTGACTTGCTTTTTGTTTCAGCTTTTCCTCTTCCCGGCCAGAAATCATAACATTTGCTCCCTCTCTTACTAATCGTTCAGCTATTGCAAACCCTAAGCCCTGGCTGGAAGCAACCACCAAAGCTGTTTTACCAGTTAAATTCAACTCCATTGTTTACAATTCCTCCTTCATAAATATATTTTTAGTATACAGGATAAATTGAGGGAATACTTGGCAAAATTCATACAAAAAGAGACAGATTTAATCTGTCTCTTTACCTATACTTAAGTAAGTTTTTAGAATGTATGTGCAAAATCCCTTGCACGTGCAATCGCATTTTCTTTTATTTCTTCAGCCTTGTCAGGCATTGCATTATGTCCTTCCACAAACAACCCCTCCAGGGATGGAACTCCAAAGAAACTCATCATCACACTGATATATCGGTGTCCCATTTCCATCTGTGCTGCAGGCCCCTCTGAGTAAAATCCACCCCGAGCTTGAATATGCAATGCTTTTTTATCCGTTAAAAGACCTATGGGGCCCTGTTCCGTATATTTAAATGTTTTTCCCGCAACTGCTACAGAATCAAGATATGCCTTCATAATTGGCGGAAATGAGAAATTCCATAAAGGCGTGACAAACACATATTTATCCGCACTAACAAACTGCTCACTTAACTCGTTAAGCCGGCCAACCTTTTGCTTTTCTTCCGCTGTTAATTCATCAAAGCTTTGACCAGAACGAAGTTTCCCCCAGCCGCTAAACACATCTGCATCAATGTGAGGTATATGTTCTTTATACAAATCAAGATGAATTACCTCATCGTTGGAATTGATTTGTTTATAGCTATCAATAAATTCCTTACCTACCGCCATACTATAGGACTGTGTTTCATTGTGAGGATGTGCCGTGATATACAAAACACGTACCATTTAAGCTCCACCTTTCTTTTGAATAAAGTCAATAATATTATTAGTTAATATAAGAGAAAATAATCAAAAAGGATTTGCCCGAAGACAAATCCTTTTCATGCATCATTTATTCATTTGTATCAAGAGAGTAAGGATTGTGACCAATGTTAATTCTCATTTCATCAGTCAACTGGAATGGTTCATTAACCAATGCCTCATTGGTTGCCTGACCTAGTAGTGAACTTCCATCAAAATGTACAGGTTTTTGTTCCATACTTCCATTCACCTCCACCATTTCAAATTTACCATGTCCAATAAAATACTTGCCTATTCCTGTCCATCTATCATCCTAAAGTACTGGCCGAAAAATAGGTACTATGTATTACTTATTATTATACTCAAAAATCCATAATTAAAAAGACAATACTGTGAAAAATCAAAAAATAAATGAACGACAGAAAAAGACCGGCTAATCATCAGCCGGTCTTTTTTGAGTATTGTGTTTACTTTGTGGCGCCATTTACTGCTTCAATAACCTGAGCGGTTGTTTGCATATTTAAAACTTGTTGAGCAAGCTTCTCCATATCAGATTTTTTCAAATTCCTGATTTGTGAGCGAGCTTTTAAAATTGAAGTTGCACTCATAGAAAATTCATCAAGCCCAAGACCTAAAAGAACCGGAATAGCCGTTTCATCTCCTGCCATTTCCCCACACATACCTGTCCATTTTCCTTCTGCATGTGATGCATCAATAACCATTTTTACTAATCGTAAAATGGATGGGCTATAGGGCTGATATAGGTATGAAACACGTTGGTTCATGCGGTCTGCAGCCATCGTATATTGAATCAAATCATTTGTTCCAATACTAAAGAAGTCTACTTCTTTTGCAAATTGATCAGCTAAGATAGCAGTTGAAGGAATTTCGACCATTATTCCAAGTTCAATTTCATCGGAAACCTTTTGACCTTCAGCAAGAAGCTTTTGCTTTTCTTCTTCAAGAATCGTTTTTGCCGCACGGAATTCATCCAGAGTTGCAATCATCGGGAACATGATTTTTAAATTCCCATAGTTACTTGCCCGTAACAAGGCTCTAAGCTGGGTGCGGAATATATCCTGCTCTTCTAAACATAATCGAATGGCCCGGAAGCCTAAGAATGGATTCATTTCCTTTGGTAAATCCAAATATGGCAGTTCTTTATCCCCACCAATATCCAAGGTACGAACTACAACAGGTTTTCCTTTTAATCCTTCTAAAACGGCTTTATAGGACTCAAACTGTTCTTCCTCTGTTGGAAGCTGGTCTCTTCCCATATATAGGAACTCGGTCCTGTAAAGACCTACACCTTCCCCGCCATTTTCAATTACTCCCTTTAAATCCTTGGGAGTACCTATATTGGCGACCAATTCTACATGATGATCATCATTCGTTACCGTTGGTTCGTTAACAAGCTTGGCCCATTCAGCTTTTTGTACTTCATACTCATCATGAACTTTACGGTATTGTTCAACAAGTTCTGGAGTAGGATTTATATGTACTTCACCTTTTAAACCGTCAACAATAACTAGATCCCCATTATTGATTTCCTCAGTAGCCGTTTTTGTTCCAACTACTGCTGGAATTTCCATAGAGCGAGCCATAATTGCTGAATGTGACGTACGTCCACCAATATTTGTTGTAAATCCTAAGACAAATTGTCTGTTTAATTGTGCTGTATCAGAAGGTGTTAAGTCCTCTGCGACAATGATAACTTCCTCAGCAATCATGCTTGGATTAACCAGTTGAACACTTAATAAATGGGCTAATACACGTTTCGTTACATCACGAATATCTGCTGCACGTTCTTTCATATATTCATTATCCATTTGTTCAAACATCATAATGAACATATCTGCAGTTTCCTTTAAAGCAGACTCAGCATTCACTTTATCAGACTGAATTTTTTCTTCTATTGGTGTATTTAATTCAGGATCACTTAGGACAAGTAAATGTGCTTCAAAAATTGCTGCTTTATCCGCACCCAAGTCAACTTTGGCACGGTCACGAATTGCTTCGAGTTCTGCTTTAGATTTTTCCATTGCCTGTCGAAAACGGTCAACCTCTGCAGCAGCATCGTCAATTGTTTTTTGTTCAAAAGATAAATCTGGTTCAACAAGACGGTATGCCTTCGCAATTGCGATACCGTTTGATGCTGCGATCCCATGTAAAAAAGTCATTATTCAGCCAATCCTTCTTTTTTCAATGTTTCTTCAAGGCTATTTAAAGCATCGTTTGCATCGTTTCCTTCTGCAGAAATCGTAATATCTGCACCTTGGCCAACACCTAGAGACATAACACCCATAATTGATTTTAAATTAACTTTTTTACCTTTATGCTCTAAATGAATCTCAGAATCAAATCGGCTAGCCGTTTGTACTAATAAAGTTGCTGGTCTTGCATGTATCCCTGTTTCTGCGATTACCTTAAATTGCTTTTCTGACATGATCATCAAACTCCTTTAATATATATAAAAATATAAACTTGCTTCATTAAAAATAAACATTTCTCATCATTTAGTCAACTAAATCATTAATTGGCTAAAGAGTTAAATTCAAATCTTTTTCAATTATTTTTTCCAAAAGGAAAACAAATATGTAATGAATTTACACTCACATGATAATGTTTTTTGTTTATTCAATTGATAGAATAGCACTTTCCACTTTATCAAACAACTGTAAAATCAATTTTATATCATTTGTCACAATTCTGTCAAAAACATTCATAAACTATCACATTCCCCCATGAAAAAACAATAAAATCTGTCACCTTCGACAGCTTTTGATTATTTCAACATTTCTAATGGAGAGTTCCTGGTAATAATAGCGATTAGCTTCTTGGTTCTTTTAGATATTGATACAAAACATCGCCTCCCCTCTGACCAATTCCGCGGAAATGCTTAAAATCTTTTCTTTTTACAAGTACCTGACGAAATTCCATGAAATCATCATTTGTTACAAAATACTCTGAAAGTTCACCAGTCATTAGTCGATCCAAGATTTCAGTGATCATTTCTTCCTTCATTCTGTTGCACCACCTTTATCTGTTTATTTTAACGTATATGACTTTTATTAAGCCAATTTTCGAAACTTACGATAACTTTTGAAAGCGTTTCCGATTCTTTTATGGCCTTTTTTCGCATATTATTAAAATGTTTATAAAGAATTAACATAATTGTCAAATAAAAGCCTTTACGAAATGAATAAAGTAGTGCAAACTGTTATTTAACTGGATTTTATTATAGTTTTTTGGGGTAAAGGAGAGAGACTAAAATGAGAAAAGCAGAAGTAGGAAATATCATAGAATTCCGCGGTGGTCTAAAGGGGATCGTTGAAAAGGTAAATGAAAATTCTGTCATAGTCGACCTAACATTTATGGACAATTATCGTGATTTAGAATTGGATCAACGAACAGTTGTTAATCACAAAAACTATAAGGTTGTAAAAGAAAGCGCTTATTAATTAATAGAATTATAGAAAAGGCAGTCTAGCCATGGCTGCCTTTTTTTTTAAACCGCTATTCGCCTTTTCCTGCTTCCTTTGATAACTGCTTTAAACTTTTGACTTTCCCATGAGGATTTTGATCTTGTTTCCTAACTGTCCATTCTCGTTCTTGTTCACTCCTTGATTTGCTCATCCCTTTCACTCCCTTCCTTATTATTTTTTTCTTTTCTTGGTTTTCTAAACAATATAAATGGGGAAAGGGGTGATGTAATGATTTCCATTTGAAAAACTAATTTGATAAAATATATTTTATTGTTTCGAAAAGGAGATCGCGATAATGAAAAAATTCTTCCTAGACCCTCGCATACTTATTGGTTTTATTATTGCTCACGTTCTTTTATTTTTTTCATTTCATGATAGAGCGATCTTTTGGTATATATTTTCAGGATCAGTTCTGGTACTCATCGCATACTCAACCTTTCAAGAGGAGGTGGATGATGAAGTATCATTTATTCAATTTATCCTACTTGGATCAATATCCGGTTTCTTATTATATTTTGTTTTTCGGGCTGGTATACGGGGAATGGAGATACTTCAGCTGCCAATTGATACAAGCATTAAAAATCTCTATAACTGGTATGCCCCATCCTTATTTTGGCAGTACCTTGCACTTGTTTTAGTTGCGGCACCTGGCGAAGAACTTTTCTGGCGTGGATTTATCCAAAAAAGACTCTCGAAATACTTAAATCCGGTTGTAAGTATTTTGTCTGCATCAATTCTGTACGCTTCCGTCCATATTTATTCGGGCTCATTTTTATTAGTTCTCGCTGCCTTTATTTCTGGTTTTGTGTGGGGATATCTTTATTTTTTTAAAAAGAGTATGCCCTTGGTTATTGTTTCTCATATCATTTTTGACCTTTTGATTTTTATTATTTTGCCTTTTAAATAGAAAAGCAGAGTGTCTAGCAGACACTTGCTTTTCTATTTTCTTATACTTGGTGTAAATGGTTTCATCCATAGTAAAATAAAAAAAATCATGCAAATGTAACCAAACAATGGATACAAATAGGATAGCAACGTACCGTAATTCACAAGACTTATCAGGTAGGAAACAATAAAAATAAGCGTAACCGACACAATTGTTGGAATGGGCAAATATTGCTTCAATTGTCGGTCCAGTCCAAAGACATTTCCAATTACAGAAGTAAAAATCTCTCCATATATAACGAGTACAAAAATCCAATAAAAAAAAGGGGCTAAGTTTTTCATAATAATTGCCATTGGAATATTATATTGTTCTAAATTAGGAAGCATGATTAAAGTGAAATGACCAGCAATCAATATCACTGTTAAAGCAGCACCCCCAAGAATCCCTCCCCATTTGATTGTCCAATCATCCTTTACCTCTGTTGCAATCGGTACTAAAACGGCTTGTGCTAGCCCCAGATTCAATGCCACATATGAAAATGGTGCAATCACACTTTTCCAGCCATCGTCAGAATGGGGAATAAATAATAATTGATTGAGGAAGTTGGGCATTTGAATGGAATAGAACATTAAAATTATGCTGAATGTGATCATTACCGGAACAACAAACGTGTTGACAGCAAAAAGACCTTTTGTACCAACTAGCATGACTAAAAAGGATAAAAAAATTGTCAGGAAAACACCGACTGCTTTGGGCAGATTTAACTGTTCCTCAAAAATAGCCCCAGCCCCTGAAAGCATCACAGCACTAACACCAAGAAGCATAAATAGCATAAAGACGTTAATGACACGACCAGGCCATTTGCCAAACAAGTACTCATTAAACTCTTGATAAGATTTTGCATCTATAAGTGCAGCCATTCTCATTAATTTTGAACCCAATGAAATAAAGAGATATCCGCTCATCAAAATACTTATTAAGCCAAAGAAACCAAACCGCGAAAAAAATTCAACGATTTCTTTTCCCGTGGCGAATCCAGCGCCTACTACAGTGCCTACATAGACCGCCGCAATCTGAAATGCTTGAGTCCAATCCCTTTTCACATCATCTCCTCCTTATAATCAATATATGATGATAAGGACAAACAAAGACGAGCTTTTTTCCTGAAATAGCAAGCATTACCAAAAACAAATTTCTTGAAAGTCAAAAAAGGTCAGAGTATACTATCGTCATAAGGTCAAATATAGTCAAAGTCAAAGTGAAAATATGAATCTTTACAAGGAGGTAATTTGCTTATGCTTTGTCAACAATGTAAAGAAAACCATGCGAACATTCAATTAAATATGATTATTAACGGACAACGTAAGGAAATCAAACTCTGTCACGAATGTTATACAAAAGAAAAGCAAACTTTAGGTGCAAGTTTTGGTCCAAAGATGAATTCTTATCCAAGCTTCCCATTTGAAAATCTGTTCATGAATAACGCTTCTCATGATAAGGATGATAACATTCAACCTACACAACAAACAGGAAGAAAAACCGGAAAAGGTGGCTTTATTGATCAATTCGGACGTAATTTAACCCAAATGGCAAAAGCGGGGTTGATAGATCCTGTCATCGGCCGCGATGGAGAAGTAAAGCGTGTCATTGAAATACTAAACAGACGAAATAAGAATAATCCGGTATTAATTGGTGAACCAGGGGTCGGGAAGACTGCAATTGCTGAAGATCTTGCCCAGAAAATTGCTGAAGGAGATGTCCCAGGTAAGTTACGGGGTAAAGAGGTATATTTGCTTGACGTCGCTTCCCTTGTTGCCAATACAGGAATCCGTGGCCAATTTGAGGAAAGAATGAAGCAAGTCATTTCCGAATTACAGGAGCGGAAAAATATAATCCTTTTCATCGATGAGATTCATCTGCTAGTAGGTGCTGGCTCTGCTGAAGGCTCTATGGATGCCGGCAACATTTTAAAGCCTGCCCTTGCACGTGGAGAACTTCAGGTGGTTGGTGCAACCACCTTAAAAGAATATCGCCAAATCGAAAAAGATTCTGCTCTGGAACGGCGCTTCCAACCAGTTCATGTACTTGAACCGACTGCAGAAGCTGCGATTGATATATTAAAAGGGATACAAAAGAAGTATGAGGATTATCATGAAGTCGTCTATTCTGATGAAGCAATCCTTGCATGTGTTCAATTGTCTCAGCGCTATATTCAAGACCGCTTTTTACCTGACAAAGCCATCGATTTGCTTGATGAAGCTGGTTCGAAATTAAACCTAGTTTCGGATTATAAGAGCAATGAACAAATTGAAATACGTCTAAAAGAGATTGCTGCTGAGAAGGAAGAAGCACTTAAAAATGAGCAGTATGAAAGGGCAGCATCCCTTCGCGATGAAGAAACAAACCTTGAAAAGTCTTTACATTTCATATCAAGCTCTGAAAGACCCATCGTTGATGTAGGGCTTATACAAGAAATCATCGAACAAAAAACAGGGATACCTGTTGGAAAGCTGCAACAAGATGAGCAGCTAAAAATGAAGGCATTAGAAGAAAATCTTAACCAAAGGGTTATTGGCCAGGAAAAGGCTGTAAATAAAGTTTCTAAAGCGATTAGACGTAGTCGGGCCGGCTTAAAATCAAAGCATCGCCCAATTGGTTCCTTTTTATTTGTTGGACCAACCGGCGTGGGAAAAACAGAGTTAACCAAAACGCTTGCTGAGGAATTATTTGGTTCTAAGGATTCGATGATCCGTCTTGATATGAGCGAATACATGGAAAAACACAGCGTCTCCAAATTAATCGGCTCACCTCCTGGCTATGTAGGTCATGAAGAGGCAGGACAGCTAACCGAAAAAGTGAGGAGAAATCCATATAGCATTATTTTATTAGATGAAATTGAAAAAGCACATCCAGATGTCCAGCATCTGTTCCTGCAAATTCTTGAAGATGGCCGACTCACAGACAGTCAAGGAAGAATTGTCAGCTTTAAGGATACTGTTATCATTATGACAAGCAATGCTGGTGTGGGCCACAGGACAGTTCATGTTGGATTTGGTACAACAGCGGCGATCGAAGAAGCAAGTATACTTGACTCGTTAGGCGGCTTCTTTAAGCCAGAATTCTTGAATCGTTTCGATAGTATTATTGAATTCAATTCACTCGGTAAAGAGCATATCCTCTATATTGTCGATTTAATGATTAGTGAATTACAAGAAACACTTACTGAGCAAAAGATTGAATTAACCATTACAACTGAAGCAAAAGAAAAACTAGCTATGCTTGGGTACCACCCCGCATTTGGGGCACGCCCGCTCCGCCGCGTAATCCAAGAAGAACTTGAAGATAAAATTGCTGATTTTATCTTAGAGGAACCAGATACTAAAAAATTATCTGCCGTTGTTGAAGAAAATCAGCTCAAAGTAGTTTCTAAAGTAACTTCTCTTAAATAGGTCAAAAGCGAAGCCATTTCTTGAACGGCTTCGCTTTTTTCATTTAACTATAGATTTTTATCATCCACAGATTTTAACCAATCATCAATTACACCCACAACTGACTCTACACAACCAACTTCAAAAGGAGAGATTAGATTTGCTGCCTCGACTAACTTTGTGAATGACATACTCCCGCCTAACTTACAAAGCTTCACATAATCTGCCCAAGCTTCATCTTGATTCTCTCTTGAACGCTTCCAGAATTGGAAAGCACAAATTTGGGCGAGCGTATAATCAATATAGTAAAATGGCGAATTATAGATATGCCCTTGGCGCTGCCAGAAGCCGCCATTCTCTAGGTATTCATTTCCGTCATAATCTTTATGCGGCAAATATTTTTTCTCAATCTCACGCCACTGGAACTTACGCTCTTTTGGAGTAGCTTCTGGGTTTTCATAGACCCAATGTTGAAATTCATCAACCGAAACCCCATATGGCAAGAATAATAGGGCATCACTTAAATGAGAAAACTTGTATTTATCAGTGTCTTCCTTAAAGAACAAGTCCATCCATGGCCATGTGAAAAATTCCATACTCATCGAATGAATTTCACAGGCTTCATAGGTTGGCCATGCATATTCGGGAATCTCAAAATGACGGCTTGAATATACTTGGAAAGCATGACCTGCCTCATGTGTCAGGACATCAATATCCCCGGACGTTCCGTTGAAATTAGAAAAAATGAAAGGTGCTTTATAATTCTCTATAAACGTACAGTAGCCTCCGCCGGCCTTACCCTTCTTGGCAACAAGATCCATCAAATGATTATCTTGCATATAGCGAAAAAATGCCCCCGTATCTTCTGAAAGATCTTCATACATTTTTTGTCCATTTTCTATGATCCATTCCGGAGTACCTTTTGGAGTGGCATTACCAGTTTGAAAATTAAAGCTTTCATCATAGTACTTTAATTTATCCAGTCCGATTCTTTCTTGTTGACGTACTTTTAATTTTGTCGCAATCGGAACAATGAAATCCTGTACTTGACTACGGAAATTGGCGACCATCTCAGCATTATAATCTGTTCTCATCATTCTGTAATAACCAAGTTCAACAAAGTTATTAAATCCAAGTGATTCGGCAATTTCTGTCCTTACTTTCACCAGATCATCATAAATTCGATCAAACTCAGCTTCATGTTCAACCATAAAACCAAATTTCGCTTCATTGGCTCGTTTTCTCATTTTTCTGTCAGTCGACTGCGCGAATGGTTCTAATTGTGCTAATGTTCTCTCTTCCCCTTCGAATTCTATCTTTGCCGAGGCCATTAGCTTCGTATATTCCGTTGATAGGCGATTTTCCTTCTGAAGTAAGGGCACAATTTCAGGTTTAAATGTTTTAAGTTGTCCTTCAGCCAGGGCAAATAGCTGCTTTCCCCATTTCTCTTCTAATTCAGGACGGAACTTAGAATTTACAAGCACTTGATAATACTTAGTTACTAACCCTTCAACTTCAGGCTGGATTTCATCCATAAAATCTTGTTCATCCTTATAAAACTCATCATTTGTATCAATAGAATGACGAATATAACAAAGGTTGAACATCGTACCTAGATCATTTCTTAGTTTATTAATCTCATTCATGACCCTGCTTTGCTCTTCAACTGATTCTGCATTTTTTAGGCTCTCAAGTGCCAAATGAAATTTTTCTGTTACCTCATTTAAATCCGGACGTATGTATGTATAGTTCTCAAACCCCATTGAACCATCCCCTTTTTATACTTTGCTATTATTCCAATCTATTTTATTATATACTATCGACTAACATTCCTAACAACAAAAAAAATACGACCCAATGGCCGTATTAGAACTTACCAGCAGGCAACCCTAGTTTTTTCAACAGGTCAATTGCTTCCAGTTTTTCAGTTTCAGTCAGTGATGACATGAGTTTATCAATTTGCTCAGCATGTTCAGGAAAAATATCCTGAATAAACTTTTTCCCATCTTCAGTTATTTGTGCAAATGTGACTCGACGGTCCTTCGGACAGGCAATTCTTTTTAACATCCCTTTTTGTTCGAGCTTGTCGACCACGTAAGTAATGCTTCCACTTGCAAGTAATATTTTCCCGCCTATTTGCTGCATTGGCTGGTCACCTTTATGGTAAAGGAGCTCCAAAACTGCAAATTCAGTAGGATTTAACCCACTGGCCTGGATCACTTTATTTACATGCTCGTTAATTGCTTTATACGCTCTTGAAAGGACTATAAAAAGCTTTAATGAATTAGCAGTTGAATTATTTTCCATAAAAAACTCATCCTTTTAGGTTTATAAATTAGACTTACTTTGAGGTATCAATACGAATAAAATATCTTGATTTCAAGATTATTATAAAAAAATTTTTAAGAAATGTCAATTCACCCTAAAAAAATCAGGAATATTTCGTATCCAAGGGAAATTGATGCATGATAGGAATTTTTTTATTAAATGGCTTTGTTAAAGCTCATTGTTGATTTAAAGCCTACGTTGATTGGAGCGGAAATCAACGGCCAATTTAGACAGAGACTATAAAATTAATTATAAATAAAATATTTCTTATTTTTATGGTTCGGTAGTAAAATATGGTTATAAAAAAATTTAGAATTTTAATAAAGAAGGGATCATTATGAGTTCACAAGCTGTTTTACCTGCAAAGGCTCCAAAGTCTTCTGAATCAACCATGTTTAAAATTCTTTTTATTATTGGATTGTGCCATTTATTGAATGATGCCATTCAAGCTGTGGTGCCAGCCATGTTCCCTATTTTAGAAAAATCAATGGGGCTAAGTTTTACCCAGCTTGGAATCATTGCTTTTTCCCTAAATATGGTCTCATCTGTTTTGCAGCCAATGGTCGGCTACATAACTGACAAGAAACCAATGCCTTTCGCACTGCCGATCGGACTGACTTTCACGTTAGTCGGTATTCTTGGATTAGGGTTTGCTTCAAACTTTGGACTAATTGTCTTGTCAGTCCTTTTCATCGGTCTTGGTTCAGCAGTATTTCACCCGGAAGGTTCCCGGGTTGCGTATATGGCTGCAGGAAATCGACGCGGGCTGGCACAGTCGATTTATCAGGTCGGTGGAAACACGGGTCAAGCATTGGCTCCACTGATAACTGCACTAATATTGGTTCCTTTGGGGCAGATTGGTGCATCCTGGTTTACGATTGTGGCAGCACTAGCTGTGATTTTATTAATTTATATTGCAAATTGGTATAATCACAGGTTGATAGCTTCCCCAAATATACTAAAGAAAAAGAAATCTAGCTCATCTAATAATGTAGCAATAACTAAAGAGGTAAAAAATACCTTAGCATTGATTTTATTATTAATTTTTGCAAGGACTTGGTATTCTTCTGGAATTACCAACTTTTATACCTTTTATTCGATAAAGGAATATGCCCTTACGATTAAGCAATCACAATTATTCCTGTTCGCTTTTTTAGTTTCCGGTGCCGTCGGTACTTTTTTTGGAGGTCCTCTTTCAGATCGTTTTGGCAAAAAAACAATCATTTCCTTTTCAATGTTAGCAACGATTCCTTTTTCAATTTTAATTCCACAGGTACCACCAACGTTGGCATTTATTTTCTTAATACTTACTGGGTTTATTTTAATGACTAGTTTTTCTGTAACGGTAGTATATGCACAGGAATTAGTCCCGGGGAAAATTGGGATGATGTCTGGTTTAACTCATAGGACTTGCGTTTGGAATGGGTGCAATTGGTTCTGTAGGACTTGGTTATATTGCAGACTGGATTGGATTACAGTCGATGATTACATGGCTCGGTGTACTTCCGATTCTAGGCTTAATTGCGTTTCTCCTTCCAACTGACCAAAAGGTTAAAGAATGGAATCAAAAGTAAAATAGGATGGGCCAGAAGCCCATCCTTTATTTTATGTCTTGGATTTTACGGTATAATTCTTCCTTTTCCTCTTCTATAAGCATTCTTTCAGCCATTGGGAACAAAACATTTTCCTCTTTGGAGAAATGCTCTGTTAAGATAAAGTAGGCATTTTGAATTAGTTCAGCTGTTTTTTTCGATTCTGCCGTAGATATAAGACCACTTTCTGCTTTTTCAAGAAATTCTCCAATATTTGCTTTTGCCTGGTCATGTTCATATTCCATAACAGCTATTGGTCCAGATGTAGTCCCGATATATACACCAAGAGCACTCATACAGCCACTCATCAACAATCACCTCTATCTCATTCTATTGCTTCAAATATAAAATCAACCATTAATTAATGTAGTGACATAGGTCACAATTACAATTAAGTTATGAATTTTTGACAGTTTCATGAAAACTCGTTAATTTTTTTTAAAATTTTAACATTTATCACACAAAAAAAGTTTAAATGTTTCATATAATAGAGATAGAACATAAAAGGGAGGGAAAAAAATATGAAAACCCCAAATTATCATGACTTTTATCAAAAGGCATTAATACCCATTGGTGTAAATGATCTAGTTTCCTTACAGGAATCCGCAGCATACTACCCTAACTCACCTTCGACACATTGGCTTATTGCCGTAGAAGGGGTGCAGCTCCCACAGTCAAAAATATACTATCATTGGAAAGTAAGTATATATCCTGCCGATAGTGAAGGTGATTTCAATTGGAAAAAACCATATTATTGCTCACCGAGTATGGAGTTAATGGATCATGCGAACTCATTTGCATCTTCGCTTGTCACAGCCAGCAAAAACGATAAACTTTCCTCAGCTACCATACTAGAGAAAATAAGCTAACCCCCTAAAAACTTACCTTCTGCTTCACCTTTTTTTACCATCACTTGTGAAATAACCCACATATAGTATTATTAAAATATCTACATAAATAAAGGAGCTGTTTGCATAAATCGCAAACAGCTCCTTTTTTATATCCAATTTACGCTAAACGGAATACAATCCCGTGTCCGCCTTTTGGATATTCCCATTTAATGTTCTGGTATGGGCAGCCGATCCGGCAGCTTCCACATTCATGGCATCCTTCATAGCCAACCTGCATCCGTGTTCCTTCCCACTTATAAACCTCCGCTGGGCAAAATACTGTACAAATTTTATCGGGACATTTTGTCATGCATACGTCATGATCCATTACGGTCAAATGAGACTTTGTATCACACTTAAAACGGAGCAGATACTGTTTTTCCTCGATATTCTTCGTTGACATTATTTCACCGCCTTCCAAGCACGAAGGAGAAAAACCATAACAAAACCTTGATTTAAAAAGCTTTTAACCATTAATAAATGTATATTGGTCACAGTTTGGTCACATAGCAGTAGAATTCATCATTATTATTTCATCTAATTTCCGAGCAACTTCTTGTTGCATACTTGGGAGTACATGGCTATAAATGTCAAGTGTAATTCCTATTCTCGAATGTCCTAACCGTTCTTGAATCACTTTAGGATTTATATTTTGCTGTATTAATATTGTCGCATGGGTATGTCGCAAATCATGAAACCGTAATATTGGTAATCCAATTTTCCTAACATCATTCTTGAACCCTCTTAAAAGGTTTGTAGGTTGAACTGGCTTCCCATTCTTTGTACATATGACTAAGTCATTATCTTCATATTCATTTCTGTACCTCAACTTGCTCTCAAGAATTTTTTTTCGTTCATTTTTCAGATGATTAATGAGAACATCAGGAATATGTATAGTGCGTATCCCTGCTTTGGTTTTAGTACCGTTCCTAAGTTCTTTACCATCATGCGACAATGTTTGTGTTATAAATATTTGTTTTGATTGAAAGTCTATATCCTTAAATCTCAAGCCCAATATCTCCCCTTGACGCATACCCGTCAATATTGCCAATAAGTACGCCGATAGATATTTACTAGGTCTTTTAATGTTAGAGACATTTTCTAAAAAGAAATTAACTTGGTTAATATCCCATACTTTCATTTCAGTTTTTTTTATCTTTGGTAAATCAACAAGAACAACTGGGTTTTCTTTAATAATCCTGAGTTTTACTGCTCGAGAAAAAGATACTTTTAATACATCAAGTATTTTATGAATTGTACTTGAAGCAAGGTTTGTATTTTCAACTAGTTCATTAACAAAATTCTGAAGGTAAATGGGTGTAACTTCATTTATCTTTAATGACCCCAATTTGGGAGAAATGTATATTTTGAAGAAGGAAATATTATTTTGATATGTTGTTCTTTCTACAGATAGCTTTCTCTCTTTAAACCATATCTCCATAAATTGATTAACTGTCATATTTACTGGTTCAAAAAAAGTTCCCTCATTAATTTCATTTAAAATCTTTGTTAATGCCTTTTCCGCTTCTTGTTTAGTTTTAAAACCTCGTTTCTTCTTTTGCTTTCTATTCCCAGTGACTGGGTCTTTGCCAATATCGGCAACAATATCCCATTTACCTGTTTGTTGATTTTTCTTTATACTTCCTTTCACAAATAAGAACCTCCTTGTTCTTTCTGTAAAAGGTTTCCTAATAATATTTTACCATTTTATTAAAACACTATATACTTGAACTTTTTAATATAGATCACTTCTCTAAGACTTTCTCGTTTGTAGAATTACATAATAACATTTTATGCATTAATGTACTTCCAAATAGAATACACATTTAATGAAATGGAAGAAATCTCACTCGAATTTCCTAAAACCAAACGGAAATTTTATGTATTTGCAATAAAAGCTTTAAAGAAAGTTATGAAAAAAGATGAGAAAATATATCAATTCATGCTAATTCCGCCCTTACAAATACAGGGTTTATTGTTGTTGCAGAACACAGTTTAATTTTTGTGAATTTGACCTTTGGATTTTCTGGCGGAGCAACAACCGAGGTAATTAAGTATAAATATATTAAAGGAGTCGATTTTGACTTAGCATCTAATCCATTGGGAAAAGCACAGATGGAACTTGGGATGCTGTAACTCTAGGTTAAAGGGATGATTGGAACTAAAAAAAGAACCATTCGAAATATTCCAGATTATAATCTTGATTCGGCTGTAAAGTCAGTTAGAGAAAGAGTAAATAGTGCATAATGATTTTGGCTTAAACAAACAGAAAAAAGATCTATATTAACTTTGTATCAACATATAAGGGCGATGGCCATATGACCGTATCCCTAGAGATTCACTACATTGCAGCCTAGAATGTAAGCAAGATTTTTACAGATGATCATTTCATTTGAATAGAAATAAGCGAGACGTTGATGCTTCTATGCGTTGGGAGGATTTAGTGGATGTTTTTTTACAATTACAAGAAACACAAATGTTAAGTTAAGATTGTTGTTTTCAACTATTACTTTCTCTACATGAACGGACTGCCAATCGATATTCACAAAACAATTTTCTGATTTATATTTTGCCACTTCTTTCAGTCCTTTTTTATATTCCTTTCTATACTACCTTATTCAAATATCGTGCCTCGTAGCTCAATTAGAAAAAGACTGTCAATAATGACAGCCAGTTCCTTATTGAGATTTATATCCCTAGTTTAATTGTTCTAACAAATGAATGCATATCATAAAATGAAACAGTAAAAAATACTCACTTTTGTTTAAAAAGTATAAAATTTAATATCGAATTTGAAGGAATTTTCATACAATTTGTAGAACATATTAACTATAATTAGATAAAGGGAAGTGTTTCTTTTGTTTGACTTTACTGATCAAGTTCCTTTTGATGGAGCAGAATTCGCAGAAAATCCTGAACCTCGTTGTCCATGTGTACTTTTAATTGATACTTCAAGTTCTATGACAGGACATCCTATTACAGAACTAAATAAAGGTCTGCAGGCTTTTAAAGATGAACTTATGGCAGACCATATGAGTGTAAAACGAGTGGAATTATCTGTTGTAAGTTTTGGACCAGTTAATGTAGAAACTGAATTTCAAACTGCAGATGAATTTGATCCCCCAACTCTAAAGGCTAACGGAATGACACCAATGGGCCAAGCAATTGAAAAAGGGATTGAGCTTTTACAACAGAGAAAAGAAAAATATAGAGAAAATGGGATTTCGTATTATAGACCATGGATATTTTTAATTACAGATGGTGCTCCAACTGATAATTGGGAAAAGGCAGCAAAATTAATTAAAGATGCTGAGTCTAATAAATCTCTTATGTTTTTTGCAGTTGGTGTTGAAGGAGCAAACATCGATATTTTAAGGCAAATATCGGTTAGAGAGCCACTAAAACTAGACGGATTGAGATTTAGAGATTTATTTTCTTGGCTATCGAATTCATTAGGTTCTGTTTCAAGATCTACCCCTGGTGATGCAGTCCCCCTTGAAAACCCAGTAACACCAGGTGGATGGGGAATGATTGAATGACACAAATAAGGGATTGGAAGTATACATTTGCATCTGTGATTGGAACATCTCATCAGAAGGTAAATACTCCATGTCAAGATTCTAGCAAATGTCAGGTAATAGATGATCCAAACGGTGAAAAAATTTTAGTCGCTGTCGTATCTGATGGAGCAGGAAGTGCTAAATTTTCTGATCAAGGTTCATCTTTAGCATGTTCTTTATTTGTAGAAGAAGTATCTCAATATCTTAGGGAAGGCAAAAAAGTAAAAGATTTGGACAAGCGTTTTATAGAAAATTGGATTGAGTATTTTCAATGTAAAATAAGCACACGAGCAAAGGAACAGGAAGTTTCTATTCGTGAATTTGCATGTACAATCGTAGCAGCTATTGTCGGTAACGACTATGCTGCTTTTTTTCAAGTAGGGGATGGTGCTATAGTATGTCTTGAAACAGACCATACCGAAGAAAATTACAATTGGGAATTTTGGCCAGATAAGGGCGAGTTTGAAAATACAACATATTTTATTACTGACCCAATGGTTAAGAAAAATATAAACTTTGATGTTTTACCCAGGTCAGTAGATGAAGTTTCATTATTTACGGATGGTATACAGCATTTAACACTCCACTATCAATCTCAAACTGTACATAATCCTTTTTTTAAGCCAATGTTTAATGTATTAAGAAAAGTGGATAAGGATAATTTAGATAATTTGAATTCTTCCTTAGAGAAATTTCTTAACTCTGAAAGGGTAAATGAAAAAACAGATGATGACAAGACCTTATTGTTAGCTTCACGCAGAGGGGTTGAGAACCTTGGTAATGAGTAAGGCAACAAATCCTAAGTGTACGGATAGCAAGGGCAACATTTTAAAAATTGGAAAAATGATTGGTAGAGGTGGAGAAGGTACAGTTTATGAGGTTGAAGGCAAACCTGGAAATGTCCTTAAAATCTATCACAAGTATGACGATGAACGTTCAAAAAAGATTGCAATAATGAGTAATATTAAAAATGAGAGGCTTTTAAAATATACATCCTGGCCAATTGATACAGTAAAAGATGCAAGTGGTAAAGTCTTAGGTATGTTAATGCCGACTGCAAACGGTAAAGAAATTCATAAGCTATATAATCCTAAGAATCGGTTAAGTGAATTTGAAAATGTAAGTTTACGCTTTCTAATTCACACTGCTGCAAATATTTCCCGTTCCTTTGCTGTAGTTCATGATAGCGGACAAGTAATTGGTGATGTTAATCATGGTAATATATTAGTTTCAAATGATGGTACTGTAAAATTAATCGACTGTGATAGTTTTCAAATCAGTAGTAAAGGAAATTTACTTTTGTGTGGAGTTGGAGTTTCAACTCATCAACCTCCTGAATTGCAATCTAAATCTTTATCCAATATTGTGCGTACAGCAAATCATGATAACTTTGGATTAGCAATTATAATCTTTCAGCTTTTGTTTATGGGGAGACATCCTTTTGCAGGTCGATATTTAGGTTCAGGTGATATGCCCATTGAAAAAGCTATAGAACAGTATCGTTTTGCATACGGAAAAAATGCAAAACAAAGAGAAATGCAGCAACCACCTGCTACTTTTCCACTGGACTTTTATTCAAAGGAATTAGCAGAGCTTTTTGAGAAGGCTTTCTCACAAAAAGGTTCTTTAAACGAAAATCGGCCAAAAGCAACTGAATGGATTATTGCACTAGAAAAGCTAAACAAAGAATTGATTACTTGTTCATTAAACCAAGCACATTTCTATAACAGAAATCATAAAAATTGCCCTTGGTGTGAATATGAAAGTAGAACGGGACTAATTTTATTTTCGGCAATTATAAAATCCAAACTAGGTAATGACAATGTTTTTCAACTAGATTTATTCTGGAAAAGAATAAGTAGCATAAATCTACCTTTTGAACAAGATTTACCTGATTTAAATTCAATTTCACCAGAACCAGACGAAGAAATAATTAAAATAGGTAAAAATTTCAAACGAAAAAAAACCATAAGATTAGCGGGAGCACTAATACTTGGAATATTTTCTTTGTTTTTAACTTTTTATGGTGTGGTGGGTATTTATCCACTAGGTGGAGTTATTGCTTCTATTGTAATCGGTTCGAGGAAAGCAAAAACTGAACAGTATGATGAAATTTATAAAGGATATGAAAATTTTAACCGTAAATGGAATACCCTTTTAGAACGTTGGAAAAAAGAAGCTTCATCAGATAAGTTTTTTTCCAAGATGGCTGAATTGAAAAACTATAAATTAAAATATGTTGAAATTCCTAATATACGTGCTATGAAACTAAAGCAACTTGAAAAAGATCAAAGAAATCGCCAGCTTAATGAATATCTTGATAGATTTTATATCCAATCAAGCAATATAGATAGTATTGGACCTAGTAGAAAAGCAGTACTTCAATCATATGGAATTGAAACAGCAAGAGATGTTTCAAAGCAAGCAGTTTTAAGTGTTCCTGGGTTCGGGCCGTCATTAACAAATAATGTAGTAGAATGGAGAAAAAATATTGAGAAACGGTTTTCGTTTGATCCAAAGAAAGGTATTTCAAAATCAGATTTATACTCGTTAGAAAAAGAGATATTTGCTTTAAAAAGTGACATAGAGAAAAAATTAACTAAAGGTGAAGCCGAATTAAACTATATTAAAACAACAATTCTTAACAGAAGAGAAAATCTAAAAAGAGAAGCTGATGAATGTGTGCGAATACTGTGCCAGACGAAAGCAAATGTTGACTTTTTAAAAAGTGTATTATAGGTTTCTATGGACTGCATTGTCTATCCACTTTCGGATAGATTTTTTATTTTCCAGACCATGGTTAACCAAATAATATTCAAGATATAGTAGAAAAATGGTTCTCTACCAAATCGATAGCCATTTTAAATAACGATCAAATATTTTGTACTGTCCAGATGCCCAAGTGTGAACTGTTCCGTTTGCGTATTTCTTTGAAATTCCCATTCCTTTGAGTTGCCATTATATGAACCTCCAGATGATTGTTTTTTAAGATATATAATAAGGGTAGGCTTTACTTCCCACAATCGAAAATGCTAAACACAGGCTTTGTTGTTACAGCAGTCGGTAGCTTGATATTCAGATGGACATTAGTGTGTTTCAACCTTATGAACTAAGTGCAACACATAATTAAAACTTTTTTAAAAATATTTACTCTCTAGTTGTCCAGAACAGTATTTTAACATCTACCAAGGCGATAGTCTGCCTGCTGCAAGCAGTCTTCTCTTTTCTTTGTATCCTTTTTTATATTTTTATTATAAGGAATACATCTCAAATCATCAGTATTTTTAAGGGTTTTATTTTCCATTTACCCCTTTTGAAGGGAACAAATTTGACGAAAAAAATTAGACAGATACTGTATCCTTTTGCGACTGATATTGTCTTTCTGCAACACCTTCAAATATCCTTTCAAACCAAGCTACAGCTTCACAATCCCTCCATTCATTCAATCCTTTCCTTTCGCTAATCTAAACGTCCTATAAACATGGGAAAACCTTATAGTACCAGTGTTTTAACGTAATACGCATTAAACATTTTCATATTTCTTTTTCAGCTTAGCGAGTAACTTTCTTTCTTTCCTTTCCTCCTCCAGTCTATGCTCTCTTTTAATCTCCTCTAGCCGTTCTCTGTATTCTTCTGCATTGAAAATACCCAATTCGTCTAATTTATCTTGTAATCTCTTGCTATCAAGTATTTTTTTGATAACTTGATGCTTGTCCAATATACGCACTTCGTTTTCTTTTCCATTTTCATCTAGCCGAAACGTTGTCATTAACACTTCCTTATCAGTTGTTGCGATGATAAGTTCTCCTCCATAATAAGACATATCCTCTACAAAAAAAATCGTTTTTCCAACTAAATCTTCATAGTTTTTTAATACTTTCATTTCTCTATCTCCTTTTGTGTCTTCTTATGAATATAGCTTACAGTTATGCTATTAACGAAGATACCGGTAATATTTCCTATGTCTTGATAATTTACTATATTACTGTTACAGAAACTTGCTAACACAGAAAATCAATTGAACCATAGAAATACATCTATTTTAAATATTCTGAAAATAGTCGGTTACAATGGATCTGCATTGGTTTTCAGTAATTGCTCTCCGTAAATAAAAACAGTCACCCAACTTAGGTAACTGTTTATTCTGATTTTAATTTATTGTAAGCTTCGATGAATCTTTGTAAAGCAAGCTGTGGGTCATGTTCCCTATAATCTACTACAATGTAATTATATCCTAATGATTCAGCAAATTCTTGTTTCCTACGGTCATTCTCTTGTTCCTGCTTCAGTGTGCGTCTACCATGTTTACTTTTATCTCCGCTATAAAAGCTTTCATGGGTGTAATGTTGCTTACCATGTACTTCTACAATTGCATTTTCAAAAGGAAGCATAAAGTCATACCGCCTTCTGGAATCAGGAAATCTGTATTCTTGTATGAATGTGATACCCTGTTTCTCAAGATATTCCCGAATGATCCTTTCACCTTTTGATTCAGTGCAAATTGGACAGCCATATCCAGATTTATAATCTCTTGGAGTAATCCAGTGTGCTTGATGACCGCATTTAAAATCAATAAGTACTTTTGTTCCTGCCGTCACATATTCACTTAATAAAGTATGACCCTTCTTATTTACCAATTCAATCAACTTTTCCTTTGCCTGTTCTAAACTCTTACCACTGCACCGTGGGCAACCAAAGCCTCTTTTATAATTGCCTTGCCCTATCCAATATGGTTCATGTCCGCAATTAGTTAATTAGAACCTTGCCTTTTGAACTGGTGTATTCACTTAATAAAACATGACCTCTTTCTTCGACAACCCTCATTAGATCCTCTTTTGATTGTTCAGAAGATGTTCCTACACACCTGCGACACCTGTTACCCGTTTTATAGCCACTAGGTGAAATCCAGCTCGGTTCGTGACCACATTTGAAGTCAACAAGAATTTTTGTGTGACCACTTACATATTTACCACACACCCACTCATGACCATTTTCCTTGAGTAGCTTTTCTAATTCAAGTTTAGCATTGTCACTTTTCAATTTAACATTTTGATACGTCCTTTCCCTCCCACATTCCATGCAACCATGTTCATATTTGTAATCGGGGGGCATAACCCATTGTGTGGGGTGTCCACAATTAAAGTCAATCAGCACTTTGGTTCGACTATTGACATACTCACTCAATAGGGTGTGACCCTTAGATTTAACTAATAAAGGGAAATCGTTTTTAGCTTGTAATGAAAACTTGTCGGATAAGTACTCTGCTCTACATTTTGGACAACCGATCCCTCTTGTATAGTGGTTAGGTTTTAACCAGTGAGGATCATGTCCACACTTGAAGTCAACAAGAACTTTAGTTTGAGAATTAACGTATTCATTTAATATCTCATGACCTAATTCATTTAATCTATCAATGAAACAATCAATACCTCCTTTAACTTTATCTACATAACTTCCATCTTTCTTATACAACTTACCACTTTCAGCCAACTTAATTCCCCTATATACTGTACCCTCTTGTTGTTGCTGTTCCACTATGAGTCACCTCCCATGTTGGAACTAAGCCATTAGGATACAATTTTTGTAAATGGATAAATTGTTCTTGGGACACAAAGGGTTTAATTCTTAAGATATCAACACAAGTTGTAGAAGCGTATCTACATAGTGTTCTCTGGCTTCTTTATTTCCAGTCGGTTGAAGGATTACCCTACTCATTTTGCCCACTCCTATAAATCAGTATATTTCGTTTTCACACTGTAAGCTTTTTCAACAGGATACTTCATTTTGTTCTTTTGAATTTTGTCTTTAACAATCTCTTCAATATCTATATCTAAGTCATTTGCTAATAATATAGAATAGATTATTACATCTGCTAATTCGTCTTTTATATTTCCAAGATTGTCTTTTAGAGCCTCTTCACTACTTTTCCATTGGAAATTCTCCAATAATTCACTAGCTTCTAGAGATAATGAAATCGCTAAATCTTTCGAGTTATGAAATTGCTTCCAATTACGTTCGTCTCTAAACTGAATCACTTTATCTGTAAGTTCTTTAATCTCATTCATACATACACCTTATTTCGTCTATATTTATACGACAGTAAAAGACTTAGAAGTAGGGAATCCTTCAGAAATTTTCTGCTTAAAATAGTCCCTTACCTTTGGATTTTCAAAATATACTTTACATCCTTCGATACCCCTAGTCAGTAAAATATAATAAATGTTTAATATGTAAGCTGTAAACTCTTCTTCATTAAATTCTTTTAATAAAGGTGTTCCGCCTGTATCTTTATAGTTTTCTTTTACACCGACAAGATTCCCTTGATCGTTTACTGTGATATCATTTCCAATAATTACACCAACATAATCAATGTCAGCACCTTGAATAGCATGAATAGAACCAATTTCTGTTTTAGAACTTTCTAATTCAATCCACTTTTCATGTTGACTATTCCAACGCCATTTATTGCTACCTTCTTCCCAGTCATACGGCAACTGCGATTTATCCTTGCCTCTATTATCTGTAGACCTTGGATTTGATTTCCATTCCTTCGTATATCCAGCGATGACTCGATTTGTAGTATTAGCATGCAGCTTTTCCATATCCTTCGTATAATGGAATAACTCACTAATAGAATCTACAATTTTGAAATATGAGTCTTTATTCTTATATTCAAAAACAATTGGATCAAAATTCCGATCATCTGAAATATTTAAGGCATACTGAATTCCCTTTACAAAACTTTCTCCATCAAACTCTTCGTTGTTAATGATATTACTTTTAATTCGAAACTGCTGATCTAAGCTATATTTTTTATATGAAGTCGTCTGATGATTAAAATCATTACGAGTAATATCCTGTGGGCGTATGGATTGAAATGCATCATAAAGTAACACAATCCCTTTTGATACTTCTTCTAGCATATGCAATTCATTAATATGAGGCTTTTCTTTATTAAAATGTCTTTTAGTCGCTGGATGACCTTTTGGGTAATAACGCTGCAGTCGATGTGATTCATCTACCAATACAATATCAAATTTAATTTTTTCTTTTTTCGCTCTATTAATTAACTGACCTGCTCTTTCAAACTTCAATTTCCCAGCTAAATTCAGTTGCTTTAACACCCGATTAAATTTATCAGTTAAATTCCCTGTCGTTACAATACCAATTTTTAAATCTGGATTTTCATTAATCAACTTGTACATTATAGACATTAATAAAATTGACTTTCCTGTTCCTGCTCCTCCGATTACCATATGTTTATTATGTATATTTTCAATAATTTCATCTTCGCACTCTAATTGCTGCTGGCTTAATTGCTTAAAAGGTGAATACTTGAATAATATTTTATTTCGAATCTTTGACAACTCTCGTGTAACTACTAACCCCTTGACAAATAAGTCCTTTTCCCAAAGATTAACAAAGACAACCTGTTCCATTTGATTTTGTCCATCGTATAATGGCTGAGCCTGACCGTTATTGCGATTAAATAAATTGAATTTCGTTACATCTCTCTCAGCAAACATATGATTGATCAGCATAAACTCTAAATCTTTTGCATGAGATTCTGTAAACTTAGAGGCATTGTAAACGACGATACATTGATCAAACTTTCCTTCTAAGAAATGCTCTTCCCTCATATGTTGATCATGTCTTGTACAAAAATCTTTTGTCTCGCCTATATAAATATTTTTTAACTCTAAATTGTAATAAATATAAGTAACAAAAACATCTTCTAATACTCTACGTTCAATATTAGATAAGTCTCTAATACTTTTTTGATGTACTATTGTTTGATTTATCTCTAATGGAAATTCTAATATACTAAAATCCATAAAATATCCTCCTAGTTAACATTTCGTTATAATCTGTTTTCGATCCATTAACTACTTTTAATCTTTATTATAAAGCACACTTATTTATTTGACTAAAAACCCTAAAATTTCATTCCGTATACTCCCTCGATATACATTTTATTCTCGAGACTTAAAAAACAGGGTCTTTTTAATCCTAATAAAATCAATATTTCATTAATTAATTATCATAGTGACTTTGTAATCTACTAATCCCTCTATCCTATAAAAGATATGATCAAAATGTGAAAATTACTCTTGCGCAAAACATTTTATTTAAAAAAGAAGGTATTTTTTGCCATTTTATCGAAAAGACCTTATGTATAAAAATTAATAACAGGAGGTCCATATGTACTATCCACTATTAAAAAATGCCAATAATGAAATGAAAGCCATAAAGGAACTTAAAGAAGAATCACGTTCAAAGATTATTCCTATCATCGAATCAAAAAGGGTAAAAAAAGAAAATGTTAATAATTGGGAGGGGCAATTTAATACTCTCGGTAGATATTTGAAAGAGCGTGTAAAAGACATTAAATTCATTTACGATTTTAATTGTGCATTGGAGGATTTAGGAGAAGTTAACAAACTAGTCACTAATTCTGGCATCAACATTGTGGATCACTGTATAGCAAAAATGAGAGAATGCGAATTAGACTTAATTCCTTGCTTTCAACATGATTCTCCTGAATGGCTAATTCAATCAGTTCTACGTTCAGGCTATCCTCAAATTGCTGTTAGGATTAGATGTCACGATTTTCAGGAATCATTTAACCAATATGTATATCTTAAGCTTAAGGATGACTTGGAATCTGCAGCACCAGGGACAAAAATCACCTTAGTGTTAGATTTTTTTAATCAACCAGCTACAATCAACAGAATTCAAAATACAATAAATATCTTTTCAAGGATAGCGAACTCACAGTTAGTGTATCTTGCTACTTCTTGTCCTGAAAACGCAAACGATGCAATCCCCCATTCGATTACTTATGTAGGACCAAGAGTAGAATTAAACAATTTTCTTGAATTAAGTACTAGCAACAAAAACTTTTGTTTCGGAGATTATACAACGAGACTAAAAGGGGAAGTATTAAGTGGTTTTAATATGAACACTTCATACTTAAAAGTCTTTTACTCTACTGAAACCGATTATTGGATTGCTAAGTCAAAACTTATACGTGATGGTGGTGAAACAACTTTTCATGATGTGTGCCAAAATTTAATTGAAAATGACTTCTATCCTGGTCCAGAGTTCTCCTTTGGAGACTTAGAGATTTTTAAATGCGCAAATAGGGAGTTAACTATTTCTGAGCATCAAGCACCTATTGCTATAGGAGTAAATCATCATATTGAGACAACTGTTTCACAACTTATCGAACTTAATTTGATCTCCAGTTCTGTCTTGTCTTAAGTACTGTATAAACATAAGAACGAATAACATTAAAGTCAGCTTCTTCATTTAAAAGTGTTAGGAGCTGATTTTTTCTCATTTTTTTCAGGGATTTGGGAAATCCAAGATAATCAATTAGACCTTCTAATTCTTTTTTCCAAAGCAATTTAATTATAAGTGTCGGATCTTGCTGAGACACTTTTCTTCCTTTCCTGATGTCAATCAACCTTGATTGATCAGAACTAATTGTTTTTATTCCCCACCAATCAGGAACTATTTCTTTTACCTTTGATAGATACTTTCTAGAAGCAACAATGGTCATTCTCTCAAATGCTTTATTATAATACTCCATTTGCCTCGGAAGCCTGAGTAACGTATCTAAATCACTTTTAATCTCATATCCATGGATTATCCCATTAACGACTGCTACATCTATTCGGGAAGCACCAAAATCTAAGCCTAATTCATTAATGATTCTTGTATCTTGGCAGTCACCATAAGTTTTATTTAGGTCTTCTAGTAACAACATTCTTACTTTTACATCATTTAACAATTCCATCTGTATCACCTTATATATCATATTAAGAAAGCCTGCTAATTTCAAGAGGGATGGTAATCGGTCTAATAATAAGTTCGTCAAATGTGTTTTATATCCCTTTAAATGTTAATATGTTTAAAATCAAAAAACATTCGTATTCACATCCAATAAATTGTATATCGATTACAATAAAATGCTAATTTATCGAAGTAAATCATCCCACCATTATGCTTACGATCCTTTAAAAAATACGTGACGTGTGGATATACCAACTAGGTACTCGTTCCATATATGCTGAGTCAAATGATATTGAAATTCCCCTCAACCTTATCTTAAACATAGGAAAAACAATACTCTTATTTTAACGTAATAGAAGCCAAGAGATGTTCGCTTGACCTTCCTTCTTACAACTATTCTGATGTCAATCCATATCTGCAATATAGTTATTTTTTATAAGCTTCAATGAACTATGGCATTTAGAATCCTTTTTCTCAGATTTCTAATGTTCTTGTCTTGGGTAATATAATATAAAACTAAGAGAACTAAAACTTGAACTATAATAGAAAAAATTAAATTATAGTTTACACTATATAGTTTTAAAAATATTCTTCTTATGCCATTTAAAATACACTTTATTTTCGGAACGAATCTGTATCTTAGCCGTTCGTTCTAATCCATACATCGAATAATCTTCTTCACAGATCACTGAAGAAATATGCAAACGTCCTTGCCCATCGAATGTAATTAAACCTTTATCATAAAGTGCATCATGATTACAACAAAGCAGTACGCCGTTGTATGGATCTAAACGTTCTACATTTGTGCTATCTTTCCAAGGTTTTGAATGACTTGCTCTTAGTAATTCCGATAAATTTATATTACACAATGCACACTTACCTTCCCAAAGTGGGAACAAGTCCTTTCTGAACTTTTGTTGGCCCAATCGGATTTTCGTTTTCGCTTCGGATTCTGTTTCAGCAATCACAGTAATTAATGAATTATTTTCAGTTCTTCTTACATCATCAATAGATAATTCTAATTGCTCATCATTTATTTGATAAATATTCAATACGCTAAGTAGTTCAACCAATTTGATGGCTAATTCTTCGTTACATGGATATAAATAACCTTGATTCCCACCTGCATCTTGCTGGAATGGTGAATATTTAATTGGTAACAGAGGCAATATCTCATCAAACTTCTCACGTACATTAACTGGAATTTCTAATTCATGGTATTTTAAATTTACTAAATAACCTTCATCATTCCATCTACTATGACTTTGCATTATAGATGGTTTACTAGCTGTTTTACAACCATCACGGGCAATACTAATAGCAACGACGTTACCTTTTACATAGTGAAATACTCGATCTCCTTCTTTTACTTCTGTCATTCGTTGCCATGAATGTGGTACATTGCCTCCTTTATCTTGTTGTGGCGACCAAATAATCCCTAGATCTTTTTCTTCCTGATAAGTGTGACCCTGCATAACAATAAAATTATTCAAATTGCTTCCCCCTAAACCACGTTCCAGTTTTGATATATTCTATTTTACATTATACGTAATATTAATTTAACAAGGTCTGACTATCCGTCTTGAATCATCAGATCATCCTCAGGCTACAAACCGACATTCACTTCAAGCTCACTCAGAAATAAATGAGTAATAAAAACCCTTCTCGCAAGAGAATGGGCTTTTATTCTAGCCTTACCACGGTTGACGACCATTTGGGTTTAATGAGAATAATGAAATATTCAAAACCTGATTAGTAGTAATTTCAAACTAGCATTTACCACTTGTCTCGAACTCTTTTATGTAACGATACAATGTGGTTCTTGGAACATTAAACACTTCACATACTTCCGTCTTATTCGCTCCATTTCCAATCATTTGCATCATAGCTTTGATTTGCTCCTTCGTATGAGCCTTTTTACGTCCTCCCATACGACCACGGGCTTTAGCAGATTCAACACCGCTCTTCACACGTTCATTTATCACTTCTCTTTCCATTTCAGCCATTGCACCAAAAATATGGAACAAGAACCGACCCATTGTTGTATTTGTATCAATTCCATCCTTGATTGATACAAAGTTAATCCCTTTTTCACTAAATTCTTGGAGCAAATTTACGAGCTGATGCATGGTCCTCCCTAATCGATCAAGCTTATAAACCACAAGAGTATCAGCTTTTCTTAGCTTACCTAGAAGCGTTTGAAGTTCTTTTCTATCCTTTTTAGCCCCACTATCTTTTTCCGCCACAATTTCATGGCAGCAGTATTTCGTTAATTCATCGATTTGCATATCTAAGCTTTGTTTTGTAGTTGATACACGTGCGTAACCGAAAATCATATTACTTCCCCCTATGTTCGATTTATTAATACTAATGTACCAAATTCATATTCCACAATCAATTGTTTTTGGTATATATTTTTGGAACAAAACAAACACTGATTTTACGTGGCTCACCTATTATGTACCAAAATCAATTGTTTTTGATACACAAAAAAAGAGTTCTACATTTAGAACTCTCCGTACACTGATTATTTAGTAAAATTAAACTTAAAGCGATTCTTATGACTTTGTGATGATATGTTATTATTGTAATTATTATACTTCATATCGTTATGAGCCTTGGAACACTTCAAATAAAAGTCACTGTTAACATTAAACGGTTTTAAAGAAGATTTCGATTAATCAGTTCTCCTACTTCAAATTTCAATAATAATAGTAAAACTACTTTAATTACTAACCACGTGAATCATACATTTAGTCAATTCAATCCATAATTTCACATTTAATGGATAAGTATCAAGATAAATATAGACATCACGTGTATTCGTAGTTTCTTTTGCCCTAGATGACTCAACATTTTTTATAGCTTTCAGTATACTATCAATTAATGGAATAGAACATTTTTTCCTAACATATTCTAAAAATTCTTTAGAATATGCTACCATTCTATCTGAATTATCAAGAGAAAAGCGGGATTTTAAAACTACTTTTTCCAAATATTCTTCAATAGGTCTTTTTACAATATATGTTATATTTTTCTCAACATTTTGGAAAAGTGGAATTATTTCTTCATTATGAGTAACTAAGGTTTCTTGAATTTTATTAGCAGATTTATTTAAAGTTTGTCGGCTTTCTTCTAATAGAGAACCAGTTCTTTTTAGATACTTTGCTACTATACTTTCTAGATTTTCCTCACTACCACTACCACTTAAAAACTTTGCTATTTCACTTTCTAAATTTCCATCACTGCCACTTGGTTGCTCTATTCCTTGATTTGGTTCGTCTATTTTTTCATATTTAGATAAAGAAACATTTTCTTCACTATACTCAACTAAGTTGAAAAAATCATTTATTTGTTCATAGTCCTCAGGCTGAAAAGTACCTGTTAGCCCACGAGACGAGCTAATACATGGAACAAACATATCAAAATAAACTTTATAAGCATCTTCTAGAGCACTCTGACATTTTTCAACTTTAGCTTGCAATTCTCTAACACCTTCAAATTCCGAAAAAGTATTTTGGAATTCTTCTCTCTTTTTTTAAACAAACCTTTAATATCTTCCATTATTTTCACCTCATTAATAGAATTATATAATTTCCCTTTCACAGCAGAAAAACCAACTTCCCTGACTTGGAAAACTATAATAAACTTTGTTGATTTATCCATTCTTAAGTATCTATTACGTTTCTAGTTGTACCAACACCACCAACTTAAATACCTAGATCCCGATAGCTAACAAAGAAAAACCAACATATCTTGAAATCTTTAGTCCTTTATATATCGCTGCCCACATTTTACTTAAAAAGAGGTTTCGCCTATCCCTTTGATTACTTTAAATTCCATAACGTTTCTGAATTAAAGAAATAAACTTTCTTTTCCCCAAACAACTTATTTATTCTTGCACATTCGTAATTTATATGCTTTTCATTCGGGGCATTTCCAACGTAGATACCAAATGCTACTTCTGTAACATTTGGATTATTGTTTATTGCATCAGCAATATGTTTATCATTTTCTGACAAGGAGTGACCAAAAATCGTAATGTTTTTCTCTATACCTTTAAGCTGATAAAAGCAAAAGTTCAAATAGTCGTTTGTTGTGATCGATTGAAGTTTCTGTGTATATGTACCCTCTGACACAAACAATGGTGTCCTTCCTCTTACCATCGTTTGGTCAAACCTATCTAAAATACTAAGCCCATTTGCCCTTAGTTTTTTTGTAACTCCTTTCTCACGAAATAAGTGTAATGAACCATGTAGGAAATAGAAGGGGATTCTTCTACTCCAATTATCTACATTGGTAGTATCAAATTCTCCTTGAAAAAAGAAATCTATGAATGGTTCAATGTTTCTCATTAATGACCAATAGAGTATTAAATCATAATTGGTTGTAAAAATGCCTTGGAATTTTTGTAGATACTCGTTTAAGAATAGGAACTTTGAATCTTCAAACTCATCCCAAGAAGGATGAACCTTCCTCACAACTTTAACCAAAGCATTTTTTATGTTTTCGTACCTCTTTTCAATTTCTCCAGTTTCTAACCCAACTATATTATTTACAATCTTTGAAGTATTAAGGGCATATAAAACCCTTTCAAAATCAATAGTTTCAAACTGTTCAAAAAAATTTAAATCATCATCGGATAATACTCTTTCATGGTTTTCATCCTCTAAGGACTGACATTCAGCTAACAATGTTTGGTAACTAAAATTTTGATTTATAGAAATTGATAAGCCATTACCAAAAAGCAAATAGTTATTGAAAGATTGACTAATATCTTGATAATCGTAGATTTCCTCTGTCATTTTTACCCCCTAACTTTTAACCCTGTTTATTGAATGCATCGTAACCGAAATTTGGGTAATCTTCCATTTTTACAGGAAAATTATACCACGATAAAACTACTAATGGTGGTTTTATTAGCAAAAAAAAGCAGCAAACACTTGATTGCTACTCTCTTGTAATATATATAGTTTTTTAAACTTAAGTAAAAAAACTAACCATTTTTTTAATTTATGTCACCATATTTTAACACCGTTTCATCCCTTGTATTACTGCAACAGAAAATTGGTGTCAATAATATTAAGTTTTGTACCTAAGAGTTTGAAAAGATAATATAAGTTACATTTTACTCACAAGTACAGCAGCTAGTATCAAGTCTGTTATCGATGTAAGAAGATCCTTAAAGATACAAAACAATAATAAATAGAAAACTTCAATTAACATAAGGTAGTTAGTAAAATTTGTTGAATAAAGTAATTTCTTGTACAATTTTGGAAAAGGTGTATTAAGGGGAGAAAAAAATGAAAATAAAAAGTATGACTGTTATAAATTATAGATCTATTGGAAACAGTCCACCTTTACATATAAAGTTAGGGGATTTAACTGTACTTTCAGGTACAAATGATTCTGGCAAAACTTCTTTTCTGATTTCAAGCTATTTAAGTTCAGTTGTTCTTCACAGTAGAAAAGAGGTAAAATCCGAATACTACAATAAACTTGCCTCATTAGAAGGAAGCGTTCATTATAGTTATGCCCAAGGTGAATTAGAAGGTGATCAATGTGTCAGGTGGGAACTTGGCTTAACACAGGAACAAAGTAAAAATATCTTTGAAAGCTATACCAGAGGAGTTTTGGGATCAAAGGTAAAACAAACCGGGGTTAATATTAATCCAGAATCTTTAAGAAA
Source organism: Bacillus sp. ISL-7 (assembly GCF_018613065.1). Next base: position 66,003 of record NZ_JAGGQW010000040.1, on the reverse strand, counting down.
GTTTTTTGAAATCGTAAGTATTTTTGTTGATGTCCCGTTGTCTCCTCCCAATGGTCATTACGTTAGGGATTGGGTAGACAAAGATGAATTCGCTTCTTTTTGCATCAATTTTTTCAATTTAGAGAGGGCGGATAGTACTTCTTTTTTTCTTGAGTTACTATTTAAGGAGTTAACAGATCTACTAGAACGATTTGAAAGAAATTTAGACACTCTGTTTATTCCTAGTAGTACTAGAGATAGGCTTTTAAACATAAGCTTGGATGGAATAGATACAACTCAACAAGTCAGTTCGGAGTTAGTTGAGTTTTATAAAGAAATAAACAAGGAAGAAAGAAGAAGAAAGGGAGATTACCACAGATTTATTGAATTCTGTCAGGTTTTATTTCCAGAACTTGAGAAGATCGAAATTGGTACTCCTGTTGATAAACATATTAAGGAGGATTTATTTATTACATGGACAAAGAACAGAATAACACAGTATCATCCATTAAGCAGAAGTGGAGCTGGAATAACTAATGTTTTATATATCATATCGAGACTAATTGAAAATTCCCCCAATTCATTTATCATTTTTATAGACGAGCCTGAAAATGGTTTACATCCAAAATTGCAAATGAGATTCGTATCCTTACTTAAGAAGTTAACAAAAGAGTTTGGGGTAAAGGTAATACTGTCTACCCATTCACCTTTTATTATGCAAAAAGTAAAGGGTAACGATAAATTGCACCTTATTGAACATAATGGTAAACAAACTATTGGACGTCCTATCGAATTTGAAAAGAAGGAAGAAGCCTTTCATGCACTTGGAGCATACCTTCCTTTATCTTTATCTGCTAATGGAATAATCTTTGTAGAAGGTCAAACGGAAGTAAAGGTATTATCCATTCTTCTAAATAAAGTTGGATTAGATATTGAAAAAGAAGGCGTTCTAATTGTTCCACTTGGTGGTGAAAATTTGTTTGCAATCAATCCAAGAGATATAAAAAAAATTCATGAAAAGAGCATTGTTATAATTGATAGTGATTTAGTTAAAAGTGAACAAGCTGGTGGAAGTATTAAAAAAGCAAAATTAAGCTATGAGGAAGCCTGTAAAAATGCTGATGTTAATTGCGTTTTAGATAGGGAGTATAGGACTATTGAAAATGTCTATCCAAGAGAGGTTCTTGCAAAAGTTCTTAATATAGATGTAAACGAGCTTTCACAAGAGATGTTTGGTGAGATCCCTCAAATACCAGATCGCAAAAAAGTAAGCATTGGAGAAAAAGTGGCTACAGAAATGACTAAGGAACTGGCCTTGGATTTTCCTTTAGTAAAAATATTATTAGAATGGTGGGAGAGTTGAATAGAATAGCAACTTTTACAGGTTGAAAGAGGCTTTACAAGTTCCAAGCCTCTTTCAACTACTTTTTTATGTATATAATACATCGGTTCTTTGCTTACCAATTTATCAAGGTAAAGATTTTTTAGGCTATAACTATTGATTCCTAACATATTAGAAAATAAAATCAAAAATTTATTAGTTATCTTATAGGAACAACTAAAAAGGTAGTATGTTTCTATCACTGTAAAAATTCTTTAATGAATCAACCTGTAAGGGTGTTAAGTGTTTCATTTGTTGAGTGGTTTTAAAGCAATCTTCCCAAGTCAGCCAACTTATATGTTTCATTAGTTTGACTGATTTTTCATGACATTCTTTATCTCCAAACCATTCTGTAAGAGTGGGTAAATCCATAGCAAGAGCCGTAGGGTCATTTTGATATTGCTTCATTTTAAAATAGTAGAGCCTACTTCCTGGGAACTCCCTGTAACGTTCGGGAGTAACTAATACAAAATAAAAATTATCTACATTATAGTCCACTGCTTCTAATCCTACTTCGATACATCTAGCTATTTGGTTTCTTTCTGTTACATACGTTGTTTGATAGGATATATCAGAAGTATATTTACACTCGAAGAAAATCTTCTTATCAGTATTTACCTCTAACAAAGCATCAAAGTTAGTTTTTCCTTCGACCATTTTCTCAGAATTACATCGTTCTCTTAGATATTTAACTGGATTAGAAAGAGCATGACCTCTTAATCTATCCTGCATATTCTTCGAAGGTGAAATGGCTTGCTCTAACATTAGATTTGTATTATGTATGTTCCATGACTCGCTTGGAAAGCATTTTGTTAGAATATCGTTCCATCCATCATTTTCACTCTTGTGAATGGCTGCAAATGTATACAGTGTGATAATTGTTTCATCTTTATCAGATTGGAGTATATGCTTCAGGTTTTTTACATTACTTTCTTGTCCATTAACAGAATATTCATGTACCCTTCGGAGAGATTCTTCTACTCTACGAATCCTCTTTTCTTTGTCGCCAACAAACAGAGACTTTAGATATTCTCTATCGAATATTAAATCCACTTACTTCCCCCCTTTGATTACATACCCTATTAGTCCTTTTATTTTACTAATTCCACTAAATCTTTACATCTTGAATACATTCTCTCGATGCCACTTCATATATTTCTCCTGGCTCACATTCATTTTAAAATTCATAGTTTCATTGATATTAAGAAAAACCTTTGTCACTTCATCTAAACTATCTGAAATCACAATTGTTCCATCATCAGCAAAACCAATATAACCCTTATCAAACAAAGAATCATGATTAGGACATAGTAATAATCCATTATTGACATCCATCCGCTCATGATTACTAGATTGACTCCATGGCTTAATATGACTGGCTACTAAGAATCTCTCATCTGAAACCCCACATAATCTGCATTTCTTTTCAACCGATAAAAGAGCCTTTTTAAAAATTGACTGTCCTATACGTGCCTTAACAACCGATTCTTTTTCCGTTTTATCCAAAACAATCGGTGATTCTAAATCTTTTTGAAGTTTTAGAAAACTCTCATTATGCAGTGGATTCACTTTCTCCAGTAATAGGTTTACTTGCGAATTATTTAATCGCTTCCATCTTAACTTTAACGTAAGAGCTTGCAGTTCTGTATGATTCGGCGATGGATTATAATTAATCGATAATTCCTCTAGTAATGCCCTGTTAACTACCATTGGGATATCGAATATCATTGATTTTTCTGGATTACCAAAAACAATTACTTCATTCTCTTGAACTTTATTTCTAAATAAGTGAGGATTTTGGTATTTAGTCATGATAGAATTATCCGTTTTTGCTTTATTAATATCCAAAACCTTTTCCACTTCGTAAAATGCAGTGATACAGGGGTTATTTTCTATACTTTTGTAAAAAAAAAGAAAGTCCCCCTTTGAAACTTTAGTTTTTAAAATTATTCCTCTATTCCCATCATCTCCATAAGTATACTCTGAGAATAACGGGTCTTCTTCCCTATTATGTATCTTTGGGTCTAAATATGGGATTATATAACTGGTCAAAACACGTTCCCCCTTAAAAACTTAAACATTGCCTACATTTGAAGATCACCATTTTTTATCACATTTATTTACGCTGAGATATCATAAACTTTAATTCTTCAACAGTTAACACATCATCTTTCCGTCTATGTATCATTCTATGGCAATTCGAACAAACAGGCACGAGGTCTTCCTTAGGCTCAATAGTAACCTCTTCACCTATAGTACTTAATGGTTTAACATGATGCACCTCAATAAAGTCCTTCCCCCGCTCACCATAAACCTCTTCAAAGTTGAATCCACAAGCAACACATTTTAAGCCATGAATTTCAATTGCCTTTTTTCTATTTTCTGGATTCCTTTCATATCGCTTACCATAATACTGTTTAACAGCACCATCCTTGTAATAACTATCATCTTCAGCCTTTTCTGAATCAATATCATCTGTAATTACCTCTACTAACTTTTGGCTATTCTCTATCAGATTATTAATCCTATTAAGACACTGAATAACTAAACTGAAATCTGAATCCTGCTGTTCTAATAGCTGTACAGCTTCATGAATGCTTAGTCCTTTGAAAATACCTTTGTGTTTATCTTTTAATCCAATAAAATGAAGTATTCCCATGGCTTGATAGCCACGGCTTTCATCAGGATTCAACCCTATGATATGCTCATCAAGCCAGCGGCGAGTTCTCCCATGAAAAAGAGATTCATAAACTACCCTATCTCTTATTGGGTCTTCGTAAAGATTATATTCACGTGAACGACTTACAGGTTCAAGTGCTGGAACACTTAAAAGATTACCTTCATTTTGATTTCCAATCGTATTAATTTCATTTTCAATGATGCTAAACCCTAAACCTCTAAAAAACCTATTAGTTTCATCTCCACCGCTAAACAATGATGGTGGATATTCTTCACCATTGGCAAATATGTTTGCAATTGAAATAACATATTTAGGAGGATAATATTTACCTTCATAAGAAAGATTGAACCTTGTTGATTCCCTTCTTTCTGGTACTCCTTCACTATCGACCTTTTTAATCGCTTCAATTACATGCTTTTTGGTTATATTTTTTGGTATTGGCATTTGCTAGACACCTCAGTATCGATTACTTTGTATTGGTTGTATAAAAACTTAATTGCTGTCCTATCCCTTTTCCTTGTAGCGGCACATTACATACGATTCCCATTTGTTTAAGAGCAGGAATTAAGTATTGTCGATATTTTTCTCCAGCATAAAAATCTATTTCAGTTATGCCCCATTGCATATTGTGTACTTGCCTTAGAACTATCTCTGACCATGTTTTACGTTCTGCTGCTTTCATATTATTTAGGGTTAAGTCGTATGGATCAATTACATCACGTTGTCTTAATAGTCCATACTTTGCAGACAACACATACCACTCATCGTAATCCCGCTGTTCGATGAATTTGACAGCTTTCTTAAACAAAGTTGACTCTTGATACATCTCTCTAGACGTACATGGATAATTAGCTTTTAATTTAGTACAACTGACTAATGCAATTTTCATAAACAGCCTACTCCTTCAAACAACTTAATAGGAAAATCATACCATAGAAATATTAGGTTTTTGAAGGTATATAAAAAGAGCAGCAATATTTATTTACTACCCTCTTGTTCCTATATTATTTAAATAATAATTAATAATCTTGATATCCATTTTTTCATACTCACATCTTCATTTTACTATTGCTGGATTCTAAACATACATTTTAAGCATTCTGCTCGTTCTTCCTACGTATAAAAGTCCTTTTCGTTATACTTGTCATTGCTTCCACTTCTTTGTAATCAAGTGTCTCAAGCAATTGTAAGGCATTTTTCACCTGCTGCTTGGTATGGATTTGTTGGTCTTCCCTCTTTACAACATTCTGTTTTGCAATTCCTTCTTCCGCTGATTCAATGATTATTTTCTTCTTCGTTTCGAATCATCTGTGACGTGTGGATAAGGGTACATAGGGGATATCTTCCATTTAACCCCATTAAAAGTGTGGAAAATACGCCCCCCTATCATTATCAAAAGGAAAGAGACTCCTCGGTTGGGAGTCTCCTTATAGTTGCTTTGCTTCTAGTTCATTCTTTCTGTTAATTAGTGTTCTTTTCTTTATTCCCGTCATTTCTTCAACTTCTTTGTATGTATGAGTCTTAAGCAATTCTAAAGCATGTAGAACTTGTAGCTTGGAGTGTTTTCTTGGTCTACCTTCTCTGAAATCATCTCGTTGCTTTGCCAATGCCTTACCTTCTTGAGTACGTTCTACAATTAAGTTACGTTCCATTTCAGCCACAGCGAGCAGTGTAGTCAAGAAGAACCTTCCCATTGTTGTATTCTCCAATAGACCAACATTTAGAACATGAACTTTAATGCCTCTGTTGAATAGGTTCTCGATTACTTCAATCCCTTCTTTTGTGTTACGGGCAAGACGGTCTAATTTCGTTACCACCAAAGTGTCCCCGTCTTTTAATACATCAAGCACCTTGTTGAACTCTGGTCTATCTGTTTTAGTACCTGTGAACTTCTCTTTATATATAACCTCGCAACCTTCCGCTTGTAATGCTTGAATTTGAACCTCTAAATCTTGTGCTACTGTCGAGACTCTTGCATATCCATATTTCATGTTATATCCTCACTATTCATCATTCATTTATTGCACTAAGTTAATGCACCTTGTGAAGCCTATTATAGCAAGGTCAATAAAACGGTGCAATAACTTTCAAGTATTTGCACCATTAAGGTCATCTATTAACAAGGGTGCAAGGATGTATGATGAATAGGGTTACATAATCCATCGAAGATTCGTCTCGAACAACATCAGCTTATTACTATGCGGTTTATCACTTTACCGTGTTAAACCTTACCTTTTATTTGAGTCGAGTCGGAAAATTTACCGAATGCTTGTTTGTGAATGAGAGTGGTTTCTGTTTCATACCAAATCTTACTAACTGGACACCAAACATCAGACTTAGCTAAGCCTAAATTCACCATAAGTGGTTATGTGCGTTTTGCTTGTGTCAAAATTCCAACATTAATAGCGAACGTTGTTATATAATCAGAAATATATGGATTGTATCAAGGGAGGAACAGACGGTGCAAATTGCATTAGAAGAAAGAATCACTGCTCATGCTTCATATATAAATATGGAAAATGTTATTCGAATTTTAAATGAAATTGACTCCTCTAATAATTCAAATACGTCAACAAAAGATTTGCAAATGTTAGGACGTATAAATGATACCTTTAGTTTTCTAAAGGATACTTTAGACAAAGCAGACCCATGGTTAATCTCAACAAATACTTTGGACAATATAAATAGTCCAATATCAAACGTTTTAAGCGAAATAAGTAATTACAAGAGTGATAGAAACCAAGTACATTTGAATAATATCTTTAGTTACCTTGAAAATTTACTTGTAAACCTTTCCCAATTAGTTATTACTAAAACTCCAGAGGAAATTGAAGGCGTAAGAAGTTCTATAATTAGATTTAAGCAGTCTGTTGGTCAACATCTATCACACCTTGAGAAAGACGCAAAAGAAGCTTCCTCAGCCTTAACAAGAAATACCGAAAAGTTAAATGAACTTACTTCTTCAATTGAAAGCCAAAAGACTAGAATTGACTCCATAGTTAATGAATTTCAAAGTCAATTTTTGCAAGGGCAAACTCAAAGAAATGAACTATTCAATGATTTCCTTAAAGGAAGTGAATCCGAGTTCAATGATACTTTGGAATCTCGTGATAATTCATTAAAACAACAATTAAATGAACAATCGGATACATTCGAATCTTTAATAGATAATTTTAAATCAAAAATGCAAACTGAACTTGATCAAATTCACGCTATGAATAAAGAGGCTGAAAAGATTGTAGGAATCATAAGCATGAAGGGTCTTGCACATGGTTATCAAAAAATTGCTAATGACGAAGGTCAGAAAGCTTTTTGGTGGAATATAGGTTCTTTGATTTCAATGGTGGCTGTAATCGTATTTGGAGTAGTCTTCCTACTAATGCACAAAGGTGCTTTTGATTGGACTGCTCTCGTTAGTAGAATAGTATTGACTGGTGTAGGAATTACTCTGTTCACCTACTGTGCAAAACAAGCTACAAATCACAGGAATGAAGAACGACGGAATAGAAAAATAGAGTTGGAACTTGCTTCACTTGACCCATATTTAAAAGACTTAGAACCAGAGAAACAAAAAGAAGTTAAACAAACTCTTGTTAATAAATACTTTGGTGTTGAGTTTTCAACTCCAAATACACCACAAAGTCAGCAACAAAATATTACCGATTCAATTACGAATAACCCTCAAATAATACAAGTAATTGTTGACAAGGTGTCTCAGCTGATATCAAAACAATAGATAAAACACTAAAAAGCTTGAGGCTGGTTTTCGTCCTCAAGCTTTAAATTTTTATAATTATTCATACTCTTAGCCAAGGGGTTTGAAGTTATTGCTTACTTCTTCTAGAGTTATAAAAAAAGTCCCTGCTTATTACAGAAACACACCTGTTTGTTGAAGAATGAAACTATAAAATACTCCTAATATCATCCCAACCATATACAAGTTCGGAAAGTTTCTTCCCTGCAATTTCTACTTTAATAGTATCTATTTTTTTGCCGCCAAGTGCTTCATAAAATAGACGTGAACTGTTATCTTCTATGACAAGAACAAGCATTGATTTAAGTCCCATCTCTTTAATTTCATCTATGATTGGTTTAACAAGTGCTGTTCCAATACCTTGTCCCTGATACTCTATTAAAATATATATTGCATATAACTCCCCATCAAACCCATTATATTTACCACTTCTTTCTATTCCACCCGAAGAAAAACCAATTATTTCCCCCTTATTGTTTTCTGCTACATATACACCGCCATCGGGAATGTTATTTATCCATATCTGTTCCCGCTCTTCATATATCAGATTATTCAGATATTCATTTGGAACAATGTTAGCATATGTAGTTTTCCAACTATCAACGTGTACTTTGGCTATTCCTTTTGCATCGGTTATAACTGCTTTTCTAATTTTAATAAACCCATTGTCCATTCATTTCCATCTCCCTCTATATACCAAATTATACCATAAAATTCACCATTCTTCTTCCACAAACCTGTTCATTAACTCAACACAAAAAAGCGTTCCTGTTTAGTACAGAAACGCTAACCATTAGGGAATGTCGCAACAGGCTTACATCATACCCTTAGATTCAATCCTGTGTTTAAATGAATAACTATTAAGAAGCAACTGCGATACACTACTACCATCCTCTAATAGCAAGAGGTCACCTTAAAACACACTAAAATTTTCAGAGCGGTGTGCAAAGATTATTTCAATCTCTTTGGGAATACTATGACAGGATTAATACATTTTGGAGGGATGAAAATGATTAGAAAGATTTTAGCTTTTTCTCTAGTTTTAGTATTGGTTAGTATGGTGTCAATGTCTGTCTTTGCTCAAACCCATAAAGACTCAACTCAACTATTTAGAGTTCCAATTACTAAGGAAACTGGTCAATGGAAGGTTGTATTTGGAAACGTTGAAAAATATGAACCTAAAATGGCAAAACCAAAAAAAGACGTATACGATATGTATAGCTTAAATGTTACAAATATCGGGAAAAGGGTTTATAACGTAAAGATCGAAGGCTTCCGTAATGAACTAAATTCAGTAACTAAGCATGGACTATTCAAAATGGAAGTTCCGAAGGAACTAAGAGAAGTAAGAGACGTAAGTAAATATGAACATGGTCATGTATTTATTCAAAACAATTTTCCTGTTTCGGTAAATGCTAATGAGATTGAGGTTGTAATAACTTGGAAAGAGGATAGTAAAGGAAGAGATTATCAACAAGCCTTTAAATTCATTAAAAAATAAAGCGAGCGATAGGTTATAGACAGTCAAATTTTATGTACCTCAAGAAGGTACGCCATAATCCGCAGCTTACCATCTTGTTTGAACTATCATATTTTATTTTAGTATTAAAGCAGTGGGGAACAGAAAGGGATTTTTATTCTTCATAAACTTTTTTTATGCAAAAAGACAGTAAGCTGGTACGTTGCTCACTGTCTTTTGTTTAGCAGTATTTTGTCTACCTTATTTTACAAAATAACCTCAAGTATACTTGCCGTTACTTCTCTTCTTTAGTATTGACTTGCTTTGCTGCTACTTTTTTTGAGGCAATATTATTAGTCCCGATATTAGCCGCCTTTTCAAGTGCTTGACCTACTTCACCTGTAAAATTCATTTTATGTTCTGGAATTTGTTGATTCTTCAATTATTACCCCCTCCTTCCTCCCTATTATTTTCCTCGAAATCACTAGCTACATACATTACACTTTTTATTAATTCATGCGATTGGTCTGGAATTTCATTAGATTTTTACTAAACAGTACTATCTTAATGGTCTTCAGTATGTCCATTATTTGAGTCGTGTCGGAAATTTACCGAATGCTTGTTTGTAACTGAGTGTGCTTTCTGAATCACACAAATTCACTAATTCAGAACTACTCAACAGGCTTACATAATGCCTCAGATGTAATATTGAGCAAAACAGAGTAGTAAGGGGGATAAAATCTCTTAAGAAGCCACCACGAGCCATTCTGAGTGTTTAAGGCATGCGGACATTAAAGACTCATTCTGCTTCCTCATATATGGTTCTACTCAACACGAAAAAGAACTTGGATGTTTTCCAAGTTCTTTTTAATCTCGTGTAAAACTAAAGAACCGCTGTATATCCCACTTTCCTAATCGCTGTAATAAATTCATAATTTTTGTTAAAGTTTTAATAGAACTAATTTTGTGCTTTATAACAATTATAGAAAGGCTTGGAGGGAACTTATGCTTGAATTATACTCAAACAAATACCACCGATGTTTTCTGCAATATCACATTGCTTTTTTTACTAAAAATAATGTTCCACTCGAAACGTATGAAATTGACTTTATTAAGAATTATTTCAAAAGCGTTTCGCTTAATCATGAATTTAAGATAATGGGATTGGAGTTCAATTTAAATAGTGTGATACTTACTATTAGCTGCCAAACCACTCATTATATTCCAAACCTTATTAAAGCCCTTAAAGGAGGGTCTGCTAGGTTTTTGTATAAGGAATTTCCAGTTTCTAAAATAAATCATGGGAGTAGCCTCTGGCATACCCAGTATATAATTTCAACTGAGAGTAATAAGTTTGAACAAATAATTCAACATCATAGGGAATCCTTAACTCGTTAACATAACTTATTACAGCTTTTAAGTCTAACTACTTAATTCAAAGCTATTTGGAACAGAGTAACTCTTAGGAGTTACTTCAATCCTATACACTGCAACAGAGTAACTTCTCTAAGTTACTTGGTGGTACTGTAAGAAGAGATACTAAATAGAATAAGAGAGACGAATATAGAATAAGAGAGATATGTAACTGCCCCCACGTAGGGGAGCGATACTGATTTCCTCCGTGAACAAAATTATTGAACTATTGGAGAAAGAAGGCTCTAAGGGAAAAGGTCGATATGATTCTCCTAATGGTTCATATTCAGTTCTTGGAGAGTACATTTTGTAGTTAGATAATTAATACCGCTTAAAGCATTAGGAAGGCTTAACGAATATTCTGTGTGTCTGTTGACGTGTGTTATGGACTGTCTATTCACCATACCGCTCCGTTACCACAATACAATAAAAGCGTTCCTGTATTACAGAAACGCATCTGTTACCTTAATAAGAAGGTGAATAAATTCTATCTGTATCAGTATCAATCACAAACTCGACCTTAATATCACAGTCATAGGGAATTTGTTCAAAATTGTGAAGCCTGCAAAAGACATTAGGTAGGTCTTTTATCTCATAGGTTAATTCTTTTGCTTGTAAATATTTTTGTTTTAACTGTTGTTTGGAACACTTTTTACCTGTAAGTAGAACTTGATGAAAATAACCATCCATTTCAATAATCATTATTATCACGACTGGTTGCTAATCAGTCATATAGCTTAGATTTAATAAATTACCCTTATTTTACCATACCTCTTCTTCATACAGATAGGTAAGGGTTTTAATCGCTCCCTATTCCCCCTGTGTAAAAAAGCGTTCCTACTTATTACAAAAGCACTCATTAGCTAAACATAAGACTATTTTTATCAAAATACTTCTTTACCTCTTCAGTAAAACCTTTATCTTCAATCCATTCAAAGGCTTCATCCTCTAATGCTTGAATTTCCTCATTTTCTGTCTCTTGTTCGGAAAAAATAGGTCATTCACCAATCTATTCGACCTAGTAAAAAATACTGATTTTTCCTCCAAAATTCGACATTTTTCTCAATATAAACTTGTTATTATATTCTATGTGATTAAAAATATAAAATGGGGGATTGAAAATGAATAGGAAAGCACTTTTAGCAACTACTCTTGCTGCACTACTTACTGTTAGTCCAGCTACGAGTTTTGCAGAGAGTAACAACCAAACAACTAGCACCACAAGTAGTAGTACAACCACGAAGCAGACTCTAGCACAATTGTCTGTAGCATCAGTATCTCCAGAAAACAAATCTTCTGGAATTCGCCCTGATGCTCCTATAAAAGTTGTGTTGGGCGATGATGAAAAAGCGGGAGTTTTCGAAAGAGGGCGCTATCAGGTTACAATTAATGGTGAACAAGTTTCTAGTACATATGATGTAGGTTCTAGGACTATCAACATCCCGCACGATGTATTTAATAGATACAGTACGTATACTATTACAGTTACAACTGACCAGAAATTTTTTGCTTTCAATTTTAAAACTGGTTCTGAGATTGGAGAAGCTACACATCTTAGTATTTCTCCCGAACAAACAAAGGTTAGAACCACTGATAACGGAAAGATAGATGTAGTTGTTACCGACGATTACGGACAACCTGCAAAAAATGCTTCAGTTAAGGTAACCTCTGACTCTGCTAATCTCTCTGCAACTTCGGTTTCAATTACACCAGAGAGTAACGGAAAAGGAATTATTGAGTTAACAGACCATAAGAAAGAGGTTGTAAACCTAACTGTTACTTCGAATGATGGTATTTATCGTGATGCAGTTAATACCAAAGAAGCGGGTGCAACAGTTGAATTTTTAGCTGGACACCCAGCTAAGGCTATACGTCTAACTGATTCCGTTCAAGCTGGTAAAACAACTGATGTAAAGTTCGAAGTATTTGATCGTTATGGCAACCTAGTAGAAAATGATGAAGCACTAACTTTAGCTTTTCAAAATGAGGACTTTCCAACTTTGCAATCTAGTCCAGCCAATGGAGTAGTAAGTTTCCCATTTGAAGCACCTACAAAAACACAAAGTATAAATGTAGCTTTTAGCGCAGTTAGCAATGGATTTTTGTACATGCCAAGTCCATTACAAGTCGTTCCTGCTGAAGCTTCAAAAGCAACTATTTTATTGTCAAAAGAACAACCATTGAATGCTAGAGAGGAAGTTCATGCCCAAGGACAATTAACCGACCAATACGGTAATATTATAGCTAATAAAGAGATTTCATTCGGTGAACTAGGAACTGCAACCACAGATTCAAACGGAAATTATGATTTTGGATTTACAGTACCAGCAAATTTAACAGAAATTGGTCTTCAAGTTGATGGAAATCTGATTTCGTTATTTCTTTCGAACGGAGAAACAGTTGAGACACTGCCAATTCAAGTTCTTAAAGAAATTAGCCAAGTTGAAGACTTCGAAAATGACTCCAATATATTCAATATCACTGGAAGCTGGTTCAAAACTCAAAGTTCCAATTCTACTACTGCTTTAAGAAGTGCATATATAGGAAATTACGGTTCTTCAAGTAGTGAGTTTACCGTAAGCGTTCCAGAAAATGCAGTAGATGCATCACTTTCATTAGACTACTTGGTAAGTTCCGAACCTTGTTGTGATATTTTTAGTATTTCAATCGACGGACAATTGGTGGTGAACGAAGCAGGTAGTTACTATAGTGATAGTTGGAAAAATATTACCCATAATCTTTCCCCTGGAAATCATGTTGTAATGTTAACATATAGAAAAGACGGTTCTGTTGCTTATGGCTCTGACGCTGCCTTCATAGACAATATAAGACTTTATTATCACTTCAATTAAAAGGAATACCCGCTCAATTTTTTGAGCGGGTCTTTTTGTCAGTTTTTTCATATACTAACCCTTACAGCAACCTTTTTTATTCCTCTTCTTGTAACATCTATATTACTTATTTAAACAGACAAAAACAATTCCTAGCAAACAATAAAAGACAGTTTTATTAACTTGTTTTAAGTTCTTTAATTCCCTTCCTACGTTCAATCATGATTTGTCATTCTGAGCATTGTACAAAAATCCCAAATGATTATAATAGTTGCCGTTCTGAACGCAGTGAAGAACGAGCAACAGCCTGAGGAGGAACTGAGCGTAAGCGAAGTGACGGGCGGGGCTAGCGCCTTCTTTTTCTCCTTTGCATTCTCCTTTGAAAAAGCTTTTAGGCTTGTCAGCCCGTCACTCGTTAGTTCCTCACTTGCTCCTCCCCGACCATGTACTAATCTTCGCTACGCTACGACAGACACATGTATATGACTCTTTTCCATCACTGTTTATGCATTTTATATAATTTCTTCTATAAGAAAAATAGAACAAACCCCAACAACTATATGGGTTCAAAGAATCACTTATGCAAAAAATAACATCTATTAAAAGACAATTATACAATGACAGTGTGGGTTTCCTCCTTTTCAAACCACGCAATAGCTTCTCCATTTAAATACTTCTCTAATAACCCTCTCATTCTACTTGAAGGAATGTATAATTCAATTGGTTCTCCACGTCTTATTCTGCTTCGGAAAAGCCATTGAATTAATTCTGATAACGCCCAGAAATCTTCATCAACATTGACTTTGTGATACTCGAAAAATTTCTTTTCAACTGGATTCATAAAACGATTTGCAAGGTATATACAAACTTCTTTATCGACGTAATCATTAGTTGCTCTAGCCGTTATTTGTACAAACTGTTTCTTTGCTGACTTAGGAGTCAATTTCTTTTCAAAATCCTTCAAGCATGTCCACATGACTTTTTCAGATTTTACCTTGCATTTGTTCCAGTAAAAGTTATAAGCATGACTCTTAATTAATTTAACCATCTCTTTATCCTTCACATTCTCTGTCAACCAATTATGACTGAACGCACCTCTTTTATCGCCTACTACGTTCATATCCTTTTCATTGTATTTAGTCGGGTAATAAATATTGATGTTTTGTTTAAGGATTGCAACATCCTCTTGTGTTGGTTTAACATATGGAATTAACTCAAAGCGACCTGTTTCACTGTTTAATTCCACAGAATTGAAATACATCGGAACGCCAAACATGGTGAAATAATACCGCTGCGATTGACCCCAAAACATATAGGTGAGTATGAAAACATCTTTGAATGCTTTGAATACTGAAACAGGAAATGTCCAAAACATAGCTGTATTATTGAATATCATCAAATTATTTGTCTTGGCTAACCTTTCAATCCGCTTAAATGTGCCATCGTATTTTTCTTTTTTCCAAGTAACAAAACCATATTCATCAACCGTTACGTATGGTTCATTCCCATCATGACCAAGCAATAATTTAATGTCATCTCCCGAAATTTGTGCTTGTACAATGACGTTGGCTACTTCATCTAGAATAAGTGTGTAATTATGATATTTGATAAAAGTTAATGTTGCTTCATCAATATTTGAAAATAACTCATGTGTACTCACAATGTTTTTCCCTTGCCTTACTAATCGTTTTAAACTGTCTAGTTTGGTTACGTTGTCTTTATCCACCTCAGGCTCTGAAAACTTTCTATTTGTAACAGAGTTTTTGATTCTTCTGACTTCAGATAAGAATGGAGTAATAAACATAAATTTTTCTGATTCATCAGACTCATTCATCAGCTGAATTGCCCAAGAAGTTTTTCCCTTTCCGCATGTGGCATCTATTATTTGAACTGCTTCGCCTTTTAATACTTTTTCCAATTTAATTCCCTTTTCTAATGGCTAAGTTTCGCTATTGTTAGCAGCCATCTCGATCAACTCCTTTATGGTGGTTTGCTATAAAAACGAAGCTATGATCTCGGGTTATTACATACTTTGGTTGAGTTATCCTTATAAAAACTCTGTACCGAATCGACCTATTAAGGATAAAACCTTAGTACCCCGATTCGGGTACAGTTTTTTGTACTTGATTCGATAGAGTTTTATTGGTATTTAGTGACATGAGGCGGTTCAATATGTGCATTAAAACTTAGCAACCATTTTTAGTGCTATTTTACGACAAAGGTAAAGAGCATTGGGCTACAGCGCCACGTCATTCGCTCATTCTTCACTCATTCCCCCTAGCCGAGGTGACCACTTAGCGTAGACCGCTAAGTGGCGCACCTTACAATAAATTAATCTTTTGCTTACGCTACTTTTTTGATTTATTTTTGTTAGTTACACTTTGAAAATCCATGTACAAAATAAGGATAAAATGGAACTTCAGAGCCTCAAAATGCACGTTCCATCCTTATCTTCTGGAAAAATTACAGCACCAACATGTGAACTTTTAGGTGCTATAATTTAAAGTAGTAGACAAAAGAAATGATAAATGATGCACATTAGTTATTTGCAAAACCTTTGCCCAATAACACCAATTAAAGACTAAAATTGTTCATCCAGCTGTTTTTATCTAAAAGACTACTATCACTCGCCTTGGCTTCTTTAATAAAATTAAAATTAAATTTTACTTTAATCTCAAGATTTCCGCACCCCTCTAGGTCATCTATTGTTTCAACAGTAAGGTTAAAAGGATTATCAAAATAATTTTCATTTGGAATTAAGTCATTTATCATACCATCGTATTCCCCACCTGAAATCTTTTCCATTAAGTCCAATAGCTCCTCTTTCACATGATTTGAGTGAAAATCATAATCAAATTCATCAAGCTTAAATGAATAAAAACTTACCACTTCTGACTTTATTAGAGTAAATAATAGTTGTCTACTAGTCTTAATTTCTTTTAATTCTAAAATACTCGATACTTTTTGAGTGTTCTTTTTTTCCATAACTGTTTTTCCTCCATTGTTTTTAAGGTATTGAGTTTGTCCATCAGCGTAAAAGTAACCTACAATTTGATCTTGGTTATCTTCTTCTGAAATATCACCAATTTCTTCACGCTCAGATTTGGTTAATAAGTCAAACATTTCTGGAGTGAATCTTCTTTCATTTTGTACATTATCACCTGTAATCTCTTCAAAAACCTTCATATTATAGAAAGAAACCCAGTTCACTAATTCTTCTAAACTAATAGAATTGAAGCCAAATTTGATTAGATCTTTTTTGATAAAGTTGTATTCTGGATTTGTTTTAATTTCCTCTGCTAGCTTTAATCCTTGTTTGTTAAATGTTTCCATAGTTAAATTACCCCCAATTGATTTATCGTGCTTGTTTGTTCTTGCTGATATGATAGCAATTGTAGATTGTGAGTCTACAGCAGTTGACTGAGGATTTTCCTTTTCAACTTCTACCAATACATCCTGATCAGTCTCACCCTCTTGATCCACTTTAATAATTTCTTCTTGTTGTTGTGATTTCATGATTGTTAGTTTATTCATAAATATTTACCTCTTTCTATTTTTTTGATAACATAGTTGCAAAACTTTAGTTTAATTGAAAGTTTATCTTTGTTACCGAAATTGTTCCCATATTTCCCCTCTTTCTTCAACTGAACCTACTGTGTTTTTTATTTTAGCTTCCTAACATACCTTTTCTACAGATGCCTTATAGATTTAAAAAATGTTTTTTTTATTTCGAGTACACCATTTCCACCTTAAATATAGTTTACTTTATTCTTTGAAAAATTGCAATACTTTAGTTTAATTAAAGTGATTAAAATTTTTTTCAGCAACATCAATCTCTGTAATAAACCTAAACATACTTCACCTCCTTTGTTCCTTACAATATATATAAGTTATTATTCAAGAATTTTATTCGCCTTTTCAATACGTGCTTTCAAATAGAAATACGCAGATTCATTATCGCTAATATTAAACCTTTTAATAATTCTTTTACATGCTTCATCAACCGTTACCCCTTCTAATTCCATTAACTGTTTAGCGTAATAAATTTGCCCACTATATGCAATATTTGTTGCATTCAAATAGGGGTAGTCTGCCACCTCTGCAATACGTAAGATTCTATGAGCAACATTCTCCCATTTTATTTGATAATTATTACGAAGCCCCCGTAGAATATAGTCACTAACTGCTATCTTATAATTACGGCTACTATTTCCTTTTATGCTTACATACTTCTCATCGAAGTCCATTGCTCTTTTAATCATTAATTTTGTAGATGCGCTTATAGGTACTTGTCTAGGAGGATATACTTCACCAGAATCCTCATTAACTAATTGTGGAATATTGATAATCATCTCATCGAAGTCACAATCTTGAATTCTGATATTTCTTAGCTCAAGGAATTTATTTTTGTGACTGACTCCGTCAAATATTAGATTTAATATAACACCATCTTGGGAATTTTCAGCATATGCTGCAAGTGTATCTATTTCTTGTTTTGTGAAGAACATATTTTCCTCTGCTTCTTTGTTTAAGAATCGAGAGATTTCTTTACTTTTACTGTATAAACTAGCCACATTTCCTTTAGACTTATCGATTTTTCCCTCTTTAATTGCAAAGTTTATATACTGCTCTAAAGAAGAAATCGAACTTTGAAGACTTCTAACAGTGGTTGCATTCAACTCCTTTAAAACTAATTCAAAGCTGTGTCTATTGAATTCATAAATGTCTTGTTCATTATATCTTTCAAGCTTACCAATTTTGCCAAATAAACTTCGTACAACTCTTTTTGTTTCTTCTGAATAACCCTTACCCTTTACAGTATGATCTGCCAAAAACTTCTCTTTAAACTCTGGATTGTATATTTTTTGCTGAGTCTTTCCAATGTTGGCCATTATAGCTGCAGTTTGTTTGTAATTAAATGGATTTAATTTTTCATCCTTTGTTTTCTTGTATAAAAGAGCTAAGAATGAATACATCTCGTTATTGCTTAATGAGAAAATATCCTTAGTTCCGTTAAAAATAGCTTTGGCAACGTTTGGTTCAATTACAGCTGACAATTCTTTTTCAATTCGATTTCTTAAAACTTCGATTGAACTGATATCATGAATTGTTTTATTTATAAACTCTTTTTCCTTCTTTAACTTGTCATAGCTTAATTTCATCATTTCCTCCATAAATTTAGTTCAATATTTATTTTGCTTAAACTCGTTAAGCTTTTTCCACAATATCATACCTTTACGTAAATGCTGTTGCAATAATTTAGTTTTATAAAACGGATAATATATTAGATATATTACATTCCCTTTTATGAAATTGCAATACTTTATTTTAATATTTTTTGAAGTTTTCCTTTTTCTCTTTATTCAGTCTTCATAACGAGTCGATATTGTTACAGTTTATTTAGTTAAATGATTGATCTGTTTTACCCTTATGCCCCTGTTTTATGCTATCCTACTCCTCCAAGTTGCTTATTCTAAGTTCTTTGGATTGGGTAAGCACTATCAAAATAAACAGAGGTGTCAAAAAAATTTATTTCAATTATGAGAGCAGCCTTGTGACTGCTCTTTTAACTTTTTGAATCTTTAATTTATATTGGTTAAGGCTTAGTAATATTATTTTTTATTAGAAACTGGTTGTATGCTTTCGCAGCCTCTTCCTCCTGAACGAAATATCCAATATGAATTCTTTCGCCTTTCCAAAGAACAGACGCACACCATTTCTTATCTCGTTTATTATAAGATACCCCCCGATACTTAGATGACGTTATTTTCTGTTTGGGTACATAACTTAGTTTTTCTTGAAGGTGTTCATCAGTTAGTTTATTTAATTTAGCTTTATCACCAAACACCTCTTCAGCTTTATTGTTATAAGCCACTGCCGCTAACCATTCTGTTTCAAATGACCCGATATATACCCTTTCCTCAAGACTTTTAACTCTAATTCTTGCTACCCAACGTTTGGTATACTTTTCGAAGGTTACTCCAAAATATCTTGATGCTGTATTTTCTTTTAAAGAGTGAAATTTATTTCTATATTCATAACCTTCGGGCTTATCATTTTCATCTAAACGGTTTATTGTTGTTGTTGTATTCTCTCCATATACTTCTATTAACATTTTATTACACGCTTCAGCGGCCTCATATTCACTATTATATCTACCAATATTTTTGTAATTCATCTTTCCCCCACATGGAATAGGAATACTTACCTGCCATTTATCCTGACTGGAGACATAACTAACATATTGATATTTGGAACTCCTATTATTCTTATACGGGAAGTACTTTTCCTTTGTTAAAGAAGAGGAAAAGTTAAAGTCTAATTTTTTATTATTGTAATCGTTTAGAAAAGATTTAAAATCTTCTATAGTTGCATTGTCACCATAAATTGTATGGAATTCTTTATGTAAGGATTTTTTTAAAGGTATCCCCAGTGGATATTGTTTATGTTTTTCTATGAACAAGTACTCTATTTTAGTTAATTCATCTTCGCTGTAATCACTAATTTTTTTGTGTAATTTTAAATTAAGTTCTTTTATTATTTCATCTACAATAAGGTTTAAACTATATAAGTGGTGAACCTCCAAATCTTTAGTTTCACCTGTAATAATACATTTGTAATCATAAGACTTTAAGCTTTCGATTTTCCAAACATTTAATCTTTGTCTTAAATACGTTTGTATCGGAGTTTTCCCCCCCTTGTAAAAATGACTCTTTTCTCCTTTTTGTCCTAATACTTGCTCTTCTTTGCTACACCACTTACACCCAGAACCTTTTCCATTTCTACCATGTGTAAAGTTAGCATAGGTAATATCTTGTGGTCCTTCAAAATTATGCTCATCATTTTTTCCACAATAGAAATACAAGTTTTCTGTATTATTTTTAAAGGTTTTTGATAATAAAATTAACCCTCTTTTTTTGAACTCATTTGTAATTTTTTCTATAGGGGTTCTTCGTTTATCTGCTACCTTTCTGTTTATCTCTGCTACCTGCATATAATTTTTTACACCATATTTTCGCAAAGAAATATCTTCATTTTTTAAACCTTGATGCGTTGGACAACAGTCCATTTCGACATTTCTTCTACTTCTATTGTAATTATTATATTGCTTGTACATAGCTGTTGGTGGATTTACGTTCACATTTAAACAATAGTCACATGCTACAAAAATGTAGTAACCAGAGCCTAAACTAAGGTCATTTATCTTTAGATTAGTAAGAACTAACGATTTGTCCTTATTTTTTTTCCAAACTTCATCAGAGATTATTATTCTGATTTCCCCTTTCTAATTAAACCCTAATTGCAAAATATCCTATTTTCCAACTTTTGAATTAGATAAAAGAATTGGTTTGTAAACGTTTTGCCATCTTACAAATATCCTATATAACGCAATAATGAGACAAATTGATCACTTATTTTCATATTTTCTTTAACTTATTCCCCCTTCTAAACACTCTCCAATGGTTACTGATTCGAACATTATTAACCTTACTAATCTTTACAATAATACCAAGCACTTTTATTCTTAAATCATGAATGACATATAACTTAACACCATCTAAATCCTCAACAATATCTGCAAGCCAAATTTTCTTATTCAGCTTCATCTGTGCCTCATGGAAGGTAGCAAAACGTTTATTATATAACTTCCTGTATTCTTCAAGGACAGATAACTGTAAAAGGTAATCGGGAAAATCCTCCACCTTTTGATAGTAATGACGGTTAATAGATGAAATTGGAGTAGATTTTAAAGATTTATTTTCAGAGCATACTTGGTGAGCAACATTAATTTTTCGGGGGATTACCTGAGTTTTAACATTAAGTCTTCTAAGGATCTCCTTGGTGTCACCAGATAAATATTTATTATTTTTTCTTCCTAACCGTTTTAGGTGACTTTTTAAACCATTGGAATCAAAAAGTATTAAACCTCCTTTAAAATTGTCGTAGTCGAGGAAAGAAATTAACTCCTTTAATGCTAAAGTTTCAGCAATTATGCTATTCGTTTCATCAACAACTATCCTTCTTGCTATTTTACTTTTATCTTCAAAGACAATTACGAAGGCAAGATATGCTTTTTTGTCTTGTAACTAAGCATCTGAATAAGCTATGAACATTTTTCTCACCTCTTCTATTGTTTCTTTTTATTATTATATAAAAAGAGTAATTAAAATTCAATAAATTTATTGAATTTTCTGTTTTATTAAACAAAAGCATTGCAATTATAGTATTTTATTATTTAAATTGGTTTACAAATCTTCAATTAATTACATAAGATAGTAATCCAAAAGTATTGCAAAATACTTTAAATATATTTCTTCAATTGATCTCCCCCAAAAAAAAGAGAGCAGATTTTATTTACATCTACCTACTCTCCATTTCACTTAAGAATATAAAAATCTATTTGCAACAAAATACTTATTTTATCTAATACTTGCTTCCTATCTCGAACCCTTAACAAAAAAACAACTTATGCGATTTTTTTCTGCGCATCTTTGTAACTCGAATGCGAAACGTAAGTTGCTAACCACGTTTTTTTTCATGGTAGTATAAGAAGTATCCTAATTTATTACTCTTTTATAAGGTTTTAATTACTTCAAGTATCATTCTCCCCCGAATAATATCATTTTCCTTTTCTTTTCTTTTTTCCTTTTTGATTAAGTTTCTCTCGAATATTTGCATACATTAAGAGTCTTTCAATGAAATCCGAGGCATCATTTGTTGTTATAGATTTATTCGCAGGTAATGTCCCGATATATATATTCCCTTCCATAATTAGGTCGGGTGCATACTTTTGTACGTTCTCCAAAACTTCAGCATTCTTATAGCCATTTCTTCTGCCGTTATGAGTAACATCATATGAGTCTTTCAGTATATCGTATTTAAAGAATCGGTCTATGTTGAGTTGAAGGATGTTAGATGAAGTCCCGGATTCGTCAATGGCTACATTTAAATAGGTATTGCCGTTACGGTTGCCATATACGGGATCATTCACTAATATATTTGTTCCAAATATGCCTATTCTATAGATAGCATGATTCCCGTCTAAGTCATTCACGATGAAACTTCTATAATAGCCTGGAAAATTACCTCCACTTGCATTGCCATATGCGAATCGCCCGTTCGATAAGTCTTCAACAATAAAAGTTTTATACCTATAATTCGGCTGTATTTGTTCACATAGAATAAAGTTTTGTAACTCCGATATAAAGGGGTGCATTTCTTTTGAAGTTCCTTCACCGATATACCCAATATTCAATAAATGATTTACATATCTGTCGTATGTAGTTAATTGATAGGAAAGTCGATTTAATCTACGAAATTTGGAATATTCCACTTTTCCAACTAGAAGTTGAGAGTATGTATAAAAATCATCGGTTAATGGTAAAATTCCCATTTCTGTTACTTCGTAAAGATGCACATATGAACCATTAGAAATACCAATATATTTTGCTTTAAGAATGTCATTATACGATTTTACTTGTTGTAGTGTTTGATCTGTTAACTCAATATGTTCTGCCTTCAATTCTAAAACGAGTAATGGATATTCATGCCCATCTCTATCTCTATTCCAGACAACAATATCTGCCCTTTTTCTCGATCTAGGATCAATACGATTTAGTGGAAACTCAGTACTTATCGAATCTGCAGGTATTTCCATATCGTGAATTAGATACTGTAGAAGATTTTGTCTTACTTCTTCCTCAGGCGTATAATGTAAGAATATTTGGCGACAAGGACAATATAGTAATTTCTTTGTTTTACTTTTATATGTTTTCATTTTTATTATCTTCCCTTATGTAAAATCGAATAGGATATCTGTCTACTTGTCCAACGTCAATGAATTCAATGTAGCCCTTTGCTAAAAAACATAGTTCGGTTGTGATTGTCGAATGTTGTTGTCGGGAAACATCATAAAGTATAACTCTATTTTCAAAATCAATTGCATGTAATACTAGGAAAGTAGTAAACATTGTGACCCCTTTGTCATCTAAACTCTCATTCACAACTGCATAAACATCATAAGGGTTTAGTAGCAGTAGTTCTTTTAACTCATATTCTGATAATGATTTTCTCACAAGATAATATTCTCTATTGTTGTTCGAAAGTTTTGATGGAAACATTGATTTACCCCTTTTGTGTATGATGATATATTTTTAAATTTTAGGTCTTTTACCTTTATTTGAACTGCCCTCCGTCATAGTTTACTCAGCTAATAATTATATCAGATGTTTTCAATATGGTTATTGGTAAATAAAAAGCCTACCGTAATCAGTAGGCTTAATTGAGGTTGTTTTTCTTGGGAGAACATAATTATAAAAATTCCCCTAAGGATGCTTGTGCGTCCCTTATCTCCTTTTTACATAATCTAAAGAACTGTCCCTTGCTTTGCTTTAGGAAAAGCTATTAAATATTCGATTCAAATGCTAAAACTAAAATTGCTTTTCACACAAAATATCCGGGGCTGGAAATTTGTTCAAACCACATTCATATGAAAATGTCCTAAATTCTCTTGTAAGGTGAAAGGCTTACCGCCCATTAATGCTCCCGTATGTCGAAATGAATATAGTAATTTATAATGCTTAGCCGCCCCTATCGAAATGAGCAAGAAATAGCAATCATATACAAACATGTTTTAGACATCATTAAATTTTTGATTTCAAGTAATGTCTAGGACAAAAAAGAAGACCGTTCACTTGGTGATGAACGGTCATTTTTTATTATTTAAAACACTTAATAACATCCAATTTTTTACAACCACACTAATAAAGCTGATTTAAATTAGGAAACCTTTACAGAAAGTATTTTGGTCACAATTGGTCACTTCATTAGTAATAAAATCGTTGAAATACATAAAATAATCAATATTCAAATTGGTCACGGATTGGTCACACGTGGTCACATTTAATCTGAATTATGTGACCAAATGAGTTTACGCTAAACGGAATACAATCCCGTGTCCGCCTTTTGGATATTCCCATTTAATGTTCTGGTATGGGCAGCCGATCCGGCAGCTTCCACATTCATGGCATCCTTCGTAGCCAACCTGCATCCGTGTTCCTTCCCACTTATAAACCTCCGCTGGGCAAAATACTGTACAAATTTTATCGGGACATTTTGTCATGCATACGTCATGATCCATCACGGTCAAATGAGACTTTGTATCACACTTAAAACGGAGCAGATACTGTTTTTCCTCGATATTCTTCGTTGACATTATTTCACCGCCTTCCAAGCACGAAGGGGAACTTTCTTATGAAATGCTTAATATACCAACGGTTTTACATTGACTTGTCTATCTATGCTCACAGTATTGCTCACAAAAATCAAATATTCTTTATGATTTCATCTAATTTAGCAGCAACTTCCTGTTGCATACTTGGAAGAACATGACTATAAATGTCAAGCGTAATTCCTATTCTGGCATGTCCCAATCTTTCAGAAATGATTTTCGGATTGATATTTTGACTGATAAGCATCGTTGCATGGGTATGTCTTAAGTCATGAAATCTTATCACCGGAAGACCCACTTTTTTAACATCCTTTTTAAATCCTCTAATGAGATTTGATGATTGAACAGGACGACCATGCTTGGTACAAATGACTAAATCATGATCTTCGTATACACTACCGCATTTCAATTTGTTTTTTAAACATGTTTTTCGTTCTTTTTTCAGTTGCTTAATTAGTATATCTGGTATAGAAATGGAACGTATACTTGCTTTTGTTTTAGCAGCATTTCTTAGTTCTTTTCCATCATGGGATAAGGTTTGTTTGATGTAAATGAATTTGTTTTCAAAATCAATATCTCTCCATCTAAGTCCCAATATCTCACCTTGACGGCATCCTGTTAATATTGCCAATAAATAAGCGGTTAGATAATTACTTGGTCGTTTGACATTTGATACTTCCTCTAAGAAAAAATTGACCTCTTTTATATCCCAAACGTTCATTTCTGTCTTTTTGATTTTCGGAAGATCAACAAGATAGGAAGGATTTTCTTTGATGATTTTTAACTTTACCGCTTTTTTAAATGACACCTTCAACACATCAAATAATTTATGAATTGTGCTTGCTTTAAGTGTGGTATACTCCATTAAGTCATTTACATAATTCTGAAGAAATATCGGTGTTACTTCATACATCTTCAGTGATCCCATTCTCGGTGTGATATAAATTTTGTAAAATGCTAATTGGTTGTTATAAGTCGTACGTTCTACAGAAGACTTTCTTTCTTTAAACCACATTTCAAAGAATTCATCCACTGTCATTTTTTGTGGCTCAAAATAAATTCCTTCATTGGTTTCATTTATTAATTTGGCAAGTTCTTTTTCTGCCTCGGCTTTCGTTGAAAAACCCCTTTTCATCTTTTGTTTCCTTTTACCAGTAGCATCTTTACCTATATCCACTACAAAGGAATATTTACCTGTCTTTTTGTCCTTTTTGATACTACCCTTCATTGTGTAAGAGCCTCCTATGTGACTCTTAACTATTCGCTGGTATTAATTTTATCACAAATATCAAAGAAATAACTTCTTATCAAAATACCGTAATAAGAACTCCAACTATTGCCACTCCGAATAAAGTTGCTCTCACTTCATCAGGAATCAATTTTTCTTTTACTACAAAGGAACCGTATGAACCCTTTACTTTAACCAACTTAATTGAACGTTGCTTAACTTCTCTTTCTATAATCCTCTTTGAAGAAAACCTTCCTTTCAAATCATGTGGTAAATGAACTTTTTCTACCTCTCCCGATAAGTGTCTCTCTGTAAGATTAAATTTTTGTTTTTTTATTTTCGGCAAAATTAGCCACCTCC
Source organism: Bacillus sp. ISL-7 (assembly GCF_018613065.1). The sequence goes on along the minus strand of NZ_JAGGQW010000040.1, from coordinate 39,688 downwards.
ACATTCATTCGCAATTTATTAATAAAAAATGCTTGTCCACAGATGCTAATATACTTTGTCCCCAGAATTTTAAATTTTATACCAGTAATCTATAAAAATATATTTAATAATAATTAAGTTGATAATAGATTGATATTTAATAATAATTAAGTTGATAATAGACAAAAAAAAAGAGTGACTATTTTAAGCCACTCCTAATCAGAATAGTGATCAACATTTCTATCCATAAATTAGTCTCCCCTGAAAATCTCTGTAAAGAAAATGGTAAGACCATCCTTAGCTATTTTATTTTTGATAGGATCTTTACTGAAACTAAAGTTAACTTTAAACGGTTGATTTGATTTGTCTTTGAATATCACTTTATCTATCTGTTCGGTGACATGGTATTCTCTATTGTTGAAGACAAGTTGCTTCATCCTCTCACCTCAATCCATCCTTTTCGTATTTTTCTTCATTTAAAAGAGCAATGAGTATAGATTTAAAATATTCATTGATATCCACTTTCTCAAGAAATGTCACTTTTACAACTTTCAATGTGCTTTTTTTCTTCATTCCAATACTTCTTTTATCTTTAATTCCAACACTGTATATCCGTACTTGTTATTAACGTAATCTACAAATAATTCCCAATATAACTTTTGCGCTTTGATTTTGAAAACATCTTCATCTATATTGATTATCGTATCTTCTGTAATAAATTTCTTACTTCTTTTCATATTATCACCATCTTTTTTTGGTCTTGGAGTTGCCTTTTAGCCAATTATGGAATACTTCTTCATGTACCATATATTTTTTACCGACCATTACTACATGAAATTCTCCACTTTTCATTAATTCATAAGCACCATTTCTTCCAATACCTATTAATTCCATAACACCTTTAACATCTAAAATTACTTTTTTATGATTAGTCACACCTATGTTGCACCCCCAATCCAAAATCATTATACTAATATAAATATATTTATGTCAAAATTTTCAGTTAATATTAATTAATTTGATAATAAAAAAAGAGCGACCATTTCAGCCACTCATGTTTTAAACTTAAATACTATCCAAGTAGGACTTTGTAAGAATCACAATTCTTTTTTATCGGACATTACAGATTTATATATTTTATATTTTTCTTTTGTAGGAGAGTAAACTTCATTATTTTTGCTGGTTTCATTCGATTCATTTATATTAGTTTCCAAATCAGTTTTACCTAACTTTATGCTAATGTTATTTAATAAATCAATTATCTCAGCAAATCCAACAAAAATCATACCTGAAACAAATCCTGCTGCTGACCAGAGTATGAAAACTGAAAAATTAATTGATGATCCATAAATCTCATCATTATTTCCTAAAATTAAACCTAGTATAACCCCTGAAATAATCTCAACTATTCCAAGTACTCTTAACGCTTTACCCACTGGATTCCCCATAATAGACTCCCACTTTCTAATTTATTTAGTTCACTTTCATCTAGCCTAACCTAAAATAATTATTGAACTTCTTATTTCCCGAATAATTGTATTAATATTTTCAACGTTCAAAATAACATCCCCCCTACTATATATAGGTAAATTTTACCACAATATTAATTAGTATTATTTAGAATATTTCGACAAATTTCCCACAAAAAAAAAGAGTGACCATTTCAGCCACTTCTCATGTGTAAACATCTGTTTTTGCAGACTTTGGTTGTTCTTATTGAAGTAACGCACCCGTTAGCTTAACAAGAATATTATTCTTTACTTTTAGAAATAACCTCAATCAATTTAAATTTTTCTAGTAGGATTTTTACTAATATTCCTAATAACACATAAAATGGGATAGAGTAAATGTGCTTCCATTTTAACAATACATAAATCCCCAACCATTGAAAAATACTTTCTCCAACAAATGCAGAGAATAATGCAAATACTACAGTGCCTAATATGAATGTTTTCCACTTAGGAAACCACTGATAGATTATCATATAAAAAAAGGGAATAATCGAAAAATCTGCGACTGCCCACAAGTCTCTTTCTAAAGGTGTTAAAGTATATGGATAAGTCCAATAACCTAGTGATGAACCAATTTGGTCTAATATAAAAGCAATAATAGATACAAATAGTCCAACCATACTTATTTCTATTATCCGAGTTTTATCCACCAATCTCCACCACAGAAAAAAAGGGATAATCAACACAACAATCATTGTCCACCACTGATAAGTAAAAAGCACTTCTTGAGTCCAATAATCCAACCACAAATTCCGTAATTGTTCATAATGCTTTTCTATTTCTTGAAACTTATTCATGTCGCAGTCCTTTTTTATTTAAGTATGCTTCCACAAAAGAGAACTATGCATTGTAAATGTGTTACCTTGTTCAATAAACTGCCCAGTTACTTGAATAAGAAAAACGATCCTTCGTTATTGAAGAATCGCACCCGTTAGTTGATTAAGGGAACGTTTAGTGTTATGGCAACGGAACATGAAAGTAAATGATAAAAAATACTGTAAATAAAAACGAAACAAACCAAGAAGGAATTGGTTTAAGGTAATGAAATCTCAACATAATAACCCATAAGAAATTAAAGGCTACTGACCACCAATAATTCCATCCGTTATGATATGTGATTTTACCAGCAATATACATTATTGTTTCAATAACAACAAGAATTGATGCCGATATTATTAAATATATTATTACTTTCTTCCGAGACTTAGGTAAATAAGACAAAAACAGTATTACAATACATGGAAAAATAATGAAAGTTTGTACTAAAAATGAAAAGGTACTACTTAATAAAAAATCAGGTTCCAACTTCCATAGAAAAAATTTTTTTCCGCTAACAAAGAAGCTATATAATAAATTATTTACAGCCAGGTATAAGATAGTGGGATAGTATTTTCTCCAGTTTTTTAAATCTCCGAATTTCCAGCAACAAAGTACAAGAGTTAGGCACAGAATAACACGCAATTGTAACACCCTTAATTAACATTTTGTTTTAATATCTGCTAAAAAGTTAAAATTAATACTTTTTCCTCTTCCACAATCCTGCCCCGTTAGTTGCATAAGGAAAAAGCGATACCCTTGTTGAAGTATCGCACCCTTTAGTTGAATAATCTCTTTTTATTTTCATAAATGTATTGAAATCCATATAAGAAAAAAGCCTTGTACAAGAAGTATAAGAAGAATTGAAATGCATTAAGTCGAACTAATTTAAATAATTTTATCTTTGCAAATAAACTTTTAGCTAGAAATGTAAAAATTAATTGGAAAAGAGCATTTAGCAAGATAAACTTTTTGAAATTTCCGTATGTCCATTTTAATGTCCATAAAGCCACCGCCAACATTGGACCTATTAAAAAAGGAAATTCATTATGAAAAAAGGAATGTGGTTTATTATAAAAAGACCACCATCTACGTTTCTTTCCAATCGGAACATCAATACAATTTATTAAAAACACAAAGATAAAGGCTGGAAAAAATCTCTTTATACTTCGCCTTTCCAAAAAAGAAACTGTAATCCATGAGAGTAATACCATTGCAATATTAAATAACCACTTATTTTTCATTGACATATTAATACCCCACTATTTAAAAGGAATCATTTAACTTATTATGTCTCCTTCGTTATTTAACTATCCTGCCCGGTAGTTGAAGAAGAAAATCGTTAAACAATTTTAAAAATAAAAAAGAATGACTATTTAAGCCACTCTTAACTAATCCACCCCACAAAACTAGGGATTCTAAGAAGTCCCTTTTTTGTTAGATTTCTATACTTAACTTTGAGTTTTAATTTAGGATCAAGATAGACAAACTTATCATTCTCTTCAACAATAAAGTCTTTATATTGTGTATAGAACTGTTTCCTGTTAGGTGTCGGCATAAACTCCATTAATCCAGCGTAATTTCCGTTATCAAAGTTAAGTAATAATCCAAACTCATCTTTCCGTAACCCTGAAATATAGACATTCTCATACTGATAATTAATAACCTTTAACCAGTCATGAGAACGCTTGTTAACCTGATACTTTGAATCTGTTTTCTTCTGAACTATTCCCTCTAATCCATGCTGCTGAATTAAATCAAAGTATTGTTCTGCGTTTCCCTCAAGCCACTGTACTTTATTAAACAATGGAGTATCTTCAGGTATTACTTCCTCAAGCAGAGCCTTGCGTTCAATTAAAGGTAGGTTAGTGACCTTTTTACCATTGTAGTAAATAATATCAAAAACACTAAATGATATTTGGTGTTCGGATTTCTTACTCATAAAACGTTCCATAACTGCTTCAAAATCGGGTTTACCTTGCTGATCAGTTACTATAATTTCCCCATCTAAAACTGTTCCGTCAGGCATAGGAAGATTAACTAACTCAGGAAACTTAGATGTAATTTCATTCTTGTGTCTTGTATAAATTCTTACTTTATTATCAAACTTAGTCCAAATGGTACGGAAACCATCTAGTTTTAACTCAGTTATATAGTTATCATCGTCAAAAGGATGTTCTGTTTTGTGTAATAGCATAGGAGAAATAAACAAATAAACCACCTCATAGTAATTGTACCATGACAATATTTTCATTTAGATGGTAATTAAATGTAAAAAAAACACCATTTCTGTCACTTGTGTTTTTAACCATAAAGAAAAAAACGACTGCCAATAAGCAATCGTCTCTTTATCTAATCATGGGTTGGTTGGGTTGTTAGCTTCAATTTCAGAACCAGTAAATGTTCCAATATCTACAAGTGTAAGAGTACCAGGAGATCTAGCCTCTACAATATATTCCACTTGTTGTTGACCTTGAGTTACAATAGGTTCGTTATCAACACAAATAATACTCGTAGTAATGAAAGGAAAGGTAAATGGACTTGTTACTCCCCCAACACCATTAGCACTATCACTAAAAGTGCAGATAGGATCAGAAAATTCCATTTCACCTTGTCTTCGACGTCTGATAGACAATGTAAGCGTACTTGTAGCACTGCCTGCGGGAACAGTATGCCATTGAACAGAAACTGTTAGTAATACGCGATCTGTTGTATCATCAATATTTAGCACCAAAGGTGTTTCGTTTAATTGTAATGGAGTGTTACCAATGGTACCTCGGCTAGGAATTTCTACAAAATTAAACTCCGTCAATATTCCCTGTTCTCCAGTTGGTGTTGGTGTTGGTGTTAGTGTTGGTATAGGTGGTATGTTGATTACTGGATTTACGGTAATAATTGGAATATTTGTATTCGTATTTGTCGGATTATTTTCGATTTCGTTTTCATTCTTATTTTTGATTCGATTTCCACAATGTTCACAATAATTTGATTTACTCAATAAAAATCACATCCTTTCATTCAAATTACTATATTTTATGGACAAGCTTCATTTTATGATTGGACATTATTTCATTATAAAAATTTTAAACTTCCATTTTGGAGAAATAAAACAGGAGAATTGCTTCTCCTCATGTTATTTCGTTGTACACACAATTTGTTTTCTATTCTTTTTGCCCTTCATTGATTTGTGATACACTCCGCATTCTTTACATTGTGCATATTTAACACCATCAATCATAATCTTAATTCCCATTTTGTAGCCTCCTTAGATGTAATTTTATATAAACCCTCATTTTAGACAGCGTTACCTACTTGCTTTAATACGTCCAAAATAAGAGGGGATACCTGAATTAAGACGTAACCTAAACCAGCGTTTTGAATCATCTGCCATCCTTTATCTGCTCTATCGAACATGAACTGAAAACATGAGCCTACAATGATAACTGATGCAATCGGAAAACTTAGAGCAACTAGAATATCTACAACTGGATCAAGAACATGGGCTAAAGTGCTAAGAGTTGTTTCTGACATCCATTCCTTTGCACCAACAGTTACAGCTATAGGAGCAGTCACAGTAACCACATTGGTTGACGTTGTAGCCGCTAATGCTGTCAATGCAAATCCTAATGTTCCAACAGAACCACAAGTTACTAATGGAAGAATTGCTGCTGTTGCTATTTTAGTAGTTTTACGAATAATTCTTTGTCTTTTCTCTTTTTGCTTTACTTTATAATCACCATTCATAAATTCACCAAATTTGATTGCTTTAGTTTTCATGATGAATCACTCCTTATTTGATGTCATTGATGGTGTAAACTCCATAGGGTAATCCTTTACATAACTCAACTAATTTCTTCTTTCTTAATTCTGTCGTTGTTACCCATATTAATGGTGGAACATACCCTAATTTCTTTTCCATGCCTTGGTTTTTATATAGTCCTTTGTACTTTTCAATTTTATTTCTGTTTTCTTTCATGGTCTGCTGATAATCCACTTCTAAGATGTGAAATTTACTATTTGACTTAAACCAGGCATCACAAATTACCTTGATTTCTCCGTCATTAAGCTCCATTTCATTTTTCCATTCACTCGGAAAGCCTGCATAAATGTAGAATTGATTTCTCATAATCACATGGTTCACAAAGTTTGTTTTCTTTCTTACCTTTTCAGAAGTAACATACTCTCTGCCATCTTTATTGAGATAATAAATTGTGGAATAGTCTTCTCGATAACTAGATAAATAGAGGGATAATTGTTTGAGGATACGATTAGTATTGCGGATTGTACCTAGTCGATGGATTCTGTTTAATTGATCTCTATCAAGATAATCTAGTTTCTTTAGCGACAAAAGTATTTGTTCTTGTCGTTTGTTCAAGGGTTTCATTATTTAATTCCTCCTTCTTTGTAACATTGAAAGGGTTAATCCATTCGTCAATATCACTGTTTTTTATTAAAGGAGTTTGAATAGTGGTATTTCTATCCGTTTGATAAATTGCTCTACCTCTTATAAATGGTAAATTTTCAGCTCCACCATCATCTAACACTGCCCTACTTGCTATATTTGTTTGAAGCATGAAACAAAGTCTAGAATCACAATTTTGACGAACTTGGGATGGCAAAGTCTCATTAGTTGGATATTGGGTTGCATAGATTAAACGAAAACCAGCTCCACGTCCACGTCTTGCAATATCCTTTACAATTTCAAGTGCTTCCCTTTCCCCTGATAAATCGGCTGCTTCATCTATAATACAGAAATATCTTTCTTTGATACCTGCCTCTTTTACATCCTCAAACCCCTTTTCTAACAAATAATCGATGACTTTGACCATCTTATCTTGAAAACTTTTTAAAGCAATTAAAGCTTCGCTTGGTGTTTTTGCAACTGTATCAACTTGTTTTAATTTTTTAAATCGATTAAAGGCTAACCCTCCCTTTAAATCTATGAGTGTGAATTTTACATCCTTTGATTTTCTAACGACTAAGGAAGTAATGATATTTTTTAATGTAACTGATTTTCCATAACCAGGACTCCCTGCCACGATCATGTTGTATACTTCATCAAAATCATGTTTGATTAACTCTGTTCTTGTAACACCAATAGGTACTTCCCAACCATTACATTTTTCAAATAAATCTTTTGTGTAAATGACTTCCGATGTTAATGGAAGGTTATAGACTTTTATCATTAATAATCCATCGTAAGACATTTCTATTTCTTTGTTATCAGTGAGTTTTTTCGTGTAGAGTCCTTTTATATTACTGATGATATTTCGGTCTAATTTCAATGATTTGAGGTCTTTAAATTGAAGTTTAACTTGTCGGGTGTTTATTCCTGCTTCAATCGTCTTCTGTTTAGAAAGATAATCCTCAAAACTTCTACCGAGTGGAATTCTATATCGATACTCGACACCCCAATCATAATTTTCCTTTTTGATTTGTTGAGCAGTTAATGTTTGATTGCCGTCCTTAACATTGAGTCCGCTTAAAGAAAAAATCTTGTTAATTTTTTTTGAATCGTACCCTGCCCCACTTTTTGATTGATTAGCCTTCAAAGAAATTGCTGACATTAAAATTGTTGAAGCTACTTCAAATATCATACTTAATTCCTCCTTCTTTCCACGCCACCTCTTTAGTAATTACAGAGTAATTAGTTGCATCAATCTGGAATAGTGAAAAAAGTGTCGAAACTATTGATATTTCAACATCTGGAATATTCCTTGGAATCGTACTAAGGTGGAATTTCATTTGGTTTAATACATGGTATGGGCGATGGATTGTCCATTATTCCTTTCTATCCAAAATAAATTTTGATAACTACAAATTCAATTATGAAAGGATTTTCAAAAGGAATAGGGAAATATTAAATAGGTGATTAAAAATGAGGAAATTAAAGAGTAACATCGGATGGTTAATAGATAAGTCAGATTATACAAGGGAGGATTTAAGGCAGAGGTATAAAAAAACTGCTAATACCATTTCAAACTGGTGTACTGGAAAAAGTTTTCCTTCTGCACCGGAATTGTTTGATTTAGCTGAGTTATTGAATTGTAAGGTGGATGATTTGTATGAACGAAAAGTGGATAAAGTTAATTGAAAATTTCGAGGAAATAGGATTAACAGTGAGGGATGTACAATTTAGAGTTCATTTTTACGATATGATGACTGAACAACATAAGATCATGAAAAAGTATTATGAGGAAGATGAAGATGAAAGCACCGATACCGAAGAATGAAGAAGACCTTATAGTGGATTATATTTATACAAATTACCTTATCCAAATACTTGAAAATGATCATCAACTTACAACAAATCTAAATTTTAAAATACCTGAAGCTTATCAACATTTAGTTGAAAGTAAATTGAAGATATTAAGAACTGATTTAAAAAAGATAAGAACAAAAATGAAGGAATTAAAAATTAAAGTTGCTGAACCAATTAGGGATGACATATTTATTGAATACGCATATTTTCCACATGGATATGAAGGAAGAATGCGTTTCTGGGAAGATGCAATGGCAGTTGAAGGTACGAGTAGATTGAAAAAGTTGTTTAATGTGAAATATTAAAGTAAATATAAATTTAAAATTAAGGTTATCCATTTTTGATATACGTTTTTATTTTTTACCATGTTATAATTTCCACAAACAGAAAAAATTGGGGGAAGTTAATCATGGCGGCAAAGAACAAAGTTATAGCAGGAGATTATGAGGGGTCTACCGTTTCTGAGTCCTTTAGTGGTATTTGCCTTATGAAAAATTTTGCAAATGTCAGGGATATAAATAAAGATACTGTTGAGTCTTATGAAGTTCTTGACGAGACAAAACGTAAAAGTGCAACTAGTGCTGTTGGTCGTGCATTTGTTGGTAGTCTTGTGTTAGGTCCTGTTGGGTTATTAGCAGGTCTCTCAGCTAAATCAAAATCAACTCATGTGATTGCGATTCAATTTAAGGGTGGGAAGAAAAGTTTACTTGAGATTGATAATAGGATCTACTCTAATTTAATTAAAAAACTATTTTAATGGTTAAAGCCCCTCTCAATTAAGAGAAGGGCTTTTGTATTTTATTTTAGTAATTGGTTAATCTTAGCAACAACATGTTTTGCAGCTATACCATCCACTTCATGTGGTAGATGCTTTTTCTGGAGTAATATTAATGCTGATTTTGTTTTTGATCCAAATTGTTTATCAACTTTTCCACAGTTGAATCCTAATTTATTTAATGCTTCTTGCATTTTACCAACATCAGTTCCAGACATTCCTTCTTTAAGTATCCGAGTATAAGTTAACTGAAATGTTTTAGGTTTAGGTACAACTTTCACAACTGGTTTGACTTCTTCCTTGTACTTGCCGAACACATCAGTTCCATATCCCTTATAGTTATATTGTAAATGTGGTTGATCAACAAATGATTTCCAATCGCCACCCCATTCAAATCCTAACCTTTTAGCTTCAGCAATAGCTTCCTTAATGTTACTATCATTGTATCCATCCCATTTAGGTTGACCTTTGACAACTGGAACAAAATCCAACGCTTGACCGACAATGTGATAGGATTTCATAGTCTGAGATACACCTTTTTTAACGTTTGCACGTTGCTCATCCACTGTACGAATAGTTGAATAGATGAGAATGTCAATGTTATTTTTCACCAAATAGTCATGCCATTTCAATGCAGCAATTTTCGTATTGTCAGCTAATTTTTCAATATTACTTAAATTACGTTTATCATAAATCATTACTTTCCATCCCCTTTTTTCCTTTTTGTCCCTATTTTGTTCTTATCGAAATATTTAGTTAGAAATTTCATGTCAATTCCAATACGACTGAAGTTTTCAATAATACTCATAGCTTCATAGGCTACAATCATTCCAACACCCAATTTGATAATCAATCCATTTGCACCTACATAAGCATCAACAAAAACTAAGAAAGCAAGTGCTACAAACTCACCTACTTTTCTAATCATTCCAACATAGTTGATTGAACTATTGAGTTTTCTTTCAATTGCTGCCGCTAATAAACCAGTAACTACATCAAAAAGAATGACCCCTAAAGCTACATACCATACATTCCCAACTATTGTTGTAATATCAAAATGCATTAATAACACCTCTTTCCCATGTTGCATAATTCCACCACCTTTGATAGACTCAAGTTGTGGTGCAAATCCACAAAAAAAGACTACCTCTCTCTCAAAAGTTGGGTAGTCTTTTTCTATTTATTTCCAACTAAACTAAAAAAATGAGAGCCATAAAGGACTCTCTAGACTGAACTTTTAAAATTAAAAAGAGCCATTTCCACGACTCTGAATAAAAACTTGACTATAAATTTGTGCATTAATTCTTCCTAAGTCGTTTGGAGCAATTGTGATTGTGTGCCATCCTCTGTCTACTTTACCCTCTGAATCTTTTGAAAGGTAAGGAATTAAGTCGATATTATCACCTTCCACTGATGTAAAAGGAACAGTGTTATCATCCACTTTGATAACTACGGAAGTTGGTAATTGACCTAACTCATAAATCCCAAATTCTATAGCATGTGTATGGTCAGGTATAGCAACAGTATGTGAATGATCTGGAATAGTTACTGTGTGTGAATGACTTGGAACTGAAACTGAATGAGTATGACTAGCAATTGTAACTGTATGGTTATGACCAGGAATAACTACTTCGTGTAAATGATTTCCGTAATTGGCTGTACCTACAACGTTTTCAGGTACACCAGACATAATATGTTGTTCTACATAACTAGAAGAAGTTGCTGTTGTCCCTCCACCACTCGCACTTGTTACTGTAGCCTGACCACCTGTTGAACTAGTTTGAGTAGAACCACCACCACTTGAACTTGTTTGGGTAGAAGCCCCACCACCTTGAATAGCTCTCTCATAGGCTCTAAAATTACTTGTCTTAAAAGATAGTAAAAGTTTATTGATTTTAACTAACTCATCTGGAAGGTAAAATGTAATTTCCGCAGGGTTATCTTGATCAGCATTATCATTATAATCATGACTGTCAATGTTAGTTGCACCCTGAGCATACAATTCATTAATTTGCTGCTTTCGTTCTAAATCAGATTGAGTTTCTATTTTATTACCAATCTCTAAATTAACATCTCCATAGTTACCTGTTAAATCAGATTTACTTTCTTTCATAATTCTAGCTTCAAATACACCTAAATCATCATCAACCATTCTAACCATACGTCCCATTTTTAACTTATCAGAATCTTCGCCAGTAATTGATGATATATCTACCGCACTTGCTTTATAGGTCACTTTTGGAACTTTCCATTGATTTAACAATGAAATAGCATATGCTTTTAATGACGCTCCATCTTCAAATGTCTTATCACTCAAAATATAATCACGTATACCATTCTTAGCGATTGATTCTGAATCTTCTACATAAGGTATTCCGCTATTTACTGATTTTATTGTAAGTTGATTGTCACCTTCTCCATACCCAAGTGGATAAATTCGATTAAAAATAACTGTAGGGTCTTCTTCTTTTTCCATACTTCTTTGATTTTTACCGTATCTAATCTCACAAGTTATCTCAGATTCAGGGTTAACTAGATTTAAAGTCCAAGGATAAGTTGAAGTATCCCAAGTCCACTGATAAGAAACATCGAAGGTTTTAGGAACACTAAACAAAGCTGAAAGTAAATTTTCGTTTTCCCATTTATATGAGAAATAACGAACAAAATCAACCTTGCCCAATTTCCAATGTTTTGTATTCTGTTTATCTAGGAGAAATTGTAATACATCACTTGTTTTTACATTGATTCTGTCATGATATAAAAAAAGCACGCTATCTAACAACGCTGCTAGTACATGCTCACACTCATACTTTACTTCATTTGTACCTTCATTCTTAGTTGTAGTTGAAGGTACAATTCTAAATAAACCAATGTATTCATCTTGATCAGTTATTTCAACAAAGTACAATGACTTACAATCTGCGTTTTTCTCATCATCTAATGGTAATGAAAAGTTAGCTGTCCATAACTCATTAAAAACTTTTTCGTATCCAATGTTATACGCATTTTCTAATATAGCAATAGTTTCAAATTGTTGATTTAAAATTTTTATCATACTACATCACTTGAACTTGTTACAGGTGTAGTTGAAGTATCTATTAAGCTTGCAGTACCAGCACCACACTTGAAGTCATTACCGAACCGTACAACTCCTGTTACACCTGTTTGAATATTACAACCATATCTTGCCTTTAGTTTCCCTGATTCTGTTCTTACACGGTTATTATTAAGCCTAACATCACTATTTCCATTAGAAATAATAAACCCATCATATTGGTTATCAGTTGCTTGTGAAGGGTTAGTAATTCGGTTATTGATAAAGGTTAATGCAGTATTTGTACCAGCAATGTTGAATCCATAGAAATTAACATTTGAAATTCGGTTATCATTGAAATCAATACTTGCACAATAGTCAATGAACATCCCATTGTTAGTTGCTCCATTAATAACATTACCTTCAACCATTGAGTGACTAACATACTTCATGTAAACTCCACGTCCTGTTAAGCTATCCATGACATTATCAGCGACTTTCATACGTGTAATATAAGCATCAGATTGACCTTCGAGTTTTATACCATCACCAGTAAGTCCTGTCATGATGTTTTCAACAATAATTACATTGTAAGTTGGTTGTGCTGGTTGCCCAACTCCATTTGAGTCTTTTGCTGATTCTGAACCAGTTGCAGGATTTGCAACGTAAACTCCACCTGCACAATTCTTCATTTTGTTCCCTTGAACAATAGCATTCGACCACTTAAACGGACGAACAGCCCAATAAGAACAAGCTTCAAATGTATTATTAATTACACTGATATAGTCATACCAAATATTAGCTGCTGCTCCATGAGCACCCACTCCACACGGATAAGGACTAAATCCACTTGTTCCACTATTAGCAAAGTAGCATCCTTCTACAACCCCAAAATGTGAAGGTGTATAATCATCTAAATTACCTACATAACCAGCTTCATTTGTAAGTTCAACTTGAATTGCTTCGTTATAATAATGCGTTGTGTCCGTATCTTTGTATCCAAGAAATTTACTATTTCTAACAGACCAGTGACGAATACCTGTTGCTTCAATCGCATGACCATTTACAACATCTTTAATGGTAATATTACGAATTTGAATATGTTCAGCATGGGCTAAAGCTATTCCATTACAAGTTGTTGTAAAGTTTGCACCATTACAATCAAATGTACCACCATCAATAACAATGTTTCCATTCCCATTGTAACCAGCAAATGAATCAGTTGTACGATAGTTACGTATGATATTTCCGTTATGTGACCTTTTCAAAACAGCATTAGGATGTAATTCTAAATATGTGTTTTTCTTAATTAATAATTCAGCAGTTAGTTTGTATGTACCAGCAGGAATGACTACTTTTGAAGGAAAAGCTAAAGTGGATGCTTTATCTAAAGCAGATTGAATAATTACTGTATCATCTGCCACCCCATCCCCTATTGCCCCTGAATCTTTGACATTAAAGAAAGGAAGATTCCCCTTGCCTATTTTTTCACCATCTAAAAAACTAAAATTATCATTAAGCATCTGTGATCTGATTTCACCAGATATTGCTTGTAAGGGCATAGTCCCACCTCCAAAATAAAATAGAGGACTGATTTCAGCCCCCTTTGTTTTAACCTATATAAATTTGTGTTTCCATTTGTATGTTACTGTTGCATTTGGTGAACCACCTGTAAATAGAAGGGAATTATCACCAGAAACAAGATTAATAAAGTCACCGTAATATTGTGATAATTTGTTTACGTCATTCACTTTTACAGTAAATTTTTTACAATCCAATGTTAACTTTTGATTTGTTATTGTTGGTAAAATAATTGTTTCTCCTGTTGTCTGATTAGTAATAGTTGGATTCATTACTGTTCCATTTATTTCAACAATAAAAGGAATCTCCATGAAGGAATAACTATAAACTCCACTATAATGACTTGAATACACCCATTGAAAAGATGTAGGATTTTCATAATAATAATCACTGTCATACGAATATCCACTATCATATTGGATACCTGTAACAATACCAGTATCTTTGTAAGTTTGTTCTGCATAAGCATAAGGGTCAAAAGCTGTAAATTGTAAATCAAAGAAAGCAAATCCAAATACCCTTTGTGGCGAAAATCCATTTGAGACTTTCACGAAATAATATTTTTCTGGTTCATAATCAAAAGAAAGTTTTATTTCTCGTGGTTTACCTTTTTGATCAAATAAAAAAGCAACGAATTCTCTAATTCTCATTTGCTTTTGCGTTTTATCGAATTCAATGAATCCTAAAGGAAAACTAAAATTTCTTGTACCTCACTTAGAGCCAAAATCCCTTTCACCATCCATATTGGGAATAGTCATTGTATTTGTCCTTAGTTCAGGAAGTGCAGGATGATCATGCTCTTTCTGCACTTTCAACCCCCAGTTACTAATTGGAATATCATCAAGTTTTATCAAAGCATAATCACCCCTTTCCCTTTTGCGTTGCTTTTCTGTAATTTGTAAAGTTCTCTTGCTAATTTCTGAATATCTGCTTCTTCACGAACGGTCATATTTTGTATGATAATTCCATTACCTCCACCATCCATCCGATCACTAATCATATTAGCAATAGTACCTAATACTTTATCTGATAATGGTAAAGCTGCTTCAGGTACACTTGCATCACCCATACCTACTAATCTAGGACTGTTTGCAGGAAATACACCACCATTTTTATACCACTCTACAGACATTTTTGGTACACTTGGAGGTTTTAAACTAAACTCACCAGACATACTAAAATGAGGAAGTTTAATTTTAGGTAATTTAAGTTTCATTTTATTAAAGAAACCTTTAATTTTTTCAACCTGATCTTTTACATAATCAACAGCATCTTTGATTTTAGTTTTAATATTTTTCTTGATTTCTTCAAACTTATCCTTTACTCGTTCCTTTAATTCTCCTGCCTTTTCCTGAATCTTATCCCAGTTCTTATAGAGAAGGACACCTATTGCAATAACAGCAGCAATTGCAGCCGCTACAGCAAGAATAATCAAAGTTAAAGGAAGTAATCCTACACCTATTACCCCAGCCGCTACTGCCATAGCTCCCATTACACCTACTATTACCATAAAAACTCCTGCTAATATACCAAGTACAGTAATAATAGCTGCTATTGTACCTGCTAATTGTGGATTTGCTGAAATCCATTCAGCCACTTTAGATACAACATCTGCAACAATTGCTAGTACAGGCGCACAAGCTGTAGCTAAATCAGACATAGCTTGATTCAGTTGAACTGTTGGAGTTGAATCTAATTTTTGTACAGAACCATTTAACATGTCTTGATTATCTTTTAAATCAACAGTTTTATCTTTAGCATTAATCAAGGTATCAAGAATATTTTGTCCTTGCTCTTCATAAAGAGTTCCCCAAATCATCGTCCCTATCTGATTCTTTAGAGTTTCATTTGTGATGCCATTGACAGCACTAGCAACTTCACTCATTGCTTTCTTGCCTTTTTCTCCACCAGATGCTACAGCCTTACCCCAAGTCTCTAGTTGTTTTGCTGAAATACCTGTACCTTCTAACATTTCCTTTTGTGATTTCGATAATCCTTGACCGAATTCAGCTAATATAATTCGACCTTCTTTTAGACCGTCTAAAAGTACGTCTATATTCCATGATTTTGTATCAACACCAGCTTCAAATAAAGCTTGAATCTCATTAGCGTTATAACCTGCTCTTTTTAGTTGGACTCCATATTCAGTAATAATGTCAAGTTGGTCAGGCGGAAATCCTGTTTTTAATAACGATGCAACAAGTCCTAAAGCTGCTTCATTTGATATTCCAAATCCTTTAGCAATCTCACCAGTTTCTTGAATTAATTCAGTAAAATCAATATCTGAATATGTTGTAGCAATAACAGCAGCACCTTTAACAATTGCAGCATTAACTTTATCACTTGCAGTACCATTTAAAACCCATTGCCTACGAACACCCTCAAGTGCTGTTTCACCGTCTATTCCGTATGTTTCAATAGTACTAATAATATTTTTAATGGATTGCTTAGACGAATCTGGAACATCAAATAGTAAATCAACTTTAGCATTCAATTCAGCATTACTTAATGCCTTCTCGACAGCACCTTCAATACCGCCCCCTGCAAGTAATGCACCTGCAAGTCCTTCTAATGCTCCACCTAAATTATCAACGGATTCTTCTGCATCACCAGCATCACTTGAAAGTTGTTGTAAATCACGTCTTACATCTGTTATAGAACTACCGTCATCAATAGAATCAATAGCAGAACGTAATCGGTTAATGTCTCCCCTTGTTCCAATTGTTGCTCTACCAATCCGTTGAAAAGCTGTTTCTAAGTCTCTTGATGTTGCAGTACCATTTTGGATTGCTCTAACAAGACGAGTACCTAAAGTATCTGCTAAATCTTCAATAGATGAACCTGATACCTCAATTAAGTTACTCAATCGAGTAGTTGCTTGACCGAGATTTTGCTGTTCTGTATCTATGTCCTGAAGTGCATTTTGAAAACGATTTAAAGATTGTTCTGTTTGTTCTAACTCACGTCTGAAACCCCTATATTGTTCTTCGTTTATATCTCCACGTTCAAATTGTTCTTGAACTTGACGTTCAGCTTCTTTTAATTGATTTAATTTTTCTGCTGTAGCTTCAATTTGATCATTTAAAAGTTGTTGTTTTTGTGCTAATAATTCAACACTGTTAGGGTTAAACTTTAACAATTTATCAACGTCTTTTAATTCTTTTTGAAGGTCTTTACTTTTCTTATTAACATCCTTCAAGGCATTTTGTAAGCCTACCGTATCGCCACCAATCTCGACGGTAATGCCCTTAATTCTACTTCCTGCCATTATCTCACCTCGCTTTTAAGGAACTAAAAAAACCCCTACATAAGTAAGGGTTAAAAGTTATCAAAGTCAGTTTGTTTAGCTTTTCTTACTTTTTCTTCTGCTGGTTTTTGCATCTCAATATAATCATTAACATAATCCAGAACCATACCCATTGTCATAGATTCTAAATCTTCTAGTCTCAATCCACATTTATAGGCAAGGGCTTGATATAATTCAGTGGAAATTTCCTCATCATCATCATTCCCTTGCTCACTTACTTTTTTTTTGATTGTTGAAGAGATTTCATTAACAAATCCTGTGTTTCTTCAATAATGTCACCAATTGGAAATTCTTCAAAACTATCTAACCAAGTTAATAAATCAGGTATTGAGGGATCAGCAGTTTTTGCTAATACCCATGTAATGTTATAAAACAATTCAAAATCTAAATCTTGAATATCTTCTGCTTTCAGCCTTCCATCTTGAACATTATTCAACTTATCCTGAGGGATTAATTTTAAAAATTCTTTGAAAAAGTCCTTTCCAAATTGCATTTTATAACGCAATGGTAATGCACCTGTTGATTTAAAAGGAACTTGTTTACCATCTATTAAGATTGTTTTTTCCATTAGTTATCACCTACACTGTTGGTTCGTAAACTGCTGAGTACCAAGCATCATAAACTGCTGCTGTAGTAGTAGCTGTTGTTGAACGCTTAACAAGTGCATCTTCTGGACGTGGAGCAGCAACAAATTTCAATTCAGATGTAGTTGGTTCTGCTGATTCAGTTTTAGTTGATCCAGAAAGACCAGGACGAGAAACTGAAACATTTAACAATTGGTGACGTACTGCTTTTTGATCCCCATCAAACTCAAACAATAAAGCAATACTCTTTGGTTTAGCATTAGCACTCTCAGATAAAACATTATCTGTAGCAACTAAAATTTCCCCTAGTACGTCTTTACGGAACGCTTCTGTAAGGCTTGCTAATGAAAGAGTTCCTTCGTAACCACTGTTAGTAGATGCAGTATAATATAATAAATCGTCTGCGTAAAAATTCGTTTGTTCTCCTTTTGGTTCTAATGTTAATGATGTAGCACCCTTTAACGGCACTGGTGTACCATATGTGAAAGTACCATCAACACCTTCTGTAATGACTGCATAATTTGCATTTTTTAAACCAAAAACAATTTTATTTTCTGCCATTTTATAATAACCTCACTTCGTAAATTTTTTGGAATATTTGTTCAGCCTGAATGAAAGTCTCAATGCTTTCATAAGGAATTTCATTTTCATCTAATAATGTTTCAAGGTTGTTCTCAGCGACTAAATCCTTTTTGGATGTGTATAATTCAATTTGAACATTGTCAATTTTCTTATAAACTTTATCGTCAGCCATAAGATTTGAAGAATAAGTGATTAAGTAACAGATATAGGGTGGAGTGATAGATTCATTGAAATGTGAATAAGCAACCGGATAACCGCTTGCTTCAAGAATTGCTTTTAATTCAATTAGTGTCATTGTTTAATCGCCTGCTCTACTCTGTCCAAAAATTCATTTACGGCTTTTTCTTCAGCTGGAGCAATGTGAACTTTAGCTGGTACACGTCCTCCACCAGTTTTTGCATGTCCTTTTTCTAAAAGATGGGTTAATTGATACCGTGTCTTATTGTGAACAATCATTTTATTACCTACTTCTTTTACTCTCCAACCTTTACTATACTTAGCTGTTATCCCTTCAGGACTAGATTGCTTTAATTCTTCAACAAGTTGATCTGCAACTTCATTTTTAGATATTTCAACTTCTTCTTCTACTAAGTTGGTATATCGCTGTAATTCCCTCATAATTTCGTTTGTTAAATCGTTAATATTAGACATTATTTTCACCTACTTTTTCACGGGTGATTATAGTTAATGTTTTATTTTGTTCATCATCATTGATTGGTGGGGCTACTATTTCAAATAATCTTCCTTTATACACAATACGCATAGAGGAATCAATATCTGATGCATATCGAACAACAAAACGAACTGTATTTTCATTTTGTGTAGCTGCAGCCGCCAAGTATTCACGACCTTGAATAGTTTTAATCATGCACCAAACACTTTTAAAATCCGTCCACTCTTTCAATTCTTGTCCTAATTCATCTTTTACAATATTTATCTGTTGAAATATGATACGGTGTTTAAATTCTCCTGGATTCATTAACCTTCACCGCCCTACAACAAGTTAACAGAATGCATGTCTAAAATAGATTTTATAACTACATTCACTTTGTCATCTTTTACAGTAAATGTCCTATTTTCATATAACTCATTAGAAAGAACAAATAAAGCTATTGGCAAATCCTCTTTTTCGTCCATTTGTTCCAATGTGAGACCAGTGTAGGATTTAATATAAGATTTACAAGCTTCAAGTATACTAGAGAACAAAAAATCATCCTCAATATGATCAATCCTTGCATAATCCTTTAAATCTTGAATGGTGATTTCACTAATTACCATCAGTTTTCACCTTCTGCTTATTCTTGACTTCTACAACATATCCATGCTTTAAAAGGTCTTTAAGTATGTTCTTATCTACTATTACTGCTACATCACCAGCGTTTAATGAATACTTACCAATAATGCTTATTAATGCTTTTACTTTCAAAAAATCACCCCTTAAAATAAGGAAAAAGGGGAAGGAAACCCTAAACCCCTTTTAAATAACTAAATTACTTAACTGTTAATACAGCAAGTTTTTGTGGTTCAACAATCTTAGAATCGGCTTCTACAAATGCAGCAATTCCAACAGCATGTTGAGCAGCATATAATTCATTTAATACTTGTACTTCTACATTTTGAGATAGTTTAACGTACAGTCCTGATAAATCTCCGTAAGCAATCGCTTTATTACCTGTAGCAATTGTACTAGGCATAGATTCAGAGATATAAACTGGTTTACCAAGCAATGAGAATCCGAAAGCTTGAGTTACATCAGCATTTAGAATATATTGACCGTTAGCGTCTTTTAGCTTACGAAGAGCTTTAAGTGTATTTTTGTGCATAAGGAATGCAGACTGAGCTTGGTATACTTCAGGTACAGTCATTTGTAAATCAATAATGTCATCAGCAACAAGAGTCGCAACTGTTGCAGTTTGAACACCATTTGGAGCAGATAAAACACCAGTCATTTTACCAGCAGTTCCAACAATTAGTTCTTTTTCTAAGAAATCTGCAATTGATTTAGCAACAGCATTTACAATGTAACTAAGTACATCAAAATCAGAACGGTTCATTAAAGAACGAGAAACTTTAGCAAGAGAACCAATTACAAAACTAGTTAATTTAACGTTAGTGAAAGTTCCACCAGATACAGTTAAATCTGTGAATTCAGTTGCATAAGATGAAGTGTGTTGTGTGTAATCATACACAGGGAATTGAAGGTCTCCACCAACATTGTAAATAGTAGTTTTAGTGTAAATTGGAGACAGTTCACGAACTTTATCAATGATTTTGTTAGCAATAATGGTTGGGATAACTGAACCGTTTGAAGCTGCATCCAATGCACGGAAATCACCTTTAACGAATTCTAAAAAGCGTTTTTCTTCTCCAACTTCTAATGCACGTTGTTCTTCATCAGCATTAACCTTTTTAATTTCTTTCTTTTCGAATGCTCTTGACTCTTCTTCAGCAACTAAAGTCTTATCAATCTTAGCAATTTCTTTCTTGATATCATCGAAACGGTTGCTTTCTTCATCAGTAAATGAACGAGTTTCAGCTTTAGATTTGTTAACTAGTCCTTCCATTTCATCAAGTAAATTGTTACGTTGCTCCACAAGTGTTGGCATTGATCTAGTTTCTACTTTTTTAATTAGTTGTTTCATAATATTATTTTCCACCTTTCAATTTTAGGAATTCAATTTCATTTTCATAAGTTGAGTAGTCAATTTGACTTTCCTCACGTTTTTCGTTATGTTTTTGATCATTAGAAATATCTTCAACAGATACAGAAGCAGTAAATTCTTCATTTCTCTGCTCGGTTATGTAAGAGTCTTCTCCTCTAGCTTCAATGGATGTAGCAATGTAAGCAGGTGTTTTATCCAAAACAGACACTTCCAAAAGGTCTAAATCTTCAACAAATCTCCTTTGAATTCCATCTGAGCCTTCTTCCCATTTGTCTTTATTAGCAATAAAACCAAAAGACCAGCCTCTTAATTCTCCATTTTTGGCTTTTTGAATTACTTCTTCATCAGTTACAATAGCAATTGCCCGTAATCCAATGTTGTCTTCACGTAATTCGAGGTTTTTATCTTGAGTAGAACCAAGTTTTTTATTTTTGTCATGATTAAAGAGTAAATCCACATTTTGAGATTTTAATAATGCCTTTTCAAATGTTTTAGGTACAATTTGCTCTTTAAATCGACCATTTGCTGAAGGTAGAATTCTAGATTCTCGACCTACTGCATTCACATATCCATCAAGTATTACCTGATTCCCCCTTATTTCTATCCGCAATATTATCACCCCCCTCCGAGTTACCGTTTGGACTATCCATGCTTGCACTTTTATTTGTATTTGGAGTATAAATTTCTTTGGTTTTCGGATTGTACAAGACATCTTGTAACCCTAATTTGATGAAGTTTAGACCTAAAGGTTCAAGGTTCTCACGATACCTGATTTCATCAATTTGCATAATTCCGTTTTTAGACGCTATTTCATAAGCTTTAAAGCGCTTTTCGACATCACCTTTAAGCAATTCATTTGTATCGAACGCAAAATAAAAAGACTCCTTCTCAGATGGCAGAAGTAAGTCTTTGTTTAAAGCTGTTTCAATTGCTTTTAATTTAGACAGTATGCAATTCTTAATCCAATTGTTATAAACATCATCAGAAGCATTTCCATCCAGTATCGAAGAAGGTGTAAGGAATATCTTACAAATTTCCGCTGAATTAGTTTTCTTTTGCTCATTCAATTGCATCTCAACAGATGTATTTGAAGCTTCCTGAAAATCCAATCCATTATTCAAAACAACAACGTTTTCACTGTTATTTTTATAAAGGTTATTCCAAGCTAATTTAAGTTCATCTATAGCTTCTTTACTTAATTTACCTTGACTTTTCAAAAACCCCTTTTTATTTCCACCCGTTTTAACTAACACTTCTTCAAAAATTAATGAATTGTAGGCTACAGATAAAATTGTATTGTTTTCTTTGATTATGCCAGTTCCTGACACACCATCTTTAGATTTTCGAGCGAGTTTAATAAATTCAAAATCTCTATAGTTTGCACCATTAACTAAGATATCGTAACTTTTAAAAATCGGATCAGCGTTAATGTTGACAGAAAGATTAGGATTACTAACATAATGTAAACTTTTTACCGTATTTCTCTCTCGTTTTATGTAAGAATAGCCAGCTCCACATAACAAATAATCCTCAACTAAAGCCTTCTTAAATTGAAAAGCATCGAGAGTATCTTTAGTATCATCATTCAAAAGACTAACTCGATTATCTTGTTCTATTTTTACAACTTTCCCATTCTCTTCTTTGTAAAGATAAACAGGCAGACTTGCAATAGTATCAGATATGATGTCTGTGCAAGCACTAACAGCAGGAATACTAAGGGCTTGTTGTTTAGATATATCACCAGTCGTTATCCCTGCACTTAAAAGAAGTTCCTCAAGAGTTGCTCTTTCCTCTTTTTGATACTGTCTAAATTCTTTCCATTCTTTTATTAGTCCCAATTTATCACCCCCTTTAAATGACTTGAGCAGTCCAACCACTATCAGAATTAAAGATTACATCTTGTTGAAGGAGATACAGAGCATTTACAGTAGCAAATACCATATCGACTTTTCCGGCTGTTTTAACACTAACTTTCTTATTAATATACTTATTTAAGTTTGTATCTTCAGTGAGTCTGGAGTTAGTAAAGTTATTCTCATAGGCTAAGTTATTGTAATAAGAAAACTTTTTATCTAGAATCAACTCTTTAAGCCACTTTATTGTAGGATGTAAAACACTACTGTGCTGCTTTACTTCAACTGTCACTAAATCATGATCTCTTTCCCACTTCTGAGCAGAGTTTCTAAGATTCCTAATGTCATAGCCTATACCAACAATATTTACACCATATTCTTCATGTAAATCGACCACAAACTTCTCAAATTGAGCATAATCAAGTACAGATTCACCACAAATAATTGTGTTTTTGTCTTGAATAGACTTTCTGTAGTCAAACTTTTCCTTCTTACTCTTTTCATCGATGTAATCTTCCTGTACAAAACACCATGTTTTCGAGTGAACTATACCTGTTTCTTCATCATATCCAAGCATACTGACCGAAGAATTATCAAAGCTTTCCGCTCCATCTGCTCCGATATATACGTCTTTGCCGTACCAACTCCACTCTTTAACTGCTCTACATGCCTTAATTTGATCACTAGACACATAACCATCAGCACCTAAGCCTTTGTATTGGATATTATTATGCTTACATAAGTAATTCTCACGTTTGGACTCATACAAAATAGCCATAGTCCGTTTATCGACTATAGCTTCAAATACTTTTTTATTGTCTACGGAAACAGGATTAGATTGATAAATTACGAAATCATTATTTTCCCATTGCTTCCTAATACTTTCATCAGGTTCATACAATAAACTAAAATATCTCTTATTTTCAACTAAATCATCTAATACACGTTTTGCATAATCAATCTCAGTTAACATTACATTTTTGAAATTTGGATACTGTGTGCTGATTATTATACCTAGTTTATTCTTTAAAGTGATTTGTGAACTTCTCATTGCTTCAACTGGATAATCATCAAGTACTCCTGCTTCATCAGCTAGATATATATTAGCAAGTTTCCCATCCATACCATCATTACTGTAAGCCAAGGGTGTATATTCACTCTCTGTGAGCTTACACTCAATAACATCACGTTTAATTTTAAATCTGTTTTCAAGTAATGGACTAGACTTAATGATTTTCCTAACAGCTAATTTTAATTCTGATGACAACTTATAATCAGGTGCAACACTAAAGAACCGAGAAAATTTAGGTTCTAATAACATGCCAATTATAAATACAATCGCACTACCAAAAGTTTTATAATTTTTTCTGCTGATTTCAAGTAAGCTAGTCTCATAATATCTGCTTTTTTCAGATTTACTAACTGTACACAATGTAGCTACAATAAAGAACCATTGATACTTTTCCATACCTTCATAAATAGAACACCCTAAATCTGGATGTACCATTAATTTAAGTATGCCACATATTTTATTGAACATGGATTCATCTACATAAGCTTCATCATTGTTACCATCAACAATATCTATCCATGCTTTAGCCTGTTTCTTAACGTATTTACTAACATATTGATTATCTCCTTCAATGCACCATTGGCAATACTGATAAGCTTTACTGTCTTTAACACTATCCATTTACATCACTTCCGCTAAGAAGCTGCAACAATGGATCTTGTTTATCCTGTTCATTTTTCACATTCAGTACGGCTAATTTAGACCTTGCAGAAGGACTTAGACCAAGCTCCATACAGCATTTATTGAATATAGAATTGTAATCTTTATATATGATACTCGCAGGATTCCTGATCAATGTACCATCTTCTTTAGTGGTTACAAGTCCATATTCATCTATAATGTTCTTACACTCCTGCATTCTTACAACAGCATCAACTGTAGTCTCTAAAATTGTAATATCTAAGTTATTTAATATTCCAGAAGTCCTTAATTCCTCAACCAGAAATTTGTATAATTTCTTTTCCTCTTTTGAAAGGTGTTTTGGTGGCTTGTACACTAAGTCATCGTGACCTTTCAATTTCTGTTCAACTTGTTTGCGTTGGTTATATTCCTCTTTTGTTAAATGTGCGGTTTGTAAATCTACTGGTTTAGATGCTCGTGCCACAATATCACCTACCTTTCATTATTTGTTAATATTTTCAAACTACCCATTTCGGAAAACATCGTGAAGAAAAGTTCCCAGTCGGTGTATTTATTTTTTAAATTTTTTTATTTTAAAAGACCGGGGGGACTAAATATTAAATTTTTCTTCTTGTTCAATTACAATCTTTAACAATTCATCTCTACTTATCTCTTCACGTTCAGCCATTGAATGATGATATGGACAAAGACTGATGAGACAGTTATCATCTAATCGTTTACTATAATCTTCTGCCACTGGTACTATGTGATGAACTTGTATATTAGTAAAGTTATACTTCTGTTGTGTGCCGTACAGTTCTCTAATGCAAAGTTGGCACATGTGTTTATCCCTGTCTTCTCTAATCTGTTTGCGTTTGTTTTGCCAGCTCCGACCCCATCTAAACTTATCTACAAGTGTTACCTTCTTCTCACGAATAGGTTTCTTTGGACATTGATACTTTATGTCATGGATGTTACCACAATAACTACAACTCTTTAACATGAGCATCTAATTCTTCGAGTGTCATCATGGTTCCATCATCATTAAGTACACCTGTACCATGTTCTGCTTCAAACTCTAAGTAATCTAATTGTCCATCAATCTCATACATTCTATCTGAACATAAATTACTAAGCTTTTCTAACATGTCATTACTTAGTTCATCACCATTTTTAATATAATCATAAATAGTATGTAATTCATTCTGTTCAAATAATAAATCTTGAAATCTATCCATGATTACTTTCCCCCTTTTTGTTACGTCTTTTTCATCGGTCATTAAATACATTTGGTTTGATTTACCATTTAAATTAAATGTCTATATTCTTGTCCTACCCCTTCTTTTAATGTTATTATTTTCAAGTATTTTGTAAAAAGGAGCAAAATTTAGGATGCATGTGTTAAATAGTGTAGAAAAAAGGGAACTAAAGAATGTTATTGAGTCCATACGTCAAGAAATGATCCAAACTGGACTTAAAGAAGGTTTATCAAGTAAAAAAACAGTTGCACTCAGCCACAAGCTAGATGAATATATAGTAAAATATCAAATGATCATTAACTAATTCCCCATCGCTGGCTTTTCTACCAGATTCAGTATCTACCCTGTATTTTTTCATTTTTAAATCCAAGTTCTTTATTACACAATATGGGTCAACTATTCAACTTCTCACACAGACTCAACATCTCATCATAAAGGTTAATCGCTTTTTCATGATAAAACTGTATCTCATTGCATTGTTTGATTGCATCACGTACCAACCTTTTTGTATCTATTACTATTTCACTAAACGTTAAATCTTCAATCTTCTTATGCCCTTCTTCAATTGCCCTAAAGTGTTCTTTATTTTCTAACTGTAACCTTTCAATTTCTTTCACTGTTTAATTCCCCCATTTAGACAAAATAAAAAAGCAAATCCCGAAGGACTTGCTCTACTTTTTAATACTATTAATAATATTTTTAATTTCTTCCTGATTTTTGGCTGTATATTCTCTAATTCCTTGTATAGGATCAATTGGATTGTTTTTTATATGCTCCATAATTTTATTACCTAAATCGAGTGATACAAATTCATCCCTTGATAACAGCTTCACAGATTCTTTTTTATTTTTAGTTAAAAGGTCGATTAATTCTTGTCTTTCGTCCTCAGGTAATTGATGACCAGATTTCAACCAATCCTTTACCAACTTGTACATTCCCCAAGGTTGCAAGCTAATCTTTCCATCAGTTCCCATTTCTTCACTAATATCAACCTTACCATTAGCTTGAACACTATACCATGCAGATGGGGCATTGTGATAATTAGTAAAATCATCATTATTCCAACTCATTAATAACACTCCTTATTGAATAGTAAGATAGTTACTTTCCCAATATTCAACAAAGAGTGACAATAGTCCTGCAAGATTATGTAAATATTTGTTACAAAGTTATGTAATTATTATTCTTCAATGTACTTCACATTAACCACAACGCCATTTTCCACTTGATAACTTGCTATTTTTTTAGTATCGCTTATGTAATTATCCTTAATTTGTTTGTTCTTCTCGTATGTACTATCCTTAATCATACTGAAACCTCATTATGCAAATGCTTCCATGTCTTACCATAAACAATATTCCAAAGATTTCTGTAACCCTGACCGTAAGCTTCCGCAGCCATGTGTATGAAATCACTTAACTTATTATTCTCGTCAGATTCCCATTCCTGCAATTGTTCAAGTATTTCACAGACTTGTTCCTCTTTAAGTCGTTTACCTTTCCCCATTTTAGCCCGAATGCTTTCACGATATTGTAATTTTCGGCTAGACATCTGAAGATTACTTATACTATTATTGTGTTTTTCCTCTTCATTCGGATAATGATCCACTTCGATACCACCACGCTTAAACTGTTCAATTGGGATACCTGACATGGAAGCCATTATCAAACGATGAACTCCATAACTATTTGATTTACCATTATCATCAATTAAAGTGACATACACATAGCCGTTATCATTCGGTGTACATGCTAAAAATTTATTGCTTTTCTTTGACCATATGCGACCACTCATCGTATCAGCTAGGTAATTACTAAATCCTCTATACGCTGGAATTGGTGTTAAAATTACTTCTTCGTATTCTGATTTTCCTTTCATCTTTATTCCCCCCAATAAAATAAAAAAGCCAAGAGAAAATAAACCTCTTGACTCTATCTATCTGATTATTTATAATTTAATTTGTAGAAGTATGTACAAAAATCAGTTAAAGAAAAATCATCCGATCTTATTAACTTGAGATAACTTACCTCTTGTTTGATTGTGCTTAACCGTCTTAATATCCAATTGAATGACCTTTACAACTTCACTGATCAATGACTTCAATTCCCACTGGAAGTTCATTCTATATTGATGCTCACGTTCCTCTGCAATCCTCAATACCTTTTCCATAACCTTAATTTTAGACTCTGCAACAGTACGTTTCTTATCAGATCGTCTATCTTTACTTGAACGTTCATAATCTAATCTAGTCTTAACGGACTCATGAAACTTAATACAAGCTTTATACTCTTCCATAAAATACTCAGCACCGATTTTCTTGAATGTTATATCCAGCATATTGTAATGATATGATTTTTGTTCTTCTGTGGCTGTATCAGGTATATAGACACCAGTTTGCCTAATTTCCTTAAGGATCACTTTAATTTCCTTTTTTACTTGTTTAGCAATAGGTTTTCTCGATTGCATTAAAACTTCATAAATACCATCTTCTGTTAGAAACATAGCATTATAACTATTAGTTAGAGTGCTTACCTTAGCTTTAATAGTCTCCGAATCATCTAATTCCGCATCTTTAATCATTTTACTTACATTACTATGCCCTATCCACTCTGCTACATCTTTAGCTAAAAATAAAGGCTCCTCTGCATTTCCATAAATACCAAACTCATGACCTAAAACAACACGACTTTCAAATTTCTTCATACTTCATCATCCTTTTTATATTGATAGCGCATAATCCCTTATACACTTCAATCGACCTCATCATAATGTTAGTAATGTAAAATAGGACTACAGTTAATTAGACTGCAGTCCGCACTACCAATATTGGGTGGATGAGACCCATTGAAATATACAAATAAAATAATCCTTGCTTTCTAAAAATAAAAGTGTTATAATTATATCAAAGAGATAACTATGTTCATTTTTAAAAATTAAGAGAAGGTACTAACTCTCTTTTGTGCCGTTAGTTTTCCCTTCCCTATATAGGATATTTACTAGAGTGACAGAAAGACCGTCAAATCAATGTTTCTAGCACTCTAGTAGTTCCTCAATCAAATTATTTTTTACTCCTTTCCTTTTTCGCGTTGTTATTGGTAAGTCGACTGTTCATTTTAGACCTGCAATCCTCTGAACAATACTTATCTTTGTGTGAGTCAGGCTTAAATTCATCACCACAACATCCACAATCCCTCAATCCTTCCAAATTAAACTTCAAGTTTGCGAATAGAATTTTTCCAAATGATTCCCAAAGAGTTTTCTTATTGCTTGCGTCCTTAGTTTTGTATAAGTATTCAACCAATACATTAGCCACGTAACCATCAGTGACTTTTTCATCCACGTAATGAACCATTTCCATGATTTCATCCTTGATCACTTTTGCAATGTAAGTGTATTTATTTTCCTTGTAATCGTCAGATTCCTTATCAAGCATCCACTTTTTACTTTTGTTAATAGTATCGTAAGTTTCCTTGATTATGTCATCCACTAACTTACCTTTACTTTTAATCTTATTAACACTCATAAGCATTTTATAATCCATTTTATCTGCAACTGATTTGAAGGAGATATTCTTTTTAGTGATAATGTCACTTAGCATATTAACCACTGGTGTATACTTTTTCTTGCTAACTACAAAGTAGATACCCTTTTCACCATTTACTCTTTTAACGCTTACCAATGACTTATTAGCAACCTCAGTCGCTTTCTTACCCTTGGCGAATTGGAAAAAGTACGGTGTCTTATCATTGGTAAATTCCTTAATAGCTTTCTTGATGTGTGTAGGTGGCTTTGGCAAATAGTTGGTCTTACATGCGTCTATCATGTAATTATTGTACATGCAGAGTAACTTGATTGCGTTTAATTTCTCCTCAGTAAACTTTCCTGATGAATTCCAGATTTTCGTGATTTGGTTTGAAATAATTCCGATTGAACCACCAAAACTGCTAATCAAACTGGTGTAGATGGACTTTTCATCAATGTTTTGAATTGGTGAAGTAGCCATATTGTAATATAGTGGATATACACCTTCCATTGCTTCTTCACATTTTTCTACGAACGTAGAGTTCCAACACACATTTACCTGATCCCCGTCAAAATCTGCTTGCAGAAGTCGTCCAACAAGGTCATGATTAGAAATAAACAATCCACCAGTAATGAACCAATTTTCCAATGTATCATTCTTAATGCTATCACGCACTCCATGCTCTCTTGAAAGTGCTGGTGAACGCATTAGATTGACCTTACCAGAAGGAATTTTATTTCCGAATACCTTACCATCACCAAGTAGTCCTTTAGGGTTCTTATCCCCTTTGAATAGAAATTCGCAATATCCATAAAGGTCAGGAATGATGAACATGCGTTTACCTTCTTCTATTCTCAATGAACCTGCTTTACCTTCCTTAACCATTGCTGCTTTTTTACTTTTAATCATTTCCTTAACGTATGGATCATTGAGTAAATTGTTGTAGATGTATATGGAAGATTGTAAAGCGTCTTTCTTATCATTCTCCTTCGTAGCACCAATGGAGCGTAACATTACGTCTAGGTTGCTCCCAATTTGTTCAATATCGTTATTTGTAGTTTCAGCAATTTTCACTAAATCAGATTTTTCCATGTTAGTTAATGATTGAAGGTACTGGTAATTTAGGTGAATATCCTTTGTCTCCACTTCCTCATTTGTCTTACCAGCTTCACACTTATTATCATTAAAGAATCGTCTGAATTCATCCATGTTCTCGTAGTACTTCCAAGTCTTCAGTTGTGAAGCTGATAGGATAATTTTTACGTTATCATTTATGATATGGTGAGGATTTCCCCAAACGTCTGTAATAGTGTAGTTTCCTTTTGCTTCTGTTTTAGCGAAAGTCTTAAAATCGAACGGTACGACTAAGCCCTTCGTCCAATTGGCACGAATCTGAAATGCCTTTTTGTTAACAGTTGGCAAGCAAATCCCAACACCATCTGATACATTCATTGGAACTTCCTTCATTTCAGGTTTATCCATTATGTATGTTTTATGGTCAATAAATTGAAGCATACCTTTAACATTCATTTCTAAATCTGGAACAACCACAACTTGATTAATATCAAAGTTAGTCATTTTAGTTGTTGCGGTGTTTAGGAGGCTCAAATATGCCAAAAATTTATTAATGTTAATACCTGATTCAACTTTGTCACCCTTCGTAAACTCAGTGGAATTGATTCTATCCCAAGTTAACCCACATAAGAATGTTCCCTGATGTTTCTCCCACTTATCTTTTCTGATGAATACACATTTTTTCTTTTTCATCTGTCCACTACTAGCAGAGAAGAATACGTACTCCTTATCATCACCATATTTGAAACCATTTAGGATTAAATCTTCAAGTACATTGTAATGGTATGCTTTAACAATAATAATTTCATCGTTTACTTCTGTATTACTTAAATTTAACGTTCTAGTAAGGCTGCTTTCAAATAATGCTACAACATTGTTAGTTTTATTAACTTCTTTATTCCTCATTTTACTATAAGTAATAAGATGATCACGTCTTAATGAACGAGGAATAATCGGTTCTTGTTTAGGTTTATTTGCATCTGATTTAATTATTTTCTTTCCAATTTCTAATTTTAGCTTAGTACCCAATGATTCAACTAACTTGTCAATTTTAGCGAATACGTCTTGCATATCAGCAATATTCACCTCAACTTCATTAGTATTGAAAATTTCTACTAACTTAGCAAATGTATCAGTAATTTTTTTAGTATTTTTAGTTTTATCATTAACTTTTTCCAATTCAGTTTTAGCAAGACGCAAATTCATTAACACTTGTGAAATTTCAGTTTCCTCTTCATTAAAGAAAGCATCCGTACTCACTGAATAAACTAATACTCTATTTGATAAATTTGTCATTGATTATCATTCTCCTTTAAAGTTGGGTAATTGTATAAGACGTACATTTAAAACCAAGTATGTAAAAATCGTTCGGATACAGGTGAAAAATTATGTAAAAAAATAAGCTATAACAATTTGAAACTACTAAATTAATAAATTATGTAAAAGTTGAAATTAAACGTACAGGAACATAACAACAAATGAGAAAGAAAAAGTTTATTCACATCCGTCAAAACGATTTTTCTTGACGGTGTAATACTGTATCTAACTTGTATCTTTCTATGTATATTACTTGTATATTTATTAGGTCTTATTAGTGTGTAGTTTATCGCAGAAAGTTTTCCGATTATCTCCGATAAAGTGTCAAATTATCTCCGAAAGTTTTCCGATTATCTCCGATAAATTACAGGTAGGTAATTTAAGCAGTAATTGAAGTTGTTTTATTGTAAAATTCCTGAATCTTATCCAACCTCAAAGAATAATGATTGTTATATTTTTGGAAGAGATATTTTTCCTTTCCGTTTACGGTTGTGTATATATCCTTTTCAACTTCATGCTTTTCAATTTTAATAAACTTAAGTTTATTTAAAATCTTATTATGTTTGATCACAGTCTTCTCAGTTATCCCTAAATGTTCAGCAATCGTTTTTTCAGCAGCGTAACATTTATTTTTATTTACACTTTTAGGGTTAATATAACTCATGTAATAATAAAGAAGCCTTATGCCAGTGTCCCCCACACTTTCAATCATCTTTCGACTTATAACAATGGAAGGTAGTTGTGTAAAAACTCCTTTAGCATCTCTTAATTGAGGAATGACATCTTTGTTTAAGCTAATTTTCAATTCACCTTTACGGGGAAGGTCTCCTATCTCATTTTCAACTATTCCTAGCTTATGTAATCCTTCGAGACGCTTTTTAAATGTACTTTGATCCTTTATTGCTGAATAAAACATTAATGCCTTATAATCAACTGAGATTTCTAATGATTTAGTTGTTTGCCCGTAGTAGGCATCTATAAGCTTGAGCAATAATACAAACTCTCCTGAAGACAAACTGTTACTTCTTACTATTTCTGTTGGAACCTGAATCTTAAAATCCTTTGCCATTTATCATTTCTCCTTTGTATAATTGTTTAAGTTGTAGGCATTAACCTATTGATTAATGTGCTGTTGCATAATTACATTTACTTCTTCAGTCCTCCAGAACAACCAGAAACGTCTCTCATCGTTCGATATGGCCGTTGTAATGAATTTAATACCATTAGCCTTCAGTTTATTTTTCAAGCTGAAATCATAGCAGAAAAACAGCATATTCTTGTTAAATTCCATCTTCCACACCTCCCTTCGGTTAAAACTTTCATTTTAAATGGTGATTATCGAATAAAACTGTAATTTTATTCTATTAAAATTTGCCTCTTGAACCATTTTTAAATTAATTTTTATTTCGTTCCAATTTTTCCTTTACAAAAAATCGGATTGAATATATACTCTTAGTAAGGATTCAAGTAGACTATTAAATTATTAAATTTGGGTTTAAACCCAAAAATAGATGAAAAAGTTAGACAATACCAAATTGGTACTGTCCTATTTGTATTTACATACTATTATTGTAGCGATTTATTTCGATTTAGCAAATGAAAGTTTAAATATTTTAGTCAGTGTTCCCACGCACTGGCTTATTTTATTTATAAATACCAACAATTTAAGTCTTTAAGAATACTTACAAATTCCTCTTTTGTTACAGTTGAATCTAGTTCAAATAATGTTTTAATATAGTTGAAAAGATCAATTTCCGAAAATTCATTTTTAACTGTTTCTTTAATCTTATATACTTGAATTTTTGGATTATCATAAAGATCTTCGATTATCCATTCTTTACTATAATCAAACAGTTCTTTGTCAGCATAAACTTCTACTACAATGTATCTTGAGTTTTCTGGTTCTAACATACCTTCCGTTATTTTTAAAAATTCACTTTCTGTTTTGTCATTATAGTAAATAACATTGTCGCAATCGGTATCATCAACCATAACTCCATATTTTTCAAAAAGTTTTTTATAATATTCCATTTGTTCTTCTCCCTTGTTTAATAGTTAATTTTTCTTAGCGTTTTTCTCCAAAATAAATTCAACTTCCAACAATTCACATAACCTATAAATCTTTGTATCTTTAATTTCCGTTTTACCATTTAAATATTTATTCAGTGTTACTGGATGTAGCCCGACTTCACTTGCTATGTAGTTCTGTTTGAATCCCTTCTTCTTAATGATTTCCTTTATAACCTGACCTGTCATTTCATCACCTCCCTTTGCTACTTTTAGTATAGCATTTTGCCATTTTTGCAATTTTTCGAGTAAAAAATTTAAATCATGTTATAAAACAATTCCAATAACACCTAGAAGAAATATTATAATTGCGATTCGATTAATAAATATACAGAATGATTAATATTATCGTCCTTTTCATGTCAAGCCTTTTAAATATTACAATTTTATTACAGAGTTAATGCCACTCCATTTCTAATGTAGCCAATCTATCCGTTCCAATTAACCTTTAAACGATTCTCTTTATCGTCCCATACAACCCTGTTCGATTAATGCCCTTATGGATGTTAAAACACTTGTCATTCTTTTGTACCGTGCATACCAATAACTATATGACCTGTCACATTCAACTGAACCTTCTGAAAATGTTTCCTCTGCCTGTCTCATCCCCTGCATACAACAATCACGGTCAATACTAACTTCTCGATAAGCACCTTGAATGTCTAATCCTTCGAAATCAACCATCATTCAATACCTCCCTTAAAAAAATAACTACTAAACTTAAATTAGTAGTTGGTTAATGTCTTTATCATTGTAAAAAGCATCTATAAGTTGATCTTTAATCTTGAATAGACTTCCACTTTTGATAATTTCAATTAACTCCTCTTTTTCCTTCTCACTGAACATCCCACCTAAGATTTGAAAAGCAAATGTTTCCATTATGTATATAGAATCGAATTGTGTCATGTTTGTTAGGGCTTTGATAATTTC
This sequence comes from Bacillus sp. ISL-7, assembly GCF_018613065.1. The sequence continues at coordinate 4,878 of NZ_JAGGQW010000040.1, read as the reverse complement.
ATCTTTATTATCCTGAACACATTGTCTAAGGAAATTCTTGATGCTAGGTTTCCTTTTTGCCATGCCTACCTTATACGCTTCTTGTAATTGAACCATTGTTACCATATTATCTCCCCCATTTTAAAAAGCAGGTATTGGTTTAACCTTAACGAAACTTTCCATTACATCCATGTATAAGTAAACTTCATCTTCTGAAACTCCAAATTCCCTTATGTCTTCCTCTATCTCAACTTGAAATTCCTCAAACTCTGGACTATCTTTAATTGTTTGTAGGAACTGGACATATTGTTCATCTAAATTTTTATCCTGTTGGATTATAAACTCTGTTCTGATGATCAATTGTCTGTAAAGTTGTAAGTCAAACACTATAAAACCCTCCTAGTGTAAACCCCCTTCAAAAGAAGGGGTATGTATTAGTCTTCAAATACCTCATAACCAGTAGTTTTCCAATCAAGAACATTAGGGGTATAAACTGTTCCATTACTTAAAATGAAGTTCATTACAATTGCTGATATTGCGTTTTGGTCTAGTTTCAATGTTGCTGCTTGAATTGCTTCAAATTCATCATGTGCTTCAAGGGATACGGAAACGGGAATTTGGATTTCAGTAAATACAGTAAAGCTTTTCTTTTCTGTTTGAGTTTTCATCATTCAAATCTCTCCCTTTTTCTTCTAATTTTTTGGAAGTTATTAACCTCTTGAGTTAATACTAACATCTTGAGTTATTATCGTCAAGCGTTAAATTTAATGTTATAATGAAAAAAATTGGAGGTTGTAGAAATGATTAAATTCAAACTTAATGAAGTATTGAATCAAAAGGGAAAAACAATGTATTGGCTTTCTAAAACTACAGGTATCCGACCAAACACAATAAGTCAGTGGGCAAATAATAATGCTCTAAATTTAGAGGATCAAGTAAAATCAATTTCAGTAGATAATATGGATAAGATATGCAAAGCACTTGAATGTAACGTTGAAGATTTATTCCAGTATGAAGAAAATGAATAAACAAAAGAGCCTCAATTAACTGAAGGCTCTTTTTTGTGTTCTGAATAGTCTATTGGTTCATTCAGGTTGTTTAAATCCATTTCAGGTACAACTACCTTATTTTTCCCAAGAAGGCTTATATGGACGTATATGATGTCTGAGAATGTAATCAGTTTTTGGCGAATAAATAGCACCCATACGAATAGTTAAGAGTATTTTTTTTTGTTCACAATTGCTCACAAAATGCTCACGGATTGGTCACACACGGTCACATTTTCATTTATATCCAATTTACGCTAAACGGAATACAATCCCGTGTCCGCCTTTTGGATATTCCCATTTAATGTTCTGGTATGGGCAGCCGATCCGGCAGCTTCCACATTCATGGCATCCTTCATAGCCAACCTGCATCCGTGTTCCTTCCCACTTATAAACCTCCGCTGGGCAAAATACTGTACAAATTTTATCGGGACATTTTGTCATGCATACGTCATGATCCATTACGGTCAAATGAGACTTTGTATCACACTTAAAACGGAGCAGATACTGTTTTTCCTCGATATTCTTCGTTGACATTATTTCACCGCCTTCCAAGCACGATAGATATCTTGCAATACTCTAATTGTTCCTCTTTCCGCAGTTACACTCTTCATTATTTGTTTTTGTTTTTCACGCTTTGGAGTCCCATCAACTGTAAAGAACTTGCTCATCGCTTTATTCATCATTGGAACATATTCATTAAAGTATTGTGGGTATTTCTCAAACGTATGTGCCGCATCCTTGTACTTCTCTAAATCCTTCATTATGAAACTACTATTAAGCGCGTCACGGTAGCTATTTAAGCTTGATTCACTGAAGTCCCCACTTTTATGTGCCTGAACTACGGCTTCAGCAGCCATCTTTCCTGATGACATCGCCATATTCGAACCTTCACGATGAATGGCATTTACTAGCTGTGCTGCATCACCGACGACTATAACTCCATTACCAGCTACTTTCGGTACCGAACGATAACCACCTTCAGGAATAAGATGAGCAAGATACTCAGCAGATTCTCCACCAGCAAGCATTGGCTTGACCATGGGGTGAGTTTTTAAGTAGTCTAGAAGCTCATATGGCTTGATTTTCGCTTTGATCATGCTCGATAGTGTTGTACCCACTCCGATATTCAAGCTCTCTTTATTCGTGTAAACAAAAGCGGTTCCAAGATTACCCTTTGTTGAATCACCAAAGATTTCAATTGTACAACCCTGGTTATCTTCCAAATTAAAACGGTCATTTATTTTTTCTTTTGGTAAATTAACAACTTCCATTACTGTTAAGGCTACTTCATCTGGACGAAATTCTTTATGAAAGCCTAACTGTTTTGAAAGAAGAGAGTTAACACCGTCTGCAAGCACCACGACATTTGCAAATACCTCTCCATTCGGACGATCAGTACGAACCCCGACAACCTTGCCATTTTCAACTATACATTCAGTTACTACCGTTTCATTAATAAGTAATGCCCCGGCGTCTACTGCCTTTTTAGCAAACCATTGGTCAAACTGAGCCCGAAGGACTGTAAAGTTATTATATGGTTCCATTCCCCATTCAAGACCTTTATAGCCGAATTGAATGACCGATTCCTTATCCATCATCCAAAAGCGCTGTTCAATGACAGGTCTCTCAAGTGGTGCTTCTTTCCAAAATTCAGGAACTAATTCTTCCATTTGTTTGCGGTACAATACCCCTCCCATCACGTTTTTGGCTCCTGGGTATTCTCCACGTTCAATAAGCAAAACGTTTAGTCCATTTTTGGCACACGTGAGGGCACATGCACTTCCAGCTGGACCTGCCCCAACGACAATCACATCAAATTTTTCATGCATAGCTTATTTCACCACCTTTTTCAGTTCTAAGCTGCTTAAATTGCTCGATAAGTTTTGGGAGAATTTCCATAGCATCTCCTACGATTCCATATGTGGCAACATCAAAAATTGGTGCATTTGGATTTTTGTTTATAGCGATAATTACATCCGAATTTTTCATGCCGACAACGTGCTGAATTGCACCAGAAAGTGCTATAGCAAAATAAATTTTGGGTGTAACTGTTTCACCAGTTTGGCCAACTTGAAGATGGTGTGGCAGCCAGCCTGCTTCAACCACATCACGAGTACCTCCAATAGTCGCTCCAATCGTTTCCGCAAATTCATAAAGGAGCTGGAAGTTTTGCACATCTCCCATTCCTTTCCCTCCACAGACGATTACATGTGCATCAGCTAGATTGGCCTTTTTTGTTACGTCATTCACAATTTGTAACACTTTTGTACGCATGTCTTCTTCTTGCAGTGATATTTTTTCTTCAATAATCTTACCTGTTCTTCCTGATACCGGTTCTAGTGCCTTCATTACCTTTGGTCTGACGGTTGCCATTTGCGGGCGATGTTTTTTACATAGGATTGTCGCCATGATATTACCGCCAAAGGCAGGTCTGCTAGCTTCTAGTAATCTATTATCAACATCCACATCAAGCATTGTAGTATCCGCAGTTAATCCTGTGTTTAAATCTGTTGCTACGGCACTAGCTAAATCTTTACCGTTTGGTGTTGCGCCATAAAGGATAATTTCTGGCTTATATTTTTCAGCGAGGAGCATTACGCCCTTCATATATGATTCAGTACGGTAATTCTTCAATACAGGGTGGTCGACCATGTATACGATATCTGCACCATAAGAAATAATTTTATTTGCTAAAGTTTTTACTTCATTGCCTAGTAAAAAGCCCGCTAAAGGAACTTGTAATTTATCCGCTAGCCTCCTTCCAGCACCAAGTAATTCTAGAGAAACGCCTTCTACTTTACCATCGTTTTGTTCGATGAATACCCAGACTCCCCGATAATCGTCTAGATTCATGTATATTCCCCCCCATGACAAAAGATAATCGTTTTTATTTAGATGATTGGATTGTTAACAGGTCCTTTTTCTCCATCAACAACGCCATTAACTGGTTAACCTGTTCATCACTAGTACCCTCTAGTCTTTTCCCGCCTTCTGGACGTGGTGGCGTAAACATTTTTCCAACAATGGTTGGTGAACCTTTTAGTCCTAGTTGCGACCGTTCTACATTTTCAAAGTCACTTACTGCCCAAATAATTGGTTCGTACCTTGCCGCTTTAATCATGTTCGGCATTGGCGAATAATCGATGTCATTAATTTCTTTTTCAACCGTCAATAAACATGGAAGATTGGATTGAATCAATTCATAGCCATTGGTTAATTTCCGTTTAATAAGAACGGTGTTTTCTTTCTGATTGACTTCAGACACTTCAATTACATTAGTGATTGGCGGGATATCCATTCTTCTTGCAATACCAGGTCCAACTTGTCCTGTATCACCATCAATCGCGTGCTTCCCACAAATAATCATGTCAACTGGGTGTTCCTTATTGATTTTTTCTAAAGCTTTCGAAATCGCATAACTAGTTGCCAGTGTATCTGCCCCTGCAAAGGCACGGTCAGAAATTAAATATCCTTTATCAGCACCTATTTCCACACTCTTCTTGATAATATCAGTCGCTTGCGGTGGTCCCATTGATAAGACGGAAATGGTACCTCCTGTTATTTCCCTAATTTTTACGGCCTCCTGAACTGCATGGGCATCGTAAGGGTTCAAGATGGCTGGTGCACTGCGACGGTCGAGTGTGTTGGTTTTAGGATTAATTTTAATAATTTTTGTATCTGGTACTTGTTTGACACATACGACAATATGCATGTAGGACTTTCCCTCCTCCATATGATCTGAGATTATTGAAAGCGTTTGCTTCCTATGGTTTAAAAATGCTTTTATTTACGATATATGAATCGCAACACAAGCATAGTACCAAACAGTTGTAAACGCTAAACTAAAATC